>NZ_JACIFE010000005.1 GCF_014197255.1 Bartonella fuyuanensis | reverse complement strand
AGTCAGCTTTATTTGATGAATACCACGTTAGCGAGTTATTTTGGTGGTGGGGCTGGTTATGAGAATGGTCAGTGGATAGCTCCAAGCTTTAAGGTATTGAGCTTTAAAGAGGATGGAAGTTTTGAGGAGACGAGTTATGATAATGTAGCCGCAGCTTTTGCTGGTGTGAATCGATCTTTCACGAAGCTTCATCATGAGCTTTCGGACGATATTGAGCAGAATGCGCTGTTGTGGAGTGAAGCGGATGAAGCATTTGTAGCCCTTCATGGAAAAGGGCCAGATAAGCATAATAGCAAGCTCAGTCATCTTGTTGATGGAGATATTTCGTCTGGTTCGACGGAAGCGATCACGGGTAATCAGTTGTATCAGTTGAGTCAAACGTTAGCGAGTTATTTAGGCGGTGGAGCGAGCTATCAGGGAGGTCAATGGACAGCTCCTCAATTCCAAATAACACAGTTCAAGAGCGATGGGAGTTCTGCTGACAGTAAGATTTATGATAATGTAGCAGGAGCATTTGAAGGCGTTAATGGAAGTTTGTCAGGTATCAACGATCGTCTTAATAATGTAGCTGAGAGTGTTTCGTCGAACGGTTTGCATTGGAATGCTGATTTAGGAGGCTATGATGGTCGTCATAATGGAGCAGATAGTAAGATTACGCATGTAGCGGATGGTGAAATATCAGAAGGTTCGAAAGATGTTGTGAATGGAGGCCAGCTTTGGGAAACGAACCGGAAAGTAACTGCGGTTGAACAGCGTGTAGAAAGCCTAGATCAACATGTTAAGGATGTTGAAAGTGCTGTTACGAGCGGTGCTGTTAACTATGATAAGAATGATGATGGCAAGAAGACGAATAAGATTACGCTGGTTGGTGGTAATGAAAGTGATCCGGTATTGATAGACAATTTAGCGGAAGGTCGGGTTGAAAGTGGTTCGAAAGAAGCGGTTACTGGAGGTCAATTACATGATTATATGGATCAGCAGATGAAGATAGTACTTGATGATGCGAAGAAGTATGTGGATGAGCAAATCAATGATATAATCAACGACGGCGTTAGTGAGTCTAAAGCATATACAGATATGAGGTTTGAGACGTTAAATTATGCCATTGAGGATGTTCGCAAGGAGGCAAGACAAGCGGCTGCTATTGGCTTGGCTGTTTCTAACTTACGTTATTATGATATACCAGGATCTTTAAGTGTCTCATTTGGTAGTGGTATGTGGCGCAATCAATCTGCTTTTGCTGTTGGAGCTGGTTATACTTCTGAAGATGGAAATATTCGCTCGAATGTATCTATTACAAGTGCTGGAGGCCATTGGGGTGTAGGAGCTGGGATTACTCTGAGGTTGAAATGATAATAGAAAAAATGATTATTATTATAAAAAATAGAGGTATGTTAGTGCTGTTTATCCTTGCCTTAATAGGCAAGGGTGAAAGCTTTGCTAATGAGAGTAATAATATTTATACAGTTCATCCACCTCATTTATCTATACCTAAAGGCGAACCAGGTGAAATACGTCGAATTATTATGCAGTTTTATGACTGGACTTTAATTTGTGATGAAAAACAAAATCTTAAGCTTAAGCAAGGTATATGTAATGTGACACAGACTGTTCATGATCAAGAGGGAAATACTATTTTTAGTTGGTCTCTTGTTTCTACGACAAATGGTCAAGCAGTGATGCTTTTTCGAACATTGCCAAATTCTGATATAAATGTTCCAGTGCAAATGTTTGTGAAAGGTGTAAAAAAACCTGTTCTTATTCATTATACGCAGTGTAATGAAACGGTTTGTTTGGCGCAATCACCTGTAGGGCCGGTTCTTACTAAACAAATAGAGCAGGACAATACAGTACGTATTTCCTATAAACTTAAAGAGGGAAAGGTATTTTCTTTTACTGTGCCATTTAAAGGGTTAAACGCAGCACTTAATTCTTTTCATCCTTAGAAATTCATCCAGAGTTTTAGCAAGAGTTATTTTTCATAAATCGCTTTGTTATATTTTTGAATGTAAATTATTAGGGTCAAACAAGGTAGAGAGGTGATTTGTTCAAAAAATGGTAATTTTATGAAGTTACAATCACCATAAGTGCTTTATCTAATAGAAAATTAGATTAGAGTTTTTTATAAATCTTAAGTTGTTAGCGATAAAAAGTGATTAGAAGTACTCAGTTTTAAATAAATAAAAATATGATTTGCTTACATAAGGTGCAGGCTAAGCTCTTTTTTAGAGTTTCATATGAATTTTTAGAACGGTTTAATTAAGCATTCATATTTTTCAATTGAAATGATATAATAACAAGTGGATTTATAGTTCTAGAGAACCCTGTGAACGGCAGTTGTTTTTTGTATTCACAACATAACGGCTACCGTAATTGCGTTTTCTAGGCCCATAAAGCTTTTATTCTAGCATAATCAAAGCCATTTTGTTATATATAATAAATAAGGCTTGTGTCTGGAGAATGCGGTTGAAAAAAGAATTTCTTGTTTTATAAAATATATCAATGTATAGGTTGTTGCAGCCTTAAGCGTTAGCAAAGAATATGATAACGCTGGTTTTCTAAAGTAGAAGTATCCTTTATAATTGATGCAAACTTACAAAAAATTATACAAAATCTGAATGATACTAGCGTCGAAAGTTTCGATGGTAAGAAAAGGGAGAATGGTTTCTTGTATTGTTTGATGTCACATTATTGCTTTATTTAGGGATGAGCAGAAGAATCTTCACGTTTATTTTATTGGAGGAAACATTTAAGAAATAAAAGAAATGACTCCATTAAATTATGGTTCAAAAGAGTCAAAGCAGAAAGAATCATACGGTACAAAAGCAAAATATTTGTATGATCAGTATGGGAAATAAAAATAACCATTCTGCACTGTCACGAACAAAGATATATTCTATCCTTCTTGATGTAAAGAGAAAACAAAAAGAAGATATTGTAAACAGAGACAGGTTTTAATTCAATCGGAGGCAGTTTTAGAATTTCATAGTCAAACAATGATAGATGTTCAAAAAATAAAAAAACGCCAAACACCTTTTCTTCGACGGTTCTCTCAAATAAAATCTCCACCTCTTTATGTGGAGCTCGATTTGGGAACGAATAATTTTTCGTCTTCTTATCTCATTTCCTAGTAAACTTGGGTATTTTTGTGTTGTTGATGCTTTTTCTCATATTATACGATTGGGAGAAGGTTTAATAAATAATGGTTTTCTTAAGATAAGACACAAGGGATTGTGCGATTGAAGCATTAAAGATTTGTCATTTAAAGCTAAAACAAAGGCATATTAAGCGTTATCGCTTGATTACAACGGAAGCGTGCTGTTCAGTAGAAAATGGTAGACATTTTATTCAGCATGTTTTAGATGAAACGAGTCTTGAATTAGAAATTATTGATCGACAAACAGAGGTTCGTTTTGCTGTTACAGGATGCAGTGCACTTGTTGAATCAAATACTCAGGCAATTGTATTTTTTGATATTGAGGGAAGATCATTAGAAATTGTGCTCCTTGATGTTCCTCAAAAGCGTTTTTTTTGTTTAGCAGGGCAAATTACTACTTGGAATTCTCTTCCTGTTGGTGTTGTTATGTTTGCTGAGCGTTTTGGAGAGGGTGATATTAGTTTAGACGATTTTGAAAAAATGAAAAGTTATGTGTGAGGATTGTTAAGTAAATTTTCAGATTGTCATAAATTAGAAGAGTTAGCGCAAGGATCAAAATTTCATATTTTGGGAACCTTTGATATGGTTATGACTTTAGCAAGGATGTATCTGAATTTAGAGCGTTATGATAGAAGAAAAAATGGATGGCATTTGGATGGATGCTGCAGAAATTACTCTTATGACAAAGCGTTTATTGTCATGGGATATAGAAAAGCATGTCATAAATCTTTTTATTGGGCGAGCGAGAGCAGATTTAGTTTTAGCTGATTGTGCAATTTTAGATGTTATTCGAGAAATTTGACCAAGTCAGCGTTTAAGAGTTTCTAATCGTGGATTAAGGGAAGGAATTTTGATAGAGCTGATTTTATGCGATGGTGTATGGTGTCAGCATAGAAAAAGCAGAGAGTTCAAGCGTTAGAGAATTAAATGTGGAGACAATGAACAACGATGAAAAAAATAACAAAACCCCCAACGGGTGGCTATGGAGGTTCAGGGTCACATGAATTATATCAGCGCGTAAAAAAGAAAGCAGGAAGTATTAAAGCTTCGTCACGACGATGGTTAGAGAGGCATTTGAATGATCCTTATGTTCATCAATCAAAAGTAGATGGTTATCGTTCGCGCGCGGCTTATAAACTCATTGAAATTAATAAGCGTTATAAGTTTTTGAAAAAAGGTCAAAAGGTTATTGATCTAGGGGCAGCACCTGGGGGATGGTGTCAGGTCGCTGAGGGTATAGTGGGATCAAGTGATGAAAAACCTAATGTTGTTGGCATTGATTATTTGCATGTTGATCCATTGCCTAGAGTTGCAATGTTGGAAATGGATTTTTTGCATGCAGATGCACCGCGGAAATTAATTGAAGCTTTAGGAACAAAACCGGATGTAGTTCTTTCTGATTTGGCAGCGCCAACAACAGGTCATCGTCAGACGGATCATTTGAGAACGATTTATTTATGTGAAGTTGCGGCTGATTTTGCTCTCTCGGTTCTCAAGCCTGGGGGGCATTTTTTAGCAAAGGCTTTTCAAGGAGGGGCAGAAAACGCTCTTCTTGCGATATTAAAACAGCATTTTAAAAAAGTCTGTCATGTTAAACCACCCGCAAGCCGATCAGAATCGGTGGAGCTTTATCTTCTAGCACTTGAATTTAAGAGAAAAACAACGCTACAAAGATAGCACTTTTAAAAGAAGGCTTAACTTTACTTCCGTATTTAAATTTGATGATTTTTTTAAAAGAGCTATCAGCGATATTTAGAGTTTTTTGTTATCAATGATAAAAAAATAGTAAAATTAATATAGAAAGATTGATTCCTCAGTGAGTGCTTCCAATGAAGTTTCTTGATCAAGCTAAAGTTTATATTCGTTCTGGTAATGGAGGTTCTGGGGCAGTGTCATTTCGCCGTGAAAAATTCATAGAATTTGGGGGACCTGATGGAGGGAATGGAGGACGGGGGGGAGATGTTTGGGCTCTTGCTGTTGATGGGCTTAATACGTTGATTGATTATCGCTACCAACAGCATTTTAAAGCAAAAACAGGGAGCCATGGCAAGGGGCGTAATATGACTGGTGAAAAGGGTGATGATATCTTCCTTAAAGTTCCGGTTGGAACACAAATTTTTGAAGAAGATAATACAACGTTAATTTGTGATTTAACGGAAGTGGGACAACGTTATTGTCTTGCAAGAGGAGGAAATGGTGGTTTTGGCAATCTTCATTTTACAACACCTACAAATCGGGCACCACGTCGTGCAAATCCAGGTTTGGCTGGAGAAGAGCGCGCGGTGTGGCTTCGTTTGAAGTTAATAGCTGATGCGGGGATTGTTGGTTTACCCAATGCTGGAAAATCAACATTTTTAGCTTCTGTGACGGCTGCAAAACCAAAAGTTGCAGATTATCCTTTTACCACTCTACATCCTCATCTTGGTGTTGTGCGTATTGATGGTCGCGAATTTGTTTTGGCTGATATTCCGGGATTAATTGAAGGAGCTCATGAAGGTGTGGGAATTGGAGATCGTTTTTTAGGACATGTAGAACGTTGTCGTGTACTCCTTCATTTGATTTCTGCTCAAGAAGAAGATGTAGCAAGAGCCTATCAAATTGTGCGTAATGAACTTGCAGCCTATGGAAATAATCTAAGTGGTAAGACTGAAATTGTAGCTTTAAGCCAGATAGATGCTCTCACTCACACAGAGCGTAAAATGAAACAGGAAGCTTTGCAAAGAGTAACGGATCAACCTGTTATGATGTTTTCTGCGGTTAGTCGCGAAGGTTTAAAAACTGTGTTGCGTGCTGGTGCTCATATTGTTGAAATGTCGCGCAAAGAGGAGATCGGTAGGGATAGCAGGATTCATTAAGATGGTTGTTGGATTGCAAAAACTCACACACTATAAACGTATTGTCGTCAAAATTGGATCTGCACTTTTGGTTGATCCTCAGACAGGATTACGGGTTAAATGGCTTAAAAGCTTAGTCAGCGATGTTGTTGGATTGCACAAAAAAGGTGTAGAGATATTATTGGTATCTTCAGGTGCTATTGCTTTAGGCAGGACATTGCTACAGCTTCCTAAAGGAGCTTTGAAATTAGAGGAGAGTCAGGCGTGTGCTGCTTTGGGACAAATTGAGTTAGCGAAAGCCTATGGTGATACACTTGCACAACATGGGCTCAACACAGGTCAGATTTTGCTTACTTTATTCGATACGGAAGAGCGAAGACGTTATCTCAATGCACGTGCGACGATTAATGTACTTTTACGTTTTGGGGCAGTGCCTGTTATTAATGAGAATGATACTGTTGCAACAAATGAAATTCGTTATGGTGATAATGATCGTTTAGCTGCACGTGTAGCAACAATGATGGGGGCAGATCTTCTAATACTTTTATCTGATATTGATGGTCTTTATACGAAATCTCCTCATTGTGATCCAACGGCTGAATTTATTCCTTTTATTGCATCAATTACGCCTGATATAGAAAAAATGGCAGATGTTACTGCTTCAGAGTTTTCACGGGGAGGGATGAAGACCAAGCTTGATGCTGGAAAAATAGCCAATGCTGCTGGAACGGCTATGATTATTACCTCAGGCAAGCGCATGAATCCTCTTGCGGCAATTGATAAAGGTGAGCGCAAGAGTTTTTTTGCGGCTGGTGAGAAATCTGTGAGTGCTTGGAAAACATGGATTTCTGGTCATTTAGATCCATCTGGTATTTTGATGATTGATCAAGGAGCAGTCCAGGCCCTTGAAGTAGGAAGATCATTATTAGCTGCGGGAGTTATTGCTGTTGAGGGAAATTTTCATCGTGGGGATACAGTTGCAATTGTTGATACAAATGGGGTTGAGATTGCGCGTGGACTTGTAAATTATGGCAAAGATGAAGCTGTACGCATTATAGGACATAAAAGCGAAGAAATTGAATCTATTCTTGGCTATGAAGCACGCTCAGCTATGGTGCATCGTAATGATATGATTTTACGCTGTTTGACCAATTCTATTTAAAAAGTTACTTTTTTGTTATTTCGGCAGAGTGGATGATATAATGATTTTAGAAAAACAAATGAGGGATATAGGACGAAAAGCACGCCATGCTGCTTCAGCATTGGCAGTTGCTTCTTCTGAGCAAAAGAACGATGCATTGGAGATGATCGCTTTAAGTTTAGAGGCTCAGTCAGATGAAGTTTTACGGGCGAATTGTCAGGATTTAAAGAATGCTGCTCAGAATAATTTGAAAGCTGCAATGGTTGATCGACTTAAATTAGATGATTTGCGTTTACGTGCCATGATAGATAGTGTTCGCCAAGTTGCTCGTTTAGCTGATCCTGTTGGGCAGGTCATGAGTGCTTGGACATGTCCAAATGGGCTTCATATCAGTCGTGTAAGAACACCTCTTGGTGTGATTGGTATTATTTATGAAAGTCGACCAAATGTTACAATTGATGCGAGTGTTTTGTGCTTAAAAGCTGGAAATGCTGTGATTTTGCGTGGTGGTTCGGATAGTTTTCATTCTTCACATGCTCTTCATTCAGCATTAGTACAAGGTTTAGAGCGCTCTGGTTTATCTAAAGATGCTATTCAAATGGTTGGAACGACAGATCGAAATGCCGTTGGGGAAATGCTCAAAGGCTTGGATGGAGCGATTGATGTGATTGTGCCACGTGGTGGAAAAAGCCTTGTTGCCCGTGTTAAATCTGATGCTCGTGTTCCAATTTTTGCCCATCTCGAGGGGCTTTGTCATATTTATATTGATAAATCGGCAGATTTAGATATGGCGCGCAATATTGTTTTGAATGCAAAGTTACGTCGGACAGGTATATGCGGTGCTGTTGAGACAGTTCTTATTGATAGACAGGCATTAGAAAAGTTTATTCCTGTTTTAACTGCTTTACAGGAGAAAGGGTGTGAAATCCGTGCTACAGAAGATATTGCGTTTCTTATGCCAGATGTAAAATTGGCCTCTGAAGGAGATTGGTCGCATGAATATCTTGATGCTATTCTTTCTGTTAAAACGGTTGAAGGGGTTGAGGGAGCTATTGCTCATATCAAGCGTTATTCATCAGAACATACGGAATCGATTATTGCTGAGGATTTGGAAGTGGTGAAGATTTTTTTTAATCATTTAAATTCAGCTATTTTATTGCACAATGCATCTACACAATTTGCTGATGGGGGTGAATTTGGTTTTGGAATGGAAATTGGTATCGCAACAGGAAAAATGCATGCACGTGGTCCCATAGGTGTTGAACAATTAACATCATTTCAATATCATGTTAAAGGAAATGGTCAGGTTCGAGCTTGAAAAATTCATTTTTTCCATGGAAAAATCGTATACCACATGTTGAAAGATTTAATGTTGTAGGTCTTTTTGGTGGTTCTTTTAATCCGCCACATGCGGGGCATCTTCTCGTTGCAAAAATTGCTATTTGGCGTTTGCATCTTGATCAGTTATGGTGGATGGTTAGTCCAGGGAATCCTTTAAAGGATTGTACACAGTTACTTCCTCTAGAAGAGAGAATGCGATTAAGTTTTAAACTTATTGATCATCCGAAAATTCGCTTAACAGGTTTTGAAAAGACTATAGGTAGCAAAGTATCAGTTGATACAATTTCTTATATTCTTACCCATTCCAGTGGAGTAAATTTTGTATGGATTATGGGGGCAGATAGTCTTACAACGATTCATCATTGGTATCGATGGCGTGATATTGTCTCTATGCTTCCTATTGCAATTATTGATCGCCCTTTAGGCAAGAAATCAGCACTCTCTTCACCTATGGCACATATTTATCGCCGGTTTCGTTTGGATGAAAAAAAAAGTAAGCGATTACCTTTTATAAAACCGCCAGTTTGGACTTATTTGCATGGACCTTTATCTTTTCAATCTTCAACCAATCTCCGTTTGAAAAAGAATGATTTTTCTTGAACAATTTATAAGATTCTGCTTCTTTTCAAAGAAGTCTCTTGTTACATTCCTCAACGATAAGAAAGGATATTGATCTGAAAAACGTTATCCACAAACACTCTTCCAATATGAGTCCTTTAAAAGAAGGAAAAGTTTTTTCTGTTAATGAGAGTCTTGAAATTATTCTCAAGAGTTTAGAGGATACAAAAGCAGAAGATATTGTTGCTATTGATATTCAAGGAAAGTCATCTTTAGCTGATTATATGGTTATAGCTTCAGTACATTCGCAGCGTTATCTATCTTCTGTTGCTAATCATTTATTACGTACTTGGAAAGACAGTGGGCAAGGTTTTGCGCGTGTAGAAGGATTTGCTGGAGGTGATTGGGTATTGATTGATACAGGTGATATTATCATTCATCTTTTTCGTCCGGAAATTCGCCTTTTTTATAATTTAGAAAAAATATGGATGACACCGGATCTAAACAATACACCATCAGTTCTTTTGGAAGATCATTAAAATGCAAATTTCTATTTTTGCTGTTGGTCGTATGAAAAGTGGGGCGGAGAAAAAATTGGTTCAGCATTATTTGGATCGTTTTTCTAAAAGTTCTGGAGCTGCAGGATTTCATTTGAAAACGTTATACGAAATACCAGAAAGTCGTGCGCAAACAGCGTGTCAGCGGATGGAAGAAGAGGGGAGAAGGCTTATTGAATTTTTACCTGAAAAATGTCAATTAATCGTGTTAGATGAACGAGGAGAGTCGATTTCTTCGGCTGCTTTTTCTGAAAAATTGAGGTTTTATCGTGATGAAGGCATCCGAGATGTCATCTTTGCTTTAGGAGGTCCAGATGGGCATAATGAACAGATAAGAAACCGTGCTGATTTTCTTTTATCTTTTGGTTTTATGACGTGGCCACATCAAATTGCACGTATGCTTCTTTCAGAACAACTTTATCGTGTTGTAACAATTGTAAATCACCATCCATACCATCGGTTTTAATATTTTTGTGCAACTTTTAGTTTTTATTTATATATTTATTAATATTGTTTTAGCTGACACCATTTAAAGCATCTCTAATGTCTACAATGAGGTGTAATGGTTGGGTAAATGAAAAAGCTTCTTCATAAAAAGATGCGCTATTTATATGGAGAATGCGTGATATGTGTTGTACTGCTCTTGAGCGTATTTGTTTGCTTTTCTGTATTGTATGCGGGAGATACAATGAGCAATATGGAGGTACATAAAGAGCTAGAAGAAATACGCCAAAATATTTCACTTTCGCGTGAACGTATTACTTTTCTTACGCGTCAAGTTGAGCATTTAAAAAAAGATCAACGTGTTTTAAGTGATGCACTTATAAAGGCTGCTAAAGAAGAACGTACGGTAGCCGATGATATTGCTAAAAGAGAAGAAAAGCTAAAAAAAATGATAGAAAAGCGGGCACAAGTTTATCAAACTTTAAAAGGTCGTCGCAATGAATTTGCAGAAGTTCTCGCAGTCTTGGAACGTATAGGATTAAATCCACCTCCTGCTCTTATAATACAGCCAGAGGATGTATTAGCTTCTATGCGTAGTTCTGTTTTATTAGGCACTATTATTCCTCAGATACAAGAAAAAACACGAGATTTAACAGAAAAATTCGAGGAATTGACCAATTTGAGCAATTCCATTACTATGGAGTATACTGCATTAAAGACAAAATTGCAAAATCAAGCAGAGCAGCGAAAACGTTTAGAGCTTTTATTGGATAAAAAAAACAAATTACAAAAAAAATCAGTAAAAGAGCTTATAGAACAGCAACAAAAAAATGTTGCTCTTGTTAAAAAAGCGCAGTCTTTGGAAGAATTGATTTTAGAGCTTGACCATCAGTCAAAATTTAGTTCTGATTTATCAATACAGGTACAGAAAAGTTTACAATTGTTAGAACAGTCGAATTTTGAAAGCCGTAAAGGTTCTTTACTTTTTCCTGTTTCAGGAAAATGGATTCGATCTTCTCATAAGAATTTGCAGATTACGCGCTTTGGTGAAACAATAGAAACAGAGTCAGGGGCTGTTGTTATATCACCTGCAGATGCTTTTGTTGCTTTTGCTGGACCGTTTCGTTCTTATGGACAGTTAATCATTCTCAATGTAGGCAATGGTTATCATATCATTCTTACGGGAATGTCGAGAATTAATGTAAAACAAGGGCAGTTTGTTCTTTCAGGTGAGCCTCTGGGTATGATGGAGATGCAATTTATTGCGAATAGTGTTGCATTGGATATAGGCAAAACCTCTCCAATGCTTTACATTGAGTTTAGAAAGCAGGGAAAACCTATAAATCCAACTCCTTGGTGGCAGACTGAAAAAACGAGAAGGAGCCAAAATGATTCGTAAAGTTATTCTTTTGGTCGCTGGGGCATTGCTCGGCGCCAGTTCAATGGTTATGGTGCAGTCTGTTGCTGCAAATAATGAAGGTGATGCGTATAAGCAGTTGGCCATATTTGGCGATATATTTGAGCGTGTGCGGATGCAATATGTGACGGTTCCAGATGATAAAAAGCTTATTGAGAATGCTATCAATGGTATGCTCACATCGCTTGATCCTCATTCATCTTATTTGAATGCTGAAGAAGCCAAAGACATGCGGGATTCTACGAAAGGAGAATTTGGGGGGCTTGGTATTGAGGTTACTATGGAGAAAAACTTAATTAAAGTTGTTTCTCCTATGGATGATACACCTGCTTCAAAAGCGGGTATCTTATCAGGAGACCTTATTTCAAAAATCGATGATGTACCAACAAATGGTCAAACATTAAATGAAGCTGTTAATAAGATGCGAGGCACTCCTGGCACACCAATTACGTTGACAATTATTCGCTCTGGTGTTGATAAGCCATTTGAGATCAAGATTGTTCGTGATATTATCAAAGTGAAAGCGGTGAAATATCGCGTTGAGGGTGATATTGGATATTTGAGAGTTATCCAGTTTTCTGAGCAAACATTGGATAATCTTCTAGCAGCAATTAAAGATATTCAGTCTAAAATTCCCGAAGATAAGCTAAAAGGTTACGTCCTTGATTTGCGGCTTAATCCGGGTGGGCTTTTAGATCAAGCTGTTAATGTTTCGAGTGCTTTTCTTAATAAAGGTGAGATTGTGTCAACTCGTGGGCGTAAAAAAAGTGATGTAACGAGATTTGATGCGAAACCAGGTGATGTTATCAATGGAAAACCGCTCATTGTTCTCATTAATGGTGGTTCAGCAAGTGCTTCTGAAATTGTTGCAGGTGCACTACAAGATCATCGTCGTGCAACAATTTTAGGGACGCAATCTTTTGGTAAAGGTTCTGTTCAAACAATTATTCCTTTGGGTGAAAATGGAGCTTTACGCTTAACAACAGCACTTTATTACACTCCATCAGGTATTTCTATTCAAGGAACGGGGATTACTCCTGATATTATTGTAGAGCAACCACTTCCTGAAAAATATAAAGGTTATGATGTAAAAGTTGGTGAGTCTGCATTAAAAGGTCATATTAAGGGGAAACGGGAAAGTAATAAAGGATCTGGTTCAGCTGCGTTTGTTCCAAAAGATTCTAAGGATGATATTCAATTGAATGAGGCGTATAAATTGTTACGAGGTGAAATGGCAAATGCAGCATTCCCACCAGATCCCACTAAGGATATATTAAAATGAGAAAAGATATGGACAGTTTACGCTTTTGAGGAATCTTGGATGGGTGCAGGTATTAATTTGAAGACTCTTCCTTATCGCAAATGTGTTGGGATTGTTGTTTTTAATCATGAGGGTAAAGTTTGGATTGGGCGTCGTTTAATGACAGCTGTTCCTATAGATATTGAAATATCTCATCGTTGGCAGCTTCCTCAAGGAGGAATTGATGAAGATGAAAAACCATTAGATGCAGCATATCGTGAACTTTATGAAGAAACAGGTATTCGATCTGTAAAGTTGATTAAAGAAGCAAAAAATTGGTTCCACTATGATTTTCCACAAGAACTTGTTGGGTGTACATTAAGCAATAAATATCGTGGGCAAAAGCAGAAATGGTTTGCTTTCCAGTTTACGGGAGAGCTTTCTGAAATTGCGATTAATCCACCGCCAGATGGCAATAAAGCGGAATTCGATCAATGGAAATGGATTGATCTAGAAAATCTTCCTTTGATTGCTGTTTCTTTTAAAAAGCATGTTTATATGAAAGTTGTCAGTGAATTTCGAGGTAGCCTTAGATCATTATAAAAGCTATATGATTGTGAGAAAGCTTTTGTTATTAAGATGCTTTATGTTATTTGTGAATAATGAACATGTTTCTCTTTTTGTGTAAAGAACAGGAATATAAAATGAAAAGGTTATTTAATTTATTTATAGTTTGTACTCTCTTGAGTATTTCATCCGTTACATTTGCAATAAGTTCAACTCCTTCTGCATCGAAAGATGTAGCGGCGACATTGCCAAATGGTGCTTCTTCTTTAACTGAAACTTATGGCTTGTGGACTATTAACTGTAGTATACAAGAGGGAAAAAAAGTTTGCTTTATGCACCGTCAAGAAGTGAATGAGCAAGGACGTGTTGTTGTGGCTATGAGCCTTATTCTTAATGCTGAAGGTGTTGTATCAGGTAATTTAACCATTCCTTTTGGCATTTTGGTTTCTAAACCTGTTCGTTTACAAGTTGATGAAGGAAAAGCTGTTATTGAAACTGGTATCAGGACTTGTGTACCAGCAGGTTGTTTGGTGCCGGTTGTTTTTGACAAAAACCACGTAGCAGCTTTACGTGCGGGAAAGCAATTTAAACTGGCGATGACAATTGCTGCTCCAGGTGAACCACCTTTAAATGATTTATTCATTCAGCTGAATGGTTTTAGCAATGCCCTTAACCGTTTAACTGCTTTGCAAAAATAATTTTAAAAATAAAAGCGGCCTTTTGGGGCCGTTTTTTAGTTTGTGTGTTTTTTATGTATTGATAATTAAAACAATGAGATTTAAAATTAATCCTGTAAAGAATATTCAAAGTTTTCAAAGTTTTTAAAGTTTTCGATTATTTGTCATTTCTTTTATTTTTCATGCGCTACTTTTAATTTTGATATTGGTTTTCTAACTTTATTGTTATTAAATAGAGAGATAAAGAATTTGGATATCTGGTTTTTATTCAAAAAATAATTTTGAAATATAAAACCATTGTTTGATACATAGCTTTACTTTAATGAAGATTTTCTACACGCACTTTTGTTTCCTTGATTGAAAGGGATAACGCACGGTTTATGCATTGCTTCGAGTGATTGATTTGATCTTTATATTGATATTTTAATCGTTAGTGTCATTTTTTCTTGGCTTTATGTCTTTAATATCATAAACTTGCGCAATCGCTTTGTTATTTTAATAGGAAACTTTCTAGATTACTTGTGTTTTAAGCCGTGTTCAGCGAATTTTACCAAATTTTGGAACAATTGATATTTCATCTATTGTGGTGTTCCTTATTATTTATTTCATTCGTACTTTCATGTGGAACACTTACGCAAGTATGTAGCTATGGAAATGTTACTTGAGGAGAATAAGTGTTTTATCAAGTTGATAAAGATAGCTTGGTTTTGTTCGTATATCTTATTCCCAGATCATCTGTTGACAAAATAATAGGGATTGAATGTAAGGATGGTAAGAAACAATATCTGGTTATACGTCTTCGGGCTATTGCTGAAGATGGAAAGGCAAATAAAGCTCTTATTAAATTTCTTGCAAAGCAATGGAAAATTCCTTCTTCTTCTATTTCTCTGGAAAGGGGTGAAACATCTCGCTACAAAAAACTGTATTTTTCTACACATTTAGAAGAACTAAAGCAAACATGGCAGTCCTTCAGAGATTTTATCTTGTAGAAAAATACATAATAAAGCCTATAAAAAACAGGCTTTATTTTATTAAAATCGTTATATTTCTTTATTATTTTCAGCAGCTTTCTTAATCAATTCATAAGCAAAGCCTTTATCACGCCACCCTTCAATTTTGGCCCATTTTCCAGGTTCTAGATCTTTGTAATGTTCGAAGAAATGTTCAATTTGTTTGAGTGTAATTTCGGGTAGGTCTGTATAGTTATGAATATTGATATAGCGTTTTGTTAATTTTGGAGTGGGGATGGCAATAATTTTTTCATCTTTACCCCCATCATCTTCCATTATCAGAGCACCGATGGGGAAAACATTGATTACACAACCAGGAATAAGTGGACGGGTATTACAGATAAGGACATCAATAGGATCACCATCATCTGAAAGCGTATGAGGGACAAATCCATAATTTCCCGGATAGATCATCGATGTATGAAGAAAACGGTCAACAAATAATGCACCTGATTTTTTATCCATCTCATATTTTATTGGTTGCCCACCAAGAGAAACTTCCACAATAACATTAACATCTTCTGGTGGGTTTTTACCCACGGGTATTTCCTTAATATTCATAGAGATATCCTTTCTAGAATAAAGCGAGAATCAATACAATCAAATCTTTTACCAAAGAGATTATGAAATTAACTGGAAATTGATGCACGCGTTTTTTCAAAACGTTTACGTTCATTGGGATCAAGATAGAGTTTGCGGAGGCGAATATTTTTAGGGGTTACTTCCACAAGTTCATCGTCTTGTATCCACGATAGGGCACGTTCTAATGTCATTTTAATGGGAGGTGTTAATTTTACTGCTTCATCTTTTCCGGAAGCGCGCATATTGGTGAGTTTTTTTCCTTTTAATACATTGACTTCTAAGTCATTATCCCGTGAGTGGATGCCAATAATCATACCCTGATAGACTTTCACACCGGCATCAATGATCATAGGTCCACGATCTTCAAGATTAAAAAGAGCATAAGCGACAGATTCACCGTTGTCATTTGAAATCATAACACCATTAACACGACCAGAAATGTCCCCTTTATAAGGTTCGTAAGCGTGAAAAAGGCGATTCATAATCGCTGTACCACGTGTGTCTGTTAAAAGTTCGGATTGATAACCAATTAGTCCCCTGGTTGGCGCATAAAAAACAAGGCGGACACGATTACCTCCAGAAGGACGCAATTCCACCATTTCGCCCTTACGTTCAGACATTTTTTGTACAACAGTACCGGAATATTCTTCATCAACATCGATAACAACTTCTTCGATTGGCTCAAGAGTTATTCCATTTTCATCTTTTTGCATAACAACACGTGGACGTGAAACACTAAGCTCAAATCCTTCACGGCGCATATTTTCAATAAGAACTGCAAGCTGTAATTCTCCTCGTCCAGAAACGTAGAAAGAATCTTTCTCAGCTGATTCTTCAATTTTAAGAGCGACATTGCCTTCTGCTTCTTTTAACAAACGATCACGGATGACTCGGCTTGTTACTTTATCTCCTTCAGTTCCTGCAAGGGGACTATCGTTAACGAGAAAACTCATAGTAACAGTAGGAGGGTCAATTGGTTGAGCAGTAAGAGGATCATTAACTGTAGGATCACAGAAAGTATCAGCAACGGTACCTTTTTGTAAACCTGCAATTGCGACAATATCACCAGCATTTCCTTCTTCAATAGGTTGTCGTTCTAGACCACGAAATGCTAAAATTTTTGAAATACGTCCAGTTTCTAAAAGCTTTCCATCTTGCCCAAGAATTTTGACATTTTGATTGGGTTTTAGAGAGCCAGAATGAATACGTCCTGTAATAATTCGCCCCAAAAACGGATCTGCTTCAAGAATAGTTCCAATCATGCGGAATGCTCCTTCTACCACAGTAGGAGAAGGAACATGCTGCGTTACAAGATCAAATAAAGGACTCAGTCCTTGATCTTTTGGACCATCAGGGGCTGCTGCCATCCATCCATCGCGTCCTGAACCATAAAGAATGGGAAAATCAAGCTGTTCATCGGTTGCATCAAGAGCAGCGAAAAGATCAAAAACTTCATTAATGACTTCATCAACGCGTGCATCAGGTCGGTCAATTTTATTAATCGCAACAATGGGGCGCAAACCTACTTTCAATGCTTTGCCAACGACAAATTTTGTTTGTGGCATTGGTCCTTCAGCAGCATCAACTAGCACAATTGCTCCATCAACCATGTTTAGAATGCGTTCAACTTCTCCACCAAAATCGGCATGTCCTGGTGTATCAACAATGTTAATTCGAGTATCTTTCCAAACAACAGATGTTACTTTCGCTAGAATTGTAATTCCACGTTCTTTTTCAATATCGTTTGAATCCATCATACGTTCGTTTGTACGCTGATTATTACGAAAATTTCCTGATTGCTTAAGAAGTCCGTCTATAAGCGTTGTTTTTCCGTGGTCAACGTGGGCAATAATGGCAATGTTACGCAATTGCATAAATTTTCTTCTTTTCGTTTAAAGAAATTTCATTTGAGGCAAAGTCTTTACATTCTTTGTCTAACTATTAAAGAGCCTTTTACATGTTTTTTTATAATTTTGGAAGATAGAGGTAATATTTTTAGGGCAAAAGTTTTCACCCAAGTTTTTAATGCTTTATTGAGCGTCAATTGGTGCAGTTTCGTAAAAGAACTTTTATAGGATGGGTGTATTTTGTTCTCGAAGTAAGAATTGCGCATAAATTCTCATCAGTTTGATCTTTATGAATATGATATAAGAAATTTATATGAACGTTTGTAAGAATTAAGTAAAAGTTTTTGCAACGAGCTTGAAAAATTCAGAGTATCTCTCTAATTCATAACGAATCTATTAATGACTTTATAGTCTTTATTATTCGAATGAAGCTTTTATTTTTTATGGAGCTTTTAAATCACTATCCAGATTTAATACAAGCGCATATTTGAGGTAAATATTGCAACGATTAAGAATTTTATAAGAAGTTCTAGCTTTTATATGTCAGATAGGAGCAAGGCATTGCGTATATCTGTTTGATTTATTTATGAGATTGGAATGCAGCCTTGTTTAGAAAGATATGAGGTACCCAAAGGAAAGTTCCCATCTTGACTGTTATTTTTAATTCGATTTTATAGCTTCAAAAGCATTTAAAGAGATACATTTTAAACTATGGATCTTAGTATATTGTTTTACACTTTTGCTTACCATACTCTCCAATGAAGTTATACTTATAAGTAAAACAGAACACTATTGATTTGCTAATTCACGAGATTTTTTTAAGAAACCTTTCTTCAAAGCACTTAAGCTCATTTCACGATGGCACCTGCGAATGGTATAACGATAGAGCCATTAACCACTTCCATCTTTACGTTTGTGAAGAAGTAAGCCAGCGCCCTCGTTATATTTGCTAACTTCTAATATTACAACAACCCTTGCATGAAGACGACTCATAAGAAGCATTTTTAACCCTTTCTTATACAGGGCTCACCCACATATCAGTTTTGTTTATGATATGCAAGAAGATAACTTTAATTAAATCAATGAAAAATTCACAATAAGATAATTTTACAATATTTGGAAGTTATTATTCAATATAAAAAATGATAAAACAATATCCTATCTATGAAGCGGTATGATAAAAAATAATAGAGCTTGTTTTCTTATAGGAAAACCTCAGGTTACATGACAAGATCTTTTTATAAAGATACGTTTTTACTTCGCATGTTTAAAGAAGAGTTCCTGACAAAATGAGCGAAGCTACAGAAAAATAGATTATAATGCCCGTAACATCTACTAAAGTTGCCACAAAAGGAGCAGAAGCACTTGCTGGGTCAAATTTTAAACCTTTAAGGATAAAAGGCAGCATCGATCCAGAGAGAGAACCGAAGGTGACGATGCCGATTAAAGTTGTACCTACTGTTGTTGAAACAGCAACCCAATGTTGGCCATAGTCGTAGATCCCAAGTTTTTGCCAAAGAGCAATCCGCGTAATGCCAATAATTCCGAGTAAGAAACCAAGGGATAATCCTGTTGGAATTTCCCGAATGATAACTTTCCACCAATCGTTCAATGTGAGTTCACGTAAAGCCAATGCGCGGATAATAAGGGATGTAGCCTGTGAGCCGGAATTTCCGCCTGAGCTCATAATGAGAGGAATGAACAATGTAAGAATAATCGCTTTTTCCAGTTCTGTTTCGAAATATTGCATGGCGCTTGCTGTTAACATTTCACCAATAAAGAGTAAAGCGAGCCATCCACCGCGTTTTTTCATCATTTCAGGAAATTTAATTTGCATATAGGGCTTATTAAGCGCTTCCATACCTCCAAATTTATAGGCGTCTTCATTCATCTCATCAACCATAGTATCAAGTACGTCATCGACGGTTACAATGCCAATGACATGGTTATTTTCATCAACGACGGGTACAGAGAGAAGATCATGGCGTTGGAAAAGGCGTGCGATATCCTCATGATCTGTGAAGGGTGATATTGTAATGGGCGAGTCATGAGTCGGGACATTAAGAATTTGTTCATCAGGTGAGGCAAGAATAAGATTACGCAGTGAAACAGCTTTGAGAAGAGTCCCTGTTTTAGGATCAATTACGTAGCTAGTATAAACTGTTTCACGTGTTCTCTCTACTTCACGAATGTGATCCAAAGTTTTTTGTATGGTCCAGTTTGAAGGAATCGCTATAAATTCTGTTGTCATTAGTGCCCCTGCTGTATGATCAGGATAACTAGTGAGTTTTTTTAGTTCAGCGCGTGTTAAGGGTTTAAGCAAAGCATAAAGCCGTGTGCGGGTTTCTTTATCCATTTCTTGAAAAACATCTGCAGCAGCATCTGCAGACATGCCATCAAGAATTTCAACAGCACGATTTATAGGGAGAAGTTCTAGGATAGCAGCAGATTGCTCAAGTTCTGGTTTATCAAAAAGTTCGATAACATAATCAAGAGGCAGAAGGCTCAAAATAGTTACACGTTCCACGATATCAAGATCATTGATGATATCAATAGAGTCCGCAAAATGCTGATTTTTTAATTTTTCAGCGAGTACTTCAGGAGAAAAATTTCTGGAGTTGAAGGCCGTTTTGATTTCAGTCATGATAAAGTACCTCCTGAAGAGCTGGGAGAGTTGTAAATCTAGATATAGATGAGATAAAAAAATTGTGGAAGATTTTGAAAAAACTCCCCAACCATATTTCCAATTGTTAATATTTGGAGTAAAGTCAAGAATGAATTATATTTATAAACAGGTTTCTGAATCACTGAAACGAGAATGAAGCTTAATTTAGGGATAATATAAAGGTATAAATGTAAAAATCGGTTCTAATTCTTACATTGTTTCTTTCAAGCTGTTTTACGATTTTTAGCAGCAACCTCTGTTGGCTCGTCAACCAAGAAGAATCTAGAGCAATATTTTGTAAAGAGTTGGGGTTATTTTTCAATAATTTTTATTAATACACAATTTCATTTGTAATATTCCAAGCAAGTAAGCTTTTATTGTTTCAATGTAAGATGGTTTGATATGAGAGAATCTTATATTCTTCGTATTTCTCATTCAATAACATAAAACGATAAATTATCATTATAAATCAATATATTTTTTTAGAAGAATAGAAGTTCTTATTTTTATTTATCTTCTGAAGTTAAAAATATTCTTTTATTTTTTTGTTTAATAGAGCTTTGAAAAGTAGTTTTGAAACTCACGAAATAATTTTAGTCTATTATTAATTTGTATCGTAAAGGTAATTGTTATAGCTTAAATTTATAATGGAGATATAAAGTATTATGACAAAAGAAGCAGTGCTGTACTGGAAGGGGTTTTCAGGTCTTCCCGATTTTTCTTCTATAAATGATGAAGATTTTAGACCTGCTTTTGAACAGGCACTTCAAGGAGCTGAAGAAGAATTAGAAGCAATTGTGATGGTGCAAGAACCACCAACGGTTGAGAATTTTTTGCAACCTTTTGAGCTTTGTGGTAAAATGCTTAACCGCGTCTGTTCAATCTTTTTCTTGCGTACCAGTGCTCATACAAATGAGTTGATTCAACAGCTAGAACAAGAGTTTGTTGTAAAACTTTCCCGTTATTCTTCAAAAATGATGATGGATGCGCGGATATTTGCGAAAGTAGATGAGCTTTATAAACAATCTCAACAGGGTGTATTTGAGAGTGAAACGACGCGTGTTCTTGAATTATGGTGGAAAAAATTTGTTTGTCATGGTGCAAAATTAGATGAAAAAGCTAAGAAAAGGCTTGTAGAAATTAATGAAAGACTTGCTTTTTTGAATGCTACTTTTGGGCAAAATGTCTTAAACGACGAGGCTGAATGGATTTTATTTTTAAAACAAACAGACTTATCTGGTTTACCGGCAGATCTGATTGTTTCAATGAAAGAAATTGCGCACCAAAGAGGTAATGAAGAAGCCTACGCATTAACGCTAGCACGCTCGATTGTTGAACCTTTTTTAAAATTCTCTGATCGCCGTGATTTACGTGAGGTTGCATTCCAAGCTTGGGCTAAACGTGGTGAAAATAGTAATAAGAATGATAATCGAACAATTATTTTAGAGATTATTGCACTTCGAGATGAGAAGGCTAAGTTATTGGGATATAAATCTTTTGCAGATTTAAAACTCGATAATACCATGGCTAAAAATATTGATTCAGTTATGGATTTGCTTATCCCTGTCTGGGAGCGAGCAAGAGCGAAGGCTGCTGCCGAACAAATTGAATTACAAAATTTTGCTAATAAGCAAGGAAGCAATGAATCTTTAGCTGCTTCGGATTGGCGTTATTATGCTGAAAAACTTTGCACTGAAAAATTTTCTTTTGATAGCGCTGAAATTAAATATTATTTTCAGCTTGATCATATGATTAAAGCAGCTTTTGGAGTAGCAGAAAAACTCTTTGGCATTACATTTGAAGAAAAAAATGCTATAGTTCTTTGGCATTCTGATGCCCGTTTATGGGAAGTAAAAAAATCTGATGGAAGCTTGCTTGGGCTTTTTATTGGTGATTATTTTGCACGTTCTTCAAAACGTTCTGGTGCATGGATGAGCCAATTGCAATTGCAGTATAAGTTAAATGGTGGACAAAAGCCTATTATTTATAATATTTGTAATTTTGCTAAACCTTCTAAAGGGGAGGTTGCACTTTTATCACTTGATGATGCACGGACACTTTTCCATGAATTTGGGCATGCATTGCATGGTTTGCTTTCTGATGTAACATGGCCGTCTGTAGCAGGAACATCTGTTTTACGTGATTTTGTTGAATTTCCTTCTCAACTGTATGAACATTGGTTGACTGTACCAGAGATATTAAAATCTTATGCTATACATACAAAAACAGGACTTCCGATGCCACGAGAATTGATAGATAAAGTTTTGGCAGCACAGACATTTAATGCTGGATTTTCTGCAGTTGAATTTATCTCATCCGCTTTGGTAGATTTGGCTTTTCACCAAGGAGAAACAGTCACTGATCCAACAATTTTTGAACATAAAGAATTAGAAAAATTACAAATGCCTGAGATAATTATTATGCGTCATCGTCCTCCACATTTTATGCATGTGTTTGCGGGGGAAAGTTATGCTGCTGGTTACTATTCTTATATGTGGTCAGAAGTGCTTGATGCTGATGCTTTTCAAGCATTTGAAGAAACAGGTGATGCTTTTAATTCAGAGCTTGCTGATCTTTTAAAGCGTTTTATTTATTCTGCTGGGGGAAGCCGTGATCCAGAGGAACTATATAAAGCTTTTCGGGGACGAATGCCTTTCCCAGATGCCATGATTAACAAACGTGGATTATAAACTATAAGGTATGGCTAACGCCATGCTGTTTTCATCTTATTCGAAAGATGCAGTTGCGATTTATGCAAATTTTCTCTTCATTTATGGGAAAAATTAGATTTTATATTTTAAATAAACATTATGGGAGAGAAAAATTATCAGCTCGATCTTTTTGATTTCCATTTAGCGGGGACCATGTTTTTTCTATAAAACTTGTCTCTCTTCTACCTAGAAGGTAAATGTTTTTTTGTGCCATATCATCGAGACTCATTGGAGGTTGGCGCACAATATTACTTGGCTCTTGGCTGTTTGATTCTTGTCTATGTTTTTGAATAGCCTTATAGGTTGAGTCTGGATCTTCATGAGAAAAAGCGTGAAAATTTAAAATATTTTTTAATGGTTTTTCCAAATAAGAGGCAAGTTTTTTCTTTCCTTCAGAGGTAAAATATATACCATTGTTGGTGCGTAATTTGGCTATTTTTCCATGAACATCATAGCCTGAAAAAGAAAAGTTTCCTTCTTCATCACTAAAGCCACTCCAGATATCGAGAAAATATCCTCCAGATTTTTTCGTTTCGTGTTTGTAAAGTGCATTAAAAATTTTCATTTTTTGTGTCAAAAGATCACTGCCAAAAGCGGGTTGACCTATCCATATCCATGATTTTCCAGAGGCATGGAGACTTTCAGCAATTTCGGCAATTCTTTGTTTGTAGATACGCAACCATTCTGCCTGATCTGTGTTGATTATGTTATGGGAGTTTGTAATTGGTTGATTATCATTTGCACCGATCATCATGATAATAACATTGGGGTTATTTTGATTAATGAGTTTAGAAATATTGCTTTGCCAAGAATAATAATCAGTTCGAGCTAAGCCAGAAGCTGGTATTGTATAGTTCATGATAACGATATCATTATTATTCGTAAAAAGTTTTTTAAGTGCATCGGCAATAGCAGAAGCTACAAAATCCCCTATGATAAGAATGCGTTTTGCATTCTCGTTTTTTAGCGTTTGTATGTTTTTTTGCGTTACAATCTTTTTTTGTTGTTTGACCATTTTTTGTTCTATAATCTGTGGTTGTTGTGTCTGTTTGTTATGTTGTGACAACCATTTAAAGAAGTTCGTTGCCTTACTTGGGGATGGCTGTATAATTGCTACAGTGGAAAGTAAGAGTAGTAGGAACATCAAGTATATCAGGCGTAAAAGAGACAAAACCTTACTCTCTATTATTGTTTGCGAAGCAGAAAAAGCACTTGAGATGATGGATATCCATTTGCTTTTAGATTGTGATCCAGCTGGAAATCTTTAATAGCTTTGCGAGAGGCTATTCCGATTTTTCCATCAACATTCCCTTTATAATAACCCAGCGCTATTAAGTGAGATTGCAGTTCTTTACATTCTTGGAAAGTAAGAGATGGAAAAGGTCTTTGCCAATCATACACCAATCCAGGATGCCCAGCAATGCGGTCAGAAAGAAGGGCAACAGCAAGAGCATACCGATCTGCATTATTATAGCGTTTTAGAACAAAGAAATTTTTTGTTACTAAAAATTTAGGTCCTTTTGCTCCATCTGGATATTTTAATATTGCTTGTTCAGCTAATGTGGGAAGAGGATGTCCATTTGCGTGCTTTACGCCTAAATCTTTCCAATGTTCAAAGGAATCCCAACCATCGGAAAGTTTTTTCCCCTGCGGCACTTTTACTTCTACTCCCCAAATAAGATTAGGTTTCCAGCCGTTTTTGTGGAGAAGATTAGCAGCAGTAGCGAGAGCATCTGGAATAGAGTTCCAGAGATCACGCCGTCTATCTTGGTCCATATCAATAGCATAGGCGATATAACTGCTTGGAATAAATTGTGTATGCCCTAATGCTCCAGCCCAAGATCCAGTGAGTTGAGAGCGTTTAATTTCGCCACTTTGTAAAAGTTTCATAGCAGCAATCAGTTGTGTATGTGCATATTTTGCACGTTTTTTATCAGCGTAGGCTAGAGTTGCAAGTGAGCGAATGGTATCATGCATTACACTTTTATTAGCTAAAGTTCTCCCATAGTTGCTTTCCATTGACCAAATAGCAAGCAGAATATTACGGTTAACACCAAAACGTTTTTCAATTTGAAGAAGCCATTTGTTCCATTTTTGAGTTTGGTGCTGTCCTTCTACAATTGCAGTATAATGGACGCGATTATCGAAATAGCTCCATGAAGGAGCGATAAATTCCGGTTGGTATGCGGCGCTTTTTAAAACTTCTGAATCAATGGTATTAATGCCGTTAAAAGCCATATGAAACGTAGAGGGAGTAATATTATGAGCAATAGCTATTTTTTTAAACTCTTTAACCCAGTGTTTAAATCCGCTATCAGCATATGAAAATGATACAAAAAACATTAAAAAAGCAGACAAAAAAATAGCAGAGCCAGTGATAAGAGTTCTCCACTTTATTGACTTCTCTGAGAAAGAGAATGCTTTCAATTCTGTTTTTTGCATTTTAAAATTCCCATTTTGTTAAATATGTAATAACTTGATTTTACATTTAGTTTAATCGATAATATGATCAAGAAGAGGAGAAGACTAAAAAAATAATACGTTTTAATCGTTTCAATAAATTCTGATACTCTCTATTTTTACATTGTTTGATTTCCCATTATAATGATAATCAAAACAATAAGATGTCTTTTTCACCATTTTGTAAAAATATGTGATAAATAAAACAAAGAAGTTTTATGAGTTCATTGCAGAGGATGAGTGTGCGTAAAATTCGGAAAGCAGTATTTCCTGTAGCAGGTCTTGGTACGCGTTTTCTTCCTGCGACAAAAACGATTCCTAAAGAAATGCTAACAATTGTTGATAAGCCTGTTATTCAATATGTTGTGGATGAGGCACGGGAGGCTGGTATTGAGCATTTTATTTTTGTGACTGGACGCAACAAAGCAGTTATTGAAGACTATTTTGATGCGCAAGTTGAGTTATACATGACACTTGCTGAATGTGGAAAGAAAGAAGATCTTGCGCATTTATATCGTTTACAGCCGTTGCCAGGTACGACTTCCTTCACACGACAACAGCAACCTTTGGGATTAGGGCATGCTCTTTGGTGTGCGCGTGAATTAGTTTCAGGAGAACCATTTGCTTTATTATTACCCGATATGTTGATGCAAACGAAAAAAGGAGGGCTTTCTGAAATGATTGATTTTTATGAAAAAACGGGAGGAGGAAATATTATAGCAGTTCAGGAATGCCATCCTAAAGAAACCCATAGATATGGTATTGTTGGAAAAGGTAAACAGCTTGCAAATGGTTTTAAAATCACAAAAATGGTAGAAAAACCAAAGCAAGGAACGGCGCCATCAAATTTGTACATCAATGGACGTTATATTTTGCAACCAGAAATTTTTAATATTCTTTCCACTCAAGAACGAGGAGCAGGAAATGAAATTCAATTAACAGATGCTATGATCCGGCTTTCAAACGAACAGGATTTTTGGGGTTTGCAATTAGAAGGACGAACTTTTGATTGCGGTTCTAAAGCTGGTTTTATTGAAGCTAACGTTGCATTTTCTTTGGCACGCGCTGATATGCATAGTCACATTTCTGCTTTATTGAAAAATTTATTGGAAACCATTAAAGTTGAGAAATGATATAGATTTCTCATTTAATTTTATTGATCGAATTTAATTATGACAATACCATCTCTTTATATGGATTTGCAAGATTCTGTTGCATCGGCGCTTAAAACACTTGCGAGTGAAAAGCAAGGGCTTGAAGCCCTTGAAGCAGCTCTTCTTGGAAGTCTTTCTTCTTCTTTTGAAGCGGCTGTTCAAACTATTAGAAATGCCCGTGGACATGTAGTCATTACTGGTCTTGGGAAAAGTGGTCATATAGGAACAAAAATTGCAGCAACTTTAGCTTCAACTGGAACGCCTGCCTTTTTTGTTCATGCTGCAGAAGCCAATCATGGTGATCTTGGTATGATTGGATCTGATGATGTTATTCTTGCTTTATCATGGTCTGGTGAAACTCAAGAGTTAAGTGGCATTATGAGTTATGCCGCACGTTTTCGTATTCCCCTTATTGCAGTGACATCAAGTGAGTACTCTGTATTAGGACGACAAGCTGATATTGTTCTATTATTACCAAAGATAGAAGAAGCTTGCCCCCATGGTTTAGCTCCCACAACTTCAACAATTATGCAATTGGCAATGGGCGATGCATTAGCAGTTTCTCTTTTAGAAATGCGTGGTTTTACTGCAACGGATTTCAAAATATATCATCCTGGTGGTTCCCTTGGTGCAAACCTTAAATATGTGTGTGATATTATGCATGAGGGTGATAGTATTCCTCTGGTTATGCAGGGAACAGCTATGATTGAAGCTATGGATGTTTTGGTGAAAAAACATTTTGGTTGTGTTGGTGTTGTGAATCAAAAAGGTGAACTAATCGGCATTGTGACTGATGGTGATCTTGCACGTAATATTCATTTTAATTTATCAAAATTTAATGTTGATGAAGTGATGACAAAAGCTCCTAAAGTTGTAAAGCCAAATACACTTGTTGGTGCAGCAACAGCTTTTATTAATGATCATCATATTGGTGCATTTTTCGTGGTTGAAGATAAGAAACCGATAGGAATTGTTCATTTTCATGATCTTTTACGCATTGGTGCTGCTTAAATTAAATTTCTCATCAAGTAAAATGTTCTTTTAGATTGAAATAGATTGAACGAGGCAAAGTTGTAATTTTATTGTGAAGTGGCTTTGCTGATATTTTATAGAGGAAAATGATTATTTCACGCATTACACAATTGCTTGGAAAATTCTACAGATAGAGATTGTATGAGTTTCTTTGCTTATTTTAAAGGCAATTTCTATCAGGAGGAGAAATGCTCATCTCTTGGTTCATGTCTGTATGTTCTCTTCTTTTAAAAGAAGCTTTAATTAATATTTTGTTTAAGATTTTCGCTGAAGAAAAAACTGTGCTCCTGTCTGTGACGCGCAGAGAAGTTGTGTAGCGTCATATGATATTGTGCAATGAACTTTAGAGATTGTCCCACGGAGAATAGAGCGTATTTCAATTTCTATATTTTGAGCATTGAGATAATTATATACTCCTTCTGATAGTTTTTCTTCTGTATCCGCTGCATGCGTTTCAAAAACACCGTTGTGGAAAGAGGAAATAATACCATTTTCATCAACCCATTTTCCATCAATTCCAGTTGGCATATTTGGGCTATAATATTGCGAAAAGCTACAGGCACTTAATAGACAAGAGGTGATTGTAAGACATAAAATATGATAGGTATGTTTCATTTGTTTCACTCTATTTAGCTTATTTTGCTCTTTAGTTGCTATAACATTATTAAATTACACCATGAGTCAATATGAAAAATTTGATAAAAATCAATGAAAAAGCAAAAAAATGGAAAAAAATGCCTTAATGTTGTATTTAATTAACAGCTTGGCAAAGTTCAGAAGTGAAACACAAGAGGTGAAATATTTCTTATGATTTACAACAATTTTTACATTAAGCCGCTGAGTAGTCTCAAAGGAGATTATTGACATTATGGTTGGTCCCATTCTTGTTGCGAGTGAAGATTATGGAAGGCGTATAGAGCTTTCTACTATGCTCCGAGGTTTTGGTTATCGTGTCATTGAAGCAGAAAATGGTCTCCGTACGATTGATCTTTTACACAGGCGTAAAAACATTGTCCTTGCGCTCCTTGATATCGTTATGAGCGATTTGAGTGTAAGCGATTTGATTAAAATGATTAGAGTTGCTGGTGTTTCTGTTCCTATTATTGTTATAGCACAACATGAGAATCAGGATTTACTCCAGAAAGCTTTAACAGCCGGAGCTATTGATTATTGGATTCAACCAGTAACATTATTACGAGTAAGAGTTACTTTGGATGTTCTTGCTCTCATTTCAGCTTTGGAGCATGAGGTTCGGGATATTCGACGAAAGAAAGAGAATCATTTACGGTTTTCTGACCTTTGTATAAAAAGTAAAGTTATGCAGATAGTTTTAGAACAATCGAAAGAAGCAGCGGCTTCTTCACAGAATCTTTTGATAGAAGGTGAAGTTGGAACAGGACGTGAGACCTTAGCTCGGATTATTCATCATGAGAGCTTATTCTCGGAGGGTGTTTTTATTCGCTTTCAATGTTCAGCTATCGTGGATCCAGAAGAGGAAAAACAACAATGGTTTAAAGAATTTTTACCATTAGTTTCTTCGCTTGAAAAAGGCACACTTTGCCTTTGTGATATTGATCGACTTGAGCCCATCCAACAAAAACGGTTTGCTCATTATCTTAAAGAAAGGGATACAAAAGGGAAAATTTCTCCTTTTCGGATTATTGCTATTTCAACATCGCATTTAAAGGACTTAGTTAAAGAGAACTTTTTTTTGCATAGTTTGTTTGAACAATTTTCTCATTTGTCTGTTAGCGTTCCTGCTTTACGAGAATTAAGGGATGATTTTCCAGAGATTACACAATGTTTGATTGATCACATTATTGCGGAAACAGGGCGATCACATGTCCATGGTTTAGCAGGTTCGGCTCTGTCTTTACTTATGCAGTATGATTGGCCTGGCAATAGAAATGAACTTGAAAAATTTTTATTTCGTGCGATTTTACTCAGTGAAGGACCATTATTAACTGTTCGAGATTTTCCCCAATTAATGGGAAGTTCATTAATGAATGCTCCTAATATCATTGAGGGTGATATGCAAGAAGATAATGAACAAGAATCGATCCAATTTTTGAATACTGATGGACATGTGCGTACTTTTGCAGAAATGGAACATGATATTATCGAGAAAGCAGTTAAACATTATAAAGGACATATGAGTGAGATTGCGCGCCGCCTTCATATCGGTCGCTCTACACTTTATAGAAAAATGGAAGAATTGAGAGCAATAAGAAATCAAGAATGGAAATAGAATTTATAACAGATTTCTTTTCATGAAAAGCATGATTTTCAGAAAATAGAGTGGCTTTTGATAAAAACCGTGGAGAGATACTTAAGCAAGCAATTATTTATTGTAAAGTTTATGTATTGAGGATGATTTTATAGCTAATCAAATATAAATTTTATTTAATTATTTTGACTTTTTGTTTCAATTGATACTACTTTAGTTAAGTTTGCATTATCAAATCTAAGAGGAATTTTTTAGTTTTTAGGTATTACAGCTAAAATTTTTGCATCATAAATATTAAGTTTATATTCTCTTAAGCAAAAAATAGCATTATTATCTGCTGCACGATTAAGATAAAATGATTAGTTTTAGTATTATCGTTAGTATTATTGGTGATACGATAGCTTAAAAATAGAAAGTTTATCCTCTTTGACTCTTTTGCAGATTGTTATTGGTTTTATCCTCTTTTTTTTTGTTGCATCTATGTTAGCGATTTACACATATGGGCGTTTTGTGAAAAGTGCTAAGGGGGAATGTTCGTATGCGTTGCCTATTAAGAAAGATGAAACCAAGCTTGATCGTCTCGTCAGTCAATTAGCTGAGAAAGAAAATGGATTGGGGATTGATAAAGATGCTCTTTCCCTCATTATCAGTAATTTGGATGCGTTTTGTGTTCGTGCAATCGGAGCTGCAGAGGCTGGGCGTAGCCTTGATTTGATGTATTATATTTGGGACGATGATTTAACGGGGCGCTTATTATTAAGTGAAATAGTTGAGGCAGCTGATCGGGGTGTACGGGTACGGCTTCTTTTGGATGATATTAATGCTCAGGCACGTGATCCAGCTTATATTGCACTAGATAAACACCCTCATATTGAGGTGAGAATGTTTAATCCAGGGCGATCTCGTAAAGGTGGGTTACGCCGTGGTTTAGAAATTATGTTACGGGCAATTACTGTAACACGTAGAATGCATAATAAAGCTTTTATTGTTGATGGCAGGATTGCTTTTGTAGGAGGGCGTAATCTTGCAGATTCTTATTTTGATGCTGATGAAGAATCCCATTTTAGAGATTTAGATTTGATGCTAATCGGTCCCTCAGTTAAAAAAGTGGAAAGTATCTTTGATGATTTTTGGAATAGCGCTGTTGTTTTGCCAATTCATACTTTGGTTGTTCCTAAAAGCGCAAGTGACCTTAGCCATTGGAAAGATAAATTAAGAAAATTTCGAGATTCTAAGGCTGCAAAAGTTTATTTAGATTATGTAAAAGAGCACATTAATTTTGATTGTTTTATCCAAATAGGAAAGCGGTTATTTTTAGCAGAAAAAGTTGTTGTTCTTTCTGATCCTCCAGAAAAAGTATTGCGTAAAAAAGCAAGCAATTGGCTTATGAAAGCACTCTCAACGGTTATTGGAAATGCCCAAAAAACAGTTCAGATTACGTCACCTTATTTTGTTCCTGGCAAGGTTGGTACACAGAATTTTAGTAAGTTGGTTTCAAAGGGTGTTGATGTTAAAATTCTCACGAATTCCTTAGCAGCAACTGATGTGGCATTGGTGCATGGTGGTTATGTAGCATATCGTAAGGCACTGTTGAAAAGTGGTGTTAAGCTTTATGAATTAAAAGCGGAAGGCAACATCCATGGGTTACGATTGTTTCGATCGAGTAAAGCCAGTTTACACACCAAAGCTTTTTTAGTTGATCGTAAAACAGCTTTTATTGGATCTTTAAACTTTGATCCTAGATCGGCAGCATTAAACACAGAAATGGGAATTCTTTTTGAATGTGCTCCTATTACAGCGAGGTTAGATTTGTTGTTTTCCGAAGAAACAACAGGAGAAATGAGTTATCATCTTCGTCTTGGTGATAATAATCGTATTTATTGGGATTTTATCGAAAATAAAAAACAGTATAGCATTGATTGTGAACCAGAAAGCAATTTTTGGCGCCGGGTATTTGCAAGAATAATAAGTTGGCTACCTATTGAATCACAATTGTAAATTTTTATAAACCACTTTTTAAAAAATATTTATTTTTCTTTTCATTTTATTTGTAGCATGGCATAATTTCTTGCCAATCTACCATGTACGAGAACCACAATTGTATTTTAAACTCCTTGCAGTATTTTATTATAAAGGGAATTTTGCTATGGCAAAGATTATTGAAACGGGAACAGGTGCTTTAGCACTGACTTTTGATGATGTACTTTTACAGCCCGGTTATTCTCTTGTTATGCCTAGCCAAGTGGATCTCAGGACGTGCATTGCAGCTGATATTAAGCTCAATTTGCCATTGCTTTCTGCTGCAATGGATACGGTAACAGAATCGCGTTTGGCAATTGCTATGGCTCAAGCTGGTGGTCTTGGAGTGATTCATCGTAATATGTCTCCGGCAGAGCAGGCAGAAGAAGTACGCCAAGTGAAAAAGTTTGAATCTGGTATGGTTGTTAATCCAGTCACAATTGGACCAGATGCAACACTTGAAGAAGCGCAAGCTTTAATGCGCTCTCATAGAATTTCGGGTATTCCGGTTGTTGAAAATAGTGTGAAAGGTGAGACAGCAGGACGACTTGTTGGCATTTTGACCAATAGGGATGTGCGTTTTGCATCAGATCCAAAACAAAAAATTTATGAATTAATGACGCATGAAAATTTAATTACAGTGCGTGAAAATGTCCAGCTCAATGAAGCGAAATATCTTTTACATCATCACCGTATTGAAAAATTATTGGTTGTGGATGAACAAAATCGTTGTGTTGGGTTGATAACAGTTAAGGATATTGAAAAAGCAAAATTAAATCCAAATGCTGCTAAAGATTCTCAAGGGCGCTTACGGGCTGCGGCGGCTAGTAGTGTTGGAAATGATGGGATTGAACGTGCAGAACGCCTCATTGATGCAGGTGTTGATGTTCTGGTCATTGATACAGCGCATGGACATTCTCAACGTGTGCTAGAAACTGTTGAACGAATTAAAAGGATGGTTTCCTCTCCAGCTGTTATTGCTGGGAATGTAGCGACCGCTCAAGCAACGCAAGCATTGATTGATAGTGGTGCAGACGCAGTAAAAGTTGGTATTGGTCCCGGTTCTATTTGCACAACGCGTATTGTTGCTGGTGTCGGTGTACCTCAACTTGCAGCCATTATGAATGCTGCAGAAGTTGCTGAAAAAGCGGGAATTCCCATAATTGCAGATGGTGGGATCAAAGCCTCGGGTGATTTTGCTAAAGCTTTAGCTGGTGGGGCTTGTGCAGCTATGATTGGTTCTCTTTTAGCGGGTACAGAAGAAAGTCCTGGTGAAGTTTATCTTTATCAAGGTCGATCTTTTAAAGCCTATCGCGGTATGGGATCTGTTGGTGCTATGGCACGAGGATCGGCTGATCGTTATTTTCAAGATGATGTTCGTGATGAACTTAAGTTGGTTCCTGAAGGAGTGGAGGGCCAAGTGGCTTATAAGGGTCCTATAGCATCAGTTCTACACCAGCTTGCTGGTGGACTCCGTGCTTCGATGGGGTATGTTGGGGCAAAAGATCTCGTAGAGTTTCGTGATAAAGCAACGTTTGTCCGTATTACTAATGCGGGACTCCATGAAAGCCATACGCATGATGTTTCTATCACACGGGAGAGTCCAAATTATCGTGAGCCTGTTTAAAGGAATAAGAGCCTAGCGTCATATCGCATAGATAGTAAAATCTCCTGCAAACAAAGGAGAGATTCTAAGCTTTTTTTGTGTGATTTGGAGTAATAATCTAGAAAAGAAAGAATTAGAGTTTTAACCTCTAATTCTTTCTGGAAGACTATATAAAATTAGAATTAACTTTTTGTTGTCTTCCGTCCTGTCTTGGACGCACGTTGGCGAGTATTTGTCTGATCACTTTGAATGGATTTCTTTCCATTGTCTGAGGGCATTGTATTGTTACGGCTTTTAGATGAAGTTGTTTTTGCATTGTTATAAGTCATTATTTTCTCCTTTTAAATTATCTGGCAGTTGCCAGTATAGTAAAAACGGTCATACCAAATAGTGGTTCCAAGTATTTTCTAAAAAGTTAATTTTTTGCTGAGCATAAAATTGAACTTATCTAATCTTATTTAGAAGTTTTTTATTTTTTTCGTAATTTATAGTGAAAAGAAGTTCTTTATGGCCAGCAGTGTATCTTTTAGTGTGAGGGCATTTTATGTATTTTAGCAGGATAAAAAGCAGATGGATAGAAGATGAAAGGAAAAATCTAATAACTCTAAATTCGATCTTAATAAATAAAGTATAGCCAGATCATTTAAATATTGAATTTAAATTTTTGATGGTTTTGAGAAAATTTCATTTTGTAATAAGAAGCTGATATCATTTAATGGGAGAAATGAATGCGATTAGGTGGGCGTTTACAAGCAGCAATCGATGTTCTCAAAGAGATAGAAGTTAGACATCGTCCAGTAAGAGAAACTTTAAAGGACTGGGGGCTTTCACATCGCTTTGCAGGAGCAGATGATCGCGCAGCTATTAGTACAATTGTTTATGATGTTTTAAGAAGACGATATTCTTTGCAATGGCGTATGCAGAGTGATGATATTCAAAATATTGTTTTTGCTACCTTATTAGATACTGGAAAAATGACATTAGAGCAAATAGATAGTGCGTTAGAAGGAGATCGGTTTGCTCCGCAATTATTAGAGGATAAACAACGCCAATCGTGGCAAAGGAGGCAATTAGTGGATGCACCAGATTATATTCGTGGTGATATTCCCCGATGGTGTCAGGCACATCTACAGCCTTTATTTGGCGATAATTGGATCACTGAAGCTGCTGCGTTAGCAACTCGTCCTTCTTTAGATTTGCGAGTCAATACTCTAAAGGCAACACCAAAGAAAGTGCTGAGAGAATTAGCAAAAACTAAATCTCAAGCTCTATCATGGTTTCAACAAGCTTTAAGAATTGCACCGATTGAAAGGTTTAACCGTCATCCTAATGTTCACGTTGAACCAGCTTTTCGAAAAGGATATTTTGAAATACAGGATTTAGGATCTCAAATTGTTGCTCATCTTGTAGAAGCGCAAGAAAGCATGCAGGTATTGGATTATTGTGCAGGTGCTGGTGGAAAGACATTAGCTTTAGCTTCCGATATGAACAATCGTGGGCAAATTTATGCTTATGATTCTGATAAAGCGCGCTTAGCTTCTATTTTTGATCGTCTCCGACGCGCGGGTGTTCGTAATGTACAAATACGGGCGCAAAGAGAAGAATTAAAGCCATTAACAGGTCAGATGGATAGAGTTTTACTGGACGTACCATGTAGTGGCACAGGAACATGGCGTCGTCGTCCAGATGCGAAATGGCGTTTAACATTAGAACAGGTAAAACAACGCCAAACAGAACAGTGGGCTATTTTGAATGAAGCTATAGCTTATCTTAAGCCAAAAGGGCGTTTAATCTATATTACTTGTTCTCTTTTTGCAGATGAAAATGAGGAACAAATTTTCCATTTCCTTCAACAACATTCTCATTTTTATCCAATAGATATGCAGGCCCTTTGGCAGAAGCATTTTAGTTTTTCTCCTGTGCAACCAGTCTTTTCAGATTATGGACTTACTTTATCACCCGCAACAACACAAACGGATGGTTTCTTTTTATCTGTATTGCAAAAAAACATTGAGACATAATTTTTGCATTTTTTGTCATAAATTTTACAAGAATAATCTTTTTCTTACGAAAACAGGCTTGTGAAAAGAGAAAGATTGAATCATAAATCTTATTAGTCCTCTTTTATAATTGTTGATTGGTTTTTTTATGAGCATATCACATTCAGAAACTGTTCTTATTATTGACTTTGGTTCACAAGTTACACAACTTATTGCACGACGGGTGCGAGCAATGGGGATATACTGTGAAATTGTTCCTTTTCAATTGGCTTTAAAAGCTATTAAGGATGTAACCCCTAAAGCAGTCGTTTTGTCAGGGAGTCCTTATTCTGTTATGGATAAAGATTCACCGCGTGTTCCAATGGAAATTTTTGAGGCAGGTATTCCGATTCTTGGTATTTGCTATGGTGAGCAAGTCATGTGTGTTCAGCTTGGCGGAAAGGTTGAAGCTGGACATGAGCGTGAATTTGGGCGCGCTTTTTTGGAAGTACAAGAAGAGAGTGCACTTTTTGAGGGAGTGTGGAAAAAGGGTTCTTGTTATCAAGTATGGATGAGCCATGGTGATCGTGTGGCAGCTTTACCAGAAGGTTTTCGTGTTATAGGAGCTTCAAAAGGTGCTCCCTATGCAGCTATTGCTGATGAGAAAAGACATTTTTATGCGGTCCAATTCCATCCTGAAGTGATCCATACACCAGATGGTACAAAACTTTTGCAAAATTTTATTCATAAGATCTCTGCTATTAAAGGAAATTGGTCAATGGCTTCTTATCGTGAGCAGGCGATTGCTACAATACGACAGCAAGTTGGGAAAAGTCGTGTGATTTGTGGTCTTTCAGGTGGAGTAGACTCATCTGTTGTAGCGGTACTCCTTCATGAAGCTATAGGAGATCAACTGACATGTATTTTGGTAGATCATGGATTTATGCGGAAGAATGAAGTTCAGGAAGTTCTTACATTATTCCACGATCACTATAATATAGAACTTATTCACGTGAATGCTGCTAGTGTGTTTCTTAATGCTTTGGTAGGTGAGACAGATCCAGAAAAAAAACGTAAAACAATTGGGCGGCTTTTTATTGATGTTTTTGAAGAAGAAACTAAAAAAATAGGAGGTGCAGAGTTTTTAGCACAAGGAACACTTTATCCGGATGTTATTGAGAGTGTGTCTGCTATTGGTAAATCAGTAACCATTAAAAGTCATCATAATGTGGGAGGATTACCAGAACAGATGAATATGAAACTTGTAGAACCGTTGCGTGAGCTCTTTAAGGATGAGGTTCGCGCACTGGGGCGGGAATTAGGGTTGCCGGAGCAGTTTATTAGCCGTCATCCTTTTCCTGGTCCTGGTCTTGCAATTCGATGTCCAGGTGCTGTAACACGTGAAAAATTAGAAATTTTACGTGAAGCAGATGCTATTTATCTTGAGGAAATCTGTAAGTCTGGTCTTTATGATGAAATTTGGCAAGCTTTTGCTGTTCTTCTTCCCGTTCAAACTGTTGGTGTGATGGGAGATGGTCGGACTTATGAATTTGTTTGTGCTCTACGCGCTGTTATATCTGTAGATGGAATGACCGCTGATTTTTATCCTCATGATATGGCGTTTTTAGGTAAGACAGCAGCACGCATTATTAATGAAGTTAGAGGAATTAATCGTGTTGTCTATGATATAACCTCAAAGCCTCCTGGTACCATTGAGTGGGAATAATTGAAATGAAGGATAAACTTTTTAAGAATAAAATATAATTGAGAGCTTAATATTCAGAAAAGTGTAGAAAAAATTAAAAAATGATAGTGCATTTTCACATGATATAAGTCTTTATCTGGAGTTTGTTCGTCAATATTATTTAAATTTGAGAAGTGTGAAATTTTACATGTCTGAGAAAAAGATTGTTGCACACCGTGGTGGAGCTTATCTTTATCCTGAAAATACCCTTTCAGCATTTAATAACGCTATAGCGTTAAATGTTGATGAAATTGAATGCGACATTCATTTGCTGAAGAGCGGTGAAGTGGTTGTTTTTCACGATTTCTGTCTAAACCAATTGGTTGGTAAAAGGGGCTATATTCACGACATTGATAATGAAACACGCAAACAACTCCAGGTGAAGGGAAGCCGAGAAGCACCTCCCTTATTAGAAGAAGTGCTTGATCTTTTAGCACCAACTAATGTTGCGTTGCATCTTGAAATCAAAACATGTGGTGAAGTAGAGCGTGAAACAATATTATCCCAAAAAGCGCTTGCGCTAATAAAAAGCCGAAATTTATCAGAACGGGTTTCTGCAATTAGTTTTGATCCTTTGGTCCTTCGCCCTTTTATTGAAGAAGGAATACCATCTGGTCCATGTGTTGATAATTTTGAAGGTGATATGTACCATCATTTTTCTGAATGGAAACAATTGGGTTATTCCGATCTAAGTTTAGATGGCTCTATAGTTTCACAGAACTTTATTGAATCAGCTCTTGCGGCTGATTTTACTGTAGGAGTCTGGACGATTAATGGAAAAGCTCGATTATCACATTGGCTTGATATGCCTGTACATTATATTACGACAGATCAACCTGACCTTGCATTGCAATTGCGTGCACACAGGTAAAAAATATATATCTTATATAAAGAAATTTCTGTACTTTCATAAAGCCAGCTTAATAGGAGAAAGCAAGAATTATTTTCTTATATGTGACAATAATGTATTAATTAATAAAGATAACTTAATAGTTTTCCATGTTCGGTGAGAGAACTTAATACATGAATTTCTTTTATTTCAATTTTTTTACGATAAATCAATAAAAATCATTTTCTTACATATTATCAAATAAGGTTGGTGTGTAGTTAATAAAAAGCCGTTGAGAAAAGAATAAAAATATTCATTCAAATGCAAGGCTTGTTGAAGCATTAGGAGCGCATATAACAGGGCTGTTTTGCACTTTGATAAAGTGTAAAAATGATGGAGTACAAAAAGTCTTCTACACTTTATCAGAGAGGCTTGAATATTATATTTCATCGGAGCTGTCATGCAACAGATATGGATGCATTGAAAGATTTTTTACAGCATGAAAATTGATAATACAATGTTATTTTATTTTGCATGAGGAATGTCATCCCATTAAAGGGAAGGGGGATAATAAACCTTTCAAAATAATTTTCTTAATTTTAAGGAAAAGTCTATTTGTCTCTTCATTAAATGCAAAACTAACATTATGTTAAAATAATAAACCGAAAATTAAAAAGAATAAATAATCCTTTTTTAAAAAGTAAATGCAGATATTTGTAAGTGGGTATCTCATTAATCCAAGAAGAAAGTTTATGTAAAGAAAATGAATAAATCTGAACAAATTCATTTGACCTTTTGGTGGTTCTTGTTTAAATGAAGATATATTTCTGAAATAAAATTGTCATAACGTGTGCATATGTAATACTATAATTTAGGGGTAGTCTGTATTCCATCACTTCAGAAAGGGTGAACTATGAAGCGTTTTTATCTTTCCATAACGGTTACAGTTGCTGTCATAATGACAATAGCGGGAATGACAGCAGGTTTTGCACAGACAAAAATCAGTTTTTGGCATTCTATGAGTGGTGAATTAGGAAAGCAAACTAAAAAACTCATTAACGATTTTAATGCAAGCCAATCTGAATATAAAGTTGTTCCTTCATTTCACGGTGAGTATGAGGAGAGTTTAATTTCGCTCATTGCAGCATTTCGTGGAAAAAAACAACCAGTACTCGCCCAAATTTATGATGTTGGTACTGGAACTATAATGGCCGCGAAGGAGGCAATCTATCCGTTTTATCAACTGATGGCTGACACAAAGCAAGAATTCGATCCTACAGATTATTTTCCTGCTATTAGTGATTATTATTCCGATGAACAGGGGCGCATAGTTTCTATGCCATTCAATATTTCAACACCAATCCTTTATTACAACAAAGACATCTTTAAAAAAGCGGGACTTGATCCGGATCAACCTCCTAGAACATGGCAGGATATAGAAGATTTTTCTAAAAAAATTCTTGAAACTAAAGCTGCAACTTGTGGTTTCACAATGGCTTATGCAGCTCAATGGATTGGTATAGAAAATTTTTCAGCGTTGCATAATGTTCCTTTTGGAACAAAGGAAAATGGCTTTAAGGGACTTGATTCAGAACTTACATTTAATGGGCCTTTGCAAGTGCGTATGTGGACTGACCTGAAAAAGTGGTTTGATCAAGGTATTTTCCGCTATGGTGGTTCTGCGGGAGCATTAGATTCAACAGCAATGTTTATGTCACAAGATTGTGCGATTTTTATGCAATCTTCAGGATCACAGGCTGGAATTGTTTCTGAAGCTCAGTTTAATGTGGGAGTTGGTATGCTGCCGCACTATAATGATGCGGAAGGAGCACCACAAAATTCAGTTATTGGAGGCGCTTCTATATGGGCATTTAGGGGTCACACTCTAAAGGAATATGCTGGAGCAGCTGCTTTTCTCAAGTTTCTTTCAAAAACAGAAAATCAAGCAAAATGGCATCAGAAAACAGGTTATCTTCCAACCACAAAAGCGGTTTATGAATTGAGCAAAAAACAGCATTTCTATGAAAAAACACCAGGTGCTGATATAGCTATCAAACAGATTAATCTTAATCCGCCCACAGTTAACTCAAAAGGTATAAGATTTGGTAATTTACCACAGATACGTACCATTCTTGATCAAGGGTTGGAAGCTGTTCTTAGTGGTTCAAAGACACCGAAAGAGGGTTTAGATGAGGCTGTTGAACGTGGAAATAAACTTTTGCGTGAATTTCAAAAATCCAATCATTAATTCCATTTTATTGTTAAATATTAAAGACTCAACAAAAACAGTTGGGTCCTTTTTGTTTATCTTTTTAAAGTCTCTACGTTTAAAGAATCCTACGAATGCACGAAAAACATGCATATTTTAAAAATAATATACTTTCTTATGGGTTGCTTTTTCCACAGATCCTTGTAACTTTTTTGTTTTTCTTTTGGCCTACGGCTCAAGCAATAAAATCTTCCTTTGAGCGTGAAGACCTTTTTGGTTTTACAACAACCTTTGTTGGTTTTGAAAATTATTTAACGGTTCTTTCTGATCCTGCTTATCTACAATCATTTCTTATAACCGCAGTATTTTCCATCTCAGTTACTGTCGTTTCAATGACAATATCACTTCTTTTAGCTGTTTGTGTTGATCGTGTTATTCGTGCAAAAAAGGCTTATACAATACTTTTGCTCTGGCCTTATGCTGTTGCTCCAGTATTGGCAGGTATATTATGGTTTTTTATCTTTCATCCCACCATTGGAATTATTCCTTTTTTTCTCACAAAAATAGGGATTCTATGGAATTATCGTATTAATGGCTTTCAAGCGATGATTCTTATTGTCATTGCGGCTAGCTGGAAACAGATTTCTTACAATTTTCTCTTTTTTCTTACAGGTCTTCAGTCTGTTCCGCGTTCTCAAATAGAAGCGGCAGCCATTGATGGGGCTGGTCCTTTTAAACGATTTTGGACTGTGGTTTTTCCGCAAATTTCACCAACGACCTTTTTCCTTCTTATCGTTAATGTTAATTATGTTATGTTTGACACTTTTGGTATTATTGATAATATAACTTCTGGAGGTCCTGCGCGTGCAACAAGCACCCTTGTCTATAAAGTGTATGACGATAGCTTTAGAAATCAAATAATCGGTGTATCAGCAGCACAATCAACAATATTAATGTTGGTGGTTATTGTCTTAACGTTTATCCAGTTCCGCTGGATTGAGCGTCGTGTGCAATATTAGGTAACAAGTTATGGTTGAAAATCGCCCTGCTTTGAAATTTCTAACCCATCTTATTCTAATTGTTGGCATTATCATTATTTGCTTTCCAGTTTATGTTGCTATCATTGCATCAACTCATAGTTCAACAGCATTTAACTCAGGCACATTTCCTCTTTTACCTGGGGAACATACTCTGGAAAATTATAAAACAATTTTTGGCGATGGCCTTGCACAACTGGGTTTTCCCCACCTTTGGCCACTCTTAATGAATTCATTCATTATGGCCCTTGGAATTAGTGCTGGAAAAATTATTATTTCACTTTTATCTGCTTATGCAATTGTCTACATGCGTTTTCCCTTCCGAAAAACTGCTTTTGTTCTTATTTTTGTTACATTGATGCTTCCTATCGAAGTTCGTATTTTCCCAACCTATGTGGTCGTAGCGAAATTGGGGATGATTGACACCTATAGTGGAATGATTATTCCGCTTATTGCATCCGCAACCGCTACATTTTTATTTCGCCAGTTTTTTTTGACTGTGCCAGATGAACTCTTAGAGGCAGCACGTGTTGATGGTGCAGGTCCATTTAAGTTTTTTAAGGATATTCTCCTTCCTCTTAGTACAACTAATATTGCTGCTTTATTTATCATTATGTTCATTTATGGATGGATGCAATATCTTTGGCCTCTTATCATCACCACGGATCAAAATCATCAAACGATCCTGCTTATTTTAAAACAACTGATTGTCGAATCACTCCAACATGATCCTCAATGGAATATACTCATGGCAGTATCGGTCGTTGCCATGGTACCGCCTGTTCTTGTTGTTATCTTTATGCAGCGGCTTTTTATCAAAGGTTTTGTTGAAACGGAGAAGTAATTGTGGCCACAATTCAGTTATCGAATATAAAAAAACAGTATGACAATGGTATTTTTGTCATTGATGATTTAAACTTAACTGTTGCTGATAAGGAACTTCTTGTTCTTGTTGGTCCTTCAGGATGCGGAAAATCAACTTTATTACGTATTATTGCAGGACTTGAACAAGTCACTTCAGGTGAATTGTGCATTGATAATGAATGTATCAATGATCGGGAACCAGCCGATCGTGATATTGCTATGGTTTTTCAAAATTATGCCCTTTATCCCCATATGACAGTTCGTGGAAACTTAGAGTATGGTCTTAAAAATCGTAAAACTCCTAAAGAGGAAATTAAAAAGCGCGTTGCACATGCTGCAAAACTTTTGGAGATAGAACCATTTCTTGATCGTAAACCACGACAATTATCAGGAGGACAACGTCAGCGTGTTGCAATGGGGCGTGTGATTGTACGTCAACCACGCGTTTTTCTTTTTGATGAACCTCTTTCAAATCTTGATGCGAAATTACGGGCGCAAATGTGTATTGAAATAAAAACACTACAGCGTTCATTAGGAACAACCAGCCTCTATGTTACCCATGATCAATTAGAAGCTATGACATTAGCTGATAGAATAGTTGTGTTGAATAAAGGAGCTATCGAGCAAATTGGAACACCGATGGAAATTTATGACACCCCAGCAACAACATTTGTTGCTGATTTTATTGGTTCTTCTCCTATGAATTTTCTTGATCGACATATTCTAGAACGACATTTAGGGTATTCATTTTCTTATGGTGAGGAAACCGATCTTTTAGCCTTCAGACCTGAAATAATCTTATTGGGTGAATGCCCAGCTAAAGGACCTGTCTTTCACACACAAATTGAGCTTATCAAACCTATCGGAACAGGTTGCCATATTTTAGTACGTTGGAATGGTTTTATTTTTACAATTGAAATAAAAGAACGCCTTACAAGAGACTATGGCCAAAAATTAAGTTTCACTGTTGCTTATCAGGATTTTCATACTTTTAACAAAAACACTGGAAAGCGTACAAGTAATAAGTAAACATTAATTGATGTAACAAATATTGATTTATATGGATAGTTTATCATTGTTCATATTGAATTAGAGCGCCGAATAACATAATATTCCCTCATTTCGAATCTGCTTATCTTGAATCAATCAAAATCACTTTTTTGTACATCACAAGCGACGTGAGTACGTAGGTAAAAACTGTATAAGGAAGAAGTAAAAATGATTTTTACGAATCATCTTGATGCAAAAGCATCGTAACACTGGAGAATGGTGAATAGTATGATAGTGCCTTTTCTTTTTTCATAAACATAAAGATGAGGATGATCAACAGATTTCCTCATAAAATAAACCTGAAAGCACTGAGATACATCTCTTTAAAAAAGTACATGAATGTGCAACTTAATGTGCTCTATTTTACATAAGGGGCATGACTCCATTGTTTTGCAAAGCACTTTATAAAAAGTTAGTGTAATTTTTCAATATATTACCAAGCTATAATGGTTTTATGGCATTGTTTATTCATAAAGTCAATGCTTTTTTGTTGCCTTTTCCTAGTAGCTATGACAGCTATTGATTGATTTGAAGTATTAAAAATTATCGTAAAAGAAGTGTTGGAAAATAAAATGCTAATGGTTTGGACACCGTGAGGTAAATCCATTTATGATTTCCTCCATTTAGGCATCGATAGGGAAAAATTGTCTCTATAAAATCAATTTTATTTTATATCAATATCACCAATCATGAAGCTTGAATATCATTGACAATATAATTTAGATCTATGATTTTATGAACTCTTTCTCGTCTCTTTCGTAGCAGATTTTTTTAATGCATCGAGATAGCATCAATAATGGTATTCACGTTATGTTCCATCATATTAAGATAAGTTGCTGCTGGACCATTTTCACTTGACAATGCATCAGAATAAAGTGTTCCACCAATTTTTAAACCTGTTTCGTTTGAAATTTGTTTTATGAGATAGGGATTAGAAATATTCTCAACAAACAAGGCAGTAGCCTTATTGGTTTTAATTTGTTTGATAAGCTTAGCCACATCAGCTGCGGTTGCTTCAGCTTCTATTGAAGCACTTTGAGGAGCAAGGATAGTAAAACCATATTCTTTAGCAAAGTAGCCAAAGGCGTCATGAGATGTGATGATGACACGTTTATCTTTCGGGATAGTGGCAATTTTTATCTTCAGAGTATCTTGTGCTGCTTTGAGCTTTTGGATATAGATTTCTGTGTTTTTGTTGTAGTCAGGACAAGATTGTGGATCAATTTTACAAAAAGCAGCAGCGATATTCTTTACGTAGATTTCGACATTGGGGATTGTTTGCCAAGCGTGTGGATCGACAATGTTGTGGTGGTGATGGGCATCATGTTCTTGTTTTTTTATTTCAAGAGGAGGAATGTTATTGCTAACTTCAACAAGAAGTGCTTTTGTACTGCTTGCTGTGATGAGACGGTCAATAAATCCCTCTAAATGAAGACCGTTGATGAAAATAATCTGAGCATTTTTAAGAGCTTGGACATCATGAGGGGTAGGTTCGTAAGTGTGGGTATTCGCATTAGGACCTACAAAGGTTGTCATAGAGATATGGTCGTCTCCTACATTTTTTACTAAATCTGCGAGAATGGAAAAACTCACAACGACTTTGATTTTATTATGTGCAGAGGCAGAAAATGGAAAAAGGGCAAGCAACAAAGCTCCAAAAAGAAAAGATTTTTGAGTAAACTTAGGCATATTTTTTCCTTAAAGTGAAGGCGTGAAAAAGAGGCGGGGGAACCATGCTACAATAAAGCCACGTGGGCTTATCAAGCAGGAAATAAAATAAATAAATCCTGCAGCAATAATGATAGCAGGGCCGGAGGGCAGTGAGAGATGAAAAGAAAGTAGGAGACCACATACGCTAGAAACGATTCCAAAAATAGTGGCAAGCACACAAATAGGTCCTAGCCGTGAAAACCAAAAACGGGCTGAAATAGCTGGAATCATCATAATGCCAACAGAAAGTAATGTTCCTAGTGATTGAAAACCTCCAACCAGATTCAATACGACAAGTCCAAGTAATGAAATATGAATATATTTACTTAATGGAGAAAGTGATTTAAAAAAGAGGGGGTCAAAGCTTTCTAAAACGAGCGCCCGCCAGAAAATAAAAAGGCAGCATGATGTGATCAGCGTTATGGTTGTGATCAACCAAAGAGCTTGTGTGTCAAGTGCAAGAACCGATCCGAATAAGAGATGCAGCAGCTCAATTGTTGAGTTTTTCAGAGAAATAATCATGATACCTGCTGCGAGTGCAATAAGATAAAAGACGGTCATTGATGCATCTTCTTTCTGAAAACTATTTCGTGAAATTAAAATGGTAGCTAAAGCAACAATAATGCCAGCGAAAATGCCGCCAAGTGTCATAGATATAAGGGAGAAGCCGCAAATCAGAAAAGCAGTTGCAACACCAGGAAGAATGGCATGAGAGATAGCATCTCCTGTCAAACTCATTCCACGTAGCATCAAAAATACACCAACAGGACAAGCGCTAATAGATAGAAGCATAGAACCGATAAGGGCGTTTTGCATAAAGTGAAAATCAACAAAGGGGGCAAGAAAAAATGTGTACACGTCTTATAACCTAGGAAAGAGAGAGTCATTGATGGGAAGGTGGTTCTTTTGTGCGTTAGGACACAAAGGATTGGATGTGAAAGGTGGCATAATGTGGTGAGTGGTATTGTCTAAAAACAGAGTTGTTTGTCCGTACAAAGCGTTTTGTTGATTAATTTGAATCATGTGGGGAAAAAAATTTCGCACGATGAGAAGATCGTGGAGTGCTGTGAGAATTGTGCGCCCTTGTTGTTGCCAGTGTGTGATTATTACAAGAAGGTCTTTTTGGGTTTTACAATCGACACCATTGAAAGGTTCGTCAAGCAAAATAATATTGGCATCTTGGACAATGATACGTGCAAAAAGAGCGCGTTGCAATTGCCCACCTGATAATGTTTCAAGCGAACAGGTGGCGAGTTCTGTAAGCCCAACCATTTCAAGTGCACTCCAAATCTTAGAATCATAAGGACGCTGGTTTTTCCACAATCCACAAAAAGACCACAGTCCTGTTTTTACAAGCGTTTTCACATCAATTGGAAATGTTTGATCTAGATCACATTGTTGAGCAAGGTAAGCAACGCGACTTTTTTTTGGTTTCATAATTTTTCCTTTAAGGGGTTTAACCAAGCCGGCGATGGCTTTTAACAGCGTTGATTTTCCAGCACCATTATTACCTGTTATTGCGACTAATGAACCAGCTTTTAACTTTGCTGAAAAACTTCTGATTGCTATTTTATCCCTATAGCCCAATGTTATCTTATTGAAGTGCAGATCTATCATTTGTACTATTTCCGCTCATTACCTTAAAAACTATGTAATAATATAACATTTGTCAATAAAATGTTATATTATTACATATATTTTGAATACTAAATATTTTAGTGGGAAGATCGTGGAAAATTCAAAATAATGGTTGAATTTTCCTTGACGAAAGAGAGAGAGTATATACTATATATAGTATTAAAATGATTGGTGATTCTAAATAAGCACAAGAGAGGGTGTTAGTGTGTTTCGTTTGGGTCTAGGTTATTTCCAATGTTATCATAAAGAGTTTGTTAGCCAAGGGTATAGCATTATCCTTGCTAAAGGTTCTTTTTGGGAAGAATTTCCTTTCGTTTTTGTAATTGATTTTTTCCATAAAAGAGTAAAACAGAGCTCTTGAAAAACAGTGATTTAGAACGTGACAGCAGGAGGGAATTGTAATGCAAGCAAAAGGTTGTTTTATAATATTGGGGGGCTTTGCCATTTAAGTTGTAGAATAATCGCTTATTCTCATCATACTCTCTAAGTTATTTGGTGAGGAATTCTGTTATGTTTAGGAAGCTGCGTACAATTTCTGTTGTTTGTTATTCTTAAGTACTTATAAAATTATTAGATTGACCTTTTAGGGTTGATCGTCTGGAATTGTGAAAGTTGAAGAAAATGTCGATCACTATTTATAGCAAACCATTTTGTGTTCAGTGTGATGCTACCCGCCGCGCTTTTGATGCAAAAGGTATTCATTATCGTGTTGTTGATATTTCCTGTGATGAGCAAGCATACAGTTTTGTTCAATCTCTTGGGTATCGTCAGGTTCCTGTCGTTGTTTGTGGTGAGAATCATTGGTCTGGTTTTAGACCAGATATGATTAGTGGTCTTTGTGCTTAATGGGGATTCTTGTTTATTATTCAAGTGCAACGGGTAATACAGAATATTTTGTTTCGCAGCTTGATCAACGACTCTTCAAAATTGATAAAAAAAATCCCTCTGTATTGGTTAGTGAGCCTTATGTATTGGTCGTTCCTACATATGCAGATGGTGAAGGAAGAGGGGCAGTGCCGAAAGCCGTTATCCATTTCCTTAATGAAACTGAGAACCGCAAATTAATTTGTGGTGTCATTGGCAGTGGGAATCGTAATTTTGGTCGCTATTATAGTTTAGCAAGTAGAATTATTGCTGAAAAATGTTGTATACCTTGCCTTTATCGTTTTGAGCTGCGTGGAACTAGTGAAGATGTTATTTGTGTAAAAAAGGGATTGGAAAGATTTTGGAAACAAGTGGTATAGAACAGTTGCAGAAATCAAATCAGATTACTGATTATCATGCGCTGAATGCAATGCTTAACCTTTATGATGAAAATGGCCATATTCAGTTTGATATGGATAGGCTTGCTGCACGGCAATATTTTCTTCAGCATGTTAATCAAAATACAGTTTTTTTTCATAATCTGAAGGAAAAAATAGATTACTTAATAGAAGAAGGTTATTATGAAGAAGCTTTGTTTGAGCTTTATGATTTTTCTTTTGTTAAAAAGCTTTTTAAACGTGCCTATGCATTTAAATTTCGGTTTCCTACCTTTTTAGGTGCATTTAAGTATTATACCAGCTACACGCTAAAGACTTTTGATGGGAAGCGTTATCTTGAACGTTATGAAGATCGTGTCTGTCTTGTGGCATTATATTTGGCACAAGGGAATAAAGCTCTTGCTGAAAGTTTTGTGGATGAAATTATTACAGGGCGTTTTCAACCAGCAACGCCAACATTTCTAAATGCTGGAAAAAAACAACGTGGTGAATTGGTTTCTTGTTTTTTGCTACGTGTTGAAGATAATATGGAATCGATAGGCCGTTCGGTTAATTCAGCTTTGCAGCTTTCAAAACGCGGTGGAGGTGTGGCGCTTTGTTTAACCAATTTACGGGAAGCTGGGGCGCCAATTAAGCAAATAGAAAATCAATCCTCAGGTGTTTTACCGGTGATGAAACTCTTAGAAGATTCTTTTTCTTATGCCAATCAGCTTGGGGCACGACAGGGGGCTGGAGCTGTTTATTTGCATGCACATCATTTAGATATTATGAAGTTTTTGGACACAAAGCGTGAAAATGCTGATGAAAAAGTCAGAATCAAAACGCTTTCGCTTGGTGTGGTTATTCCTGATATTACTTTTGAGCTTGCTCGTAATAATGAGGATATGTATTTATTCTCATCTTATGATATTGAGCGTGTTACAGGCAAACCCTTTAGCGATATTTCTTTAACAGAGTATTATCGCTCTTTTGTTGATAATGCAAAGATTCGTAAAAAGAAAATAAGTGCGCGCGTTTTTTTCCAAACATTGGCGGAAATTCAATTTGAATCTGGTTATCCTTATATTTTATTTGAGGACACTGCTAATCGATCGAATCCGATAGCTGGACGTATCAGTATGAGCAATTTATGTTCAGAAATTTTGCAGGTGAGTGAGCCGAGTGAACTGGAAACAGATTTAACTTATCGCACGATTGGAAGTGATATATCCTGTAATCTTGGGTCAATGAATATTGCCAAAGCAATGGAAAGTCCTGATTTTGGGCAGACCGTGGAATCTGCTGTTCGTGCTCTTACTGCGGTTTCAGATATGAGCAATATTGCTTGCGTGCCTTCTATTGCGAAAGGTAATGCTGAAAGTCATGCAATTGGTTTGGGACAAATGAATTTGCATGGTTTTTTAGCACGTGAGCAGATTTATTATGGCTCTCCGGAAGCGATTGATTTTACCAATATTTATTTTTATATTGTGACATATCACGCCATACGTGCTTCGAATTTGATTGCGCGCGAACGTCAGAAAATGTTTGCAGGGTTTGAAAAATCAGCTTATGCAGATGGATGTTTTTTTAAAAAATATATTGAAAAGGAATGGAAACCGCAATTTGCGCTTGTACAAGAAATTTTTGCACGGAACAATATTGTTATTCCAGGTCCAAGCGATTGGCAGGAACTCAAGGATTTAGTTGTTGAGTACGGGCTATATAATCGCAATCTACAAGCTATTCCACCTACAGGATCTATTTCTTATATTAATCATGCCACCTCTTCTATTCATCCAATTGCTTCAAAAATTGAAATTCGCAAAGAGGGAAAAATTGGGCGCGTTTATTATCCCGCTCCTTATATGGATAATACGAATTTGAATTTTTACCAAGATGCTTATGAGATTGGCCCTGAAAAAATTATAGATACCTATGCTGCTGCAACACAGCATGTTGATCAAGGACTTTCATTAACATTATTTTTTCCTGATACGGCTACTACACGTGATATTAACCGCGCACAAATTTATGCCTGGAAAAAGGGTATAAAGAGTATTTACTATGTAAGATTGCGGCAAGTAGCATTGAGTGGAACAGAAGTAGATGGCTGTGTTTCGTGTAGTTTATAGGAGATTATCATATGACAAAGATTACAACCCAAAATCCTGTTGTGTGCGCTATTAATTGGAATAGATTACATGATGAGAAAGATCTTGAAGTATGGAATCGCTTAACTGGGAATTTTTGGTTGCCTGAAAAGGTTCCGCTTTCTAATGATATTCCTTCATGGTCAAGTTTGACGGAGGAAGAACGTAAGCTAACAATTCGTGTTTTTACAGGGTTAACTCTTCTGGATACGATTCAAAATACTGTAGGGGCTATTTCATTAATGGCTGATGCAATAACAGAGCATGAGGAGGCGGTTTTGACGAATATTGCGTTCATGGAAGCGGTTCATGCACGTTCTTATTCCTCTATTTTTTCAACTCTTTGCTCGACAATCGAAGTTGATGATGCATTTAGATGGTCAGAAGAAAATATTTATTTGCAAAAAAAGGCTAGATTAGTACTTGAGCGTTATGAAGCAAATGATCCACTGAAGAAAAAAATTGCTTCTACTTTGTTAGAAAGTTTTTTATTTTATTCTGGTTTTTATTTGCCAATGTATTGGGCTAGTCGCGCTAAGTTGACCAATACAGCAGATCTCATTCGGCTGATCATTCGTGATGAAGCGGTTCATGGTTATTATATAGGTTATAAATTTCAATTGGGCTTTGCAAAGCTTGATGAAGCTAAAAAGAAGGAAATTAAAGATTTTGCTTTTAACTTGCTCTTTGATCTTTATAACATCGAATGCAAATATACTGAAGATCTTTATGATGCTCTTGGATTAACAGAAGATGTTAAAATTTTTCTTCATTATAATGCAAACAAGGCTTTAATGAATTTGGGTTTTGAAGCCCTTTTCCCATCTGAGGTTTGTCATGTTAACCCCGCTATTTTGGCAGCTTTATCACCAAACTCTGACGAAAATCATGACTTTTTTTCAGGAGCTGGTTCTTCTTATGTTATTGGCAAAGCAGTTGCTACAACGGATGATGATTGGAAATTTTAATGTTTGCATGCAAATAGAAGTGCGCGGGGTATCCCACTGAGATCTTTGCGCATTTCTAAACATTGAAAGCCATTTTTTTCAAACAAATTGCAGACTTCTTTTTCTTGAGAGTAACCAATTTCAACAGCGACATAGCCGTTTTCTTTTAAATAGTTTGCTGCTTTGTGGGCGAGTTTTCGATAAAAGTCAAGTCCGTCTTTTCCTCCTCTCAAAGCGCGCAAAGGGTCATGTAAGCGCACTTCTTTTGCAAGTTTTTTGATCTCTTTTTCAGGAATATACGGTGGATTGGAAACAATGAAGTCAAAGTGACCTGTGACAGAATTAAACCAATCGCTAAGAAGAGGTATGAAGCGATGTGCTACTTCAGCATTTTTTGCATTTTTTGTAGCTGTTTTAAGAGCATCTTCAGAAATATCGACGGCCACTGTATAGGATTGGGGAATTTGTTTAAGAATGGCAATGGCAATAGCGCCACTTCCTGTTCCCATATCAAGGAATATTGTTTGTCTCGAATTTTCGACCTGTTTTTTGAGGAAGGGAAGAACAAGATCTATCAGCGTTTCTGTATCAGGACGGGGTTCTAATGTTTCTTGAGACAACGCGAAGGATATGCCATAAAATTCTCGTGCTCCTATAATACGGTAAACGGGCTCGCCTGCAATACGCCGTTGCACAGCTTGTTCTATTTGTATAATTTGCTCAAAAGATAAATGCATATCTGGTTTAGAAATTCTTTCAGCGGCATTTATTCCTGTTATCCATTCAATGAGTATTTTTGCATCGAGATTGGCTTCAAAAATTCCTTTCTGGCGCAATGTTTCTTGAGTTTGTTGGATAACATTTTTTAAAGAATATTTGTTCAATTATCCATTTCCATCAAGAGTGTTGTTTGGCGATCTGATATAAGTGCGTGAATAAGCTCTTCAAGATCTCCTTCCAAAATGCGATCAAGCTTATACAGGGTGAGATTAATACGGTGATCCGTAACACGTCCTTGTGGAAAATTATAAGTACGAATACGTTCTGAACGATCACCAGAACCAACTTGATTTTTACGGGAAGCTGAACGTTCACTTTCCGCTTTTTGTCGTTCGATATCGAACAAACGTGCCCGTAAAATTTGAAGTGCTCGCGCTCGATTTTGATGCTGTGATTTTTCTGCTTGGACGACCATAATTCCTGTTGGAATATGCGTAATACGGACTGCTGAATCCGTTGTATTAACATGCTGCCCTCCTGCTCCAGATGCGCGCATTGTATCAATACGAATATCTTCAGGGCGAATATCTATATCAATTTCTTGGGCTTCTGGAAGTACTGCAACAGTAGCAGCAGATGTATGGATACGTCCACAGGTCTCTGTTTCAGGGATACGTTGCACACGATGGACACCTGATTCATATTTCAATTTAGAAAAGACACCTTTTCCTGAAATAGTAGCAATAATCTCTTTATATCCACCAACTTCTCCTTCACTGAGTGAAATAACTTCTACTTTCCAATTATGAGCATGGGCATAACGTTCGTACATGCGAAAAAGATCACCGGAAAAAAGCGCTGCTTCTGACCCACCTGTTCCTGCTCGAATTTCAACAATAGCGCTTTTTTCATCAGCAACATCTTTAGGCAAAAGCAGAATTTGAAGTTCATTTTCAAGTTGTTCTACTTTTTTATATAACGATGGCAGCTCTTCTTGAGCAAGGTTACGCATCTCTATATCGGTTTGTTTATCGTTGATAATCGTTTCTAATTCTGTAATTTCTTTGTAAAGAGCATTTAATGCTCGTATAGAGGCGATAACTGGTTGTAGTTCTGCATATTCAGAAGCTAATTTGATGTATGTTTCAGCATTTGGATTGGTTGTCATTTGACTTTCAATTATTTCAAAGCGCTTTTCAAGCTGTCTCATACGATCTTGTGGCAAAGGAACCATGATAATATCGGCCTAATTTTTCATAATACAATTTTTTATAATATCTCGTTACAACGATTTTTTATTATAACACGGACAATGGATTATCGTATAACATCATACAAAAAGGGGTAATAAAACAGAAAAACTTTTTTGCCAATGAAAACTATTGTATTTTTAAGGTAAATTTTTATAAAATCCGATTTGCATAAGCTATTTCATGTAATGATACATGATTGTTTCTCTAAGATTTTTTTTTTCCATAAAGTTCAAGGCGATGATGAATAATTTCATAGCCAAGAGATTTTGCAATTTCCTTTTGCAGTCTTTCAATAACATCGGAATGAAACTCAATAACTTGTCCTGTTTCTATATCAATGAGATGATCATGATGTTGTCCATCTGCTTGTTCAAAACGAGATGGACCACCACTAAAGGTATGTCGATGAATTGTTCCACTTCCTTCTAATGTTTTCATGGTTCTATAAACCGTTGAGAGTGAAATGCTCGAATCTATTTTGTTTGCACGCTGAAAAATTTCAAATGCATTGGGATGGTCATTCGTATCGGTCAAGATATCAAGAATAACACGTCGTTGGCGTGTTACCCTTAAACCAGCTGTGCGCAATTCTTGCTCATAGTTTCGCTTTTTCTTCATCTTCATTGTTTGCTTTTCAAACAAAGGCTCCATGACAGTGTTTGTATTTTTTCTCTGAACCACAAGGACAACGCTCATTCCGTCCAACTTTTCCCCATGTGGCTACATCGTTGGGGTTACGGTTTTGAGGATTAACAAACCTATTTTCTTGAGGTCGTGACCATAAGGTGGGAGAATTTTTTTGATTTTGGTCATTAAAGACAGGAGAATCAGCACCAGTTTTTTCAGGCATGGTTGGTTCTGTAGTTTGTTGAATAATTTCAAAGCGCATAAGCTTAGAAGTGACAATTCTGCGCAAATTTTTCAACATACTTTGAAAGAGTTCAAAAGATTCTGTCTTATACTCATTAAGTGGGTCCCGCTGTGCATAACCACGAAAACCAACAACAGAGCGCAAATGGTCTAAACTTACCAAATGTTCACGCCATAACGTGTCAATAGTTTCAAGTAATACTGCTTTATGAAAATAAGCCATTACTTCTGGTGAGTAGCGCTCAGTACGCTCATTTTCAAGTTTTGTAACAGCTTCTGATATACGCTCTAAAATTTGCTCCTCGGCAATTCCATCTTCTTTTGCCCATTCTCCCACTGGAAGCTCGAGATTAAAGAGTTGTTGAAGTTCTTCTTCGAGAGCTTTTACATCCCACTTTTCAGAATATGTCCCAGCTGGGATGTAAGTTTCTACGAGATCTTCCACGACTTCATTGCGTATTTCAAGGACCATTTCTGTTAAATTATCTGTATTCATGATCTCCATTCGCTGTTCAAAAATAACCTTGCGCTGATCGTTCATGACATCATCATATTTTAACAAATTTTTACGGATTTCAAAATTTCGTGCTTCGACCTTTTTTTGTGCTTTTTCAAGGGCCTTATTAATCCATGGATGGATAATAGCTTCATTTTCTTTCAATCCAAGTTTTTGCAGCACACCGTCCATACGGTTAGAGCCGAAGATACGCATAAGATCATCTTGCAGAGAGAGAAAGAATTTTGAGCGACCTGGATCACCTTGGCGGCCAGAACGTCCACGAAGTTGGTTATCAATACGACGGCTTTCATGACGTTCAGTAGCGATAACGTAGAGTCCCCCAGCCGCTAGAGCTTTTTCTTTAAGCTGCTTGACATCTTTTTTGATTTCTTCAATTCGAGTTGTCCGCTCTGGACTTTCGGGGATATCTTGTAATTCTTGTCGGATACGCATTTCAACATTACCACCAAGCTGTATATCTGTACCGCGTCCCGCCATGTTGGTTGCGATGGTAAGAGCTCCAGGAACTCCTGCTTGCGCAATGATGTAAGCCTCTTGCTCGTGATAGCGAGCATTTAAGATTCTAAAATCGCGAATGCCCTCTTTTCGCAAACGCTCTGCCAATTGTTCTGACTTTTCAATAGAGGTTGTTCCAACAAGAATAGGCTGTTTTTTTTCGTATGCTTGACGGATATCACGCACAATTGCTCGATATTTCTCTTCTGCTGTTCGATAAATTTCATCATCTTCGTCAATACGTTGTATTGGTAAATTTGTAGGGACTTCGATAACGTCAAGACCATAAATATTTCTGAATTCTTCTGCTTCTGTTGTTGCAGTTCCAGTCATTCCAGATAATTTTCTATACATACGGAAGTAATTTTGGAAAGTGATAGAAGAAAGTGTCTGATTTTCTGGCTGAATAGTCACATGCTCTTTGGCTTCTAATGCTTGATGGAGTCCTTCAGAATAACGTCGCCCAGGCATCATTCGTCCCGTGAATTCGTCAATAATAACGATTTCATTATTGCGAATAATGTAATCCTTGTCGCGAACAAACAGCTTATGGGCTTTTAAAGCATTATTAACATGATGAACGATAGCGATATTTTCTATGTCATAAAGACTTTCACCTTTAAGATGTCCAGCTTGTTCGAGCATTTTTTCAATTTTTTCAGTACCCACTTCAGTAAAGGTCGTTGTTTTTTGCTTTTCGTCTATTTCATAGTCTTCTGGAGTTAAGGCAGGAATAAATGTGTCAATAAGGTTATAGAAGTCCGTACGATCTTCTATAGGACCAGAAATAATAAGGGGTGTGCGAGCTTCATCAATGAGAATCGAATCCACTTCATCAACAATTGCATAATGATGTCCACGTTGGACCATTTGACTGTGATCAAAGGCCATATTATCACGCAAATAATCAAAACCTAGTTCATTATTTGTGGCATAGGTGATGTCACATGCATAGGCCTCTCGGCGGGCATCGTTATCAAGATCATGAAGGATGACACCCGTTGTAAGACCCAGAAAACTAAACATTTTTCCCATCGTTTCAGCATCACGACTGGCGAGATAATCGTTTACTGTCACAACATGAACACCTTTACCTTCCAATGCGTTGAGATAAATCGGGAGAGTTGCCATTAATGTTTTACCTTCACCAGTACGCATTTCAGCTATGCCGCAGTCGTGAAGGACCATTCCACCAATAAGTTGTACGTCAAAAGGGCGCATGCCATAAACACGTTTTGCTGCTTCACGAACAGTTGCAAAAGCTTCTGGTAAGAGTAAATCAACACTTTCACCTTCACTAAGACGTTTACGAAAGCTATCCGTTTTTTTGCAAAGCTGCTCATCACTTAATTTTACGAATTGTTCTTCCAAAGCATTAATTTGTGCAACTTTTTGGCGGAGTGCTTTGAGACGTCGCTCATGAGCTGAACCAAAAAATCTACGTGCAAAAACACTTAACCCGACCATCTCTGGTCCTTTCTTTTAATTGTTGTTACTCTTGTTGGGTAATTCATATGTTCTCCCCATGCTTCACATTTTCATTAAGTTTTTTGATATCATTATAGATATCATGAAATGCAGATAGTACCATTATACCTGCTAGTGTGCAATTTCCCACTTTAATTGTAAAATAGAGATAAGAGGCTACGTGTGCTATGTCAACTTTAGTAATACTGTTTAATTGATACAATACAAAGTAATTTAAGATACAATATACCATTTTTCTCTATTATCATGTTTTTCTTCTATTAGATAGGGTTAGAGACATTGGGATAAAAGGATGTAAAATAAATTACTAATTTATTTCTCTATGTTTAAAGTGTTATGGTAAAGAAAATTGGAATCTTGAACCTGCCTTCATTTTTAGAGGAGTATATTTATGAAATTCAAATTTATCACGCTGTTTTTAGCATCAACTTTATTGGCAAGTACAAGTTTAGGGGTGAAAGCTCAAGAGGGTTTGAATTCATCGTCGAATGATTTAAAGATCTTGGAGAAAGCTTCTGAAAAAGCAGTTTCTCCTTCTCATGTTATGGCAGTTATTGATGGGAAAGATATTACAGCAGGCCAATTAGATGATTTAGCACTTGAAATAAATCCTAATTTAACACGTTTTCCTGATGAACAACGCCGTATTATGGTCTTAAAAGCTTATTTAGATATGCAAGCACTTGCAAAAGAAGCCAGAAGCAAGGGCATTGATAAAACAGAAGCTTACGATAAACGTATGGCAGTCATGCGTGACAATGTCCTTCAACAGATTTATTTTAAACAGACAATTGTTGACCAAATATCGGATACTGATTTGGAAACCCTTTATAAGCAAGAAGTTGCGGCTTTACCTAAAGAGGATGAAGTTAAAGCACGCCATATTTTGGTTAAAACAAGAAAAGAAGCAGAAACTATCATTAAGCATTTGAATAAAGGAGAAAATTTTGAAGAGATTGCAAAGAAAAGTTCAACAGATGGTTCTGCTGCTGTTGGGGGAGATCTTGGTTATTTTAGCCATGGTCAAATGGTCAAGCCTTTTGAAGATGCTGTATTTGGTTTGAAAGTGGGCGAATACACTAAACAACCTGTTGAAAGTCCTTTCGGTTGGCATATTATCAAATTAGAAGATCGTCGTTTGAAACAACCTCCTGCATTTGATGATGTTAAAGAGATGTTGCGCACGCAGCTGATAAAAAAGCGCTATCAAAAATTGATTGTTGATTTGCGTAGCAAGCTAGATGTGAAATATCCTGATCCTAATGTTACAAAAATCATGGAATCTCTTCATCAAAATGGGATGCTTCTTCCTGATGAGACTTCTGATGAAGAAGATACAGAATAGCTAGAAAAAAATAAGTAGATAGCCTCTTTAATAGATAATTCTCTAGGTTAGTTTTGTTCAAAAAGCTTAGCAGTTTTTTAGGAGAGGTTATGGATCTGCAATCATTTTATTTATTTTTATAGAAAGCATATTGTGGTTTTGAAAATATCTCCTTTATCGCCCCAAAAGGTCCAGGAGCTTTCTCCATTACCTGGTGTACGGATAGCAACAGCCGAAGCAGGGATAAAATATAAAGATCGTACAGATCTTCTTTTTATTATATTCGATAAGCCTGTGAGTGTGGCAGGTGTTTTTACACGTTCAAAATGTCCATCTTCTCCTGTAGAGCATTGCCGTGCATCGCTTCCTCATGGGGTTGCGAGGGGTGTTGTGGTGAATTCTGGAAATGCAAATGCTTTTACAGGAAATAAAGGAAAGTACACAACAAATGAAATCATATGTGCAGCTGCGAATACTTTAAAGGTCAGAAAAAATGAAATTTTTATAGCTTCTACAGGTGTTATTGGTGAACCAATGGATGCATCGAGTATTGTAAATCTTTTGCCAAGTATGGCGGAGATAGCAAAAGAAGGAAATTGGTTAGAAGCTGCAAAAGCTATCATGACAACTGATACATTTCCAAAACTTGCAACGTGCACTTTTGATTGTGGGGGAGAGATTATTACCATTAATGGGATTGCAAAAGGTTCTGGGATGATTGCACCAGATATGGCAACAATGCTCTCTTTTGTTGTAAGTGATGCGGGAATTTCTTCGACTATATTGCAATCCATGTTATCAGAGGCAGTTCAGAGTTCTTTCAATTCAATTACTGTTGATAGCGATACCTCAACATCAGATACACTCATGATGTTTGCAACAGGAAAAGAAAGATTTCCTTGCCTTACATGCAAAGCAGATCCGCGTTATAAAATATTCTCAAAACACTTGAGTGCACTTTTGCACGAGCTCGCATTACAAATTGTCTGTGATGGTGAAGGTGCTCGCCATTTAATTGAGGTTAAGGTAATTGGTGCTATGACAAATGATGCAGCAAAAACTATTGCTTTGTCAATTGCGAATTCACCACTTGTAAAAACAGCTATTGCCGGTGAAGATGCAAATTGGGGGAGAGTCGTTATGGCAATTGGAAAGGCTGGTGTTGAAGTTGATCGTGATTTGTTGATGATTTGGTTTGGGCAGTATCGTGTGGCAGTGAATGGTGAACGAGATCCTGAGTATTGTGAAGAGGCAATAGGTGCTTATATGCGAGGTAAACACATCACAATTCGTGTTGATATTGGTTTGGGTAATGGCATGGCGACAGTTTGGTCTTGCGATTTAACAAAAGAATACGTTATGATCAATAGTGATTACAGAAGTTAATGGATGCGCCTTCTATATTTAACAGCTTATTATTTTTCAGTGAAAATAAGGTGTATAAGTTCTTTTAGGAGCAGGGGGCTATGTATAGAAAAGACAGTTGTCTTAATGATTCTCTATTGGAGAGTGATATGGTAAAAAATTCCATACTTCTTGTTGTTGCATGTGCGTTATTAGATCAAAATAATCGTGTTTTACTTACCAAGCGCCCTGAAGGAAAATCACTGGCTGGTTTGTGGGAGTTTCCTGGTGGAAAGGTTGAGCTAGGCGAGACTCCAGAAGTATCGTTGATTCGTGAACTAGAGGAAGAGCTTGGTATTTATATTCAACCAAATAATTTATTACCTTTAACATTTGCAAGTCATAGCTATAAAACATTTCATCTTTTAATGCCATTGTATCTTTGTAACCATTATGAAGGCGTTGCACAAGGGCGAGAGGGCCAAGCTTTAGAATGGGTTTTTATTAATGATCTTAATAAATACTCCATGCCTGATGCTGATAAACCATTGATTCATGTATTGAAAAATCATTTTCTTTAATGTGTTATAAAAAGAAAATATTTCTTAAATATAAGTCAATATATTAATTTAAAATATTGAATAGAAGTGTCGGGTATCGTAAAATTCCTTATTTCAAATCTATTTATGTTAAATTAATCAAAGAAGTATTTTCGTGCATGTTTCAAATGGGGGAGGCCATGTGGGTAAAAAGCTATTAAGAAAAAATAAAATGCGTGCTGAAAGAACGCTTTCCAATAGTCAAGGATTATGCAACATTAAGAATTGATGAAGTGTAGTTCCTTTGTGTTCTTCAGAAGTATAAAAATGGTAGTAAACAATGGATTTATACTTTTCGCGATTATCGTTGAGCGGGGATTTTGGGTGCACAGAGCGATACCAGAGGTATTTATTTCATGAGATCGCAACGAGAGGGAGGATTCCAAAATATCTTTTTGAAGAAAATACTTTGTCATTATTAATAGAGATTGTTTACATGACTAATGGATTATTCATCGTTGTGATATATTTTTCATAATAAACTATGATTTATAATTATAAATTGTCGTTTAATTATTTTTTTTGATTCTTTATGGTTTCTCAATCAAAAAAATCAAGAACGTACGAGTAAAAAGAGTGGTATGTAATGTGGAAAACAATTTTAAAATAAATAAAAATATACGGATGATGAATTATTAAATATTAAGAGAAGAACATGCAGAGAAGAGTTATTAGGGGATTGTGTTATAGTACTGAAAAATGAGAAAAAACTATCTAAGTTTAAGTATATAAATGAGAAATACAACTTAATGAAAGTGTTTTATGAAATTTTTAGACTTCATCCAAAATGGAAGAGGTAAAATATAAGGAATTGTGTAATCTCCATTTTTTTAAGATCTTTCTTTTGTATATTTTTAAAAACCATGAAGCTGAATAGAAAAGAAATGATGAAGCTACGCAATAATTTCTATCTTCATTTTTTTGAAAAGAATACGCTTATTTTTCTATTGGTTTGTCATAAAGGTTTTTGAAACAAGGCAGTATGATAATATGGAAAACTCCAGTTCAAGCTGCGTAATATGGGTTTGTAATTACAATTAATTATATGATATTTAAATAAATGTTATTCAGTAAACTTGTTGATGGGTTTTTACACTATTTTAAGATAAGTCAGTATTAATAAAGACTTCTGAATGAATATTGGAAAAGATTGAAAGATGTTTTTTAAATCAATAGGATTACGCTGTTCATAATACAGAACATCATTGCGCTGCAGATTCATGGGCTTATTTTTATGAAGCATTTCTTAAAGCTCCCAAGCTCATTTTGCGCTGGCATTTGAATGATATAACAAGCCATTGAGCATTACTATCTTGACGCTTATAGAGGGCATAAGTCGATTCCTAATGTTATTGCGGTAGTTCTTGGCATTCTATATAAAAACATTCAATTAATTTTTTTATAGGAGGTATGTATTAAGTCACCTGAATTGGGCGACGTTTTGCAATGGGATATTGATTTTTTCTAGCAATACGCGTAATTGCTTTTTCCAATGGTTCGATCATAACGTCCATAGAAAAACCATTTGCGTGAATAATATTTTCATGATCAACCATAATAGCAACATGACCTTTCCAAAAAATCAAATCACCTCGTTGAAGTTTATCAGTGTCTGTAAGAAGCCTGCCTATAGTTTTTTGCTGCATATCTGTGTCACGTAAAACTATTTGATCGGTCATCATCATCGAGAGTTGAATGAGTCCTGAACAATCAATTCCAAAACCACTAACACCACCCCAAAGATAAGGCGTACGGATAAAAGTTTCTGCAACCGTAACATAATCTTTATACACGCGTCCAATGGGGCTGAGATGGCTAGTGATGATTGCTTTTCCATTTTCAAGAATAGAGTACATTGTATCATGGACTTCAATTTCATCAACAACACTGACTTTGCTTCCCATCGATAAAGGGAACTCTATTGGTCCACGTAAGTCAGCGTATGAATATTTAAATGTGCGTGGGAGTGAAACCACATGCGTTTGTTTTATGGTTGATGTACAAAGAACTTTTGTATCAATGTAACCGACATAACCATCCTTGAGTGATTGCCCCCAGGACATTGTTTCTCCTTGTTCAAAAATAAGAAATTCTTCACCAAATAAACATTCTGTTTGTCGTTCACTTTTTTTACTATTTTCTTTAAATAGTCCAGCGATCGCTGTATTAACACGTCTTTTTTCACCTTGAACAAAGCGCTGGGCTGTAATTTCTGCTTCAAGGCGCTGATCTGCTAAATCATCTCTGAATGCATAAAGTCTTGGGTCTTTAGAGATCATCTTTTTACTTTTCATTTTTCGGCTTCTCATCTAAAATTGACTCATGAAAATTGCATTGAAGATTTTATCTTCAAATAAAAGCAATAATACAGTTTAAACCGATAGAAATTATTCTTAAAACTGCAAAATTGTCCATCTTTTTGGATATTTTATGTTAAAATTCATTTTTTAAAAATATTATAAAGAGCACGAATGGTTTGTGCGGATCCACCAATCGGGTGTCCTGGTTTTGCTTTTGGAACCCATCCATAAAGATCGAAATGTGCAAAATGTTCAGCTTTTTCCACAAAAGAATTAAGAAATAAAGCAGCGATTATAGAGCCAGCAAAGTTATTTCCAGTTACATTGTTAAGATCAGCAATTGGTGATGATAGCATTTCTTGGTAAGGTTTCCAAAGAGGCATTTGCCAAAGAGGATCGAAAACAGCGTGAGCAGATTCAGAAATTTGTTGTGCCCATATTGAATCATTACAATAAAATGCAGGAAGATCTGGTCCTAATGCTATACGTGCTGCCCCTGTTAAAGTGGCCATGCAAAGCATAAATTGTGGACTTTCTTCATCACCATAGGCGAGTGCATCAGCAAGGACGAGTCGCCCTTCAGCATCTGTATTGCCGACTTCAACATTTAAACCTTTACGACTTTTGAGAATATCACCTGGTCGGTAAGAATTCGCAGAAATTGCATTTTCTACGGCAGGAATCAAAACACGTAGATGGAAGGGCAATTTTGCATCCATGATAAGTTTAGCTAATCCCAAAACGTTTGCTCCACCGCCCATATCTTTTTTCATAAGTAACATGTTATTGGCTGATTTAAGATCAAGTCCTCCAGTATCAAAAGTTACACCTTTACCTACCAACGTTATTTTAGGATGATGTTCTTGTCCCCAGCGTAATTCAATCAGCCGTGGTGCAGTACTGCCTGCTCGTCCTACGGCATGAATCATCGGAAAGTTTTGGACTAAAAGCTTATCTCCACAAATACTTTGGACATTAGCACCATAAATTTCTCCTAGTTGTCGTGCTTCTTCTTCAAAAGTATCAGGGTTCATATCATTGGCTGGAATATTAATGAGATCACGGACAAAAAAGACAGCCTCGTAAATTCTCTGGAGCTCATTAAGATCAACGGCTTCATTGACATGGATAGATAATGATTTGAAGGAAGAATTTTGACGATAGCGATTAAACTGATAGCTGCCGAATGCCAATCCAAGATAGGTGTTTATTTCAGCAGAGGCTTCACCTTCTAAATGCCATTGACCAGCAGGAAGTTTTTGAGCAAGAAGTCCTGTGATAAAAGGATCGTTACCATTGCCAATTCCAAATAAAACTTTTTTTAAATGTCCGGTTTTGTGAGGAACAAAGAGAATTTGCCCTGCTTTGCCAGTAAAATCATTAACTTTTATCCATGCTGTTGTTGACGCATCAAGGGCTAAGTTAGAAAGACTTTTTTGATTTACCAAGATGATAGGACAACTTTTATCGATATGCGTTGAGGTAAAATGAATGTGGTGTCGCTGCATAGTTATAAGATCCTTATAGTCGTCTAAGTGCAACATACTCGACCAAATGATTTTTTCCCTTTCGTAGAATGAGATTGGATCGTGGTCGTGTTGGCAAAATATTTTCTTGTAAATTTTTTAAATTAATCGTTTGCCAAAGATTCTCAGCAATTTTTGAGGCTTCTTTCTCATTGAGCAGAGCATAGCGATGAAAATAGGATTCAGGATTTTGAAAAGCTGTTTTACGCAAACGTTTAAAGCGTTCTAAATACCAGTGACGAATGACTTCTACTTCAGCATCGACATAGATTGAAAAATCAAAAAAATCTGATACAAAAGGAATAGCTTTCCCATCTTTAGGAAGATCACTGACCTGTAATACATTAATACCCTCAACAATTAAAATATCAGGACGGTCAATGGAAATTGTCTGGTTTTCTAAAACATCATAGGTCATATGTGAGTAAAGTGGGGCACGGACATTCCTGCTACCTGCTTTTATAGCTGAAAGAAAGCACAGCAATTTTTTAATGTCATAGGAATCAGGGAATCCCTTACGATTCATACGATTTTTTTGCTTTAAGATCGCGTTAGGATAGAGAAAACCATCCGTGGTGATCAGATCAACTTTAAGATTAGAGGTCCAACGTTTCAACAGTTCTTGAAGAATGCGAGCGGTAGTTGATTTTCCTACTGCTACAGAGCCGGCAATTCCAATAATAAAGGGTGTTTTCGTAGTCTCTTCTTGATGGAGAAATTGTTGACGTTTTTGAAAAAGTTCTTGTACCGCTTCAACATGGCATGATAACAGGCGCGATAAAGAAAGATAAATGCGTTGAACTTCTTCAAGATCGATAGGATCATCAATGGAGCGTAAACGTTTAATTTCATCAAAAGTTAAAGTGAGAGGTGTGTCTGCACGAAATTGTGACCACTGTTGTGCGGTAAAGATACGATAGGGTGAACATCGGTCAGAAATGGATTTGACCAGATTTTTTTCCTGATTAATTTTTTGTATAGTCGTATCAATCATGTGTATTAGACGAGAATTTTTTTGCTGCAGCAATTGATTAAAAACGGACAGGTAAACTGCTTTGTGTTCAAGTAAATTTTGTTTTGCATGCTCTTTTCTTTAAGATAATAGATCATTTTTTATTAGCTTATCGTCCAGTTGTTCCAGTGTGCACGGATTTGTTTCAGTGAGTAGCCTTGTGCCAGAAAAGCCCATAAAAGCAGACGCGCTTTTACAGCTGATAAATAACCAGACATCATAGCACCAGAAGCAATCATATCGGTTTCTGAGCCTTTATAGCCATAAGTTATACGAGTTGTTGAGCCATTACAACAGCGACTGGCAATAATGATTGGTATTTTTTGTGCATATTGTTTTACAAGATCTGCTTCTTGAAAATTACAGTGTCCTGCACCAAAACCAGCTATAACAAGCCCAGCATAATACCCACTTTCAAGGCAGAATTTCATTAGTTGTGTATCAGATGATAACGAGGAAGAGAGGAGAGCAATTTGATGGTCGTGGTTTTGGGGAAGATCAAACGTTGTCGCGAAAAATTTTTGATCATTAAAATAAATGATTTTTCCTTCTAAAATAGTTCCTAAAATACCTACAAGACCTGATTGGAATGTTTCGACTTTGACGGTATGGCTTTTATAAAGCCAATAAGGTGAATGAATCGTATCATTGATGACAACGAGAACGCCTCTGTTACGACTTTGTGGGGATGTTGCGACACGAATTGCTGCTAAAAGATTAGCTGGTCCATCGGCACCCGCTTCACAAGGTAGACGCATAGCACCGGTTATAATGAGTGGTTCAGTTTCCTTCCAGTAAAGAGAAAGAAAAAAAGCTGTTTCTTCCAGAGTATCAGTACCTTGCGTTAAAACAACGCCTTCTGCGCCAGCGTTTATTTGTTTTTTTGCCCACACGATTGCTTCAAAAAGAATTTTAAAAGATAAAGATCCACTTGGTATTTGCCATAATGTTTGTGCCTGTATATCAGCAATATTATTTAAATCAGGAACACTTTTTATAAGGTTATCCGAGGTTAAAGTTGGATGCATATGACCAAAATTATCAGCGGTCATTGCAATTGTTCCACCTAAGGTTCCTATGGCGATTTTTTTCATAATTTTCCTCTAAAAGGGTCAAACTGTTTATATAAAGCTATTTAGCAGTAATTTATATTGACAACAATGATATCATTTTTTCAATTTTAACAAATTGAGTTATGCTGAATCATTGTGTTTTGCTGTATATGTTCTTAAATAGGACAGTAGTAATTGAGTTTTACATTATATGAAAAGAAAATGTTAAAAAGAAAAGTTAATATTAAGGAGTCTCCTTATGATAGAACATAAGCCAGACATAATGTATGGTACAACGATTATTACGGTACGAAAAGGTGGCAAAGTCGTGATGGCTGGGGATGGTCAGGTTTCTCTTGGACAGACGATTATGAAAGGCAATGCACGTAAAGTCCGTCGACTTGGAAAAAGCGGAGTAGTTATTGCTGGTTTTGCAGGTGCTACGGCAGATGCTTTCACATTACTAGAAAGGCTGGAAACAAAGCTTGAGCAATATCCTGATCAGCTTATGCGTGCATGTGTAGAACTTGCAAAAGATTGGCGAACAGATCGCTATTTGCGCCGTCTTGATGCAATGATGCTTGTAGCTGATAAAAAAGCAACTTTGGCTTTAACAGGGCTTGGTGATGTCTTGGAACCAGAAGATGGGGTTATGGCAATTGGCTCTGGAGGAAATTTTGCTCTTTCAGCAGCGCGAGCACTCATGGACCTGGATTTGGATGCAGAAACTATTGCCCGTAAAGCTATGGCTATTGCCGCTAAAATTTGTGTTTACACCAATGATCATTTTACGATTGAAACATTGGATGCAGAATTATTTTCTTTAGAGAAAGCTATTTAAATGTGTGTTGTATTTTCCCCTCGTGAGACTGTTTCTGAACTTGATCGTTTTATTATTGGCCAAAATGATGCCAAACGTTCTGTAGCTATTGCATTACGCAATCGGTGGCGTAGACAACAACTTGATGAGCCGATGCGTGAAGAAGTTATGCCAAAAAATATTTTAATGATAGGGCCTACAGGTGTTGGTAAAACAGGTATCGCACGTCGATTAGCAAAACTTTCTGGAGCACCTTTCGTGAAAGTAGAAGCGACTAAATTTACTGAAGTTGGTTATGTGGGCCGTGATGTTGAGCAAATTATTCGAGACCTTGTTGAAATTGCTATTTCTCTTGTGCGTGAGAAAAAACGCGATGAAATAAAAGAAAAAGCTCACTTGAATGCTGAAGAGCGCGTTTTAGACGCCCTTGTTGGTAAAACAGCAAGTCCTGCTACCCGCGATAGTTTTCGTAAAAAATTGCGTGAAAGTGAATTGGATGAGAAAGAGATTGAAATTGAAGTAGCCGATAATACTAGCAATAGTGCTTCAACCTTTGATATTCCTGGTATGCCTGGGGCACAAATGGGTATTATGAATTTATCAGATATTTTAGGCAAAATGGGAAGTCGTACGAAAGTCCGTAAAACGACAGTAAGAGATGCTTTTAAACCGCTTATCGATGATGAATCTGAAAAACTCCTTGATCAGGAACAAATCATTCAAGAAGCGCTTCGTGTTGCTGAAAATGACGGTATTGTTTTTATCGACGAGATTGATAAAATTGCTACCCGGGATGGTGGCGTAAGTGCTGCTGTTTCGCGTGAGGGCGTCCAACGTGATCTTTTGCCTTTGGTTGAAGGAACAACAATTTCTACAAAATATGGGCAAATCAAAACAGATCATATCCTTTTTATTGCCTCAGGAGCGTTTCATGTTTCCAAACCATCTGATTTATTACCAGAACTTCAAGGCCGTTTGCCCATCCGCGTGGAGCTCAACCCTTTAACAAGGGAAGATCTTCGACGCATTCTAACAGAGCCAGAAGCTAGTTTGATTAAACAATATATTGCTCTTATGGCAACGGAAGAGGTTCATTTGGAAATTACAGACGATGCAATTGATGCTTTAGCAGATATTGCTGTAGATTTAAATGCAAGGATTGAAAATATAGGGGCACGTCGTTTGCAAACGGTGATGGAGCGCGTTTTAGATGAAATTTCTTTTACAGCACCAGATAAAGCTGGAACATCGTTTAAAATTGATGCTGCTTATGTGAGAAAATCTATTGGCGAGCTTGCTGCTGATATCGATCTTTCACGGTTTATTCTTTAGATAGATCGCTTGTTTTATTTATCTGCGGGCTTCGATAATTTTAAAACCATGAGTTTGTTCATGTATCAACACTGTGTGGAAAATATTTTTTAATAATGTTTCATAAGGAAGGTGGCTGTTCGCAACAAAGAGCAGACTGCCCCTTGGTTTCAAGCATTTTGCAGCATTTATAATAAAATGTTTTCCTAATGAAATATCTGTCGTCTGTTGTGTGTGAAACGGTGGATTTGAAATGATTGTATCATACAGCTTTGTGACAGGCTCATGGACAAGGTCATGCCAATAAAAATGGATTGGAAAAGGAGCAGTTATATGCTGAAGGTGCTGTTTTGCTGCTCTCAAAGCATTGTAGTCTGCTTCATAGAGGTCAAGAGATGTAAGTTTTACATTATTTTCAAGTGCAACGTGAGAAAGAAAGCCCCATCCAGCACCAAAATCAGCTGTTTTTCCAGAAATAACTTTGGGTATATAAGAAGCAAGTGCAGCAGATCCTGGATCAATACGGCCATGTGAGAACATACCAGAAGTAGTTTGAAATTTATCAAAAGTGAGCGGTGGTGAGCGCAATTGTGCAATATCCTGTTTTCCGATTTGTGGAGGAACTTTCAGCCAAAATACGAGACCATGATTTTTAGACAGTTTATTGGTGATGGGAACAATTGTTTTGATCCATTTCATCATTGAGGCAGCACCAACCATTTTATTTCCACTAATCACAATCCAACCACAGGGTTTAACGCATTCTAATAAATCAAGAAAACAATTTTGGTTAAAACCACGATATTTACTTAAATGTAGAAATGCACCATCATAAATAAAATTTTTATCTATTTGAGGAGAACAGTGAAATTGAGTATCGGAAAATTTTAAAAAATCCGGTCGCCAAGGTGTAATAATTTTTAAATTTTGTATCCATTCTGGAGTGGGGATTTTTGTCAACCCAAAACTTAGCCAACATTGGTTTGGATCTGGATACGGGAGTTCATGATTTTCAAAAGGTAAAAACGATAACACATACAGCTCTTTCAAAAAATGCCACTCTATTTGGGGATGGCATTTCATGATTACAATAAGAAGAAAAAACTACACTTCTTTTTTCTTACGTCGGCGCTTATTTTCAGATTGTTTTTTTTCATCTACGCATTTTTCTTCTTTTATTGATTTATCATCGGTGATTTCCTCACCGGTTTTTTGATCAACAACTTTCATGGATAAGCGAACTTTTCCACGTTCATCAAACCCTATTAATTTAACCCAAACTCTATCACCTTCTTTAACAATATCGGTCGTTTTGGTGATACGTTCTGATGCAAGTTGAGAGATATGAACAAGCCCATCACGAGAACCAAAGAAATTTATAAATGCACCAAATTCTGCAGTTTTTACAACTGTTCCCTGGTAGATAGCACCAACTTCAGGCTCATCGACAATAGAATGAATCCAACGTTTTGCTGCTTCAATAGCCTTAGCATCAGCAGAAGCAATTTTAATGGTACCATCATCTTCAATATTAACTTTCGCACCAGTTTGTTCTACGATTTCCCGAATAATTTTACCACCAGAGCCGATAACCTCACGAATTTTATCAACAGAAATATTCATAATTTCAATTCGAGGAGAAAATTCACTAAGTTTAGCACGTGCTCTGGTTAAAGATTTCGCCATTTCGTTAAGGATATGGATTCGACCACCTCTGGCTTGTTCAAGAGCGATTCTCATAATCTCTTCGGTAATACCATCAATTTTGATATCCATTTGCAAAGCAGTAATCCCATTTTCTGTTCCTGCGACTTTAAAATCCATATCTCCAAGATGATCTTCGTCCCCTAAGATATCAGATAGAACGGCAAAGCGTTCTCCTTCTTTAATCAAGCCCATAGCAATCCCTGCAACGGGGCGTACTAGAGGAACACCAGCATCCATGAGAGCTAGTGATGTTCCACAAACTGTTGCCATAGAAGAAGATCCATTGGATTCAGTAATTTCTGAGACGGTACGAATGGTATAAGGAAAAGACTCTTTAGTTGGCAACATGGGGCGAATTGCTCTCCATGCCAATTTCCCATGCCCAATTTCACGACGACCAGGAGAACTAAGGCGCCCTGTCTCGCCTACTGAAAATGGTGGAAAATTGTAATGGAGGAGAAATGTTTCCTTATACATGCCCGTTAAGGAATCAATATATTGTTCATCTTCGCCAGTTCCTAATGTTGTAACGACAATAGCTTGTGTTTCTCCGCGGGTAAAGAGTGCTGATCCATGTGTACGGGGTAAAATACTTACTTCTGATTGGATAGGACGCACAGTAGAAAGACTGCGTCCATCAATACGTTTTTCTGTATCAAGAATGTTCCCGCGAACAATTTTTGCTTGCAACTGTTTAAATACAGTTGCAATTTGATCTGCACTGAATTTACAGTCTTCTTCTGTTTCGAGCGTAAATTTATTGATGATTTCTGTTTTTAGTGCATCGATTGCGGTATAACGTTCTTGCTTATCAGTAATTGTATAAGCCTTTCGTATATCCTGTTCTGCCATTTCCTGTATTGATTTTTCAAGGTCGGAAAGATCTTCAGGGACAAAATCACGGGGATCTTTTGCAGCAACTTCAGCAAGCTTGATAATGGCATCAAGGACAGGTTGAAGGCTTTTGTGCCCAAATATCACGGCACCTAACATAATATTTTCCGGTAATTCTTGTGCTTCTGATTCAACCATCAATACAGCACTTTCTGTTCCGGCAACAACAAGATCAAGTTTTGATTCAGGCATTTCATCAATATGAGGATTGAGAACATATTGTCCGTTACAATAGCCAACGCGGGCACCAGCTATAGGCCCCATGAAAGGAACACCTGATAGAGTCAACGCGGCAGAGGATGCAATCATCGCAAGGATATCAGGATTATTCTCGAGATCATGCTGTATAACGGAAACAATGATTTGTGTATCATTTTTATAACCCTCAACGAAAAGAGGACGAATCGGACGATCAATCAAACGTGAGACTAAAATCTCATTTTCATTTGGCCTACTTTCACGTTTTAAGTACCCCCCAGGTATTCTACCAACAGCATAGGATTTTTCTTGATAATTAACAGTGAGTGGAAAAAAGTCCTGATCTGGTTTTGGATTTTTGGCTGATACAACAGTCGCTAAGACAACAGTTTCTCCATAAGTAGCAACCACTGCACCATCAGCTTGACGCGCTATTTTCCCTGTTTCAAGAGTGAGCGGACGTCCGGCCCATTCAATTTCTATCTTGTGCGTTTTGAACATTTTTTATCCTTAATGACCAGTGTTTAATTTTTGATTGCTCATATTCTGGTTGTATATAACATATTCTCAAGCTCTGGGGCGAACAACCCGTCACTTCTATCTTTGTTACGAGAAGAAAAAATAAATCACATTAAATGCGAAATGGTGAGCAATTCTATTCCGTAATAACTTACTAGTTTTTAAATTTTTTAACGAAAAGTAATACGTTAAAAAAATGGGTGTTTTTTATACCACCCCCATTTTTTAGCGACGCAAACCTAGCTTTTTAATAAGTGTCTGATAACGATTTTGGTCAACTCCTTTAAGATAATCAAGAAGACGCCGGCGTTGAGATACCATCTTCAAAAGACCACGACGAGAATGATTATCCTTTTTGTGCGATTTAAAGTGGTTTGTTAAATTAGAAATACGTTCAGAAAGTACAGCAATTTGTACTTCTGGTGATCCTGTATCACCAACTTTATTTGCGTATTCTGCAACAAGAGCTTGTTTACGTTCAGCAGTAATCGACATCGTATTATCCTTTCAAAAAACAAAGAAACCTAAAGCCACCCATAGCCGAGATGTCGTTCAGCAAGGGTCTGTGAGAAGCAAGAAGAGTCGAAGACTCTTACCCATTCTTGTTCTTATATAAGAAAGAAGGTTAAAATACTAGTCCTTGTACAGCATTTTGAAGTCTTTCTTTAAATTAAGAGCCTTTGTTTTGAGATATTGATTTAAATAGGGTTTTATGAGAAGTTTTTAAAGAATTGCATCCTTTTGATACAAAAATTGTTGAGTATATATGGTAAAAAAATGATAAATACCGATCTGGAGAAAAAAGATGCAAAGCATTTCAATATTAGAACTTTTTCGCAATTCGGTATTTCGAAATTTATGGTCATCTACTCTTATTTTTAATTTAGGAGGGATGATACAGGCTGTTGGAGCAGGCTGGTTAATGGCGTTGATTAGTTCTTCGCATTCCATGGTTGGGCTTGTTCAAAGTGCGATAACATTACCACTTGTTATGTTTTCTTTTATGGCAGGGGCATTAGCTGATAATTTTAATCGGCGTCAAATTATGTTATGTGCGCAAATTATGATGATGGCTATATCTATGAGTTTAACTATTTTGGCTTATATGGAATTTCTAACACCTTTGCTTTTATTATATTTTACATTTTTGATTGGATGTGGTATAGCTTTTTATAATCCTTCTTGGCAAGCAACGATAGGCGATATTGTGAGCAGGGAAAATATTCCTGCTGCTGTTAGTTTGAGTAGTGTTGGCTTTAATTTGATGCGGAGTGTTGGCCCTGCTATTGGTGGTGCTATTATTGCAACTTTGGGGGTATCTGCTGCTTTTTTGTTTAATGCTATAAGCTATATTCCTCTTATTGGTGCATTATTTTTTTGGAAGTCGAATGATGAAAGTAATCCGTTGCCACGAGAAAGACTGTTAGGGGCTGTCTCGGATGGTTTGCGTTATGTTGCGATGACACCTAATCTCTTGAGTATTATGGTTCGAGCGTTCCTTTTTGGTATAGGTGCGATTTCGATTTTAGCACTTTTGCCAATTGTTACGCATAAAGTTCTTGGAGGCAGTGCCCTTCTTTATGGGACATTGCTTGGTTGTTTTGGGTTAGGAGCCATGACAGCAGGTATTATTAATGCATTTGTACGGCATCATTTTCATTTTGAAACAGTTATTGTAAGTGCATTTATTGGTTTTGCCTTTTCTTGCTTTGTATTGGGAATAAGCCGTTCATTGATTGTAAGCCATATTGCTTTATTTCCTGCAGGTTTGTGTTGGGTTTTAGCGTTATCGTTGTTTAATATATCTGTACAGCTTTCTACACCGCGTTGGGTTGTTGCACGTTCTTTAGCACTTTATCAAACGGCATCGTATGGAGGGATGGCGATTGGAAGTGCGATCTGGGGAGCTTTGGCTGATGGTTATTCTCCAACAATTGCTTTGAACGTTTGTTCTTTATTCTTGATTTTTAGTGCTCTTGCGGGGGTAAAGTTTAGAATTTAAGAAGTTGCTCAGATAGATTTAGATCCTCTTGATCATTTTAGAGCGCCAGAATTATTATTCGACCTAAAAGCAAGAAGTGGACCGATCATGATAATGATCGATTGCCAAATCCATGACAATGATTTTGAAGAGTTTCTCAAAGTGATGGTGCATTGACGCCATATTGGGTTACGTGATGGTGCACATCAATGGGTTCTTTTACGAGATCTTGAAAAATCTGAATATTGGAAGAGGTTTATCATATGTCAACATGGATAGATTATTTACGTCATAATCATCGTCGTACAAAAGCGGATGCAGAAGTCAATCAGCGTCTGCGTTATTTAAATTGCGCTTCTAACGGTATAAGAGTGCACCGCGTAATTGCACGGCAAACAATACCCAAATCTAATGAGATGCTTTTAAAAGTTTCCTCTGACTGGTTTCCTTAGAAGCAAAACAGTTTTTTATAAAATATTGAATATGTTAATATTGTTTTTGATCAATTTGTTCGCATAAGTACAAGTACAAAAATTTCTGGCATATTAATATTTAATACATCGATTTATATTATTTTTTCATTTTTATGTTGAGTAATAGGATTGAAAATCTTAAACTTTTTTACTTTCAAATCTGTTTTGATTGAATCAGTTCAAATCACTCTCTTACCCGTTACAAACGGGGGCTAACGTGTGAGTAAAAACGATTAAAAAAGAGTTTTAAAATATTTCTTATGAACTTTTTCAAATACAAGGTTTATTGTGGCATTAGGAGCAGGAAAAATGTATGATGGTGGTAGTTGTAAGTTTTGATAAGTGTTGATATGAATAAGGTTAATGCAGACAATGAAAAAACAATACATTTTTCTTAGTTGATAGAGAAAAATATTTTTCTGCAAAAGGTGACTATGTGAAAGAATCAATTAGATTGTGAAAATTCGCTTTGGTTTAAATAGACCTTTGTCGATGGTACCGATAGCAAGAAGTTGTTCCTTATAGAGAACACAAATCTCATCTTCATCAAGAGGTACTTTGGGCTGATATAAGGAGATAGAATGTCCCTTCATAACTTTCAGTGCTTGAGTTTTATTAAGAGTATAATGGGAGAGGCAATCCAATGCAACGCTCGTTTCAATTAAGAGCTCATCGAGTGTTGTAAAGTTTTTTTCAAAAGAACTATTATTTTCATCTGTAGTGCTTTTATGTATCGGGCTGGACGCTTTGAGTTTGTCCAATGTAATGAGGTCTTCTTCATCAAAAGGTGCTACAGCAATACGTCTTAAGTCAGCAATATGGCCATAGCAACCTAGATCACGTCCCATATCGCGTGCTAAAGAGCGCACATAGGTTCCTTTTCCGCAGGTTATTTCAAAGACAGAACGCTCTTCGGTAGGAGTTTCTATTAACTTGAAAGTCTCTATTTCCACTTCACGGGTCGGAATTTCAACAATTTCCCCTTCACGCGCTAGATCATAGGCACGATTTCCGGCAATTTTGATTGCTGAAAATTGTGGAGGTGTTTGCAAAATAGTACCTGTATATTGAGGAAGAAGAGCAAGTATTTTTTCTTGTGTCGGACGTTTGAGAGATGTTTTGGTTATTTCTCCTTCTAGATCATCTGTTGAGCGCTCTTGTCCCCAAGCAATATGAAAACGGTAAGTTTTTTTGCCTTGCATCACGTAAGGGACAGTTTTGGTTGCTTCGCCCAATGCAATGGGTAAGAGACCAGAAGCAAGAGGATCAAGCGTACCTGCATGTCCTGCTTTTTGTGCATGAAAGAGCCATTTGATTTGTGAGACAGCTTCTGTTGATTTCATTCCTTTTGGTTTATCAAATATGACCCAGCCTGAAACAGGTCGTCCCTTTTTTTTGCGTTGCCGTATCATATCTTTAACCCTCATCTTTATCGCTATGGTGCAAATCGCGCGCAACTTCAGGCGAGCGAAGTAGGGCATCAATTTTTGAAAAATTATCAAAACTATTATCAAGCCGAAAACGCAGTTCTGGTATATATTTCATTTGTCGCAACGTATGACTGATTTCTCCACGGAGAAAACGACTATGTTTATTGAGAATATCAACGACATCTGTACGGGAAGCATTTTTAAGGGTGTTGAGAGGTGATACAAAGCAAGTAGCAATTTTTAAATCTGGTGACATGCGTACTTCAGAGACAGAAATGACAATATTCTTCAAGATATCGTCCAGCAAAATACCACGCTGTAGCATATACGCTATTGCATGACGTACTTGCTCTGCTACTCTAAGTTGTCGTTGTGACGACCCTGCGTTTTTCATAAAAGCTTTATCCTTGCTACAATTTCTCTTTTTTGATCATTTAGATAAGGAAAAAAGGGCCATTGTTTATAAAATCCAAAAACTTTTTTCATTTCACAACAAAATAAAGTTATTGGATTATTTTATAATGTACGGTTAATATGTTCGATACGGAAAGTCTCAATGATATCTCCTGCGCGCATATCTTCATAATTTTCAAAAGCTATTCCACATTCTTGACCATTTTGCACTTCATTGATTTCATCCTTAAAGCGTTTGAGTGTTTTCAGCTTTCCTTCGTGAATAACGATATTATCGCGGATAAGACGAACACCCGCTCCTCGCTCTATTTTTCCTTCTGTAACACGACATCCTGCAACTTTTCCGATTTTTGTAATGTTAAAGACTTCTAAAATTTCAGCGTTACCAAGAAAAGTTTCACGCTGTTCTGGTGAGAGTAATCCAGACATGGCAGCTTTGATATCGTCAACAAGATCATAAATGATGTTATAATAACGAATTTCAATGCCTTGTGTTTTAGCAAAATCACGCGCCTGCTTATTGGCTCGAACATTAAAACCAATTACAGCTGAGTTAGAAGCTTCCGCAAGAGAAATATCACTTTCGGTAATTCCTCCAGCACCTGAATGTACAATACGTGCACGAACCTCATCATTTCCTAGCTTCTCCAATGCTGAAGCGATTGCTTCAATTGATCCCTGCACATCCCCTTTTATAATAAGAGAAAACTCCTTAACACCAGTCGTTTGCAATTTTGTCATCATTTGTTCAAGAGAACCCCGCGAACCAGTTTGTCGAGCAACAGCTTTATCACGTGCTAATCGTTGACGATATTCAGAAATTTCGCGTGCTTTTGCTTCGTGTGTAACAACAGCAAAACGGTCTCCAGCTTGTGGTGTTCTTTGCATGCCTAAAATTTCAATCGGTGTAGAGGGAACAGCTTCTTTGACATGGCGACCATGGTCGTCAATCAAAGCACGCACACGACCCCATTCATTTCCAGCAACTATAATATCAGAAGGATGTAATGTACCTTTTTGGACAAGAACTGTTGCAACAGATCCACGTCCACGATCTAATTTTGCTTCAATGACAACACCTTCTGCAGTCCGTTGAGGATCTGCTTTCAGATCAAGCATTTCAGCTTGAAGAAGAATAGCTTCGAGAAGTTTATCGAGATTTTGACCAGTTTTAGCAGAAACTTCAACGTCCAAAGTTTCTCCGCCCATAGTTTCGACAAATACTTCATGTTGTAAGAGTTCTGTACGAATTTTTTGTGCATTCGCAGTTGGTTTATCAATTTTGTTAATCGCAACAATAAGAGGTACACCAGCAGCTTTCGCATGATTGATTGATTCAATCGTTTGAGGCATAACACTATCATCAGCGGCTACAACGAGAACAGCAATATCGGTAACACGAGCGCCACGAGCACGCATAGCTGTAAATGCAGCATGCCCCGGTGTATCAATAAAGGTAATTTTTTGACCGTTTTGTTCTACTTGATAGGCACCAATATGTTGTGTAATACCTCCTGCTTCGCCAGAAACAACATTTGCTTTGCGAATAGCATCCAGCAAAGAAGTTTTTCCGTGGTCAACATGACCCATAATGGTTACAACAGGGGGACGCTGCTGCATGTTTTGAGGATTATCTATTATATTAAAGATACCTTCTTCTACGTCAGATTCTAAAACACGTTTAACAGTATGGCCAAATTCTACAGCGATGAGTTCGGCAACATCCGCATCAATAATATCACCAGGTTTTACCATTTGTCCCTGTTTCATCAAAAATTTAATTACATCAACTGAACGCTCAGTCATACGTTGTGCGAGCTCTTGAATGGTAATCGTTTCAGGAAGAACAACTTCGCGAGAAATTTTTTCTCGTGGTTCTTGATTTTGTGCACGCTTAAACTTTTCTTGTCTGCGCCGCATTGCAGCCATTGATCGTCCACGTGCGCTTCCTTCTTCGTCCAGTGCACTATTAAGAGTCAGTTTTCCACGGCGTCGTTCATCAGCTCCTTTGACAATTTTGGGTGCACGTATTTCTGATTTAGCAGGATTAGTACGCCGGTTATGCCGTTCCTCCTCTTGATTTTCATCTATTTTGCGTTTTTCAATTACAGTTGTGTTTTTAGGTGCAATAGGAATATCTGTCTGTTGGATGAGAGGAGAAATAGATAGAGTTTGGATCGGTGGTTTTTTTTCTTCTTGTTGGTGATGTACTTCTTTTTCTTTAATTTCTTGCTGTAAAATTCCTTCACGTTCTTTAGCACGCCTTGCCTCTTTTTCAGCTTGTTCTCGCATTATTCTTTCTTGGATATGTGCTTCTTCTAATGCACGAAGTCTTGCTTCCATTTCAGCTGATGAAAGATTACTTTTGGCCACAGATTCTTGAGGTCTTTTTTCCTCAAAACGTGGTTTAGAGCGCTGGGAAGCCACATGCGGCTTTGTAACAGGCTGTAGGGTTTCAGTTTTTTCATCAGGTCGCGTAATTTTACGCCGTTTGGTTTCGACAACGACAGCCTTCGTACGGCCATGGCTAAAATTTTGTTTGACCGTGCTCGTCTCCAATACAGACCGCTTTAGGGTTAGTGTCCTCTTGACTGTTGTTTTGTCGTTGTTATTTTCACTCATTGTACTTCCTTCACGGCTTGTGCCGTCATCTCACCAGGCTTACTATGTTTGTCATCACGATAGGTGATTAATTTATGTATCGTTTTGAGAAATCCTTCAGCAGCCTTTGTATCTAATAAAGCTACGTGCATTACAGGATTAGAGCCAAAAGCCACTCGCATTTCATCACTTGTAAATAAAGATATGGTTTTTATAGTGCGGTTTGTTTGTTGTTGTATTGTATGGATGGCCTGTGCAATTTTTCGTTTTCCACCTTCTGTTGTTTCTTTGGCATGAAGTACAAGTATAACTTGACCAGAGCGGATAGCGGCATCAATCCTTGTTGCTCCTGTAACAATCGCTCCCGCCTTTCGTGCCATGGCAAGGCTTGAAAGAGCGGCTTTTAGTAAAAGCGTATCGATAATACGCACAAGATTGGGTGAAACCTTTACATCTGTTTTAAAATTTTTATGAAAAGCTTTCTGTTTGACTGCTTTCTCAATAACAGCGTGATGGGCAGAAATCCAAACGCCCCGCCCTGGTAAATTAGCTTTAAGATCAGGAACGATTTGGTTATTGGGACCAATGACAAAACGGATCAGCGTTTGTACTGAAGCATTTTTTCTGGTTACAATGCAAGTCCGTTCATTCATTTAAAGGGCATCCACGTTCAAATCATCTGCTTTTTCATCGTTTACAGGATTTTTTGTAACAAGATCAGCTTGGTCTATCCAGCCTGCCTGAACACGTGCGGCTAAAACCATAGCTTCTGCATCAGCGCGTGTAATATCAAAAGGGGTCAGAATACCAGAAAAATTCTGTGTGTGACCTTCTTTACGTTCTTTCCAGCCAGCCAAATCATCGACGGAATAGCCAGCAAAATCTTCTATTGTTTTTACACCATCTTCACCAACAGCAACCAACATAGCATTTGTCATTCCGGGAAGTGTTCGCAATTCGTCAGAAACTCCAAGCTTTTTGCGTTTTTCATCGAGTTCTTTTTCTTGATGATCAAGATATTCACGGGCACGACTTTGAATTTCAGCAGCAGTTTCCTGGTCAAAACCGTCAATAGAAGCGATTTCTTCAAGATCAATATAAGCGATTTCTTCAATAGAAGAAAAACCCTCTGATGCCATAACCTGTCCGATCATTTCGTCAACCTCTAAAGATTCCATAAACAATTTACTGCGTTCAGTAAATTCTTTTTGACGATTTTCAGATTCCTCTTTTTCTGTTAAAATATCGATATTCCATCCTGTTAGTTGTGAAGCTAAACGAACATTTTGTCCACGTCGTCCAATAGCAAGGCTAAGTTGATCATCTGGCACAATAACTTCAATACGTTCAGCATCTTCATCAAGAATAATTTTAGAAACTTCAGCAGGTTGCAGTGCATTAACGACAAATGTTGCAGCATCAGGAGACCAGGGAATAATATCAATCTTCTCGCCTTGTAATTCTGCAACAACAGCTTGTACACGGCTTCCTCGCATTCCAACACATGCCCCAACAGGATCAATGGAGCCATCACGTGAAACAACTGCGATTTTAGCCCGTGAACCTGGATCACGGGCAACAGATTTGATTTCTATAATACCATCATAGATTTCTGGCACCTCCATCGTAAAAAGTTTTACCATAAATTGGGGATGTGTGCGTGAAAGAAAAATTTGTGGTCCGCGTGTTTCACGATGCACATCATTGACAAAAGCACGAATACGATCCCCATAGCGGAAAGATTCACGGGGAATTAATTCATCACGGCGCACAATAGCTTCACCACGCCCTAGATCAACGATAACATTACCATATTCTACACGCTTTACTGTACCAGAGATAATTTCACCAACTTTATTTTTAAATTCTTCATATTGTTGATCCCGCTCTGCATCACGTACTTTTTGTACAATAACCTGTTTAGCAGATTGCGCTGCGATACGTCCAAAATCCATAGGAGGTAAAAGATCAGGAAAAAAATCACCAATTTTTGCTTCTGCTTGATGCTTGAGTGCATCGGACAAAGCAATTTCCGTTGTATAGTCTTCAACGACATCAACGATTTTAAGCAAGCGTTGTAATTTAATTTCACCTGTTTTGGAATTAATTTCAGCACGGATATTGGTTTCTTGACCATAACGAGAACGTGCCGCTTTCTGAATAGCATCAGCCATTGCAGAAATAACAATTTCACGGTCGATTGACTTTTCACGTGCAACAGCATCTGCAATTTGCAGAATCTCAAGCCTGTTAGCGCTTGTAGCCATCAAATTTCTCCTTCTTTGTGCCACACAATGGATATTTCTCAGTGGGATTATTATTTTTGAAATTGACTGTTTGTCTTAGGTTGTTAGAATTATCTTCGGGAATGAATTGTTGACTTAAATCTTTATTTTTTTTCAATGTATCGCGAATAAGCTCATCAGTAAGCACTAAATGCGCATTTACGATATCACAAAAAGAAATAGAGGTATACATGGCTTTTCCATAAACAGCCTTATCTGTGCTTAAAATAAATCCATCTTGCGTGATATTTGTAAGTGTTCCACGAAATCTTCGGCGCCCATCAATTGCTATGTTGGTTTCAATTTTTGCAAGATGCCCTTGCCAATGAAAAAAATCAGATTTTCTTACCAATGGACGATCAATTCCAGGGGAGGAGATTTCTAAATGATATTTGCGTTCAATAACATTTTGCACATCAAGGAGAGGGGAAATGGTCCAACTAACAGTTTCACAATCTTCTACAGTCATAGAACCATCAGCGCGTTCAACCATAATTTGAAGTGTTAAACCATTTTGCGCAAGAAGTTTCACACGAACTAAACGAAAACCTAAAGGGGGAAGCAGTGGTATGATGAGGGCAGCAATCCGCGCTTCGATACCATCTTCTTCAAACAAGCGAGGTTCATCAAGATTGCTTATTTTTGCAGCTTCGTTCATACCTTTTATCCAAGTTGTACTCATCAGTTTTATGATATTAAAAAAGAGCGGGTCAAACGGCCCACCCTTCATCATAAGATCAAGAATTTAGTGATTGATACTCTTAAATTCAAAATTTTTCAAGTTGTTTATGAGAAAAACACTTGCTCATTTATTTCTTAATAAAAGTAAGATAGGCAGGTGTTCGTCCTTCGCGTAAAGCTTTTGCTTCATAACGAGTTCCTTTCCATAGGGGGTAAGGGTTTTTCCAGTCTTGAGGTTTTTCTGCTTCCCACTCAAAGTGATCATGCTGTGCACAATGGTATAAGGTCCAGTTTATATAACTGTCTATATCGCTCGCAAAGCGAAAATTTTTCCCTATTTTAAGAACGCGAGCAAAACGGTTAAGATTTTTTATGTTGATGAAACGTCGTTTCCAGTGTTTTTTTTTCGGCCAAGGATCAGGATAAAAGAGATCTATTCCATCAAGCGAGTTATCAGGGAGCCAATCAAGGAGGTGTGTAGCATCATCATTATAGAGGCGAAGATGATTTTGATGGTGTTTATGGTGTTCAAGGGATAATAATATTTTTGCCATGCCATTAATAAAAGGCTCAATACCGATAAAACCAGTTTGTGGAAAATGTTCCATTTCATGGAGCAAATGTTCACCTCCACCAAAGCCGATTTCAAGTCGAATTTCTTTTACATTACTTGAAAATAAGGATATAAGGTTTGAGGGGGGAGGGACATTTAAATCAATACTAAAATGTGGAAGAAGCGTTTTTATACGCGCAAGCTGACTGCTTCGTAGCTGTTTTCCTTGTCTGCGTCCAAAAAAAGCTTCATTTTTCCATGTATTATGTTTAATCATGCAGTCAAATCATTGTTTGAAGTGTTTTCACGAGATCGGTTTTTTCCCATGAAAATGAACCATCGTGTCTTGGTTTTCGCCCAAAATGACCGTAAGCAGATGTTTTGGTGTAAATAGGTTTATTAAGGTCAAGATGTTTTCGAATTCCAGTAGGTGAAAGATCCATTATTTTGCGAATGGCTACTTCAATAACCTTTTCATCAACTTTTCCTGTTCCATGAAGATTAAGATAAATAGATAAAGGTTGTGCAATACCAATTGCATAAGAGAGTTGAATAGTGCATCGCTCTGCTAAATGAGCAGCCACAATGTTCTTAGCTAGATAGCGTGCTGCATATGCAGCGGAACGATCAACTTTTGTTGTATCTTTTCCTGAAAAAGCACCGCCTCCGTGAGGTGCTGCACCTCCGTAAGTGTCCACGATAATTTTGCGTCCCGTTAATCCTGCATCGCTTTGAGGACCACCAAGAACGAATTTTCCTGTTGGGTTGATATACCAACTGCATTGAGCAGAAATGGGAATATCATGTAAAGCTTGACGAATGTAAGGCTCAACCACTGTCCGTACCTTATTGGAATCCCAACTTTCATCGAGGTGTTGGGTTGAAAGAACGATGGATGTTACTTCTATAGGTTTTCCATTTTTATAACGTATGGTTATTTGGCTTTTAGCATCTGGTCCTAATTTCCCAGTTTCTCCTTCTCCTTTATGACGGGCTGCAGAAAGAAGTTTGAGAATCTTATGCGCATAATAAATTGGCGCAGGCATGAGATCAGGTGTTTCACGGCAGGCATATCCAAACATGATACCTTGATCGCCTGCTCCTTCTTCACCATGCCGATCTGTAGCATTATCAACACCTCTTGCAATGTCAGTTGATTGAGGGCGCAGTAGAACATCAATTTTAACAGTTTTCCAATGGAAGCCTGCTTGTTCATAACCAATGGCACGAATAGCACGACGTGCTGTTGTACGAAAACGCGTAGGATTAATGAGTGGAACGCCAGTCTCATCATAGATAAATTTTTTATTTTTATCTTTTTTTAATAGTGTATCAGGAACACGTACTTCACCGGCGATAACAACATGGTTTGCACTGACAAGAGTTTCACAAGCAACACGAACTAACCACGGATCAGTACCAGTTTTTTGAGCTTCTTTATAAATCATATCAACGATTTCATCGGAAATACGATCACAAATTTTATCAGGATGCCCTTCCGACACCGATTCGCTCGTAAAAAGATAATCTTGATGCGGCATGGGAACTCCTTCAAAAAAGAAAACCAACGATTAATTAATTGCCTACTAAAATTACCCCAATTTGCCAACACTATGGCAAACCATCAATGCGAATTTATATGAATAAGAAAGAAAAAATATAATTTTAATTTTATAGCTTATTTGTCAAATCTTCCTCAGAAAGTGCTTTTGCTAAGTCAATGATTTTTCGCCGCACTTTAGCATCAGATATATTTGTAAAAGCGCGCATGAGCTGGATTCCTTCGCTACTAGAACAAAAATCCATAAAATTGTGATCATTTTCAGCAAAACCTTCTATCTGTTGCGAGGTAATACCTTTATCAAAAAAGTAAGAAACCGGGACATCCATAATTTCTGCAATCGCTTGAAGACGACTGGCTCCAATACGGTTTGTTCCTTTTTCATATTTTTGGATTTGCTGAAAAGTAATCCCTAATTTTTCACCTAATTTTTCTTGGGTAAGTCCTAAAATGTTACGACGTAAACGGATACGAGTTCCAACATAGATATCTATAGGGTCAGGTTTTTTTCTAGTTTCGATCATAATACAACTCTTTAATTTCCAGCACTCTTCTTCTAAACCAACATCAGATTTATGCGAAGCTGGTTTATCATATAATTAAAATAATATGTAATATTTTTTCCCAATATTACTGGTATATGCAATATAATACCATACAAGGGGCACTTGAATCATTTAAGCTATTTTGTAGAACCAAAACCAACACGGCATAATAACATAAGGATGAATAAGATAAAAGTAGAGAAAGTTCTGTATTCATCGTTTCCTATGGGGTTAACAGGTGGTGGAATTGGTGAATCAATAATACCCACAACGTTTTGTTGAAGAGCTACAACGATTCGTCCATAAGAATCAATAACAGCTGATATTCCATTATTGGCTGCCCGTATGAGGGGGATTCCCAGTTCAACGGCACGAAGTTGTGCTTGCTGAAGATGCTGATAGGGTCCCGGTGTTGCACCAAACCATGCATCATTTGTAACATTAATGATTGCTTGAGGTGGAGAACCTTTAAAAATCATTTCATGGGGAAATATTGCTTCATAACAAATCAAGGGAAGATAAGAAAATCCGTTTGGCATTGTGACAGTTTTGCGCACATGCGCAGCACTATATCCACCAATATTATCAGCGAGGGTATGCAATCCAATTTTTTTCAATAAATTCTGATAGGGAAGATATTCACCAAAAGGGACCAAATGAAGTTTATCGGAAGTATTTAAAATATTACCTTGAGCGTTAATAGTTGCAATTGTATTAAAATATTGTGTTTGGGAATGAGGTAGATCATCATTAGCACGGATTGCTCCGATAATAGCCCATTGTTTAGGTTTTAAAAGAGAGGAAATGTGCATTGTGATAGATGAGTTATTATAGAGAAGATAAGGAACAGATGCTTCAGGCCATACGATAAAATCAGGCTCGGGATTTTTACCAGTTGTTGGTGTTGCACTCAGATCCATATGCACTTTCAACATGGTTTCTCGCGTATTATTGCGCAATTTTATATTTTGTTGGATAGAAGGTTGAACAATTCGCACCCAATAAGTATTTTTCTGATCTTCAGCTGGTTTTTTTATAGTATGAAGGCGATAAAATCCAAAACCACCGTGAATTAATATAAGCGATAAGCAAAGAGCAAGTGCTCCTTTCTTTTTTTCACCCGTTAATAAAACGGCTGGCAAACTGTAGACTAAAACAGCAAGAATATTCATTCCGTAAAGTCCTACGATTGCATCAGATTGCATAAACATTGGGGTTGGCATAGCTGTATAGCCAAGAGCATTCCATGGAAATCCTGTGAATAAGAATGCACGCAACAACTCTGCTAATCCTAATGCAAAGGCTAAAACAAAAAAGCGTGCGATTCCTTTTGTCCATAATAAACCGACAATGTAACCAGAGAAAAACCAATAAAGAGAAAGGTAGAGGGGAGGAACTAAAATAGCTAGTGGTATCGCCCAACCAAAAGAATCTAGATCTATCAACAAAGCATTGCATAACCACCAAAGACCACAAATAAAATAACTAAAACCGAAGGTTCCGCAACTTAAAGCGTAGGTAAAAAATTTTTTTTTATTGTTTTGAGTGGCTTGTATTGAATCAAGTAAAACAATAAAGATGGGAAAAGTTAAAAAGCAAAAAGGTGTCAAATAAAAGGGTGGAAGTGCCAAGGAAGTAAGAGCACCACATAGAAATATCAATGTTTGCCGCTGCCATCCAGTAACAGAGAACAAAAAAATAATAAAATTGTTTAAAAGCGGTTGGTTATTCTTCAAGAATGGCATTGTTTTCAAAATTCTTATTTTCTGGAGTGCGAAAAATGCGCAAGCGCTTAATTCGGCGTTTGTCAGCTTCTAAAATATGAAATCTATAACCAGGTACAGCTTCGACAATTTCACCTTTTGCAGGAATGCGATCAAGAATGGAGACAATCAAACCACCAATAGTATCAATATCATCACCATATTCTCCTACAATAAAATCAGGCCCAAGAGCTTTTTCTACATCTTCTAGTTCAGTTCTTGCATCAACAAGCCACTTATTATTGGGTTCGCGTACGATAGCATTGTCGACATTATCATGTTCATCTTCGATATCACCAACGACTAATTCAACAATATCCTCCATTGAAACAAGACCATCTGTTCCTCCATGTTCATCAATAACTAAAGCCATTTGTGTTCGTGTAGTTTGCATCCGTGTTAATAATTTGCTTGCAAGCATAGAATTGGGAACAAAGAGAACTGTTCGGATCAGATCCAATTCACCGATTGGAGTATATAAGTCTGTATGGTTTAATTGAAGCAAGTCAGATTTCTGTCCAGTTTTTGTTGGGTTGATAATGAAATAAGTCACATAGTTAAGTATATCGCGGATATGGATCATACCGCGTGGGTCATCTAAAGTTTCGGCGTAAACTGGTATGCGAGAATGACCAATTTTTGCAAAATATTTAAGTGCTTCTCCAATTGAGGTGTTTATTTCCAATGCTTTGATTTCAGAACGGGGTATCATAACATCATCTACGCGTGTTTCACGTAAGTGTAAAATATTATGCAGCATAGTACGTTCTTCAGGTGAGAAAATGGCGGTGTTTTTTTCATTGTCAGTTGTGAGTGCAACGGTAAGATCATCGCGCAGTGACGTAGATACACAATTACGGCCACGTAAGAATGAAAACAAATAATTCAACAGGGAATATTTGTCTGTATGATTTGTCTGTTGAGAAGAATTCTTTTCATGATTAGAAGATGTTTGATTACTATTTTGTGCATTTGTTTTGTTTGCCATGATTTTGAAATCTTCTAAACTTTCTTTATTATAATAGAGGAATGAGAGTTTTTTAAATGGTATGTTTGTAATATTAATTTTAAAAGTTAAATTTTATCATTTATGGACAATTCAGCGTACGGATCTCTTATGGAAAGCTTTTGAAGAATTTCCCTTTCGAGTTTTTCCATTTGATATGCTTCATCATCGGTTTCATGGTTATAACCAAGTAGATGCAATATACCATGAACAATCATATGCGTTAAATGTTCTTGAAATGTTTTTCCTTCTTTTTTTGCTTCGAGAACAACAGTTTCTCGTGCAATAATAATATCACCCATTATGGGACCAGGAGGATTTCCAGCTTTAAGGAGAAAAGCAGGAAAGGATAACACATTGGTGGATTTGTTTTTATTGCGCCATTGTGCATTGATTTGTGCCATATGCTCATCATCCGTAAAAAGCAGGCTAATTTCGCTTACAACATTTTCCAATGAAACGTGATGCATTGTTGTCGTTAACGCTTTTTCGGCGATATTATAAAGCATTTCCTCATCATTCCACCCTGCGCTTTTAATCATTATATCAATAATAATCATGACGAATCAAATTCATTTTTTAATGTGTCGCACACGAATGATTTTTTTATTGTGCATTTCAGAATCACGATCATAAGCTTGAACGATAGCAGTAACAAGCGGGTGGCGTACAACATCTTTTTCATCAAAACGCACGATTGCAATATTTTCTACATTTGAAAGAATACGGATTGCTTCAATGAGACCTGATTTTTGCCCTGTAGGTAAATCAATTTGGCTCACATCCCCGGTAACAATCATACGAGTTCCTTCACCCAAACGTGTAAGGAACATCTTCATTTGCATGGGTGTAGTATTTTGTGCTTCATCAAGAATAATAGCGGCATGGGCAAGTGTTCGGCCGCGCATAAAAGCGAGAGGAGCAATTTCTATGACATTAGAAGCTAAAATGCGTTCTATTTTTTCAGCAGGCATCATATCATACAGTGCATCATAAAGTGGTCGTAAATATGGGTCGACTTTTTCTTTGAGATCACCGGGAAGAAAACCAAGATGTTCTCCAGCTTCCACAGCAGGCCGCGAGAGAATAATTCGTTCAATGATACCACGTTCTAGAAGCATTGCAGCATGAGCAACAGCAAGATACGTTTTGCCTGTACCTGCTGGTCCTACACCAAACACAAGTTCAGTGTGCTCCATAGCGCGTATGTAAGCATCTTGTGTTGGAGTCCGTGCATGAATTATTTTTTTATGAATACTCAACCGTGCTGGCGTACTTTTCGTTGCAGATTTGTGTGTTATTGTGTCTTTTTTCTGCTTTTTGGGGATGCCTACCATAGCAATCGCTCCTTTTATATCTGATAAAGTGAGCTCTTGATGGGTTTTTGCACGTTCATAAAGTTGCTGCAACACATATTGGGCACATTTTATAACGGAAATATTTCCATGGATTAAGACTTCATTACCACGCGGATGAATACTAAGCTCAAGTTTTTTCTCGATATAAGCAAGATTTTCGTCAAATTTACCAAAAACTGCTTTTGCATATTTATTGTTTTCAAAAATCAAAACAACCTGACTCGTATCTGAAACGCTTGCTTGTTTCAAGGTATCAGTCTTTTCAGAAGCAATATTTACTTTTTCTTTAATGCGCTTTCTTTTTTCGGTTAAAATTTTCAGCTTATTCTCCATAAATATCATGCATCTTTTTGAGTAAACTCTATATTAAAGGCAAACTTTTTCATAAAAGTGCACGCTTTAGATGTAATCATTTTCTTTTAAAATAAAAGAATTTTCAAAAATATTTATTGCAAACAAGATTTTAGAGTCATATTTGCCTATTTGTTGCTTCACCCACAAAACTATTTGAGCTTATATTTTTAATATGAATTTCTATTACAGTACCCACAGAAGCTTCTGTATCTATGACAACAGGTAAAAGCCAAGGAGAACGTCCTACCATCTGTCCTGAGTGACGTCCAGGTTTTTCGATAAGAACGTTAGTTTTTTGACCAATTTTAGAACGCAAAAAAGCCTTTTGTTGTTCAAGGAGAAGGACTTGTAAATGTTGAAGCCGGGCATCTTTTATAGATTCATCAACATGATTTTTCATTGTAGCTCCCACTGTTCCAGGACGGGGGGAATATTTAAAAGAATAAGCAGAGCTATACTGTACGTGTTGAATAAGTTTAATGGTTTCTTCAAAGTCCTCATTTGTTTCTCCTGGAAATCCTACAATAAAATCGCCTGAAAAGGCAATATCTGGCCGTGCAGCTCGAATTTTTTCGATAAGATGAAGATAATGAGAGCTTTTGTGTTGGCGATTCATGGCTTTTAAGATGCGATCTGAACCTGATTGAACAGGCAAATGAAGGTAAGGCATCAACATATCGAGATCTCGATGTGCGGCAATAAGGCTATCATCCATATCACGCGGGTGGCTGGTTGTGTAGCGCAAACGCTTTAAACCATCGAGTTTTGCAAGATGATAAAGGAGATCGCCAAGACGCCAAGATTTACCATCAGTGCTTTGTCCATGCCAACCATTAACATTTTGTCCAAGGAGCGTAATTTCTTTAACACCAGCTTCAATGAGTTGGCGGGCTTCCTCGGTAATTTGTTCGACAGACCGCGATATTTCAGCACCCCGTGTATAAGGTACAACACAAAAAGTGCAAAATTTATCACATCCTTCCTGTATTGTTAAAAATGCGCTAACGCCCCGTTTTTTTACTGCGCGTTTATTATGAGGCGGCAAATAAGAAAATTTATCTTCAACCGCATAGTCTGTTGCGATAATTTTTTTTCCTTGTTTGGCTTTTTCTAACAATTCTGGTAAGCGATGATACATTTGCGGACCAATAACAAGATCCACTGTTGGAGAACGACGCAAGATTTCACTTCCTTCAGCTTGTGCAACGCAACCCGTTACACCAACCATCAGGGGGTTGTCAGGTGTGCGTTCTTGACGCATAACGCGTAAACGGCCGAGATCAGAATAAAGTTTTTCTGCTGCTTTTTCACGAATATGACAGGTATTAACAAGAATAAGATCGGCATCATTGGGAGTTTGTGCTGTTACATAGCCTTGTGAACTGAGACTATCAATCATCCGTTGGCTATCATAAACATTCATTTGACACCCGTAGGTTTTGATAAAAACTTTTTTAGGCGCAATAGTAGGCGTATTTTTAGAGGTTACTTTATTCATAGCGCATATCTAGATGTTTTTTACACAAATCTCAATCTATTTGCTTAAAAGTTTTTTGCATAATAATTGCATCACCGCGACCATTTTTTGATGGATAGTAGGAAAGACGTTCAGAAATTTTTTGAAAGTCAAATCGTCGATAAAGATTTAAAGCAGAAAGGTTTGTTGCTTCTACTTCCAAGAATAATTTTATAGCGCGCTTGTCGTGAAGATAGCGAACTGTCTGATCAATAAGAAAAGTACCAATTCCTTGTTGACGATAATGAGGATGGACAGCAACTGTTATGATTTCTGCTTCATCAAGGATGAGCCGGCATAGGCAAAAGCCTAAAATTTGGTCAGAGCGATCAATGAGAAAAGTTTTGTACCCAAAGATAGAATGATCTGTTAAGAAATTGTCAAAATCTCGTTTTTCCCAAGCAGGGGTAAAACAATATTGATGAATTTGATGAAGAGGAGCACTATCATTAACTTGTAGCGGAGCAATCCCAAAATTCTTTTTTGTTAATGAGAATGCGGACATTATTTTTTTCGTGGTAAAGCAAAATCAGTTTGTTGTTTTGCATCAGCATTGCGTAGATAGAGTGGGCGAGGAGAATTTTGAGGTTGTTTGTTTGCAGCAAGATAAGCATAGTTTACAATATCGGCTGCTTCGCAGGGGATTTTTTCTAGGACAATTTTTTTGTTTATTTTGTGGTTTTTAATATGCTGTGCGATGCCATCAGTCGCTGGGCCCGTCAGTCGGATTTTTTTTGGCAAATTTTCGAGGATATTTTCAATTGTTTTTAATCCTGGTGCTCCCAAAGGTGTGAGATCTTGATGGAAATTTTGATGGTAGAACATATCTTTACCTGCTTCAATGACAACAGCAATGGTTGATGCAGTCGCACTATTTTTACTTGTTGTTGCTTGTGCTGCTAACGCTTCAAGCGCACTCACTCCAACAGCTGGTATTTCAAGTGCTAATGCCAAAGCTCGCGCTGTTGCAACACCAATACGTACACCAGTAAATGATCCAGGTCCCACATTAACGGCAATCCGCTCAATTTGATTAAGTGCCATATTGGCTTGTGTCATTATTTGTGTAATCTGCCCAATAAGTTTTTCAGCATGCCCTTTGTTTATGCGCTCATTGATACGAGCAATAACAGACTTATGGCGAATGAGCGCAACAGCACAATAAATCGAGGCAGTATCTATAGCAAGGATAAGCATAAACATATTTTAATTGAATGAAACGATAAACAAAAGACCTACTGCATTTTTAATCTTTTTTATTCTCGTATCTTTCATTTTTAAGAAAGTTATTGGTGTTAATAAGCAATAATATCTTTTATAACCTATAATCAGCATAATATCAAAAAACGAAACAAAGTCAATAGCTTGTATGGAATTATTTTATATGAATCCACTTAAGAATCCATCCTTTTATGTATGATTCATTTG
>NZ_JACIFE010000004.1 GCF_014197255.1 Bartonella fuyuanensis | reverse complement strand
ATTTTAAGGAAACAACTTATAAAAAAGACCTATAAAATTATTCCATAGATGATCAAAATCCCTTTTTATGGGCTTTTGTCTATTTTATCGGTTATATCAGTTTATTTAACAGACGAATCTTATGATTTTAGTAAATGATTAAAATGTGCTTTATGAAAAGCATGTGATCTTTTAAAGCCTTTCAAAAGATAGCTTGTAACTTATAAGAGATGCTATCAAGAGCATTATAGTTATGAATTTTGAAGATTTTGAGGGTTCATCAAGATAAATGCACTATATATCTTTTTAAGATATCAAAATATGTATTTTGATACATTTTATGAGACACTTTATAGTAGGATTTTGTAGGTTCTTAAAACTCTCAAAATATCTTCAAACCTCTCTTAAATGTATATTACAGAGGGATTGTATTCATGTGTTATGTTTAATATAACCAGGATACATCCCTTCGCGCATAAATAAATTACGTAATGGTGAACAATTTTGTAATAGACTAAGTGCAACACTTCGCATGATATGAACAGGCAACAGATGAGAAAGTAAAGCAGAGTTAAGTGTGTGAACAGCTCCACTTCGGATTAATATATCTGGTTTGCAGCATTTGTTATAATGCGCAACAATCATTTCAGGGTTAGAATCAGATGTTTCTTTGGGTAAAATATCAATCAGAGTTTGAACATCATGGAATCCTAAATTCAATCCCTGTGCTCCAATAGGGGGAAAAACATGAGCAGCTTCACCAACTAAAATCGTTCGGTTGGCAGCAAAATAATGAGAGAGAAGTCCTGAAAGCGGCCATGCTTGAATTGATGTTTCTAAGCTTAATGTTCCAAGCATTGATTGCATTTTATTTTCGATTATTTTCGCAATTTCTTTTGATTCTATATTCAATAATTCCTCAGCATGAGAAGGATGAACAACCCATACAAGACTAGACCTTTGTCCTGGTAGCGGCACTTGTGTAAATGGACCATGTTCTGTATGAAATTCAGTTGATGTATTTTGATGGGGAAATTCATGAGAAAAGTTGAGAACGAGCGCCTTTTGTGGATAGTTCCATTGTTTGGTACTTATCCTCGCTGCAGCACGTGTAAGAGAGTGACGTCCATCAGCAGCAATAACAAGTGGTGCTTGAATGACTCTACCATCAAGAAGAGTAATATGTACATGGCTTTTTGTGTGATGAAAAGATTTGGCTGCAGAAAAAAATCTTGTAATGTTGGGCGTATGTGTAACAGCATCGATTAAAGCATTATTCAATTCTACATTAGGTATATTATAACCAAAAGCTTTTTCACCAATTTCAGCAGCAGAAAAATACACTGTAGGTGCACGTACAATTCTGGAAGTTATATCTGTAATTCTCACGCACGATAAAGCTGCAGCATGTTTTTGAAGACGATTCCAAATATTGAGTTTTTGAAGCGTGCGTATTGCAGGCATCATAAGAGCAGTGGTTCGTAATTCATCTGTATGAGCAGGGGGGCCAATAAGAAAAACAGAAAACCCCTTATGTGCAAGCCTAAGTGCGGCTAACATCCCAACAGGACCAGCACCAATAACAGTAATATTTTTATGATTTTCTTTCTTTTTAAATATCACAATGATTTGAGCCTTTTCTCATTGAAAAAATATTTTAACATTTCCAAATGAATACTCTCTTTTTATTGTATGAAGCTATTCTATTATATTATGTAATAAATGATGAGATATAAAAAAGTAACCTTTTTATGATTTTTTTATGGTGAATCATATCATAGGTAAAAAATAGCATATTAATCGATGGATGAAGTTTTTGAAAAACGAGGATAAGAAAACCTTGAAACGTCAATTAACAAAGAAAATCAAAAAAAATGCTAAATTATTACGCCATAAAAAAGTAACAATGCCACAAGCAAAAGCTTTTTCTGTTCATTTACTGACAGCTTCTGGATCATTTTTAGCATTTCTTTCTCTTATAGCTGCTGCTCAAAAAGAATGGACAGCTATGTTTTTTTGGCTTGGACTTGCACTTCTCATTGATGGTATAGATGGACCGATTGCACGCAAACTTGATGTTAAATACGTCCTTCCAACATGGTCTGGCGAGCTCTTGGATAATATCATCGATTATGTGACTTATGTTTTAATTCCTGCTTTTGCCCTCTATCAAAGTGGTTTTATGGGGTTAGGGTTATCATTTTCGTTGAGTGCAATTATTGTTATTTCATCCGCTATTTATTATGCAGATACTGGTATGAAAACTAAAGAAAACTTTTTTAAAGGATTTCCTGTTGTTTGGAACATGATGGTTTTTACGCTTTTTGTCGTAAGACCAGGAGAGTGGATTACTTTTATCGTTATTGTTTTATCGGCAATTATATCTTTTTTGCCAATTTATTTTATTCATCCAGTGAGAGTTCTTCGTTTACGTAGAATTAATTTTCCAATTTTTCTCTTGTGGTGTGTTTTTGGTATTTCTGCATTCTTTTATCAACTAGAGGTTCCATATTGGGTTAAAATAGGAATTTCGGTAACAGGAATTTATATATACTGTATTGGCGCAATCATGCAAATATTTCCTCAACTTGGTGCAAAAAATGTAAAAAAACAATAAAGTAATTATTTTAAGACGGGTGTGAGATGCAAATTAACTTTGAAGCAGGTGATGATATTTCTTTTACTAAAGAGGGGTGCGCTAGTATTATAAAGCTTACGGGTTCTTCAGCATTAAATGCTCTTAATCAACGAATGGTTTTCGCTTTTAAAAAAGCTTTCAAAACGTGGGAAACAGATAACGATGTTTCTTGTAGCTTAATTGAAGGAGACGGACGTGCTTTTTGTACTGGTGGAATGGAAAAAATTATTTTTTCTTATCAATACCTTAAATTAGAGATGAATATAATTTAAATGCTTATATTAAATGTTTTTCAAAGTCCTATATTTCTTTTTTAAACGGTATTTGAATAGGAGGAGGGGTCGGTATTTTTCTATATGATTAACGTCGAATTGTTACAGAAAATACAATTTTTTATGCTAGAAGGAACAATTGGATTTTTTTCAGATGTAAGTGTAAGTTTTTTCTTACCATCTCTATTTATGGTAAATTCTTACTTTCAACTTATTGAATAAGAGTCTTTCTTGTGAAAAATAATTCTTACAAACCGATTTCAAAAATCAATTTAATTTATAACTGTTATTTACGGTTTTTGGCACTTATTTGCTTAGTTTTAGGTGTTTTTTATTGGATACGCCTTGTAGGTGTCTTTCCAGGTGTTTTATGGCGTTTTGATCTTATGCCTTGGCAGTGGCAATTTGCATCAGCTACATTGGCTATTCTCTATCCTATTGCTTTAATTGGACTTTGGATGTATTCACTATGGGGCATTATTTTATGGTGTATCGCAGCATTGATTGAAACAATAGTAATATATTATTCTGATCTTATTTATCAGTCATTTGTACCATTATTTCATGGAATATTATTTTTAGTTTTTGTAATCCTACAAATTATGATGACTTTTTTTAAAGAGTAAAAATAAAAAACCTTTAAAATTAAAAATCGAGAAAGTTCCATAATATATATTATGCGATAATTTGGTGGGGAAGATAAATCCTTTATCCTAAAAACAGTGATAATGAAATATTGCATTTTTATTTAACGTAAAATATTGCACTAATAAACTTATGCAGTTGTTTCAAAAGTAAGGCCTTGATACGCAGGTTTTACATAGGATGGAACGTAATTTACGATTGCATTATAATCCAGTGATCTATCCATATGTGTGAGTATTGCCTGTTTTGGCTTTAAATATTCTATCCATTGTAATGCTTGATTAACAGAAAAATGACTCGGGTGTAATTTAAATTGAAGAGCTTCAATGATGAGAACATCCAAATCCTTTAATTTGGATAATGTTTTTTCAGGAAACTCACTAACATCTGTACAATAAGCAACATTTCCGATACGGAAACCTAAAGAATGAATATTTCCGTGGTGTTGTAAATGCGTATTAACGTTTATTGCTCCACCCTCCCCTTGAATAATAAATTGGCTATCTTCATTGATAAGATGTTCTTTTAAGATGGGAGAATAAGATGAATCCTTTGGTGTTTGAAAACAATATCCAAAAGCTTTTTTAAGATGCTCTAGTGTAAATTTGTCTGCATAGATATCTATTAAAGATTTTTGTGCAAGTGCATAACTGCGTAAATCATCAATACCGTGGATATGATCTGCATGAGAATGCGTGTAAAGAGCAGCATCAAGATGATCCACACGTGCTTCAATCATTTGTGAGCGAAAATCTGGACCTGTATCAATAACGACAGTTGTTTTTTTTCCTGATGGTTTAATGCGTTCAACTAATAAAGAACTTCTGTAGCGTTTATTTTTAGGATTATTCGGATCACATGTTCCCCAATCGCCATTGGGTCGTGGGACTCCTGGAGAAGGCCCACAGCCTAATATTGTAAATCGGTATTGATCATACATAGCTTTTGCCTTATTTCATTTTGTTAAATAAACGAAAAGCATTACGGGTTGTTATTTGAGCTATTTCTTCAATGCTTAAGCCAATTGTCTCAGCCAAAACAGCTGCTGTATAGCATACAAAAGATGGTTCATTTGTTTTCCCCCGATGAGGGGTAGGCGCTAAAAATGGTGCATCTGTTTCCACCAACAAATGTTCATGGGGAACAATTTTCGCTATTTCACGGATTTCAAGGGCATTTTTAAAAGTAAGAATACCTGAAAAAGAAATATAACCACCAAGTTCAATTCCAGCATGAGCAAGTTGTATTCCAGATGAATAACAATGAAAGATAAAGGGGAAAGCCCCTTCTTTTATCTGGTCGCGTAATATTTTCTCCATATCATCATCTGCATTGCGTGAATGGATAACAAGAGGAATCTGTGTTTCTCTAGCAGCAATGATATGTTCTTGAAAAACTTTCTTTTGCTCTTCTGGTGTAGAATAATCATAATGATAATCAAGTCCTCCTTCCCCAAATGCAACAATTTTAGGGTGCTTCGAGAGCTCTATAAGCTCTTTGGCTGTAATATTTTGTTCTTCATGGGCATAATTAGGATGTGTACCAACAGAACAAAAGATTTGATCATAACTTTGCGCAATAGCTAACAACTTATCTAACTTACGAACACGAGTTGAAATTGTTATCATACGCTTAACGTCAGCATCTAAAGCTCGCTGGATAACATTATTCAAATCTTGTGAAAAATCTTCAAAATCAAGATGACAATGTGTATCAATCAACATGATGAGTATCTTCTTTCTTCAAGATATAACGAGGAAAAATCGGTTCTGGTGGTGGAAGATCAAGTCCTTCTTGAATTTTTGAATGGCTTATATGATACAATAACCGATCATCTTCAGCAATCGCAAGGCTATCAAGAAGTTTTGCTGCTGATTGAGGTATGAAAGGCAAAAGCATTATTCCTATTCGCCGCAAGATTTCTACAGTTATATAAAGAACTGTAGAAAATCGATCTCGATCATTTTTACGTAAATTCCAAGGTTGCTCATTGGCAAAATAGCGATTGGCATCCGCTACAATTGAAAAAATAGCTGAAAGTGCTAAATGCATACTATGAGAAGACATTGCTTGATGTACAGTTTCAAGCACTTGAAGAGATTGTTCTAAAAGCTGTTTGTCTTGAACTAAGAATGAAACTGGTAGCGGAACTTTTGCATCACAATTTTTGGCAATCATAGATAAAGAACGCTGTGCTAAATTACCAAGATCATTAGCAAGATCAGCATTGATGCGATTCACTAAACTCTTATGGCTATAACTACCATCTTGTCCAAATGGTACTTCACGAAGCAGAAAATAACGGACTTGATCAAGACCGTAATGATCAACCATTTCAAAAGGATCAACGACATTTCCAATAGATTTTGACATTTTTGCACCACGATTAAGTAAAAAACCATGTGCAAAAATATTTTTAGGCAATTCAATTCCAGCAGACATTAGAAGTGCCGGCCAATAGACTGCATGAAAACGAATAATATCCTTACCGATGATATGTGTGTTTGCAGGCCAAAAATCACGCTTCTTTGAATTTTCATTGAAAAAATCAATTGCTGATAGATAATTTGTAAGTGCATCAATCCAGACATACATTACGTGCTTTTGATTCTCAGGAACAGAAATCCCCCAATTAAAACTTGCGCGTGAAATAGAGATATCTTTTAAACCCGATTTGATAAAACTTATAATTTCATTACGTCGCTCAAGTGGAGAAATAAAATCAGGATGCTTTTCATAATATTCAAGAAGAGCCTTTTCATAACGAGAAAGCCTAAAAAAATAGCTTTCTTCTTCATTCCATTCAACTGGAGAGCCTAATTCTTTCTCGCGACGGATATTGTCTGGTCCAATTTCCGTATCTTTTTCTTCATAATACGATTCTTGGCGAACCGAATACCAACCTGTATAACGGCCGAGATAAATATCACCATTTGCTTCTATTTTTTTCCAAATTTCTTGACAAGCTTGATAATGGCGGTTTTCCGTGGTCCGGATGAAATCATCATTAGAACAATTTAATATTGCCAGCATTTTTTGAAACGCCGCACTATTACGATCTGCAAGATCTTTCGGTGTTATACCCAATGCTGCGGCCGTTTGTTGCATCTTTAGACCATGCTCATCTGTACCAGAAAGAAAAAATACATTTTTCCCGTTTAATCGTTGAAAGCGAGCTAAAACATCGCTTGCAATAGCACTATAGGCATGTCCAATATGGGGAACACCATTAGGATAAAAAATGGGAGTTGTTATATAATATGTATCACGCATGTCATACTCTTTGTAAAACGCCATAAAATAAAAGATACAATGACATAACGCTTGTTTATCACATTGTCACGGAAAAACTAATCCTCGTGAATGATCTTATGAAGTCTAAAAAGCAAATTAATAACAAACTGCTTCCTATCGAGATTAAATAATTGTATTTCCTCTATTTCTTGTTGAATCTCTTGCCACTTTTGCGCATATTTTTTTGAAAGAAATAAGTTTCCATTTTCAGCGAAAATTATAGCTTTTTTTTGAATTGTATCAAGAATTTCATCACAAAATTGTTGAAATTGGAATAGGGAAGAAGCAGATGAAAATGTTTGTGCAAAAGTATGTACAATAGTGGCGTTACAAATTGGTTGCTCTAGAAGAGCATCTATCGTTTTAATAATTTCAAGACCACCGTGGGAAATAAGTAAAGCAGATTTTCGAGGACTTCCTTTGGATTTTTTAATAATCATTTCAATCGTTTTCTCATCAGGTAAATCCTGAGAAGGAAAAATATGTGTAATGACTTTTTTCATCTCATCATTATTCAACGGGCGAAAAGAAACTTTTTGACACCGTGAGTGAATTGTTGGAAGTAATTTTCCTGAAGAGTGCGTGATAATAATAAATAGGGTCTTTGTAGGTGGTTCTTCAAGTATTTTAAGAATTGCATTTGCTGCGTTTCTATTCATATCGTCGGCAGAATCAAGAATGACAATACGCCATTCATTATCTTGTGAAGTTCGGCTTAAAAAATGTAGTATATCGCGAATATCATCAATAAGTATTCCTGTTTTAAACTTTTGCGTTTTTTCATCAAATCGACGTGAAATATACAAAAGACCAGGATGACTACCTTGTGTAATTTGACTCCATGGAATAGAATGAGCTTCAGGTTTTAGGAAGGTCCCTTGGGGAGAGCTAAAAATATTCCAAGCAAAGTGAAACGCTAGTGTGGCTTTTCCAATTCCATATTCTCCTTCAAATAACAATGCGTGATGCAAACGCTTCTCTTTAAGCATTTGTGATAAAAAGTGACGAACATCCTCATGGCCAAAGAGAACATTGTTCTGGGAAGGTGATAGGATCGTATCAATATCATCATATTGGCGTAAAATATTTATATTACTCATAAAAGCTTATCCAACAATACTTGATGACAAATATTTTTTATTTGATGTGCAATACTTTCCACTGAGCCAGTAGCATCAATAACCTGAAACCTTTGTGGTTCCTGTTTAGCTAATTGAAGAAAAGCTTGACGCCTTTGTTCTTGAATTTCCAACTGATCTTTTTCAAAATAATCAATAGCTTCTGTTTTTTTTCTTCGTAAACTTGCACGCTTCATACCACATATTGCTGGCATATCTAATAAAAATGTTAAATGGGGCATGATACCATTGAGCGCAACACACTCTAAAACAGTAAGAAGAGAAAAACTGACTCTATCATTGAGTCCCTGGTAAACACGTGTAGAATCAATAAAGCGATCACATAAAACGATTTTACCTTCTTGCAAAGAAGGTGCGATAACTTCATGAACATGGTCAGCGCGTCCAGCTGTAAACAAAATAGCTTCAATTAACGATCCATATTGTTGTGTCTTCCCTGACAACAAAATATGTCTAATTGCTTCTGCTCCTGCTGTTCCTCCTGGTTCTCGTGTTGTAACAACATCATAACCTTTGTGAGAGAGATACTCAGCAAGCAAAGAAATCTGTACTGTTTTTCCTACTCCATCCCCTCCTTCGAATGTAATAAAATAACCTGACACGTATGAACCTCAACCTTATTTAGCGTGTATCTACAAATATTTCCTTAGCCATCCTATTGTTATTTCATAAAATGCATCTTTTACCTTTTTAAAAAAACTTCCTTCCTGAACATTCATTCCGGCAAAAATTGGTTTTTCCATAAGAACCTTTTTATCTTCTAAAATTTGAATAAATCCAACTGCTTGCCCTGAAACGATAGGAGCTTTCAATGGACCATGATATTTAATTTTTGCTTTAACATTTTTTTTTTCATTCCAAAGCATAAAATTTATTGGTTTTTTAATAATAAGTGGAACAATTTTTTTTTCCCCACCATAAACAGCAGCATGACCAACAGTTTCTCCTTTTCTGAAAATCGTTTTGAGATCAAATGCAGTCGTTCCCCATTGAAGAATACGCTCTATTTCTTTTGTATGCTTTTTACTATCTCGCAAGCCATTGATTGCTAAAAAAAGACGTCGATGATTTTTATAAATGGCAGCAACCATTGAAAATCCTTCACGTTCACTGTAGCCAAAACCAAACCCTTCTACACCAATTTCCTTAGAAATAAGAGGATTTTTATTACGTTGAAAAATATTATTCCACGTAAAATGAGGCTCACGATAAAGTGCATAATAATCTGGATATTCCTGAGCAATATGACGCGCTAATACAATCATATCACGCGCTGTTACAAATTGTCCCTCTTCAGGAAGTCCTGTTGCATTAACAAAATGGCTCTGAGATAATCCAATTATTTTAGCGCGCTGATTCATTAGCTTTGCAAAAAGAACTTCATTTCCTGATATTCCTTCAGCAAGAATAATTGCAGCATCATTTCCATTGACAATGATTAAACCACGCAAAAGATCGGAAACACTGATTTCTGTCTTTATTTTTGCAAACATAGTGGTTGTACCGGAAGGTGCTCCACCCTTTCGCCAAGCATTTTCACTGACCTTGAATTTTTGCGTACTTCTTAATAATCCCTCTTTTAATTGATGAAATACCACTTCTGCTGTCATCAATTTTACTAATGAAGCAGGGAAAAAAGGAATACTACTTTGTTTTTCATAGAGTATTGTCTCTGTATCAGCATCAAGTAACAACACTTGTGATGCAGAAGTTTGAAAATTTTGCGCCCTCCCCCACGTATCAAATGCTAATACTCCCCATAAAGTCAATAATATCCTTAATGCTATATACATAACCGCTCCTCCCATGCAAAGATAAGCATAAAGAGTCTACTATATAGGAAAAAACTTTTTTATTTCTGCAAATTGAGAAATTATTTGTAACTTAAGAAAAAGCTTTATTTGTATTCAGCATTAAGAAAAATAATATGGTACAATTTTTAGTTTCATAGATGTAACGATATTGATGCTTAAAGGTTTTATTGTGATACCATTCATAGACGCTATCGTAAAAGGCGTGGGAATATTGAAATATCCTTTTTTAAAAATAAGCATGTGGATTAGTAATGCAAGTATATTTTGTTTGAGATGTTCTATTTACGTAAGGCATTTTACCCCCCCTTAACGAATAAGACAAATAAAAGCATGACGCAATGTATAGTCTCTTCGTGAGATATTGCCGTAGGTACTTTGGAAAGTTACAAAGTTGAATCAAAAAGAAATATTTTTTAACTTTTTTATTTTTTGCAAATTAAATTGTATAGCTATTTCGAAGATTACATAAAAAGACTTACATAATATATTTGTCTTTACCTGATAAAGGCTGTTACAGCAAGGAAAATGTGCACTTTATTAAGAAGTAATAATATAAAATCATAAATAGATCAACATAGGCTTGGAGAGACGTACGGAATTTTGTAATAATACTCAATTCATTTCTTTAAAAAGAACAACTCATCTTAAGAGGAAAACTCTATAATAAATCCACAAATTTTTATGTGAACAACTGTTTTGATTAAAAATCAAAGAATTTCTTTTAAAACAGTTGTAACCAATTTACTTTTGTTTTTTTGTTCAGTTTGTTTATAGAAGCAACCTGATCGAAAGGCATCGGTTTATTAACCATGATAGGACCAATTTCTGGAAGTTTTACTGCAATAGTTTTATTGCGTTGTCCTTGTTTAATAGCAGCTGTTTTAGCTAATTCATCTTCGTTGCCTGTAGTGCGTTTCTCCTTTAACAAAACAGCTTCTCTTTTTTTAGAAACATTCTCTAACGCTACTGAATATGAAGTGGAATTTCCAGGAGTATAAGAGGCCATTAAATATGCACCATCATAATAGCCAACGGGCGCTTCAGCAATATACTCTACTTTAACATTTGCTACTCCCATATCCATATAACCAAGTATTGCCGCAGCTTGCATTGATAAATCAATAATTCTATCGTTCATAAAAGGTCCGCGATCATTCACTCTAACAATGATTGAAGAGCCGTTTTTCAAATTCGTAACACGAGCATAGCTAGGTAAAGGCATTGTAGGATGAGCAGCAGTCAAAAGATTCATGTCATAAATTTCACCATTGGCAGTTAAACGCCCATGAAAGTCTGAACCATACCATGATGCTTCGCCAACACGTTTATAAGTCGGATCATTTTGAGGATAATACCATTTTCCTTTTATTTGGTAAGGTTTACCAACAATGGCCCGCCCACGCTTTTTTTCTTCCGGTTGATTTTTCTTATTGAATACTTTTTTAGGTAAAACAGAAGTGTTTACGTCGATTGGTTTATTATGATAGGAATCTTTTATTGAAAAAAACGCAGTTTGACTTGCGCAACAAGATGCCAATGACTGAGAAATGATTATTATAGAAAATAATTGAAGTATCAGTTTAATAACAGAAGTAAATCTCTTTTTTCTATTTAAAAACATCTATTCAGCCCACTTATTCTGTTAGATACTACTGTAAAACCTTGTTACGCTTTTTATACATGATAGGAAGGTTTACTTTTTTCGATGATTTCCCTCGCGCATATACTATCCTCGAACTTGAGGCCTTGTATCAAAGAATTAATATATTGTTAACCTTTTTCATAATTTTTCTAAGAAATAAATGCATTCTAAGAAATATTAAAAGAATAAAAAACATATAAATCAATAGCTTATAGAAAAAATTATCCCATAATATAAACTGTGTATAAGTATGATAATTTTCGGAGTTTATTTTACGAATCATATGAAAACGATGGAAAAACTAGCTCATGCATTGTGAAAATTAGCAATCATTAAGGACTATACCAACACAGGTGCAGCTGTATCACACAAGTTTAAAGCATTTTTGCATTGTATGCAAAGAAGGCTGACATTACTTTCCACCAAAACAGCCAATAGAAAATGATCAGTAATAGCAATAACCAAAAAATTTCCAAAAGGTTTGAAGTGGTAAAAAATCAAATAAAATCTAAAGAAATTAAAATTTCCGGGCTTTAATACAATCTATTCTTTCTATTGAAACTTGGTGAGCGCGCAGGGATTCGAACCCTGGACCTACTGATTAAAAGTCAGTTGCTCTACCAGCTGAGCTACGCGCTCCCATACAAGCTATTTGAGTTTGCAGAAAGTAAAAGGAACATACGGTTGACTTTTCATTTGGTCAACACCTTTTGAAAAAAATATTATTATTTTTTCTAGTTATCAATAACTTTATCTTTTCCTCTTTCTCCATTGTTATATCAGCGTTTTTTATCAACTTTACAATATATTGATTTATAATGATAATTCACTGTTTTGTATGTTGAATAAGGATCCTGAATAACGTAAGACTCTCTCATTTCAAAATTGTTTATGTTGAATCAATCAAAATCATTCCCTTGCACGTCAAAAGTGGGGCTGGTGTGTGGGTAAAAACTGTATAAGAAAGGACTAAAATGGCTCTTATGAACCGTCTTAATGCCAGATCTGTCGCAACATTGGAAGCTGGCAAATCTAATGATGGTGCCGGCTTGCAACAGAACGCCATTGATTTGTACATTCACAGGCTTGTTTTAAAGAAACATCTCTCAAAGCACCTAATCCCATTTCGCGACGGAGCCCGTAAAGGGTATAATGATAAAACCATTGAGCACCTCCATCTTTACGCTTATAAAGTAATAAGCCAGCACCATCATTAGATTTGCCAGCTTCCAATGTTGCGACAGATCTGGCATTAAGACGGTTCATAAGAGCCATTTTAGTCCTTTCTTATACAGTTTTTACCCACACACCAGCCCCACTTTTGACGTGCAAAGGAATGATTTTGATTGATTCAACATAAACAATTTTGAAATGAGAGAGTCTTACGTTATTCGGGGTTGCAATTCAATATGAATAATGCTAAATTAGCATTATAAATCAATATTTTATCTTAAATAAACAACATATACTTTCAAGAAAATTATACAAATATTTCCAACAAAATAGCCTAAACAGCTCTATTGAGAAATAATGGATAATAACGCAAAATAAATGCCAATTTTGTATCTAACTGACTAATACAGAATAAACAAATAAATAAGTACATAAGGGATCAAAATCCAAGTAGATAATTATTTCTAATAATGTATTTTAAAAATAAATTTACAAATACAATATTATACTATATATTCTATGATAGAAATATCTAATATTTCTTTAGCTTTTAAATTTATGTATAATAAAAATTAATTATTTATTTATTAATAAATCAATGTAATTTATAGTATTTCTAATATCTTTTGTAAAAAATAATAATATAGTTTTTATTATATTAACTTTTTTGACTGTTTTAAATCAATATCTGATTCAGAAAACTCATTTTAAAATGATATTATAATTTATTTCTTCAGTTCCGATCAATATTCTTTTTTATTATTGATAATTTCTTTATTGTTTGCATTAAACATTCAAAAAGAGATATAAATCATATAAAATATTTACATATTTTACTTAATTTATTGAAATATATTAAATAAATCTATCATATCTTATGATAAATGGATGGGTATATTGTCATAGTTTACCACAATACTCTATTTATGTTTCAATAATACCGCACGCTAAACGTGCGGCATTTCCACCAAGCGGTAAAGGTTTATCTGATTGATTATCATCCCTTAAATGAATTACCAAAGAATGCTCTTTAATTTCAGATTTTTTTTTCAATCGTAGAGCAAGAACGCTCATCACAGTATTTCCTTGCTTATCAACGTAAAGTGTTCGTAAATCACCAAGATAACCATTTACGTTATAAGGTTCTAAGTGTTTCCTAGTATGCTCTAGATCATAATATCCGCCTGCGCTTCCACCAATTATACTATCTTTTGTATCACATGAAGGATGTACATGTATTTGAAAACTGTGCATTCCCTCTGATAAAGTAGATAAATTGGGTATGAAAATCAAACCATGTATATTTTCTTCAATTTTAATGCTACCAATCGACTTTTTAGAATTATTCTCTTCTAGTTTATAAATGTTTACTTGTGTCGATATAGCTAACGCAGCGTTTCGATGAGTTAAAAATACCATAAAAAATAATACTATTTTATAATAGGAAAATAAATTAAAATATATTTTTATATAATTATAAATATAGATCTAAATATCTATTTTTTTGATAAAAAATGTGCGATTTTCCATAATCATAATTATAGCTCAATTACATTTCTTCAAGATATGCTTTTAAAAAATATACTTTTTTGAATTATACTGAGAACTTAAAGAAGCAATTTAAATAAGATAGCTATTATTTCATTTAGAATATGCTGATCGTTTTAGTAAAAAAAGAACATATAATTTATTGACAATTTTAATTTTTTATTCACTGTGAAATTTATAAGAGAAAGAACTATTGTGATTTCTTATAAATTTCCCATAAAATACAGCATATACCAACGATTCCTCCCATCCCTGATCCTATTAGTGCTCCTATTATGATTCCAGTAAAAAGTGCTACTCCTATACCCATTGCGATAATTGGACCAAAGCCTGGAAGAGCAATATAACCATAAGCTGCAAGAATTGCTGCAATTGCTCCTGATATGCTACCATTTAAACCTCCAATGAAAACAAATTCTTTAATAGAATGACAGCATTTTTTGAGATTTTTTTTCTTATAACTACGAGAAGAAATGCTGCTATAAGTTTTAAAATCAATCATATTCTTTTCTTTTGAATGTTAACAATGCCTGAATAGTCAACAGAGATGAGAAAAAGGGATTTTTTAAATTCCACTAAAGCACGCCAAATGCCTTTATCATCTAAACGCAAACGTTTAATATTCTCAAAACCATTTTGCATAAGACAATTTTTAACTTGTGAAGCAGTAAATGAGTTTTGTCCTATTTTCGCAATACCTTTAGGAGAGGTATAGGTAAAGGTTTGGCAATAAGGAAGGTGAAAAACCTCATTGATTGAAGTATAACCAAATAGCAATCCACATATTATCATCATAAAAAAAATATTTAATTTCAAAATATTATTTAGATTCATCTTGTCACCATCTGTTGAAACAATACTTTATTAATCTTTGTATTGCTAACAGGTTCCCAAAATGACTTTATTTTAAACATTATACTTAACACAAAAAAATTTGAAAAATATTGTTTAAATAAAATCGTTTCATTTGTATTCTATTATTAATCTGAGTGAATCTGTATATAAATATGCAGTGATTGTTAAACGATCTATGGACTCTGTGTTTGTTCTATGTTCATAAGACGAACGCAAGCCTTTGCTACTTTGCCAATTTACACTTTTGAAAGTTCAACTTTGATCAATTCTATCAATAACTTAATTTTAAACGAGGAATAATATGAGGGTGAACAATGTTCACCAAGTTCAATCATAATCCACTTTTAATTTTGATAATGTCTTTATAACTCCTAAACCAGAATGGCTTACAGAACGCATTATTCAACTTGCCACCAAGCCAAGTAATCTTGTTCTAAATTCCTTTGCTGGTTCTGGCACAACTGGTGCTGTTGCTCATAAAATAGACTACAAATTTTTAGCATCTTGTTTGTATCCTACTTCCTCATATGGCCAAATCGTTATTGAAACGATGCCATTTTTATTTTTGATAAAAAAAGTTTCAGAGAAGGAACTTTGCTTTCTTTTGAGCTAAACCAAATACGACTATCTTTCAATAATTCAGAAAATTTCTTTTCACTCATAGCCTAACTTCTAGCATTAGGAGGCATAATTTTGTGTCCAAAAAGTATAATAATTTCATAAATATCCTTAGGTATTATCCTTTTTACAGATAAATCTCCAGATTTCCAAAGATCATGAGGATCATTATCAGGGTTTCTATAGCGCATATTCATATTGCTTGAACGAAGAAGTAAATTAGGACACCAAATCGTTTTGTCTTTGGCAGAAACCATTATAAAATCATGGTTATCAGAAAGGCGCTTTGTATCATTCTGTGGAAAAGATTTCTTTTGCCAAATTATATTGTTGATAAAATTTTAACGACCAAAAATTTCACACATCATTACTTTAAAATAGGTTTGTTCATCAAAAATACTTCCTTCATTCGTCAGATAGTGTATAGTGCATGATATTGTTTTTAAATTCAAATGTTTGCGAAAAACGGCTCATGCATGTAATAGTACTGTTAATACCATCCAACAGCGATTTGCGCTTCTTCTGACATACAATCAGGTGTCCATGGTGGATCAAAAGTCATAGTGACTTCAACATACGAAACCCCCTCAACTGCACTAACTGCATTTTCTACCCACCCAGGCATTTCACCAGAAACAGGACATCCGGGTGCTGTAAGAGTCATTTCAATTTTAACTGAACGATCATCTTCAATATCAATACGGTAAATCAGTCCTAGCTCATAAATATCAGCAGGAATCTCTGGGTCATAAACCGTTTTGAGGGCAGCAATAATATCTTTTGTCATACGATCAATTTCATCTGCTGGAATTACTGATATGTAAGATTTTTTATTTTCGTTTACAGTTTCAACAGACTTTGTAGAGTGACGTTCTTCAATTGATTCAGCCATTAAAAAATGTCCTTGTTTCTTGCAATGCTTCTACTAATTGATCAATATCTTCTTGAGTGTTATACATCGCTAGCGATGTGCGACAAATAGATGTTAAACCAAAGCGCTGCAATAAAGGCTGTGCACAATGGGTTCCTGCACGTATTGCAACTCCTTTTTGATCAACAAACATAGCAATATCATGGGCGTGAATCCCTTCAATGGTAAAGGATATAATAGCTCCTTTATTGGGAGAATGACCATAAATACGTAATGATTCAATAGTTTTAAGTTTTTCATGTGCATAAGCCAAAAGCGACATTTCATAGGCATGAATCGTACTACGACCTTTTCCTTGGATATAATCAATAGCAGCAGCTAATCCAATAGATTCAACAATAGGAGGAGTGCCTGCTTCAAAACGGAAAGGAGGAGCATTATAAAAAACTTTATCGGTTGTTACCTCCTCAATCATTACCCCTCCTCCTTGAAAAGGACGCATTTCCTCTAATCTATCTTCTTTCCCATAAAGAACACCAATCCCAGTGGGACCATAAAGCTTATGACCTGTAAAGACATACCAATCACAATCGAGATCTTGCACATCAACAATTAAATGTACTGCTCCTTGAGAACCGTCAACAAGAACAGGGATAGAATTTTGATGTGCTAGCCTAATAATTTCTTTAATAGGAGGTACAGTTCCTAATATATTAGACATATGCGTTATAGCAACAAGCCGCGTTTTCTCGCTTAAAGCCTCTTGGAAACCTTCAATATGCAGAACGCCATTTTCATCAACAGGGACAAAAACAAGTTTAATGCCTTTTTGTTCACGGAGGAAATGCCAAGGAATAATATTTGAATGATGTTCCATGATCGTTAGAACAATCTCATCACCTTCCTTGAGTTTGGACATAGCCCACCCATAAGCAACAGTATTAATAGCTTCCGTTGCATTTTTCGTAAAAATAATTTCCTCAGCTTTTTGAGCGTTTAGAAAAAAACGAACGGTTTCACGAGAATTTTCATACGATTGTGTGGCTTTATTGGCTAAAAAATACATTCCCCTATGCACATTAGCATAACTATAATGATAATAATTATTCATTGCATCGAGTACTGATTGTGGTTTTTGGGCAGAGGCACCACTATCAAGATAAGCTAATCGCTTACCATACACTTGATGGTGTAAAAGAGGAAAATCACGTCGAATTTCTTCGACATTATAAATGAATGTTTGGACGTTATTTTCCATTTTTTCTACCTTAAACATTTTTCTCAAGCCAATTACCAATGATATTTTCCAAAACAACTTGAATATTAGCTTGCTTGATGTCATCAATAAGCTCAGAGATAAATCCTTTAATCAAAAGTGCACGAGCCATTTTATATGGGATACCGCGTGCCATGAGATAAAAAAGATAATCATGATTAATATTAGCAATTGTTGCGCCATGACCGCATGCCACATCATCAGCAAAAATCTCCAATTCAGGCTTTGCATTAAATTTTGCATCATCTGAAAGGATAAGACTATTACAGGCCATGCGTGCATCTGTTTTCTGTGCTTTTTGAGCTACACGTATTATTCCTTGGAAAACACCAACAGCCTTATCTGTAACCACATTGCGTATAATTTCGGTTGATGTTGATTTTTCTTCCACATGATGAACAGTCATTGTAAGATCGCTATGTGTTTGCCCTGATAATAAATTTATAACGCGTAATTGAAAATCAGATTCTTCTCCTTGTAATTCAATATCGATTTCTTGGCGATTTAGTTGACTCCCTATATTAATGACATAAAGTGATAACTTCGCTCTTTGATGAAGGATAGCACGAAATCGACAAAACTGTGTAGAATTAAAATCACGATTGCGAATAAGAATCCATGTAACATCACTATCAGCAGCAATATTTAATGAAAATATTGCACTGACAAAGGTATCTTTATCATTGCCAATCTGATGCTCAATAAATATAATTTGACTATTTTTATCAACTTTTATATCTGAAAAAATATGAGATTGTCCCCCCATTTGTATATTTTGTAATTCAATGGGTATCCTCAGCTTTGTATTTTCAGGAATGTGAAAAAGCCAACCATCTGTAACAAAAGCTGTATTTAACTGTCCAATAAAATCCTCATCAGAGATGTTTTGATTTATCTGTACAGAATTATCTTCTAATGCATCTGAAAGGCGTTTTATTGTAATATTTTCTACCTTTGATTGTATTGATGTTCTTCCATTGTTCATAGAAAAAACAGCGCTCTCTGAAAGTAGCTTGTTAACTAATTGATTGTCTTGAACTTTTGAAAAATTGCTAACCGATTTCAGTAATGTACGCAAATTGGTATAGTGCCATTTTTCAATTTTACGGGAAGGAAGTCGTGTCTTTTGAAACTGCTCCATCGCTTTCTTACGAATTTCCCGCACAGCTTTATCTCCAGGTAAGTCGTTGATATACTGATTGAAATTACTGAGTATATCTTTTTCAATTGCTAACAAGTTTTGCTGTGCATTCATATTCAATAACCTCAAACGGCTTCCTTGATAAGATCAGCGTACCCATTTTTCTCTAAATAAAGAGCTAAGGATTTGTCTCCGCTTTTGATAATTCGTCCTCTATAAAGAACATGTACCGTATCAGGAATAATATAATTAAGCAGTCGTTGATAATGAGTAATCACCAAAAATGAACGTTTTGAATCCCGAAATTTATTAACACCATCTGCAACAACTTTTAGCGCATCAATATCTAAACCAGAATCTGTCTCATCTAAAATGCAAAGTTTAGGTTCAAGAAGTGCCATTTGCAAAATTTCAGCGCGCTTTTTTTCTCCACCTGAAAAACCTACATTTAATGGACGCTTTAGCATATCCATATCTATTTCAAGTTTGGCTGAAACTTCTTTAACATATTTTATAAATTCAGGAATTTTAAGCTCTTCATCACCTCGTGCTTTACGTTGAGAATTCATTGCAACTTTTAAAAATTCCATCGTTGCTACCCCTGGTATTTCCATTGGATATTGAAATGCAAGAAAAATACCGTATGCAGCACGTTCTGCCGGATCCATTTCTAAAAGTGAATGCCCATTATAAAGAATATCTCCTTCTGTTATTTCATAATCATCACGACCAGCAAGCAAATAAGATAGAGTTGATTTTCCGGCTCCATTTTGTCCCATGATAGCGGCAACTTCTCCATCTTGAATTGTCAAGTTTAAACCACGAATAACTTCTGTATTGATCTCAGCAATACGGGCATGCAAATTTTTTATCTCTAACATAATCTAATCCTGTTTGGGCTGTTTTTTCAAATACTAATGCACGTCATTTCGCCTTAAAAGCTCTCTACTTTGTAATTACCATAGAGGCCATTATTGAGCATTACATGCTACTGTTACAGCCTTTTTGTATCAAATTTTCTATTTTCTAATTAAATAAAATTATCCAACACTACCTTCAAGGCTAATACCAATAAGCTTTTGCGCTTCAACAGCAAATTCCATGGGAAGTTTTTGAATAACCTCTTTTACAAAACCATTGACAATTAATGCGATAGCTTCTTCCTCGAGAATTCCTCGTTGCATAACATAAAAAAGTTGGTCATCAGAAATTTTTGATGTTGTGGCTTCATGTTCAAAGTGAGCGGTTGCATTTTTCGCTTCAATATAAGGGACTGTATGAGCACCACAATCATTTCCGATTAATAAACTATCACATTGCGTAAAGTTACGCGCATTTTGTGCTTTTCGATGAGCAGTGACTTGTCCTCGATAAGTGTTATTTGAAAAACCAGCAGAAATCCCTTTGGAAATAATATGACTGGATGTATTTCTTCCTAAATGAATCATTTTTGTCCCGGAATCAATTTGTTGATGACCGTTTGCAACAGCAATAGAATAAAATTCTCCACGCGCATTATCACCACGGAGTAAGCAGGATGGATATTTCCAAGTAATCGCAGAACCGGTCTCAACTTGTGTCCATGAAATTTTAGAGTTATCACCCCGACAATCTCCACGCTTCGTCACAAAATTATAAATACCGCCCTTTCCATCTTTATCACCAGGATACCAATTTTGCACTGTAGAATATTTAATCTCTGCATTTTTAAGGGCAATAAGCTCAACAACCGCAGCATGAAGTTGGTTTTCATCACGTTGGGGTGCTGTACAGCCTTCAAGATAAGAAACATAGGAATCCTCAGCGGCAATAATCAATGTTCGTTCAAATTGGCCTGTATTGCGTTCATTGATTCTAAAATATGTTGAAAGTTCCATAGGACAACGAACCCCTTTAGGAATATAAACAAATGAACCATCTGTAAAGACAGCTGCATTTAAGGCTGCATAATAATTATCGCCCACAGGCACAACTGTTCCTAAATATTCTTGAATAAGCTCAGGATATTCAATAATTGCCTCTGAAATAGAGCAAAAAATTACACCAGCACGTGCCAATTCTTTTTTGAATGTTGTCACAATAGAAACAGAATCAAAAACCGCATCAACCGCTACCTGTCCTGATACAGATAAGCTATCCTCAAAAGTAGAAAGATTAGACTGTTTTTTTATTCCTGCCAAAATCTCTTGCTCTTGGAGAGGAATACCAAGCTTTTCGTACGTTGCTAATAACTCTGGATCCACTTCATCTAAAGACTTTGGTCCTGTATGATTTTTAGGAGCAGCGTAATAATAAAGCCCCTGAAAATCAATTTTAGGATATTCAAGCCGTGCCCATTTAGGCTCTTGCATTGTCAGCCAACGACGATAAGCTTGTAAGCGCCATATTAACATCCACTCAGGCTCATGTTTTTTAGCAGAAATGAATTTGATAATCTCTTCATTTAAGCCTTTTGGAGCTTTATCCGTTTTAATCTTCGTTTCAAAGCCATATTTATATTGATCAACATCTATTTCACGTACTTGTCGTATTGTTTCTTGTACTGCCGGCATAAATTTTCTCCATTTTTCGGCATAAAAACTGGTAACTAAAAGTCTTGTTCTTTACAAGATTTAAAGTAAGCAAGTTATTCCTTAGGCTATAGGCAAAGTGAAAAAATTTCAATCGAACTTAATTTTATCTTGAAATAATTCTAATTTTTATAATTTTTTGATGATAAATTTTATCTTTTTTTCCTGCTTATAATTTGAGAAAAAAATAATAGAAAATCATCAATATCCTCAGAAGTTGTGTCACGTCCTATCGAAATACGAATGGCTCCATTTGGAACATGATATCCCATTGCCTCCAACACTTTGCTTTGTTTCACCTTTCCCGAAGAACAAGCAGAGCCAGCTGATACAGAAAATCCTTCTAAGTCAAAAGCAATTTGCATTGTTTCAGCTTTTATATTTTTTACAGTAAAGTAAGTTGTATTTGGTAAACGTTGAACTCTTTTGCCAAAAATTTCAACATTTTTACTTATTTTTTGCAATCCATCTTCTAATTTATTACGTAAATATATTAACTGTTTTATTTCTTCCTGCGTGAAACAATCAGCCATTGCTGCCCCAAAAGCAGCAATAAGAGGTAATGCTTCTGTTCCTCCGCGTCGACCTTTTTCTTGTCCTCCACCGATGATAAGAGGACGTGGCATGAGAAGATTACCACATGAAACAAAAGCGCCAACTCCTTTAGGACCACCAACTTTATGCGCAGAAAGTATAAAAAAGTCTCCTCCTAGCTGATTAATATCAACAAAATTTTTATCTACATATTGTGTCAAATCAACAACAAGAGTGCCTCCTAAATTCCGAATAATAGTAGCTATTTTTTTTAATGGTTGAATAACACCAGTTTCACTATTCGCAGCTTGAACAGCAACAAGAGGTAAACCTTTTGTTTTATCGTGAGCCATTAAGAGTGATGTTAATTTATCTTGTTGAATGATCCCATCTGAATCAACAGCAATGATACTTATCAATTCTTTAGAAAAACGTCCTCCCGCCAAAACAGAGGTATGTTCAGTTGCTCCAAGGTAAAGATGAGAAAATTCAATCTTTGCATTCCCCATATTATAAAAGGGTGTTAATAAAGTCATTGCTGCTTCACTCGCACCAGAGGTAAATACAATGTTATCTGGATCTGTTTTAAGTTTTTCAGCAATTTGTCGACGTGCCTTTTGTAATAAAGTTTTAGCAGCACGCCCTTCTGTATGAACTGACGATGGATTGCCAAATATCTCTAAAGACTCTAGCAATGCCATTTGCGCAATTTTCTTGAGCGGTGTTGTTGCGTTATGATCAAAATATCGGCGTTTTATAACCATTTTACTCACAATCATTAATCTTATGAATTGATTTTAAAAAAATAACGCAATTTTCTTGAAAAATGCACTTAAAAAAGAATATCTAATGCTTATTTAAAAAATTTTATGGTAAAAATCGATCAAGGTCAATAAAAGCCTTTTATAGCATTTAAGGAGCATTTTAATGCCAGAAATTATTTTTAACGGTCCTGCGGGTCGGCTCGAAGGGCGTTATCAACCTTCACAACAAAAAAATGCGCCCATTGCGATCATTTTGCATCCTCATCCTCAATTTGGTGGAACTATGAATCATAAAATTGTCTATGATCTCTTTTATATGTTTCAACAACGTGGCTTTACAACTTTACGTTTTAATTTTCGTGGTATTGGTCGCAGTCAAGGTGAATTTGATTATGGCATAGGAGAACTTTCAGATGCTGCTGCTGCTCTCGATTGGGTGCAAACACAACACCCAGACTCTAAAAATTGCTGGGTAGCAGGATACTCATTTGGTGCATGGATTGGTATGCAGCTTTTAATGCGTCGACCGGAAATTGAAGGATTTATCTCTGTTGCGCCTCAACCTAATGTTTATGACTTTTCATTTCTTGCTCCTTGTCCGTCTTCTGGGCTTATCATTCATGGCGGTAACGATAAAGTTGCTCCTCCCAAAGATATTCAAATGCTTGTTGATAAATTGAAAACACAAAAAGGTATCATCATTACACAAGAAATACTGGAAGGAGCTAATCATTTTTTTTGTGGATGTCATGAAGAACTTATTGAACGATGTGCAAGCTATTTGGATAATCATATCACCAATGAACTTTTAGATCCTCCCCCTGAAATACTTTCACTAACTTAGGAAACATAAAAACTTCACAAGAAGCAGCAAAAGTTTTTTTGATCATAACAAAGTAATTTATTTTCAGGTTATATTTGCAATTTTCCTAAATTTTATTTCCTAATAGAAATTAGGTTAAAGAGGCCTTTTTTCTATTACTGGAGGGTATTTTTTAGTGTAAAAAGATAATAATACTTATATTATTAACCTCGATTATCAATATATCTCTTTCTCTTGTGATGAATGTTTTATTTATGATATATAACGCATTATTGATCTGGTAGATAAGCACCTATGCTATAAAATGAATGCACTCTTAAAATTAGGAAATTAAATCTGTGTTTGCCTTTAAATCTGATTTTTTACACATTATGAGCGAACGTGGTTTTATCCATCAAATTTCGGATGAAAAAGGCCTAGATGATCTTTTTTTAAAAGAAATTGTAAGTGCTTATATTGGATTTGATCCAACAGCATCAAGCTTACATGCCGGAAGCCTTCTTCAAATTATGATGCTTTATTGGCTACAAAAAACTGGTCATCGTCCTATTGCTTTGCTGGGTGGAGGGACCGGATTGATCGGTGATCCTTCCTTTAAAGATGAAGCGCGACGCCTTCTGACACAAGATGATATTGCTGCAAATATTGATGGTATTAAAAAGATATTTTCTAACTATTTAACATTCGGTAACCGAGAAACCGATGCTTGTCTTGTGAACAATGCTGAATGGTTATGCAATTTAAACTACTTAGAATTTTTGCGTGATGTAGGAAAACATTTTTCTGTCAATCGTATGTTGTCATTTGACTCCGTCAAACTCAGACTTGAGCGTGAACACTCTTTGTCATTCTTAGAGTTTAATTATATGATTCTGCAAGCTTATGACTTTGTTGAACTTTATAAACGTTACGGGTTGCGTATGCAAATGGGGGGATCTGATCAATGGGGAAACATTATTAATGGAATCGAATTAGGGCATCGTTTAGGAACACCGCAATTATATGCATTAACATCACCATTGCTGACAACCTCTTCCGGTGAGAAAATGGGTAAATCATTGAGTGGTGCTGTATGGCTAAATGCAGAGATGCTCTCACCTTACCAATTTTGGCAATATTGGCGCAATACCGAAGATGCTGATGTGATACGATTTCTAAAGCTCTATACTCCCTTGCCAATGGATGAAATTCTCAAACTTTCTCAATTACAAGGAATTGAAATAAATGAAGCAAAAAAAATTCTTGCAACAGAAATTACGGCAATGTTGCATGGACGTGCTCTTGCCGATGCAGCAGCAGAAACAGCTCGCAAAACATTTGAAGAAAAAACACTTGGAGAAAATCTCCCAACTGTTGAAATAAGCGTAATAGAATTAAAAAAAGGTGCTGGATTGCTTGCTCTTTTAGTAAAAGCAGGACTCGCTAAATCGAACGGTGAAGCCCGGCGACATATTCAAGGCGGAGGGATACGTGTTAATGATCAAATAATAAAGGATGAAGCACGGCTTATTATTGAAAAAGATATCACTGCAGAAGGAATTATTAAACTTTCCTTTGGAAAGAAAAAACATATTTTGATCAAACCGCTATAATTTATTGATGCCTCATTCATTTTGTATTTATGTTCATGATATTTCTTGCACTTTCTTCCCTCATTTTTCAATTTAATTTTAATAGAATAATTTTTATATGATAATGGAAAAAATCTTGAAATAATTCTATCCTAGAGAGTTGAAACTTTATTCCTTCTCTGTATGCTGGTGGCCAATCTTTGCACTCAAAAAGAAAGATAAAAAAATGACAAAATCAATGAAAGGCACTCTTGCTCCTAATTTTAATTTATTACGCGACGGAGGAGAGACAGTGTGTCTTTCTGATTTTAAAGGCAAACCTGTTGTTTTATATTTTTATCCCAAAGATGATACAAGTGGATGCACAAGAGAAGCACTTGATTTCACAAAATTAAAGAAAAAATTTGATGAAATCGGCGTTACTATTATTGGAATCTCTCCAGATAATGTAAAAAAACATGATAAATTTAAACAAAAATATGGGCTTGATATCATTTTGATTTCTGATGAAGAAAAAATAACTCTGGAATCTTATGGTGTTTGGGTAGAGAAAAGCATGTATGGACGCAAATATATGGGGGTTGAACGGAGTACTTTTTTAATTGATGTAAATGGAATAATAGTAGAAGAGTGGCGAAAAATAAGTGTATCTGGACATGCTGAAAATGTTTTAGCTGCTGCAACACTTTTACATTATAATGGTAACTTGTAAACTGTATGCTTGATTTATCTTAAAAAGTAAAAATTACCCTCTTTGATTGATTTTATTTTTTCAACTATTCTAATTTAGTTTGAATTGGTCAAAATTAATACACTTACACCCATCATAAAGCAATATTGGCGTCTAAGAAAAAAATCAAGAAAGGAAACAGGAAAATACCGCTTTAAATCTCTCCAGTATTAAAGGCTATCGTAAAACACAGCATACATAAAATAAATAGCTTTAAAAAGAAATCTACATCCCTTGAGGAATGGTATATAATTAGCTAATATCCTTAACTTCTTTCTCTTGTCCGTAAATGCGTCGAGCAAGTGCTGATTCTATAAATGTATCTAAGTTGCCATTAAGTACAGATTGGGGATCAGTATTTTCAATACCTGTGCGCAAATCTTTTACAAGTTGATAAGGTTGAAGAACATAAGACCTAATTTGATGTCCCCATCCAATTTCTGTTTTAGAAGATTCAGCAGCATTCATTTCTTCTTCCTTTTTTTTGAGCTCTTCTTCATAAAGACGCGCACGTAACATTGACCAAGCTGTAGCGCGATTTTTATGTTGAGAACGCTCAGTTTGACATTGAACAACAATACCCGTTTTTATATGTGTGATGCGAACAGCAGAATCTGTCGTATTAACATGTTGTCCTCCTGCTCCTGATGCACGATATGTATCTATACGCACATCCGCCTCTAAAACATCAATTTTAATATTGTCATCAATAACCGGATAAACCCAAATGCTAGCAAAAGAGGTATGACGCTTTGCATTCGAATCAAATGGAGAGATCCGCACCAAACGATGAACACCTGATTCTGTTTTTAACAGCCCATAAGCATTATATCCTTTTACAAGAATAGTTGCTGACTTTATCCCTGCTTCTTCTCCATCATGAATTTCTAAAACTTCAACTTTCATTTCATGCTGCTCAGCCCAGCGCATATACATACGTAAGAGCATAGAGGCCCAATCTTGGCTTTCTGTTCCCCCTGCTCCAGCATGAACTTCTAAATAGGTATCATTCGGATCTGCTTCTCCTGAAAGAAGTACACCAATTTGCCTTTTATCTATTTCACGTTTAAGATTACGGATTGAATTTTCTGCATCAGAGATAATTTCAACATCATTTTCTTCTTCGCCCATCGTGATAAGCTCAATGCATTCTTCAAGTGTTTTTGTAAATAATAAAATGCTATTGATTGAATCATCAAGACGCTGACGCTCACGCATCATATCCTGTGCCCGTTGCGCATCACTCCATAATGATGGATCTTCCGCTTTTTGATTAAGATATTCAAGACGCTTTAGGGATTGATCCCAGTCAAAGATGCCCCCTTAGCAATTGTATTGCTTTCTGGATTTCATCAACTAATATTTCTATTTCTGCTCGCATAATCTAACACTGTATTTTTAAAGATATGCCTCTTAGCATCTTATGCTAATAACTTCTATTAAAAAATGGCACGATTTTATCAATTGTTTACAGGACTGATATTGTAAAAAAATAGATAAAATCCTGATACATGGTAAAAAATCATCGCTTAATACAGCCCACCTGTCCCCCTTTCAAGAGCTTTATTGACTTGTGGAGAAGTGGTTACTGCAGGAACACCTTCTTGAAAAGAATTTGTGCCTCCAATGACTTGATATATATCAGCAGGACCAGTTCCTGGTTTAAATGCCTCTAGAATGACATCCTGATCTCCTCTTTCCGCAAGCATTCCTGTTTTCCGATTAATTGGCATTAAAATCATACCCTTTGGCATCTTAAAGGGAACATCTGGCTTTCCCTTAAGGGCATCTGCCATAAATGCACCAAAAACAGGTGCAGCTAATGAACTTCCTGTTCCATTATATCCTAACGGAGCTGGTTGATCGTAGCCGATAAAAATACCAACGACGATGTCAGGCGTAAATCCCATAAACCAAACATCTTTAGAGTCATTGGTTGTTCCTGTTTTAGCGGCGATATGTCGATTCAGATAACGTAAGCGTGCTGCAGTACCACGCTGAACAACCCCTTCCATCATCGATGTAATCTGATACGCTGTCATAGGGTCAAGAACTTGATCTCTTTCATCAATCAATATGGGTTCACTTTGATTATTCCATGAATGCGGATTACAATTTTCGCAAATACGGTCATCATGACGATAAATTGTCTTCCCATAACGATCTTGAATTCTATCTATCAGAGAAGGTTTAATAGAGCGTCCTCCATTGGCAATAACGGAATAAGCTGTAACCATCCGTAATACTGTTGTTTCTCCAGCTCCTAAAGCCATGGGAAGATAAGGCTGCAATTTATCTACTACCCCAAAACGTTCTGCATATTCGGCGACGAGAGGCATTCCCATATCATTGGCAAGTCGTATTGTCATAAGATTCCGAGAACGTTCAATGCCGTAACGCAATGTTGAAGGTCCTGCAAAGGTGCCACCATAATTTTTGGGTTGCCAAATTTCACCATTATATTGACGCACTTCAATGGGGCCATCTAAAATAACGGATGCTGGTGTATACCCGTTATCAAGTGCTGCCGCATAGACAAAAGGCTTAAAAGCAGATCCAGGTTGGCGATAAGCTTGGGTTGCACGATTAAATTCAGACGCAGCAAAAGAAAAGCCTCCCACCATCGCAAGAACGCGCCCCGTATGAGGTTCCATAGCAACAATTGCACCTTCAACCTTTGGAATTTGTTGTAAACGATAAGTGTTATTTGTATTAGACAATTTTTCAACAAAAATGACATCTCCAACTTGTAGAACATGAGACAAGCTCTGAACAGTTTTTCGATAACTATTTTCGTTCACAACATGCAATGCCCATTTTGAATCAACTTCTGATAAAATAGCAATCTCTCGTTTTTTTGATAATATACCTGAAGCTTCACGTTGTGGTTGTAAACCAATCTCTACTTTATTGAGGTTAGCAGAAAGAACAACGGCTAAACGCCATTCAGGAACATCGCTTAAGCCTGTAATATTTGCAAGTTTTATCCCCCAGTCACCTTTCTCATCAATATGCGCATAAGCTCCACGCCATCCTTGCGAATGATCAAATTTAATTAATCCATCGTGCAAAGTACGTCGAGCAATAAGTTGTAAATTTGGATCAAGTGTTGTACGGATGGAAAGCCCACCTTCGTAAAGTGTTTTAGCCCCATAGCGATGCATTAAACGACGTCGTACTTCTTCAGTAAAATAATCAGCCGCAAAAACATAGCTATCTCTACCACGCATTGTGGTTTCTAAGGGCTTAGTTTTCGCTTTTTCAGCTTCTTCATGCGTTACATATCCATTTGAAACCATCCGATCTATGACCCAATTTCGCCGATCAATAGCACGCAGTGTATGCTTAAATGGATCATAATTTGCTGGTCCTTTTGGAAGAGCCGCTAAATAAGCACATTGTTCTAGCGTCAAATCATTAACAGATTTATTAAAATAAGTTAAAGAAGCAGCCGCTATACCATAAGCACCACGCCCCAGATAAATCTCATTAAGATAAAGCTCGAGAATATGATCTTTTGAGTAGGTTTTCTCAATACGCATTGCTAAAATAGCTTCCTTAAATTTACGCTCTAATGTTGTTTCTGAATTTAAAAGAAAGTTTTTAGCAACCTGTTGCGTTATAGTTGATGCGCCCTCTGGACGTTTTCCAGAGCTAAGATTACGAATATTATTGATTAAAGCTCGAGAAAGTCCTTCCGGATCTAAACCAAAATGATGATAAAAGTTTTTGTCTTCAGCTGAAATAAAAGCATCTATAACAAGCTTTGGTATTGATTGAAGCGGCAAATAGAGGCGATGTTTTGTTGCAAACTCTGCCATAAGACGGCCATCAGAAGCATGGACACGGGTCATTACTGGAGGCTCATATAGTGAAAGAACTTCATAATCAGGAAGTGCATTTGCTTGACCGCTGGTCATAACACCCCATACTGTTGCGCCACAAAGTCCAATAGCAATAAAAAAACGAAGAAAATATCTTAAAAAAATCATCATCGAAACAGCTATCGCTTTCTTAAGAAGTGGTGAAAGAAAAAAATACATTATCTCAACTACATCACGTGGATATCACTCCAAGATGAGATAAAGAAAAATTGTTTTCCATCGTTATATTTATATAGGATACACTAGAAATTAGTACTAATACTCTATTTTCTCACAAATTTAAAGAGGCTGTATCATTTTCTGCCTGTAATCAGCAAATTGACGCACAGAATAAGCAATAGAGGCTGCCATTTGTTTCCTCCAATAAGGATCGTTTAACAACTTTTCATCCTCTTTATTGGATAAATAACCTATCTCTATCAAAACAGAAGGTATATCTGAAGCTCTTAAAACTTGAAAATTAGCATACCGATGAGGATTATTGATCAAGTTAATATGACTCTTTGATAAATTTGAAATAACACTATTTGCAAAATTAACCGAAAAGGCATGCGTTTCTCGTCGCGTAAGATCCATCAAAATATCTGTAACTTCAAGCGTTTCATCTGCAGGCAAACCATCAAGCAAATCAACTTGATTTTCGCTTTCAGCTAAAGATTTTGCAATAGCATCAGAGGCTTTATCTGACATGGTGTACACTGTAGCGCCACGAAGAGAATGTACATCAATCGTATCAGCATGAATGGATATAAAAAGATCAGCATCAAACTCTTGCGCTTTTTTAACTCTTTCACTTAATCTTAAAAAGATATTGGAATCACGCGTTAAAGCAACAGCAATATGAGGCTCCTTTTGTAATTCATCTCGTAATGCACGCGCAAAATCTAAAGTTACATCTTTTTCTAAAATTCCAGTCACCCCCCGAGCACCACCATCAATACCACCATGGCCAGGATCAAGAACAACACGAAAATCACGTGCAGGAATCATTGGTGTTTTTATATCAAAATTAATCTTTTGCTGGTTCTTTAATATCTCATCAAACTTTTCTTGTGTATCTTTATGAATATCAATCAGTAATTGCCATGAACCATTTTCTAGTTTTTTTACAACATTTTTTTCAACAATGAAAGCCGTTTTACTTGTCAAAATAATGCGCGAAGTCTGTCTGTCCGAAAAAGCATAACGCACATCTGAAAGCATAATGGATAATATATTCTGTTTCTTTAAAGGCGTATTTTGCATCGAAAAGTCAATTGCAGATAAATTGATAACCAAACGTGCAGGCTTATCCAAAACCTGCAAACGAACATTTGGTTTTGAATTGAAAACCGCAATAATACGCGTATGGACACTATCACCAATGGTTCGAAAATTAATAAGTCTCAAAGAATCTGCGGCTTGAACACCAGGGTGAAATATCAAAAAAAATAATAAAAAGTATGTGACTTGCAAAATAATATCCCAATAGGCTGCTTTCAGCTTTTTGGTAAAAAAAAACCTTATCATAAGTAAAATACTCTACATTACATTGGTTATAAAAAATGATACACTAAGTTTATTCCCTCTTTTTCAATAAATGCTAAATCCCTTCATTAATAAATAGCAAAAAATGAAATTACGGTAATCAAGATATTATCATGATACACATTTACATTGTTACTTGCCAAACGCATGATATCAACATAAAAGAATATTTATGCTTCCTAGCTGATAATAACCATCTAAATTATCTGTGACCTATATTAAGTTATCTTTAGAGGTTTTTTGCATATTATGCGTTGAAACTTTAGTTATGGATGAAAAATTTCTATGTTATAAAATTAAGATTGCATTACTTAAGATTCGTTAGTTCGGATAACCGAATTGTTTTAAAGATTATTTTACCGGAGACTTTTAAGAAATATGAGTCATAAAAAACGGACGGAGATAATGATAAAAAATGGTGTAAGTGTAGTCATGCATCTGCACGTAATGTCTCATCCTGTTTTTCTGGTACCTCCCTTTTATGGCAGACAGTTTTTTATGGTTATGAATAGTTATACTATTCATTTGAATAAAATTGTGCGTGTCGCCTTCAGGATATTAACTTATGTCAAACAAAATGCTTATAGATGCCTCCCATCGGGAGGAAACACGTGTTGTTGTTGTTCACGGCAACAAAATTGAGGAACTTGATTTTGAATCAGAACATAAAAAACAGCTTAAGGGAAACATTTATCTTGCACGTATTACGCGTGTAGAACCGTCTCTCCAAGCAGCTTTTGTTGAATATGGTGGAAACCGTCATGGTTTCTTGACATTTTCTGAAATTCATCCTGATTATTATCAAATTCCTATTGCTGATCGCCTTGCTCTTCTTGAAGAAGAAGAAAACGATTCTGTAGGGGAAAATCCAGTTGACATTTTCACGACAGCAACAACTAAAGATAAAAAACATTCCAGAAAAACGAAAAAAAATGAAAAAAACAATGCCATAGCAGCCGATGATGAAAATGATATCATATCCGAATCTGTAACAATTGATAATACAGAAGAAATATTAAATGCCGATGTCTCTTATGATGAGATCGAAATGGTCGGTTCTGGGGATGCCCGTGAAGAACTCCCAACTTATCAAAGAAAGCAAGGACGCCAATATAAAATTCAAGAAGTGATTAAACGACGTCAAATTTTGTTAGTACAAGTCATTAAGGAAGAACGTGGTAATAAAGGGGCAGCACTTACAACATATCTATCTCTAGCAGGTCGTTATTCTGTTCTTATGCCCAACACAGCACGCGGTGGTGGAATTTCACGAAAAATTACGAATGTACAAGATCGTAAGCGTCTTAAAGAAATTGTAAAAGAATTAGCAGTTCCAAAGGGTATGGGCGTTATCTTACGGACTGCTGGAGCTAATAGAACAAAAGCTGAAATTAAACGCGATTATGAATACCTTATGCGATTATGGGATACTATTCGCACTTTGACGCTCAAATCGACAGCGCCCTGCCTTGTTCATGAAGAAAGCAATCTCATAAAGCGTTCTATACGAGATCTTTACAATAAGAGTATTAGTGAAATTCTTGTCTCGGGAGATCAAGGATATCGTGAAGCGAAAGACTTTATGCGTATGCTCATGCCAAGTCATGCAAAAGTTGTACAACCTTATCGTGATCCTACACCTATTTTTGCAAGAAATGATATTGAAATTCAGCTTGATAAAATGTTGCAACCACAGGTTTCTTTAAAATCTGGTGGTTATCTTGTTATTAATCAAACAGAAGCACTTGTTTCTATTGACGTAAATTCTGGACGCTCTACGAGAGAATTTTCTGTTGAAAAGACAGCTTTACAAACTAACCTTGAAGCTGCAGAAGAAATAGCGCGTCAATTACGCTTACGTGATCTTGCTGGTTTAATAGTGATTGATTTTATTGATATGCTTGAAGAACGAAATGTGCGATTAGTCGAAAAAAAATTAAAAGACTGTTTAAAAAATGATCGTGCTCGTATTCAAGTTGGTCATATTTCACACTTTGGCCTTTTAGAAATGAGTCGTCAACGTATTCGCATATCGGTTTTAGAAAGTACAACACAACCCTGTCCACATTGCGCAGGAACAGGAAGTATACGTTCTGAATCATCAATTGCTTTACATGTTATGCGCTCAATTGAAGAATATCTTCTTCATAATTCACGATATAATATTATTGTGCGCACACCCGTAACAACAGCACTTTATGTATTAAATCACAAACGCGATATTCTTGTTAATTTAGAAACACGCTTTAAACTTAATATTAGTATTGAAGCAGATAATAATATTGGAACGCAACATTTTGTTATTTCTAAAGGCACAATAGCAGAAAGCACTTCTCAATCTTCATTGGGAAATGAGAATAAGCAAGAAATTAAAGATTCTGTTTTCCTAAAGAGTGAATCCATTGAAAATTCCCCTCCTACTGAAACAAACCAAAAGCTTCAGCGAAAAAATCATCCCAATGAAATTACTGATCATTCTCTCTCTACCGTTCATAAAAAAGAAGATACGTTAAGTGATGATCCTTATCATCGAGGACGTCGCCGAGGACATCGAGGTGGTCGACGCAATCAAGATAATAGTTTTCATCAGTTTCGCGTTCCTTATGCAGAACCAGTGGGAGATTTTGCTAAGCAGGCTTTAGCAGAAATTAAAGCAGAACATCGCAGACATCGTGTTACATCTGCTAAATCTTTTGAGTTTGAAGAAATAAAAAATGATACACAAGCTCTAGATATACATCGACAAGATGAATCTATAAAAATTGACACAAATATTAAACCTAAAAAACCTTCTTCAAAAGTTGTCGAAAGCCAAATTTTTCTAGAAAATGGTCAAAATATTGCAGAACAAAAATCGCTTGAAGAAAAGTCTATAACCAGTTCAAGACGTAAGATTAAAACGAAAAAAGCAGATAGATCTATTCATGAGGTAGAGAATAAAACGTTTGAAAATAGTAAAAAAGCAACACGTAGTATACACAAAAAAACATCCTCTAAAGAGACAACACACATACAAAAAACATTAAAGAAAAAAGCTGGAATGGAGATGGAGGAAGTTGTCGAAACCTCTCCTATTAAAATTGAAGCAACAATCAACCAACCTGTTGTTATCTCATCAGCGTCCAATGATGCTCCTAAAACTGAGCGAATTGGTTGGTGGAAACGCAAAACTCTTTCCAAAAATTAAGAATACGAAAACCGCCACAAAAAATTGTGGCGGTTATAATAAATAATTATAGAAAAAATTCCAACTAATTCTATAATGTGTGCCTATTAGTTTTGTTTTGCTTTCTCTTGTTCAGCTCGCATACGCTCTTCAATTTCTTTTTGCTTTGATTGAATAGCTTGCTGCAATTTTATTTGTTCTTGTTGGAAATCTTTTTCTTCCATACCAGGGCCAGTATACGCAGCTGTAAATCCATTAAGAGAAAATTCAATAGGATTAGCTGAACCACGAAAATTAACTGTGGTTACAATCATTTTTGTACCATTTTTCATAGCGGCTATAAGCTTATCATCTAAGACATCATTGGCAATACAACTTGGTCCATTACAAATAATATAAGGAATTTTTCTAGAGAAATTATCACCAATTTTAACGTGAACACCTTCTGGCAAAAAACGACCTGTAGGCACTTGAATACCTATACGTTTTTCATTTTGCTTCCCTTTTATTTCAACAAGATTAAAAGCCGTTAAAGGTTGTCCCGTATTCGATAATACAGTATTCATTGTATTACAAATATCAACATCATGCTGCTTGCTACAAACTTTATACCAACCTTGAGATAAAGTTTGCGCATTTGCAGAAATAGCAGCTATAAGAAAAAAAGTAGTGAATACAACTAATACTGAAACAGTAGAATAAACATTTTTATGCGACATAATTAAGTCAATCCTTTCAACGCACTTTTGAGTAATTAAAAAAAATATTAAATATAATTCTAATTTAAATTTACGAAATATATAATAAAACAACAGTTAATTTTATTATTTTTACTTTAATATATATAAAAAAGTTAAATTTATAAAAAAGAATACCGCGGGTTATTTGAATTTTATATCCATACAGCACTCCCCTCTTTATCATACTGATATTTGATTGTAATTTATCCACAAAATACCTCTGTGTATTTAAACTAAGATTACACAAACGAATCAGCACTGTATTATGAATTAAAATGAACTTCCATGCTATTCTAAAAATTTTATTAATTTAAAATTTTATACTGATTACTTTTCACATTAAGCTTAATTAAAGCTTTAGAAACAAGTATTGCAATGTATGAAGTTCTAAAATATCAGAAAAATTTATTCTTTTTATGTGTCCTTAAAGTTGAAATAAAAAAGATAAAATCAATTTATGAGAACATTTGATGAACTAAATCCGTTCGTGTTCACAGCTTTTGAAAAATTGCAAAGAAGTTTTTTCTGTAAGGAATTTTCTATCCTTTTTTACAAAATAATAATGGTATGTTTTTTATATTATAAAATCTTTGTGGTTTATAGCTTTTGGTTAAAAAGTTGAGGTTGAAAATACGCAATTAAAAAATCAATTTTTTCTTAATTTAACGACATATTCTCAAACAAAAAATTTATAACTGTTGAAAATATTTCATTGATAATAAATTTCATTAAAAATAAAATAATATATTCTTTTATAATAATATCTTAGCATTTTTCATATTTAACAAGCAACCTAATATCACAACCCTCTCTATATATTGAACCAACAAAATTTATTCACTTGCACCTTCACTTTTGTAAAAGATTTTGTAAATAAAAATATAATAAAGTTAATATGTTGTTTGAAATTATTTTATAGAAATCCTCTTTAGAGTCCACACTTTTACACGTGTTTTATTTGACCATTTTTTATACAAGATTGCCATGTATGAATAGAGTATAATGCAAGTGGTGTAACGCATATGTGCATTCAAATGAAATAAAAGTAGCTAAATTTACAAAAGTTCATAAATTTTGTGATACGTTTTTATCAGATACAAATTGCATTGTTTAAAAAGAAATCGTTTAAAATTGTCGATAATATAAAAGATCCAACTTGTTTTAATAGTTGGATGATTAATTGCATTACTAAAACGTGAAATTACAATTTTTAAAATGAAAAGTGTAAAATAAGAATATTATAGCAATATCTTATTAAATACTAAAGAAAGTAATCGTTTTAAACTATTATTATAGCTTCTAAGTTTTAATTCATTAAGAATACAAAAAAGGATCAAAAAAATAGTGATTTTATAATTTCAATATTTTTTACCGGATAAAAAATAAACGGGGAATGAATAAGATAAATACTTTATAGTTCTATATTTGTTTATTTATAAAAAATATAATGATACGTTAAATTCATTTTTATATTAGAATTTAAATTAGTAAAGATTTAAATCTTTAATCGGATGAAAAATAAAAATAATTTGTTACATGATGGCAATTGTTGGTTTTATGACAATATAAAATATGTCATTCTTCTCAAGTGCGTGGGCGTGTCTATGGCAATGCCGAGAACTATAAAAAAGCTTTTCTTTTTCGAGATGCCAAAGTTTGTGAAAGTGCGTATCTATAACAAGAAAAATTAAACAAACAAAGCAAGACAAGTATAATTCTAAAAAACTGGAAGGTTTCTAAAAACAGTAATATTATCAATATTACTGATAAAACAAAAAATAAAAAACAAGCGTGAGGGGAATTTTTCTTATGGCTATGAGCCGTTCATAAAAAAGAGAGATCAAAAGAGAAAGCCATGCCAATTAGGACACGACCTTCCACTGGAGGTTTGGGAATAATCACTTTCAAATGATGATATACTCTAGACAAAACGTATTAATATCGCAAGCGCTTATTCTATTGATTAAAATTTATTAAAATGAACATAAAAACGTATCAGTCATAATGTCCTCATTTTATTATATTATCAGGTGATAATAATAAAACAAAAATACATGATTAATAAATTATTTATTTTTGCTACTTTCTGGTACTCATCATAATTTTCTGTATTTATCCAAGATAAATTTTAATAGATATTACCATACATTATTTTTCACGAAAAATTCTAAAATATACTGTTATAAAAAATTAAATATTTTTTTATTTTAAACATATTTTTGCAAAAATAAAACTACACTCTTTACTTGAATCATTTTTTAACATGAACATACATACGATGTATAATTTTTCTCTTTTCTGGAAGCATTATATGATATATTTCTTTCGTGCTTCTAGATAATAAAGGAGTAACTTTTACATTCGAAGAATTGCGCATCATCATATCTTTTATACCACTAATTACCTGTTTTTCACAATCTGAGATACTCATCACTACTCATTCTTCAAAGTGCTTGATTAATTCAGAGAATCTTTCATCCAACTAAAATCTTTCCATAATATATCCCCTATATCACTGTCCAACAAATTCTTTTCAATTTTGAAAGAAAGAACCATAAATGAATACAATTATATCACTTCATCAATCTCGCTATCACTAAGAATTCTGATGTTTTCTGTATCACTATCGAATCCTAATCCATAAGCGCTTCAAGATTTTAGATATTTTTTGCTTTACTTACTTTCTCTTCATACTCTCCTACTCTATTCGCTTGCTCATACGCTCAATATGCAAAATTTTCCGTTTCTTGCGCTAAATCACTTGGTTTTGAAAAAAGCTTATAACGCTCTCCATTAAGGTCGCTGTGTTCTTGTAGAAGTCTATAATGTTCTATATTATGAGAGCGTATTGGCGAAAGCATTAAATCAGCGAATGTCTTTTCAATAAATTTCAATCTCTTTTTAATAACTTGTAGCCTTGCTTTAATACGCTTATATTTCTCGTCAAGCGTTAAACTAGAAAGCGATAGCTCAGTTAAGCTAAACTCAGCATGAGCGTTTTTTACGCCATATATTAAGGGGAGTAACAAAAAACCATTGTTAGCAATTTTTGTAATGAAGAAGATATCTTATTTTAACCTAAATTTTGTCTTTTTAGAGAAATTACAGAAAACTTCTATGTGTAAACTCTTTCTATTGCGCTTCTAACGCCTAAGTTATTTTCTTAATTATATCAATACGTATTATAACAAATACAGAAGAGATTATTTCATTATAAAATTAAATTTTATTTTTATAAAAAACAACAAACAGATATTTATATAGAATAATCTTATAAAAATAAGGAATGTGTTGAAAAGTAGAAAAACTACTTTAAACAGGATGTTGTTGTGCCATTTCTACAAGTTGTGTCATAATCGTTGCTGCTTCAATAAGTCTGTCATCAACGCTAACCCAATCTCGAATAAGAGCAATACTTTGGTCTGGACGAATTTTTGCCATTGAACCTTGTTTTCCCACCCACTCAACAAGAGCAAGACTATCGACGAAATAATTATTGCGAAACTGTATAACAATACCTTTTGGTCCAGCATCTAATTTTTCTACATGGGCTTTTCGACACAACGTTTTGATATGAAAAACTTTAAGGATATGTTGAACTTCAAGGGGTAAGGGACCAAAGCGATCAATTAGCTCTGCTGCGAATTCATTAATCTGGTCTAAATTCTCAAGTTCTGTCAAGCGTCGGTAAAGCCCCATACGTAATGATAAGTCAGGTACAAAACTTTCTGGGATCATCACGGTTGTACCAAGTGAAATTTGAGGTGACCATTGCCTATCCTCATTTAGCTCTCCATCTTTTAATTCAGCAACAGCTTCTTCAAGCATTTTTTGATAGAGTTCAAATCCAACTTCTTTGATATGTCCCGATTGTTCCTCACCTAAAAAATTGCCTGAACCACGAATATCCATATCGTGACTTGCCAATTGAAATCCAGCTCCCAGGGTATCAAGGGATTGTAATACTTTAAGACGACGATCAGCTGCAGGCGTTAAAACTTTACCCGAAGGAAATGTAAAAAGTGCATAGGCACGTTGTTTTGAGCGCCCTACCCTCCCTCGTAACTGATAGAGTGCAGAAAGACCAAACATCTCAGCGCGATGCACAATTAATGTATTAGCTGTTGGAATATCCAGACCAGATTCAATAATGGTTGTCGATAACAAAACATCATATTGCCCATCGTAAAATGCATTCATAATATCATCAAGTTGTCCAGCCGGCATTTGTCCATGAGCCACAACGATTTTGAGTTCTGGCACATTTGTTTTGAGATATTCTTCTACAAAAGCCAAATCAGAAATACGAGGACAAACATAAAAGCTTTGACCACCACGATAATATTCTCGAAGCAATGTTTCGCGTATAACAAGTGCATCAAAAGATAAAATAAAAGTGCGAACCGCCATTCTATCAATAGGTGGAGTCGTTATTAATGAAAGCTCACGGACTCCCGATAATGCCAATCCTAAAGTTCGTGGTATGGGAGTCGCTGAAAGTGTGAGAACATGAATATCGCTTTTAAGTTCTTTTAAACGCTCTTTATGTTTGACCCCAAAATGTTGTTCTTCATCAATGATAAGAAGACCTAACCGTGAAAAATTAACTGCATCACTTAATAATGCATGGGTTCCAATAACAATATCAATTGTACCATCTGAAATACCCTTTTTAACTTGTGCAAGTTCTTTCGTTTTCACAAGCCTTGAAACATGACCAATTTTAATCGGTAATCCTTGAAAACGCGAAATAAATGTCTTGTAATGTTGACGTGAAAGCAAAGTTGTTGGGACAACGACAGCCACTTGATATCCATTTAATGCAGCAACAAAAGCACTTCGAATGGCTACTTCGGTTTTTCCAAAACCAACATCACCGCATATCAAGCGATCCATCGGCTTTCCTGATGCTAAATCATTTAAAACAGCATCAATTGCATTAATTTGATCTTCGGTTTCTTCATAGGGAAAGCAAGCAACAAACTCATCAAAAGGTTCAACTGGTGGGAATAAAGCAGGTGCAGCACGGGTCATGCGCTCTGCAGCTATACGGATTAATTGCCCTGCCATTTCTAATAAATGTTTTTTAAGTCGAGCTTTACGTGCTTGCCATGCTCCCCCTCCTAATTTATCTAAAGTTACCTCTATTCCTTCTGAGCCATAACGTGAGAGAAGCTCAATATTTTCAACGGGTAAAAAGAGTCGATCACCTCCAGCGTATTTAATTTCAAGGCAATCTCGTAAAATTCCAGTGGTTGTAATGGTTTTAAGGCCTACAAATTGACCAATACCGTGATCGACATGCACAACAATATCACCAGAATTTAAAGCAGAAATTTCAGAAATAAAATTTGTATTGCTCTTACGCCGCTTTGGCGATCTTATAAAACGATCACCAAGGATATCTTGCTCTGCTATAATAGCCAAATCTTCAGATTCAAAACCATGTTCTATCATGAGAACAGCCGCTAATATGCGATCTCTTGGTGTTGCTTTGACAGTTTGTAAAGATTTTACAACATCTATTTTTTTTAATCCATGCTCGTTGAGAACTTGTAGCAAACGATGCAAAGACCCTTCACTCCAACACGCTAAAAGCACTTTTTTACCAGCAGCACGTAAAGATGAAATGTAATCAATAACACTTGAAAAAACATTTTTTTCCTGCGCATTACGTTCTTTTACAAAATCATAGCCCAGTTTAATATTGACGTGAATAACTGTTTGTTCCGAACTTTGTGGAATATTAAAAGGCGAAAAATCAATCCGCTGTGAATATTGTTGCACATATTCTAAAAAACGCTTTGGCGTTAAATAGAGAAGTCGAGGGTCTACTGGATGATAAGAAATAGAATTTTCTTTATCATTTTCGCGCTCTTTGCGCGCATTATAATAGTCTTCAATAAGACGATAGCGTTCAATGAAGACTTCCTCTATGAGATGCTCAAAAACAAGTGGTAAGTTGCCACAATGATCAAAAAAAGTATCAAGGTTTTCATAAAAAAATGGAAGCCAATGTTCCATACCGGAAAAACGCCGACCTTGAGCAATTGCTTCATAAAGCATGTTGTTTTTTTGTGATATACCGAATGTTTGGATATAATTGCTTTTAAAACGGTTAATGCATTCTGGTGTAAGAACAACTTCACTCATTGCTTGTAATAAAATTTCAGTTGTTTGGCGTGTTGTTCTTTGAGTTTCTGGATCAAATACGCGGATGCTTTCTAGAGTATCTCCAAAAAAATCAAGACGTAAAGGCTCAACATCCATAGGAGAAAAAATATCAAGTATGCCTCCTCTTACAGCAAACTCACCAACATCACGGACAACTGTAACGTGTTCAAAACCGTTGGTTTCTAAGAATTGAATTAGATTCCTCATGCTATTGCGTTGACCAATATGTAAGTGAATGAGCTGAGATTCTATCATTTCACGAGGGGGCAACTTTTGCATAATTGCATTTGCTGTTGTTAATATAATTGCAGGATGTGGATTTTGACGTAAATTTGCTATACGTGCCAACGCTGATAGTCGATGTGCCATAACAGCTATTCCTGGTGATACGCGATCATAAGGCAAACAATCCCACGCAGGAAATGGAAGTACAGGCAAATTGGGTTCAATAAAATTTAAAACTTGTTGTAAATGTGCAATTTTTGTTCCGTCACGGACAACATAGATGAGTGGTTTACCGCGTGCAATTTCTGAACTCAATTCAGCAAGCGCAAAAGCTTCAAATCCATCAGAAACACCATTAAACGTTATATGACCAGAACTGTTTTTGGGAATAATAATTTTCTTTAATATAGGCATCGAGATCAATAACTTAAGTAAGGACGGTAATTGGCAATATCACGAAAAAGTGTACTATCAACTTCAGATGGTGGTAAAATTTCTCCGGTAATCCATGTGAGTAAATCACGATCATCAAAAGACATAATATACTCAAGTTCAGAGAGTGTTTTATCATTCATCTCAACAATATGAGCATCTACAAAATGTCCCAAAATAAGATCCATTTCACGAATACCACGACGCCATGCACGAAAAATCAACCGGCGACGACGCACATCCAATAGATCTTTGTCAACGACAAAAATTGTCATAAAAAATCTCCTTGAACAAAGTTATAATAAAATATAAAATCTTTATATTTCCCTTAAGGAAGCTCTATAATTTTTTGTTCTTTAAGTGTAATTCTACGATGCATTTGCTTAGCCAAAGTGTAATTATGTGTTGCGATAAGAGCAGAAAGACCAGACTGACGAACAAGGGCAGATAAGGCTTGAAAGACATAAGCTGAAGTTACAGGATCAAGATTTCCTGTAGGTTCATCAGCCAAAAGAACCGAAGGGCCATTTGCAACTGCACGGGCAATAGCAACGCGCTGTTGTTCTCCTCCTGATAATTCTGATGGTCGATGGTTAGCACGATGAGAAACACGCAGATACGTTAATAATTTACACGCACGATCTTCTGCTATGGATTTTTTTAATCCTGCTATCATTTGTGGTATCATAACATTTTCTAAAGCAGTAAACTCTGGAAGCAAATGATGAAATTGATAGACAAAACCAATATCATTTCGTCTTATAGTTGTTCGCTCACTATCAGAGCACTTCGCACAAGAAACACCCCGTAACATCACATCACCAGATGTTGGTTTTTCTAATAATCCAGCAATATGAAGAAGTGTTGATTTTCCAGCACCAGATGGTGCAACAAGTGCGACAAGCTCTCCACGATTAAGGATAAAATTCGCTTTATTTAAAACAATAAGCGGCTTATCATTCTCAAAAAAATGTCTTTCAATCTCTACAAGCTCTAAAATAGCTGTCATTATTCATACCTCAAGGCTTGTACCGGATCTAGCTTAGCAGCCCGCCATGCCGGAATGAGAGCAGCAAGAAATGACAAGAATAAAGCCATAACAGCAACCAAGATAGTCTGTTTCCAGTCAATTTGTGCAGGCAATTTTGTTAAAAAATAAAGTTGAGGATTAAAAACATCGACATTAAATAACCAAGATACAAAATCTTGGATATGATTAATATTCGTGGTTGCAATAACACCTAAAATTAAGCCTAATATCGTTCCAATAAAACCAATCATCATTCCTGTGATGATAAATATACGCAAAATCGCACTCTGTTGAGCACCCATCGTGCGTAAAATTGCAATATCATGACTTTTATCTTTTACAAGCATAATCAAGCCTGAAATGATATTTAAAGCAGCCACAAGAATAATCAGAGAAAGAATGAAAAACATAACATTTCGTTCAATCTGTAAAGCTGAAAAAAAAGCCTGATTGCGTGTGCGCCAATCAATTAAATAAATCTGTTGATCGACTGCTTTTTCTATAACAGGCCTTATTTGATCAACCGAATCAGGATTATTTAGAAACAACTCTAAAGACTGAACTTTATCTCCTAAATTAAAAAACATTTGTGCTTCATGAAGAGGCATAAAGATGAATATTGAATCATATTCAGACATACCAATTTCAAAAATAGCAACGACTTTATAAGTTTTTACACGCGGGGTAATGCCAAAAGGAGTCTCATCACCATCTGGCGTAATAATACGAAGATCTCTTCCCACGGTAAGTCCCAATTTCTCAGCTAAACCACTGCCAATTGCAACACCTTCTTCTTTATCAAACTGAGAAATCGATCCTAATTTAATATTTTGAGATACTGTTTTAAGCTTTTCTAAATCTTGTTTGCGCATACCGCGTACTAAAGCACCCGATCCTCCTTGAGCTATACCTTGAACAAGTGCTTGACCTTCAATAACAGGCAAAGCAAATTTTACACCATTTGTAGCTTCTAAAGAAGAAATAAGAGTTTCATAATCAGAAAAACCAGAATCAATTGTTTGAACAATAAGGTGTCCATTCATACCAAGAATACGATTGAGAAGTTCTGTACGAAAACCATTCATAACCGCCATAACAACAACTAGAGCAAATACTCCCAACATAATCCCAATAAGAGAAATAATTGAAATAACAGATGCTACGATATGTTTTTTATTGGGGATCATATAACGAAAAGCGATCATCCATTCATAAGATAAAAGCCTTTTATTTTTCAGCCTCTTCATGACATTTCCTATTAAATTATAGAAAGTTGGCTGAGGACATCTTTAACCTTTAAAGATTTTTTTACACCTGTCTTTCGATCTTTAATTTCAACTTCATTTTGTGCAATACCGTTAGGACCAACAATAATTTGCGTTGGCAAGCCAATCAAATCCATCGTTGCAAATTTTGATCCAGGACGTTCATTTCTATCGTCTAATAATGGATCAAAACCAGCATCCTTTAATCCCTGATAGAGAAGTTCACATGTCTGTATACATTTTTCATCATCGGATTTCATATTAATAATCCCGAAATCGAATGGTGCCATCGACTTTGGCCAAATAATACCATTTTCATCATGAGAAGCCTCAATAGCAGCGGCAACAAGACGCGTAAGTCCAATACCATAAGATCCCATAGAGACTACATGCTCCTTTCCATCTTGTCCCATAACTTTTGCTCTCATTGGAGTAGAATATTTAGTGCCAAAATGAAAAATATGCCCAACTTCAATACCACGCGCTGAAAGACGATTATTCTCAGAAATTTTAGCCCACTCTTCTTCATTATGCATTTCCTCTGTCGCTGCATAAAAAGACGTCCACTGTTTAACAATATCATCCAAAACAGCTTTATCACCAAAATCGATTAAACTGTGGGGAATAGTAAGTTCAAAAAAATTTCTATCACAAAAGATAGCACTCTCTCCCGTTTCAGCCAAAATGATAAATTCATGACTGAGTTCTCCCCCAATTGGACCTGTATCTGCACGCATGGGAATTGCTTTTAAGCCAAGACGAGAAAAAGTGCGTAAATAAGCCACAAACATACGATTATAAGATGCTTTAGCGCCTTCATAATCAAGATCAAAAGAATAAGCATCTTTCATTAAAAATTCACGTGCCCGCATCACACCGAAACGTGGGCGAATTTCATCACGAAATTTCCATTGAAGTTGATACAAATTAAGTGGAAGATCTTTATAAGAACGAACATAGGAACGAAAAATCTCTGTCACCATTTCTTCGTTGGTTGGACCATAAAGTAAATCACGCTTTTGACGATCTTTAATGCGGAGCATTTCCAAACCATAATCATCATAACGACCGCTTTCACGCCAAAGATCAGCGGTTTGGATTGTAGGCATCAATATTTCTATTGCACCAGCGCGTTCTTGTTCCTCACGAATAATTCTACAAACTTTATCAAGCACTTTCTTCCCCAAAGGAAGCCAAGAATAAATCCCTGAGGTTTGTTGTCGAATCATCCCAGCACGCAACATAAAGCGATGAGAAACTATTTCTGCTTCTTTAGGATTTTCTTTTAAAAGTGGGAGAAAATATTGCGAAAGACGCATTGAAATAATTAACTCCTAATCTGATCTACCATATTGGAACAATTTAACGCCCCCTCTGTTCATCTATAGCGGCATTCTGAATACTTGCAAATATAATGATCTTACTGTTTTAAAATTTATTATGCTCTACTCTCTATTTTTCTTATTTAGCAATAACGTAAAAATGCTTTTCTCTTTTTAAAGAATGTAATATAAAGGTTATTTATTTTGACTGATGTAAAAAAACTGTACAAATAGGTTTTTTTTGCCAGATTTCATGAACAGCTGCTCTCACTGCACGTCGTGTTGCCTCTCGAATTAGTTCTTTATTTTTCTGTTTCATGCGTGAAATATTATAAACTGTACTTTCTATAATATCTAAAAGAATAGTTTTTAAATTTTCCCCTTTGCTATTATTGAGAGGTAGGCCGAATGTTGTTAGACCTATATCCCCTAACAATTCATACTTATGATTTAGATGGAGAGAAATAGTAATATAACCAGCATAGCTTAGTTTGCGACGTTCACGAATCCCTAATTCATCTTCATCCCCAATGAGGCAACCATCCTTATAGATACGACCAACAGAAACTTGATCAATAACTTTTACAGGCTCCGGTGCAAGACGTAACATATAGCCGTTTCTGATATCCGTAACAGTTTTAATACCTGCTTGACATGCTAAAGCCGCCTGAGCCTTAAGATGCATTGCTTCTCCATGGACAGGGACAAGGATCTGTGGCTTTATCCAATCATACATCTGTAAAAGTTCTGAACGATAGGGATGACCTGAAACATGAACAAGTGCATCTTCATTCGTAATGATTTCAAGACCCAAATCAATGAAATGATTTTGCACTTCAATAATTGCTTTTTCGTTCCCTGGAATATTTCGTGATGAATAAATAACTGTATCACCAGCAGAAAGTACAATATTCTTCATTCCATTCCGTGACAATTTAGTTAAAGCAGCACACGGCTCACCTTGACTTCCGGTGACAATTAAAACAAGATCTTTTCGCGGAATGTAACTATAGTCATCTTCTGTGACAAATGGAGCTAAACCATCCATATAACCAAGCTCTTGTGCAACCATAATGCTTCGTTTAAGAGAACGTCCAATGACAAGCACCTTACGTCCAGAAGCTTCAGCGGCAAGAGCAATAGAGCGTATCCGACCAATATTAGAAGCAAACGTTGCTATCGCAACGCGCCCTTCAGCTTTTGCAATAATCTCAGAAAGACTAGTTTGAACCTGCAGCTCGGATGGAGATAAACCATCTCGACATGCATTTGTAGAATCACAAAGCAATGCTAAAACGCCTTTATTGCCTAAAGCACGAAATCTTTTTTCATCTGTTACAGCTCCTAATGAAGGGGTATGATCAATTTTCCAATCACCAGTATGGACCACAGTCCCCAAAGACGTTGTAATTGCCAAAGAAACAGATTCTGGTATTGAATGGTTAACAGCAATAGCCTCTACAGTAAAAGAGCCTACCTGAAAACAATCACCAGCTTGAAAAATATTGAGTAAAATTTTATGAAATTCAAAATCTGATTGTTTTTTAGTTTCCAATAATCCTGCCGTAAAGGATGTACAGTAAATTGGAATTTGTAACTTTGGCCATAAATCAAGAACAGCCCCATAATGATCTTCATGAGCATGCGTCAAAACAAGACCACGCACATTATGTTTTTCATTTTCTAAAAAACGGATATCAGGCAAAACAAGATCTACTCCTGGCAATTCAGGACCAGAAAAACTGACCCCCATATCAATGAGCAGCCATTCACGAAAATTTTGTGGCCCAAACCCATAAGCGGCTAGATTCATCCCTATTTCACCGACTCCTCCAAGAGGTAAGAAAACAAATTCATTCTCATTGGCTGCAACCATAAATATCTCCCAAATCATTAAGGTAATCTGATGGTGAAATAATTTTTTTCAATAACGATCTGCATTAATAGAAGCAACCGAACCAAAATGAATATCTCCAGCTGTTATAATGGCTGTCTGACCATTTTTTTGTTTTATGAGGCAGTTAAAATCATTATCAAGACCATCAAAAAAACCCTGAATGATTTTTTCATCATTCACTACTTTAACATGTTTTCCAAGGTGAGCAGAATATAAAAGCCATTTTTTTCGAATGATTTCACATCCTTTTGGTTGTTTCCAAAGAAGGAAATTTTTAGAGAAACACTCTGTCAAAACTGTAAACAACTGTTCTGCTTCAATATGCAAACCAATATGCTTTAAGCTTGAAGTAGAATAAGGTGCATTTTCATAATTATATTTCACATTGACTCCAACACCAATAACCAATGCATATTGTTGGGATGGTAATTTAAAAATCTCGAGCAAAACGCCAGAGCTTTTCGCACCTTTGAGCAAAATATCATTTGGCCATTTTAAGCTCACAATATTATTTATTTGCTTTTCATCTTTTATAAATTGTTTTATTGCTTCTATTACACTCACACCAGCAACAAAACCAAGTTGGGCAGCTGTTTGACGGACAATACCATCAATTAACAAAAGGCTAGAATAAAGATTCCCTTTTGGACTAAACCAAACTCTCCCTCTTCTTGCTCTTCCTTGTAATTGTTCTTGTGCAACAATCCAAAGATAACCTTTATGGCCAGTTTGGGCTTTTCGTTGCGCAATGAGATTAGTTGAATCAACAATCCCGTATGATTCAACAGTGTATCCCTGTTTTTGTGCAAAATCTGATAAAATATAAACCATATTCATTAAAACAATGCCGCTGCTGCTTTTTCTGCTAACTCAGCGAACCAAACTCCTAAAAGTGTGTAAAATAAAATAAATAATGCAGAAAGACCGAGACAAAATTGAATCTCATTCGATAAAGAAACGAAATGTATTTTCGCATCATCAAACCACATAATTTTAATGATTCGTAAATAGTAAAAAGCCCCAACAACAGAAGCTATCATCCCAACAACAGCAAGCGGCGTAAGTCCCGCATGGACAGCAGCAGAAAATGTATACCATTTCCCAAAAAAACCTGCCATAGGCGGTATGCTTGCTAAAGAAAAAAGCTGTATCGTCATCACGACAGCCATAAATGGATTTGTCTTGATGAGACCTGAAAGATCATAAATATTCTCAACACTCCCATTACTAGAACGCATTCCAAGAATAAAAGCAAATGAACCGAGTGTCATTCCAAGATAAATAACCATATAAAGAATAACACTTTTTATCCCAACCATATCTCCGGCAGCTAAACCAACAAGCGCATACCCCATATGACCAATTGATGAATAAGCCATCAGACGTTTAATATTGCTCTGACCAATTGCAGCAAATGCACCAAATATCATTGACGCAAGTGCCATGAACACCAAAATTTGCTGCCATGCAGGCATAGAGTTACCAGAACCACTGAGTGGAATAAAGGTCATAACCATAAGACGAATAATGAGTGCCATGGCAGCAATTTTAGGAGCACCAGCAAAAAATGCTGTAATAGGTGTGGGTGATCCTTCATAAACATCAGGGGTCCACATATGAAATGGAACTGCAGAAATTTTGAAAGCCAAACCAGCTAAAATAAAAACGATTGCAAAAATAACCCCCAATTGGAGAGTTTTACCTTTCAAAGCAATAGCAATTTCGTGAAAACCAATCTGACCAGTAAAACCATAAAGCAAAGAAATACCATAAAGTAATAATCCTGAAGACAACGCTCCTAAAACGAAATATTTTATACCAGCTTCAGAAGATTTTACATTATCGCGATTAATCGCAGCAAGGACATATAAAGCTAAGGACTGTAATTCCAATCCCATATAAAGTGACAGCATATTTCCTGCTGAAATCATCAGCATCATACCAAGGGTTGCGAAAAGAATAAGCACAGGAAATTCAAATATATCAAGCTTTTGAGAACTATTAAAACCAACAGATATAATAAGAGAAAAAAGAGCACCAATAAGCGTTAAGATTTTCATATAACAACCAAAAGAATCAATAATGAGCGCATTGGTTTGAAATAAACCAGTCTTCGGAAAAATGATAATCATAACAATGGTTGCAATAAAAAGAGCAATGACCAGCCCCGTTATAGTTAAAGAGGAACGCGCATTAGGATAAATACCAACTAAAAGCAATACTACCCCCCCGAGTGCTATTAAAAGCTCTGGAAGAATTAAGACCAATTGCGCTATCATTTCATTTTGCATGTACATTTTTGCCTTATCTAATGCAGTTTATTGATGATGGCTTCTACAGAAAACGCCGCGGTTTTAAAAATAGGGGTTGGATAGACACCAAAAAATATTGTCAGAATAACCATTGGATAAAGAATAAATTTTTCTCTTGAAGAGAGATCTATAAGGACTTTTAAATTCTCTTTAGCCAAAGAACCAAAAACCACACGCCGATAAAGATAAAGCGCATAGGCAGCTGATAAAATAACACCAGTTGTAGCAAAAACAACAACCAATTTATTTACTTGGAAAACACCTATTAAAGTTAAAAATTCACCTAAGAATCCTGAACTCCCAGGTAAACCAACATTTGCCATAGTGAAGATCAAGAAAACAACAGCATATTTAGGCATGTTATTTACTAAACCACCAAAAGCTGCAATTTCACGTGTATGTAAGCGGTCATAAATAACCCCAACACAAAGAAATAAAGCTGCTGAAACAATTCCATGTGAGAGCATCTGATAAATGGCCCCTTGGATACCCTGTTCATTCGCAGAAAAAATGCCCATTGTAACATACCCCATATGCGCTATCGATGAATACGCAATAAGCTTTTTTATATCATTTTGAACAAGTGCAACCAACGACGTATAAATAATAGCGATAAGCGATAGTATGAAAACCAAAGATGCAAAATCTGCTGAAGCAATAGGAAACATAGGCAAAGAAAAACGAAGAAAACCATACCCACCTAATTTGAGTAAGACACCAGCTAAAATAACAGAACCCGCTGTCGGTGCTTCTACGTGGGCATCGGGAAGCCAAGTATGAACTGGCCACATCGGCATTTTAACAGCAAAAGAAGCAAAAAATGCAAACCATAACCATATTTGCATATGAGCAGGAAACTGATGATTTAATAAGGTTGGTATATCAAGTGTGCCAACCTCCCAATACATAGCCATAAGAGCAACCAACATAAGGACTGAACCAAGTAAAGTGTATAAAAAAAACTTGATACTTGCATAAACACGACGCGCTCCACCCCATACACCTATAATGATAAACATTGGAATGAGGCTACCTTCAAAAAAAACATAAAATAACATTCCATCAAGAGCACAAAAAACTCCAATAATCGCAACTTCCAGAAGCAGAAAAGCAATCATATAAGCTTTTAATTTTTCCTTAACATTCTCCCAACTTGCTAAAACACAAAAAGGCAAAAGAAAAGCCGATAGAACAACAAAAAGAATAGAAATCCCATCAACCCCCATATGATAACTAATGCCTCCCCCTAACCAACTGATTTTTTCAACCATTTGAAAATTTGGATTGGTAGAATCAAATCCTAGCCAAATAATTAAAGAAATAATAAAAACAAAAATAGTCGTAAAAAATGCGACATTACGTATATTATAGCGCGCAATTTCACTATCATCTTTGATAAACAAAATCAGAAGCACACCAACAAGCGGCAAGAATGTAACCGTAGAAAGAATCGGCCAATCAATCATTGATTTATGCCCCCGATCATCATCCATGTAATGAGTAATGCAACACCTATAAGCATCGCAAATGCATAATGATAAAGATAGCCTGTCTGTATTCGAACAACTTTATTTGTAATATCAACAACACGTGCCGCAATACCATTTGGACCTAGACCATCAATAATTTTACCATCGCCCACTTTCCAGAGAAAAGAACCAATTCTAAAGCTAGGACGAACAAATAAAAAGTTATATAATTGATCAAAATACCATTTTTGGTAAAGAAAGCGATACATTCCCGGCATAATACGAGCCATTTTCTTGGGAAGAGATGGGAAAAAAATATAGAATAAATAGGCTAATATAAATCCAAAAATCATTGCTATAAATGGCAACCATTTTACCCAATTAAAGACACGGTGAGCATCATGAAGAATATGATTATGGCTGCTTGTAAACAATGCTCCTTTCCAAAAAGCATCGTATAAATCACCAAAAAAGTAAGGTTGAAAAATGACACCAGCAAATATCGCCCCAATAGATAAAATAAGAAGTGGGATTAACATCACCGGAGGAGATTCATGTATATGATGCATAACATCAACAGTTGCCCGAGGTTTGCCATGAAATGTCATAAAGATAAGTCGCCATGAATAAAAGCTTGTTAATAAAGCTGCAAAAACAAGAAGAGAAAAAGCATACCCTGAAGCAATATTATGGGACGCAAAAGCAGCCTCTATAATTACATCTTTCGAGAAAAAACCAGCAGTTCCTAAAAGTGTTCCTGGAATACCAACCCCCGTCAATGCAATGGTTCCTATCATCATTATCCAATAGGTAACCTTTATATGTTTGCGTAACCCGCCCATTTTTCGCATATCTTGCTCATCAGATACAGCATGAATGACAGAGCCCGCACCAAGAAATAATAAAGCTTTAAAAAAAGCGTGTGTAAAAAGATGAAAGACAGCAGCTCCATAAGCTCCAACACCTAATGCAACAAACATATAACCAAGCTGAGAACATGTAGAATAAGCAATAACACGCTTAATATCATTCTGCACCAACCCCACAGTTGCCGCAAAAAACGCTGTTGTTGCTCCAACAATAATAATCACGGTCAAAGCAGTTAAAGAAAGTTCAAAAATTGGTGACATACGTGCAACCATAAAAACACCAGCTGTTACCATTGTGGCAGCATGAATAAGTGCTGATACAGGTGTAGGTCCCTCCATTGCATCAGGAAGCCAAGTATGTAAAAGAAATTGTGCTGATTTTCCCATTGCACCAATAAATAATAAAAGACATGTAATGGTAATTACCGTCTGTCCATCACACTGCCAACCTAAAAATGTTATATTCTGTATAAAGCTATTGTTTACAGCTTTTGCAAAAATAGAGTCAAAATCAACCGATTGAAATAAAACAAAAATACTAAATATTCCTAAAAGAAAACCAAAGTCTCCAACACGATTAACCACAAAAGCTTTCATTGCAGCCTTATTAGCAGAATCACGCTGAAACCAAAAACCAATTAAAAGATAAGAAGCAAGTCCTACACCTTCCCATCCAAAAAACATTTGGACCAAATTATTGGAGGTCACCAACATAAGCATCATAAATGTAAATAAAGAAAGATAAGAAAAAAAACGGGACCTTGAAGGATCATGATGCATATAACCAATTGAATAAATATGCACTAATGCCGAAATAGTGTTTACAACAATAAACATGACAGCTGTTAATGTATCAACATGTAAAGCCCAATTAAAGCCCAAGTTACCAACAGTAATCCAATGTAATACCACTATATCAACCGCTGGAGTATGATCAAGTGCAATTCTAAAAAATGCTACCCACGATAACATGGCAACAACCACCATGAAGCTACATGTTATCAATTCACTCGCACGATCCCCTATAGTTTTCCCACCTAGTGCTGCAATAAAAAAACCCAACAGCGGAAGAAAGACAATCATATAATAATACATTGTTGATTAGCCTTTCATTACATTAATATCTTCAACCGCAATAGAGCCACGATTACGGAAAAAAACGACAAGGATTGCTAAACCAATGGCAGCTTCAGCGGCAGCTACGGTTAAGACAAATAAAGCGAATATTTGACCAACGAGATCATGAAAAAATGCTGAAAATGCAACAAAATTGAGATTAACTGAGAGCAATATAAGCTCAATAGACATCAAGATAATAATCACGTTTTTTCTGTTTAGAAAAATTCCAGCAATACCAATTGTAAACATCAAAGCAGAAACAATAAGATAATGCGTAATATCAATATACATCTCCATAGCCCCGCTTAAATACCTTTGCCTGATTCAACTTGCTTGATTTCAATGGCACTTTCCACCGTTCTAGAAACTTGCTCTGCAATAGATTGCCGCTTTACACCCAATTTATGGCGAAGTGTTAAAACAATAGCACCAATCATTGCAACCAATAAAATTATCCCAGAAATTTGAAAATAGAAAACATAATCCGTATAGAGAATATCACCTAATGCTTGTGTATTTGTTCGCCGCATTAAATTTGGCATTGGTTGTGTAACATGCGTTCTTAAGCCTGGAGAAAAATAACTACTCAAGAAAACAACAATCAACTCTACAGCGACAATAACGCCAATAAAAACTCCAATAGGAGCATACCGAAGAGTTCCATTTTTTAACTCAACAAAATCAACATCAAGCATCATAACCACAAATAAAAATAAAACAGCAACAGCCCCAACATAAACAACAAGCAGAATAAGCCCTAAAAACTCTGCTCCTGCAAGCAAAAATAAAGCTGCAGCGTTAAAAAATGCGAGGATTAAAAATAAAACAGAATGCACAGGATTGCGTGCTGTAATAACAATAACCGCGCTTGTTAGCATAATAAAAGCAAACAAATAGAAAAATGCCACCGCTAGATCTGTTAGCATAGGCTTCTCCTTAATTATCGAAACAGTTGGTATAAACTTCATACCAGATTATAATTTATCAGAAAACTATCCGACACCTCATTTAATGACACACTTAACGATAAGGTGCATCCATCAATATATTTCGAGCTATTTCTCGTTCCCAACGATCTCCATTCATTAAAAGCTTTTCTTTATCATAGTAGAGTTCTTCACGCGTTTCTGTTGCAAATTCAAAATTTGGCCCCTCAACAATAGCTTCTACCGGACAAGCTTCTTGACAAAAACCACAGTAAATACACTTAACCATATCGATATCATAACGCACAGTTCTTCGGGTACCATCATTACGTCGCGGACCTGCTTCAATTGTAATTGCTTGTGCAGGGCAAATCGCTTCACATAATTTACAAGCAATACACCGTTCTTCACCATTTGGATAGCGACGTAGTGCATGCTCACCACGAAAACGTTGAGATACAAAACCTTTTTCATAAGGATAATTAATCGTGGGCTTTGATGAAAAAAATTGACGCATAGCTAAGAAAAAAGCACTCACAAATTCCAATAGAAGGAGTGACTTTGCTGCCTGAATAAAACCTGACATCGTAAAATCTCCTCTTAAACAAAATCCGTAAATTTTAAAAAAGCAGCAGTTATCACAACCATTGCTAATGAAAAAGGAAGAAAAACCTTCCAACCAAGGCGCATGAGCTGATCATAGCGATAACGTGGAACAAATGCTTTAACTATAGCAAACCAAAAAAATACAAAACAGACTTTCAAAACAAACCAGATGATACCAGGAACCCAATTAAGCCACCAAACATCTAAAGGAGGAAGCCAACCACCTAAAAATAAAATGGTTGTTAATGCGCACATTAAAACAATAGCAACATACTCGCCGAGAAAGAAGAGCATGTAAGGCGTTGAAGAATATTCTACCATATGACCAGCAACAAGCTCAGATTCCGCTTCCACCAAATCAAATGGAGGACGGTTTGTCTCTGCGAGTGCGGAAATAAAAAATATAATGAACATTGGAAAAAGAATAAACCAATTCCAATCAAGAAAACTATTAAAAGGAAGACCAAGAGTTGTACCCAAACCATGACTTTGTTTAAGAACAATTGTTGTGAGATCCAATGAACCACTCACTAAAATAACAGTCACAAGGACAAAACCAATGGAAACTTCATAAGAAACCATCTGTGCTGCCGAACGCAAGGCTCCTAAGAAAGGATATTTTGAATTTGATGCCCATCCGCCCATAATAACACCATAAACTTCAAGAGATGAAATAGCTAAGATGTAAAGCAAACCAACATTAATCCTCGCAATCTCCCAGCCTTCATTGACGGGAATAACAGCCCAAGTTGATAAGGCAAGTGTCGCTGAAACAAAAGGCGCCAAGAGAAAAACACCCTTATTCGCACCAGCAGGAATAATAGGCTCCTTAACGACAAATTTAATTAAATCTGCGAAAGACTGTAATAATCCCCACGGACCAACAACATTTGGACCACGCCGCAATTGTACTGCTGCCCAAATCTTTCTATCTGCGTAAAGAAGATAAGCAACTAAAACCAAAAGAACCACTAAAAGAAGAAGTATTTTTCCAACAATAATAAGTAATGGTAACAGCCAAGTCATAAAGAAACCATACATCATTATTTCTTTTCCTTTGCTCTTACTCTACAGTTTGTTTAATATAGCTTGTTTTGCAAATGATGAACATTCAGCCATAACGGCAGAAGCACGTGCTATCGGATTTGTCAAATAAAAATCTTTAATCATAGAAATAAATGTTTGACTCTTTAAAGAAATCATTTTTGAACCAAGCGCCTTAAGCTCACTTATATCAGAAGGCACAATATCATCAACGACACAAAGATGTGGATAATCATTAAACAAGCATTGTCTTAATTGAGAAAGAGAATCAAAAGGAAGCCGTTGTCCTAAAATATCTGATAAAGCACGCAAAATAGCCCAATCTTCTTTTGCTTCACCTGGAGCAAAGCCAGCTCGATTTGTCATTTGAACACGCCCCTCTGTATTTACATAAAGCCCTGATTTTTCAGTGTAAGCAGATGCAGGCAAAATAACATCAGCAGCATGTGCACCATTATCACCATGGCTACCAATATAAATAGTAAAAGCTTTTGTATTAGCTAATTCTACTTCATCAGCACCAAGCAAAAATAAAACTTCACAGGTTTTAATAATATTTTCAACTCCAAGCTTAGAAATAAATCCTATGTCCAATCCTCCAACAGTTGATGCTGCATTATGAAGAACCCCAAAACCGTTCCACTTCTCGCTAAGAGCACTAATATTATCAGCTAATTTAGCAAGGTTTCGTAACACAGATAAACCTTCATCTCCTGAAACAGCCCCCTCTCCAATAAGGATAAGGGGTCTCTTGGCTTCTTTTAAGACATTTAAAAAAGCATTTTCCCCACGAATAAGTGTAGCTAATGCATCACTACCAGATCCAAGATAAGTATAAGGATAACGTAAATCGACCTCCTCTCCAATTAATGCAATAGGAAAATTTCCTTTCCGTTCGCGCTTTAAAATACGCGCATTTAAAACTGCAGCTTCATAACGTGGATTAGATCCCACAATAAGCATAGCATCAGCCCGTTCAATCCCCGAAATTGTAGGATTAAAAATATAACTCGAGCGCCCAAACTCAGGCGACAAAACGCTCCCTCTTTGACGACAATCAAAGAGCGTTGAACCCAAGGAACTCAGTAATGCTTTAAGGGCATACATTTCTTCAACAGAAGCAAGATCTCCAGCAATTGCTCCAATTTTTTCTGGAAAAGTTTGGGAAATCACCATTTTAATTTTTGAAAAAGCTTCTGTCCAAGTGACAGGTCGAAGTTTTCTATCTTTGCGCACATATGGTTTATCAAGCCGCTGAGTACGTAATCCATCCCAAATAAAACGCGTTTTATCAGAGATCCATTCCTCATTTATTTCTTCATTCGTACGTGGCAGAATCCGCATAACTTCACGGCCTCGGCTATCAATACGAATGGCACTGCCAAGGGCATCCATCACATCAATCGATTCCGTTTTTACTAATTCCCACGGACGAGCATGAAATGCATAAGGCTTTGAAGTTAAAGCTCCTACTGGACAAAGATCAATAACATTTCCTTGTAATTCAGATGTCATTGCTTTTTCAAGATATGTCGTAATTTCAGCATCCTCACCACGACCGATCAAACCAAGTTCAGAAATACCTGCTACTTCCGTTGTAAAACGAACACACCGTGTACAATGAATACACCGTGTCATAACAGTTTTGACAAGAGGCCCAATATATTTATCTTCTACAGCACGTTTATTTTCTGTATAACGAGAACAATCTCGTCCATAAAGCATTGCTTGATCTTGAAGATCACATTCTCCCCCTTGATCACACACTGGACAATCCAAAGGATGATTAATGAGAAGAAATTCCATAACACCTTCACGTGCTTTTTTTACCATTGCCGTATTGGTAAAAATCTCAGGCACTTCACCGTTGGGCCCTAACCGTAAATCACGAACCCCCATAGCACAAGAAGCCTGAGGCTTTGGAGGACCACCCTTAACCTCAACCAAACACATGCGACAATTTCCAGCAATTGACAAAGATTCATGAAAACAAAAACGCGGAATTTCTGCTCCAGCTGCCTCAGCAGCCTGAAGCAACGTGTAATAATCAGGAACCTCGATCTCTTTGCCATCAACTTTGATATTTATCATTACTCTTCCAACCTGTGGACAATTCATTTGAAATTTGCATTTGGTTGCTCTTAAAAAAATCTTCTATCCCACTGCTTCCAAAACAATATTCTTTCTTTGCACAACATTTCGCGTATATTCATCAATTCTACGTTCGATTTCCGGACGAAAATTACGTATCAATCCTTGTACAGGCCACGCTGCAGCATCGCCAAGAGCACAAATAGTATGCCCTTCAACTTGTTTAGAAACTTCAAATAAAAGATCAATTTCACGCTTCTGCGCTCTTCCCTCAACCATACGTCCTAAAAGGCGCATCATCCATCCCGTACCTTCACGACATGGTGTACATTGGCCACAACTTTCATGTTTAAAAAAAGCAGCTATACGCCAAATTGCCTTTATAATATCAGTTGATTTATCCATAACAATCACACCACCTGTGCCAAAAGAAGATCCAACATCTCGCATTCCATCGAAATCCATGATCGCATCAACCATATTCTCTCCACGAACAACCGGACAAGAAGCGCCACCTGGAATAACAGCTAAAAGATTATTCCATCCACCACGAATACCTCCTGTATGTTTTTCAATTAATTCGCGAAAAGATACACCAAGAGCTTCTTCAAAAGTACAAGGGGCATTAACATGTCCAGAAACCATAAACAATTTTGTTCCAACATTATTCGTTCGACCAATTGATGAAAACCACGAAGCACCTCGACGTAAAATCGTGGGAACAACTGCTATAGATTCTACATTGTTTACTGTTGTTGGACATCCATAAATCCCCATATTTGCAGGAAATGGTGGTTTGAGACGGGGTTGTCCTTTTTTCCCTTCAAGACTCTCGAGAAGAGCTGTTTCTTCACCACAAATATAGGCACCGGCTCCATGATGAATAATAATATCGCAAGCATGACCATATTTCGTTTTTTTGCCAAGTAAACCGGCTTCATAACATTCATCTACAGCCGCTTGAAGCGCCTCACGCTCACGAACATATTCACCACGAATATAAATAAAAGCAACATTCGCTCCCATCGCAAAAGTAGCAAGCACACATCCTTCAATCAAAGGATGAGGATCATGTCGTAAAATATCACGGTCTTTACATGTTCCAGGTTCTGATTCATCAGCATTGACAACCAAATAATGAGGACGACCATCATTCTGCTTTGGCATGAAAGACCATTTCATTCCGGTAGGAAAACCAGCTCCACCACGACCACGTAACCCCGATGCCTTGACCTCATCAATGATCCAATCACGACCTTTGTCAATAATCTCCTTCAGACCATTCCAATGCCCACGTAACATCGCGGCCTTTAATGATTTGTCTTTTAAACCATAAATATTGGTGAAGATACGATCTTTATCAGCTAGCATGCCCCACCTTTTTTTCTATTGCCCGTAGCATTTTTAGCTTTTCCTTAAATGCACTCTAAAAAAATTCTTGAAACTTTCTACTTTTCATCAAATGTCGTTATAAATGAATGCAATATCTCTTCAAAAAAGGATTTAGCTAAAATCTCATTCTCTTACTACTCTTTTCATTTGAAGATTTATGAGATTTTCTTTTTTCTTTATCATCAAGAAGAGATGTTAAACCGCTAATCGGCTCCGATGATTTGCGACTGTTTTGCGGACCAACAGCTATCTCAGAACCCTTTCCGGCCGCAAATGCATCAATAATTTCTTCAAGGCGCCCAGCCGTAAGATCTTCATAAGTATCTTTAAAAATCATAACCATAGGAGCATTAACACAAGCGCCAAGACACTCCACTTCTTCCCATGACAATGTTCCATCCTGATTAATTATAAAAGGTTCACGATGAATTTTTTTCTGACAAACTTTAATCAATTCATCAGAACCACGTAACATACAAGGAGTTGTACCACAAACTTGAATATGCGCTTTTGTTCCAACAGGTTTAAGCTGAAATTGAGTATAAAAAGTAGCAACTTCTAAAACACGGATGTACGCCATAGAAAGAGTTTGAGCGATATGTTCAATTGCAGCACGTGTCACCCAACCATCTTGCTCTTGCGCACGCATTAATAACGGAATAACCGCCGATTGCTCACGCCCTACAGGATATTTCTCTATAGTATTTTTCACCCATATCTGATTTTCCTTTGTAAAAGAAAACTCTGCGGGCTGATAAATATTATCTGCAAGACGGCGTACGGACATTAGCGATCAACCTCCCCAAAAACAATATCAATCGAACCCAAAATAGCTGTAGCATCTGCTAACATATGGCCACGAGTTAAAAAATCCATAGCTTGGAGATGCGCAAACCCAGGAGCACGCAATTTAACACGATAAGGTTTATTGGTTCCATCAGAAACAAGATAAACACCAAACTCACCCTTTGGAGCTTCCACAGCGACATAGACTTCTCCAGGAGGCGTATGAAAACCTTCCGTATAGAGTTTAAAATGATGAATCAACGCTTCCATAGAGCTTTTCATTTCATTGCGCTTCGGTGGTACAATTTTGCGATCCAAACTCGAAACCGGTCCATTTTTTTCACTACCAAGTAATCGTTCTACGCATTGACGCATAATTTTTGCTGATTGACGCATTTCTTCCATACGAATAAGATAGCGATCATAACAATCACTATTTTTACCGATAGGAATATCGAATTCCATTTCATTGTAACATTCATAAGGTTGGCTTTTACGCAAATCCCATGGCGCACCAGCTCCACGAATCATAACCCCAGAAAAACCACGTGCCCAAGCTTCATCAATACTTACAACGCCAATATCTACATTACGCTGCTTAAAAATCCGATTTGGTGTCACAAGCGCATCAAGTTTGCCAAGAGAAACAAGGAATGGATCAATAAAATCACCAATATCTTCAACTAAAGATTCTGGTAAGTCTTGGTGTACACCACCGGGACGAAAATAATTTGCATGAAGACGAGCACCACAAGCACGCTCATAAAAAATCATCAATCTTTCACGTTGCTCAAATCCCCAAAGCGGCGGCGTCAAAGCACCAACATCCATTGCCTGTGTGGTTACATTAAGCAAATGATTAAGAATACGTCCAATTTCAGAAAACAAAACACGGATTAATTGCCCTCTTTTAGGAACTTCAATATCCAATAACTTCTCAATAGCAAGAACAAAAGCATGTTCCTGATTCATAGGAGCAACATAATCTAAGCGATCTAAATAAGGACCTGCTTGAAGATAAGTCTTTGTTTCCATTAATTTTTCTGTTCCACGATGCAATAACCCAATATGTGGATCTACACGTTCGACAACTTCACCATCCAGCTCCAGAACCATGCGTAAAACCCCATGCGCTGCAGGATGTTGCGGACCAAAATTGATATTAAAGTTTCGAACATTGACCTCAGCCACAATCAACCCCTTGTTTTTTTTAACTTCATATCAAATATTAAAAAAATTATATTATACTAAAAATATTTAATCATTTAAGAGATATACTACTCTAATGTAACGCCTTATCAAAACCAATATTATTTTTTTCTATCTGCTTTTTCATCACATGGTAAAATATGTTGTCCTCCTTCCCAAGGGGAAAGAAAATCAAAACTACGCATTTCTTGACGCAAAACAACAGGCTCATAAATCACCCTCTTTGCTTCATTATCATAACGGCATTCAACAAATCCGGTTACAGGAAAGTCTTTGCGCAAAGGATATCCTTCAAATCCATAATCTGTTAAAATCCGTCTCAAATCTGGATGACCTGAAAATAAAATCCCATACATATCATACGTTTCACGTTCATACCATTCTGCACCAGGGTAAACCGTACAAGCTGAAGCAACAGGAGTATTTTCATCAGTACGAACTTTAATCCGTAAGCGTAAATTCTCACGAGGAGATAACAATTGATAAGAGACATCAAAGCGCTTATCACGAGAAGGATAATCCACACCACTAATGTCTGTAAGATTAATAAATTGACAACGAGAGTCATCACGAACAAACATTAAGACATCGGTAATTGCATCAAGTCGCGCTACAATGGTTAATTCACCAAAAGCAAGAACGGTTTCTTCAAGCTTATTCTCTAATTTTTTTTCCAAATAAGCAGCAAGTTCAACCAATGTTTCGTCCATCATGATAAGAAAACTCTCTATCGCTCTATGGATCCGGTACGACGGATTTTTTTCTGTAACAATAATATGCCGTATAATAATGCCTCTGCTGTAGGTGGACATCCTGGAACATAAATATCGACAGGCACAATGCGATCACAACCACGTACCACTGAATAGGAATAATGATAATACCCCCCACCGTTTGCACACGATCCCATAGAAATCACATAACGTGGCTCTGGCATCTGATCGTACACTTTTCTTAAAGCAGGTGCCATCTTATTCGTCAGAGTACCTGCTACCACCATCACATCTGATTGACGAGGTGAAGCTCGTGGTGCATATCCAAAACGCTCATTATCATAATGAGGCATTGAGCATTGCATCATTTCGATAGCACAACAAGCCAAGCCAAAACTCATCCACATTAAAGAACCAGTACGCGCCCAAGTAATCAAAGCATCTGCTGAAGTAACTAAAAAACCCTTATCTGATAATTCAGCATTAATATCACGAAAAAAATTATCATCATTTCCTAACAACTCACCAGTATTAGGATCAATGATTCCTTTTGGTTTTGGAGCTGTAATAGTTAAATTATTAGATCTTAATTCCATTCAAGAGCTCCTTTTTTCCATTCATAGATAAATCCAATAGTTAAAATCGCTAAAAACATAATCATCGACCAAAAGCCAAACATACCTATCGATTCGAATGAAACAGCCCAAGGAAAAAGAAAAACAACTTCAAGATCAAAAATAATGAATAAAATTGATACCAAATAAAAACGAATATCAAACTTCATGCGTGCATCACTAAATGAATTAAATCCACATTCATAAGCTGATAACTTTTCAGGATCAGGGGAGCGATAAGCTACAATGTAAGGTATAATCAACAAAACTCCAGTAATAACTGCCGAAATCATAATAAAAATCAAGATCGGTAAATAAGAGCTTAATAAATAAGTCATAACCCTCTTCCATTGTAACGAAATGCCTGAGTTTAACACAATTACTCAATAATCGCTCTATTAATTTTGCTCAATACCGCCCAAAGGCACACAGAGCCATACTTTTCTCATCAGCATAGGTAACGCAGAGCCAAAAAAGACGCAAGCCCTATTCTTATAAACCATATAAAAAGGAGGAAAAAATACAGTTATCTTCTTTCTAAGTTTACAATACATAAATATCTTATAAAAGGAAATTACGTACAGCAGTATAAAATGGCGCGAGTGACGGGGCTCGAACCCGCGACCTCCGGCGTGACAGGCCAGCACTCTAACCAACTGAGCTACACCCGCGCACTTTCTCTAAACCAACTTATTTTGGCATAAATGATCGTGTAAGGGGTTCATTCGTTTATGTCAAGAAGGATTATGCATTTTTTAAAAAAATATCAAATATCATCTTTATTCTTGCGTTTAGAAAAAAAATTCCTTAATAGAGAACGCATTCAGTTACTAATCATTGCATTGGGCGATTAGCTCAGCTGGTAGAGCGCCTCGTTTACACCGAGGATGTCGGGAGTTCGAGTCTCTCATCGCCCACCATTTAACTCCTATAAGGAATAACATATTGGTTTTATATAACCGTTTTTAAGGTATGGGATATGTGGGTAAAAGTTTGGGAATAGTATTTTTAACATGCCCCTTCATTATTGCGAATCAAAAGTTCTTTTCGGAATGTTTTTTTGCTCTACCTGCTATCCAAAGGGTCTCAACTTCTAAAAAATCAAAATTCTTAAAGATCTCTCGAACTGTATCACAATCATTCAGGCTTAAAACAAACCTACCTTAAATGTCCTTAAGAACTTTTGCCATACTGATAAAATCAGCTTCAACAAAATTCCCTGAACTATAATATTGCTTCTTTGCAAAATAAGGCAGATCTAAATAAAATAAATTATAGAGTACATCAAAAAAATCAACAACCCCTTCCCACGATAAATTTAAGATCGTTCTATCAAGCAATTTTTCCCTAATACGTTTCATCCTTGATAACAGCTTATCCGGACTAAACCTTGCCTGTCTCTTTCTTCCAAAACTAAAAGAGACATAATCTTTCCTCCCAAACAAAACACAATGTTAGAGAAATAAAAAGCGAGATGCTCTTTCAACCTTCGAGAAGCTTTCTGGGTCAATCTCCGCAAGTTCAAAAAACAACTTCAAAATGTCCTTCAAGCGTTTTAACTTCTTTCGGATTAACAATAATCTTTATATCGTTTCCCAATTTTGCCAAACACTCAAGCATTTTCATTTCACTAATTCCTCGAAATTCTCCACTTAAGAGTTTAGACAGTTTTGGTTGAGTCATTTTCAAAAGTTGACTAGCCTGTTTTTGTGTTAAGTTCTTTTCTTCCAGAATTTAACTAATCTTATGAGCAAGTTGCGCTTTGATAAGCATCTCTCTGGAATCTAAAAAGCCAAGATCCGCATAAACATTAGAACTACCGTGAAAAACATTGATCATTTTAATTCCCTTCTAATTGTTCTGCTAACTTGAGACGTTCTTTAATCAGATTAATGCCTGGTTTTGGTGTTGCAATGCCACGGGTCGATTTTTTCTGAAAACAATACAACATATAAAGAGATTTTTTATATTGTATCGTTTAAACAATGCGATAAGTTCCTTGCATATCATATTCAACAATTTCTGGAACGTTGGCAGATCCAAACCCCTTGAGAACCTTAACATTTTTCCCTTTTATCTCCTATCTGGAGTAAGATAAAAAGTATAGCCAATCCTTTGTTGAATTAAGATCAGAAAAATTTTTTATATCTTTGAGTGAAGAACCAAGCCATAAGATACATTTTATTTTACTCATGATCATTAATATCTCTGATGGTGATCCTATAGAGTTTGCATCATATGTTGCAAATACAAGATAGCCCCATTGCAGAGATTAGTAGAACATTCCGTCAAGAACATACTTCTGTTATTCATAACTATCAATTTCACCTCTTCCATAGTTTTTTCCAAAAGCTCTTGTAAAAAGGGATAGGTTGCGGAGTGGGAGTGTTCTCAATCTTTTCAATCGGTTGGTCACCATCAGGTATCTCAGCTCCCACACTTTCTTTAATTCTTTTGCAAAGGAATTCATAAAAATTGCTAGCGTAATACTCGCAATCCTCAGATGGAAGCATGACATAAAGTGGGCATTCTCCATCCCTAAACTGCGTATAATCAAAATAAAAGGTTTCACCAAAATCTGTTCTGCTAATGAAAAGCTGTTCTGGTGTCACAAAACCACGTTCTCTATTGAGTAAGTTTCGGTAAACAATATCACCAGCAGGAATACCTTCCCCACAATCTCCATAAATGCTAAATATTTCATCACCACCAATTTCTCCTCCTCCATATTTTTTTAAGAAAACTTTGTAAGAGGATGTGAATTGCAAACCCAAAGCTTTCTCCGCCTTTTCAATCTGTAAATCATCTGTTTCATTCTCTCCATCATCTTCAGTACCCAAATTGATAATCTCTTCATCATATTTATTTACTTTATCAATTAAGACTGCAACATCATCTAAGGTATAGGTTTTCATCAATTATTCTCCATTAATTATTCTATAAATCTCTGTTTTTTCTCTTTTCATCAACCGTAGAGTATTACTGCCGATGCTCCTGTCCCCATCTGTCAAAATCTAGACCTATAATACCCCATTTCATATCAATTATTTCTCCTAAATTACTGTTTTTTTGTTCTCTATACCCTTTAGCGCGTTCCTTCCAATATTCCTCTCTCCACTTATTAAACTTTTCTCTCTCTATAAGCGATTGATGTGTTTTGGAAGGAGCATGAATAACAGAAGTATATTTTTTATGAAATTCATGGCTCATTTCTGCTAAGGGTCCATCAGGGGTTTGATTTAGGTGATGCAACTCAACAGGCTTACCATCAAACCCTATAGGTGCTCTTCCTGTTTTTGTCCTTTCAACATTGGTGCCCCATACCGTTTCCTCTTTTTCAGTCCATTTAACCCTTGCATGAGGATCAAACAAATCGTCTCTCTGATAGGCTTTGTTTGTCTGTCCAAATTTGCTATCGGTAAATTTAGTGGGTTTCTTTTTTAACCAAAGCTTTTTTCTTTAGCAGCAAGTTTGGTCAGTTCTTTCCTAGCAGCTAGTTTGGCAGGATCTCCTTGAGCTGCAAGTTTGGCAAAATTTTTCTTGGAAGCGAATTGGGCAAAATCTTTTATAGCATTGAACTTGATCACAGCCTTTTCGCCAAGCTTTATGCCTCCCTTGGCTGCTCCAGCAACTCCTGTCATTAGGGATGCTGTTTCAGTCAATAATTTTCCAAATTCAAGTCCAGCTTTAAAGGATCCACCAGCACCAGCTCGCTCATATTCCTCCTCCATTTTATTAATGCGATCTACATAGGACTGTCCAAGGGTCCGACCAATTGTCGCCAAAATCTCACCACTGCCGAAAAAATCTTTGAGTGCTTTCAAAGTCTCTTCGGGATGTTTGGCTATTTGCAAAAAACCATCAACCGTATCATATAGTTCAGTGGGTACACCAGCTACCATACCAGCCCCAAAGCTTATATCTTGCCCTGTACTAATCGCAGACCGTTTTGCAGATACTTCTGCATCACATAAAAGGTCAGGACACTCCTTTAATTCTTTTTCCTTCTGAGCTTGTTGCGCACTGCTGAGGTAGTTATTTGCAGCAGCATTACCTGCAGAATCAGTGCCGGCATCAACATCGCCACCAGCGAGTGCCGATGCAAAGGCTCCTGCAATGCGGAAAATATCAATGGTACGATCATTAAAATCATAAAACAACGTATTGATTTATAATGATAATTTATAGTTATTCAGATTGAATTAGAACCCCGAATAACGTAAGATTCTCTCATTTCAAATCTGTTTATCTCGAGTCAATCAAAACCATTTCCTTGCATGTCATAAGCAGGGCTAGCGTGTGGGTAAAAACTGTATAAGAAAGGAGTAAAAATGGCTCTTATGAACCGTCTGAAGGCAAGGGCGGTCGCAACATTGGGAGCTGGTAAATATAATGATAATGCCAACTTGTTTCTTCATAAGCGTAAACTGGAAGTGCTCAATGGATTTACCGTTATACCATTTATGGACGGCACCATGAGATGGGCTTGGAAGCGTTGCAAGATATCTCTTTTAAAAAAGCCCGTGAATTTAGCAAATCAATGGCGCTTTGTGTTACGTGAGGGGCGTGACCCTATTAAAGAACGCATTGAACATCTAACCACAAAAAGGACGGGAATTCGGCACACAATTCGATATATTCCCAGCGACAACAAAACACAATCTGCATAATGATTATTGTTCATGCTTTAACTTAATGTCTTCTTATATCCTTCATAAAAGAAAACTAATCATGATAGCTTTTTCGTAAATCTTGTTCAATGAGATGTCGAACATAGCATGTATAAGGGATAACTTGATTCTTAACTTTTTCCTTCAAAGCTTTCATAAACACTTGAGGCAAACAAATATTGATAGAAGCTTCTTTAGGTAAGAATTTAAAATGAACAAGTTTAAAACCCGTTAAGTCATAATCTGTAAGATCAGCAGTATTAACAAAGTTTTCCGCTTTTTCATCCGCCTTGAAAACGGGTATTTATTTTAATTTAGAGGTCTTTATAAAAACAAATCCCCTCTGTAGAATCATAAGAGTAACATAAATTCAATATGTTGTTTGCAATTATCTTATATGAATCTACTCAAGAATCTATCCTTTTATGCATGATTCATTTGATCATTTTTTATATAAGATTACCATGTATGAATAGACCATAAAAAATCATGATGAAAATATTATAATGCATGTGTGCATTCAAGTGAAATAAAAACAGATATCATTTATAACAGTTTATAAATTTTATAATACGTTTTTATCACAGCACAAAGCACATTATTTTAAAATTCAATCGTTTGAAATTATCGACAACATAAATTGCATAGAAAGAACAAAACTAATGCTCCTCAAAATTGGCGAACGAAAAATCTAAAAATATTAGAGCAATCTTTTTTATCTATTAAGGAGATTATCGTTTGAAACGATCATAAGGATTATAGGTTTAATTTAAAAATAACTTTTAATATAATGGTTTTGTAACCGCAGTATTTTTTACTGAGGTAGAAAATAAACAGGTAATGAAATTCAGCATGTTCTGCCTTCTGAAATTAAAAGCCTTTTAATGATATAACGCAAGAAAGCCAGAAAAATGTTTTTGATAAGCCATTCATTTAATAAGTATTTGCCCCTTGATTAAATTGGTATGAACCTAAAAAATTTTTAGTTGAGAATACTAAATTATTTTGATTCACTCAGCTTGATTTTGAGCTTAACATTTTGAAACACTTTTAAAAGAGATATTTTGATCAAGTAAGTAAACAAAATTATACAAACTTTCAGTAACTTCAAATTATTATATGATAGTATCGACGCGTTAAACATAGAAATATGGCATCCCAATAAATTTTACACCACTTGCGAAAGAAACTTGATAAAAACAAGCGCATTAAGAGATATTAAAAAAAAATGAAGGGTCAATAAGCAACGATGATATTCTGCAGGATATAACTTCTATTCATGCACGACAACTACAGAACAAAAGCCCAATTATTCTATAGAGTAAAGCAAATATAAAGCAAAAACTAGTTCTATTAGAAATATTCCAAAAATGACTATAAATCATGCTCACTATTGTAGCTGTAGATAATTTTACTAAGAATAAAAGGGCAAAAATAATATGCAAAATAATTCTCAATACACATCGAGTGATTAGTTCTGCTGTTATAAAATACCTTTCAATTAACTTTTTTATATTAGAAATTACAAAATACGTAGATATCTTTCTAGAAGAAAAAGATGATACTACTTATAAAATTGAGTGTCGAATAATTCAAATTATTTCCGAGATATAAAATATTTTTATATATGAATTAATATATCTATATAATATACAAACAATATTTTAATAACGTTATTAAAGAAAATATTATATTTATAACGCATTAAATATAAATAAATATATTATCTTAATAATTTTAAAAATAAATAAATAAATTTGATTTAAATAAAAAAGTGTAAAATTATTACAGATATACGTATTTTTTAATGTACTCCTTTTTTATTATTTTGATTGGAACATTGAATGCTGACATGTAAACAGTATGAATTACTCTTGTTTATTAATAATCATATCAAAGAAACTGGTGTTCCTCCTTCTTTTGAGGAAATGAAAAATGCATTAGAACTTTCCTCAAAATCTGGTATTCATAAACTCATTATAGGCTTAGAACAACGAGGTTTTATACATCGTTTGCCTAATCGTGCTCGTGCAATGGAGGTGATTCGACTCCCTGAGAAAATAACATTTAACCTTTCTTTAGCACGTAAAATTTCTCCTAGTATGATAGAAAAAAATAAAAGAGAAAGATCAAAAAATTTGAGTGATCTTGGTGATTTTGAGGCGGAAGAAAAAAAAAATATCACTATTCCCATTATGGGACGTATTTCTGCAAGCGTTCCGGCCTCTACTATACTGCAACAAACAAGCACACTTTCTTTGCCACACGATATGGTAAATATAGGTGAGCACTACGCATTAGAAGTTAAAGATGACTCTATGATGGAAGCTGGTATCCTTGATAAAGATACAATCATTGTGAAACGTCAAAATACAGCAATATCAGGTGAGATTATTGTCGCATTTATCGATAAAAAAGAAGCAACATTAAAACGGTATCGACGCAATGGAGCCTCTATTGCCTTAGAAGCTGCAAATCCTCACTATGAAGTACGGACATACAAATCCGAGCGTGTAGAAATACAAGGAAAGCTTACTGGACTTATCCGTAAATATTAAAAAACCATTTTATAATATATATACACCAATAAAATACATATGCAGCAAAAAACTGTTGAGTATTTTTTAACATTGTACTACGTGTATCTCATTTTTACCTTATCCTTTAAAGAAAATTCCCTAATCTGATCTGTGAACAATCTAGATCTTCCAAGCCAGTTCCCTTCCTCTTTCCTCTCACGTACTTCATTTACGTAAGACCTAAGAATCCAACTTAAAAATATTCTCCACGCATTCTAAAAATACTTGAATACTTTAAAAAAAGTCTGCCAGATAGCACACCACTCTCAATGACAGCATTTTATGGAAGAATAAGATAAAATCATATGCATGCATAAAATCACGCAAAATATTGTAGAAAAAAAATCAAATAAATTTGTAACAGAGTGTATTGCATATGGATAAAAATAAAGAACATTTTTCTTTTTAAGTAAATAAAAACAGAACGTAATCGTTGATAGTAATTGTAGGATTATCATAGTAGCATCTCGTATTAGTTTTGTTTCCCTTGGATGCCCCAAAGCACTCGTAGATTCTGAGCGAATTATTACAAGCCTTTACTCTGAAGAGTATGAATTTTACGTCAACATCAAAGAGTGATGTCATTATTGTAAATACCTATGGTTTTCTTGACTCTGCCAAAAAGGAATCATTAGTTAATATTGATGAATCTCTCAAAAAATGGAAAAGTTATTGTAACAGGGTGTCTATTGCTGATCCTGATATTATTTGCCAAGCATATCCCAATGTATTGGCCATTACAGGATTATAAGATTATGAAAACGTTATAAAAACTGTTCATATAGCAATTCCTCCCGTTCATGATTCTTTTCTTGATTTAGTTCCCTCCCCCAAGGTATTTGTTTAACACCTCGCCATTATGCTTATTTAAAGATTTCTGAAAAATTCTCTAACTGAAGTAGTTTTTGGATCATTCCCACATTGCATGGTGATCTCACTTCACACCATTAGTGATGTTCTTCGAGGAGATAAAAAACTCGTACAGCGGAATAAAAGAACTCTTGATTATTTTACAAGCTATGAGCGCTTATAGCATTGATCTTAAATATCTCGAGAGTCCTTGGAAAGGTTATACAATCAAAATGATTTTTCTGACCTTTAACGCGAACTAGGCCATATGATCATTCGGGTACATATGCACTACGTTTATCCTTATCCCCATGTTGATGAAATTACCGAGCTTATGGCTACAAAAAATCCTCCTTTATCTAGATATACCTTTTCAGCATGCATTGCCAGCTGTTTTGTAACATATGAAGCGTCCTGCACTCACAAAAGTAAAGAATTTTGAAATTGAAAAGTAGCTAAAATATGTCCAGATCTTACTTTGCAATTTACATTTATTGTCGGTTTTTCTGGTAAAACAAATGAAGATTTTAATATACTCCTAGAATAACTAGAAGAGGCAAAAAATGAACGAGCTGGGTATTTTAAATATGAAGAGGTAAAGGAGAGGTTGCAAATGATTTAAGATTAAGAAAATATTCCTGAAAACGTGAAAGAAAAATGCTGGCATCGTTTTATGGCAAAACAACAACAAATTTTTACATATCTCTTAAAGAAAAAAATCGGAAAAAGACTCCAAGTTCTGATCAATGAAAATCAAGGGAAAGTTGCTAAAGGACGTAGTCAATACGATGCTCTGGAAATAGATGGAGTTGTACATGTTTCATCACGATACCCATTGCGTGTAGGTGAATTTGTCATCGTTAAAAACAAACAAACAGATTCCTATGACCTTTATGGTACAGTAGTTTAAAAATTTAACTCTCTCCCCGTTCCAAATGACAAAGATTCCTATCAGAATTAGTTTATAAAAAAGCGACTTCTCACAATAAGACCCAATCGCTTATGTAACTCATTTCATGAGAATTTACGAGAAAGCTCTGCCCTGAATATTCGTTATACATCCTTGTAAAATACAATATATCGAAAATTTATATAATCTTTTAGGTCGCCACTCTAAATGATATTGTTTATAGCCACAGCATAAAATGAAATCCATAATACTCCCCGATCTTTAATTAGACAAATAATCATATTATATTGCGGTAGTCGATAGGTGAAAGGAGTTTTTTTTCAATTGTGTTTTATACACACAAACATTCCAGTTGTGATATTAGCATGTTTTTATGAATATCAGATAAGAAAATTTGAAATAATCTAACCTTATGATAATTAAGTTACACAATAAATTATCATTATAAATAAGTATCTTATTTTAAAATTTCTGAGTTTATTTTTAGAAGATCTAATTTTTATTAACAGGCTTTAAAATCAAAGAGTTTTTTATCAAGCAAATGACTTGGGCGTACATTTGTCAAAGCGCGAATCATCGTATCTTTCCGCCCTGGCATTTGTTTTTCAATATTTTTTAGCATTTCTTTCATTGCATTACGTTGTAAACCATCTTGACTACCACAAAGATTACAGGGAATAATTGGGAATTGCATTGCTTGAGAAAATTTTTCCATATCTTCCTCAGCGGCATAGACAAGAGGACGTAACACAAAAAGATCCCCCTCATCATTTTTAAGTTTTCCAGGCATAGCGGATAATCGACCACCATGAAACAAATTCATTAAAAATGTTTCCAAAACATCATCACGATGATGACCTAAAACTAATGCAGAACATCTCTCTTCGCGTGCAATACGATATAGATTTCCTCGTCGCAACCGAGAACAAAGTGAACAATATGTCTGCGTCGCTGCCAATTTATCTGTAACAATGGAATAAGTATCCTGATATTCAATACGATACGGAATTTTATAAGAACTTAAAAAGTCTGGAAGAATATGTTTAGGAAATCCTGGTTGTCCTTGATCAAGATTACAGGCAAGAAGTTCAACGGATAAAAGACCACGCCATTTTAAATCTAAAAGAAGCGCTAATAAACCATAAGAATCTTTTCCACCTGATAAAGCAACAAGCCATTTTTTTCCTGTAGAAAACATAGAAAAATCATCCAAAGCTTGACGCATATGACGCAAAAGCCGTTTGCGCAATTTATTAAATTCGACACTTGAAGGAGCAACCCGAAATATTGGATGACAATCATCAACTTCTCTTTCCAAAGGATCATCTTTCTCTTTGTTTTCTTCTATTGCTTGATACTCAACTGAAATATTTTTCATAATACCATATCCTGTCCAATAAATAGCTCATTTTGCAAAGACAGAAACAAATATAAAGCAAGTTTATAGTTATGTTTTTTGAATTTATAAAATTAAATACATAAAAAATAAATGGAACTATATAAGCTTGTCACTATCAAACATAGTGATAAACTTAATATAGAACCATTCACAAAAAACATTTTCTAACTTCAAAAATCATAAAAAAATACACCATTTTGAAGTTAGAATAATAGAAGAGAGAAACAATTTCTCTCATAGAAAAATTATCGAGAATAAAATTCAACAACCAAATTAGGTTCCATTTGCACAGCATAAGGAACATCTAAAAAAGCAGGAATACGTGTAAAGATTGCTTTCATCTGTTTATGATCTGCTTCAATATAATCAGGAACATCGCGTTCTGCCAACTGTACTGATTCTAAAACTAAAGTAAGTTGTTTTGATTTTTCCCGAACCTCGATAACATCACCAGGCTTACAACGATAAGATTGAATATTTATACGCCGCCCATTTACATTAATATGGCCATGATTGATAAATTGGCGAGAAGCAAAAATCGTAGGCACAAATTTTGCACGGTAGACAACAGCATCTAAACGTGACTCTAACAGACCGATAAGATTTTCACCAGTATCTCCCCGTCGGCGAGCAGCTTCTTCATAAGTTTTGTGAAATTGCTTTTCTGAAATATCTCCATAAAACCCTTTCAACTTCTGCTTAGCGCGTAACTGGACCCCATAGTCAGAAAGTTTTCCTTTACGGCGCTGCCCATGCTGACCTGGACCATAATCACGACGATTAACGGGAGATTTTGGACGCCCCCAAATATTCTCTCCCATACGACGGTCAATTTTATATTTTGTTGTTTCGCGTTTACTCATCGCATTTCCTTTAAAATAAAACACGAGATCTTAAAATCCCAAGGAAACGCACCCTCCTCTGCCTTTAAGATACTAAAGACCGACAGAATACCTTAACATATCAAGATGCAAAGTTATCCATGGGACACGTTAATTAATGCCATTTTTCCAAAAAAAGCCAAAATAATTTTATTGATCTCATATTCCAAAGTCAACTCCTTTCATGAGTTTTAAGCCAAATTCTTTTAACAAACGCTCCGTTGAAAAAGTGATATTTTTTGATGTCAGTAACGCAAAATCTTGATATTTCTTTATAGATTGTTGATGTATCTTTTCTGACAAGAGCAATAATGATTTGGTACGTTTAGCGATAGCTTTCGCTGGATCAATCCATTCAACAGGCCATAAAGCTTGTTCATGAAAGAAGTTAATCAAAAAAGGATAATGTGTACAAGCTAAAACAATAATATCAGTACATTTGCCATTTTTTTCTACAAAACATGGCAAGATTTCTTTCTTTAGCTCTTTTGAATTAATAGATTCTCCCCGTACATAATCTTCAGCAAATCCAGCAAGCTTTTCGCTTCCCACAAGTTGAACATGACACTGCCGAGCAAAAGAATTGATTAATTTATTTGTGTAAGCACGTTTAACCGTCCCAGGAGTTGCTAATACGGAAATAAAACCTGTTTTCGTCTGTTCAGCAGCTGATTTAATTGCAGGAACCGTTCCTACAAAAGGAACATGAGGAAAATTTTGTCGTAAATTTGCCATCATTAGAGTAGAAACAGTATTGCAAGCAATCACACATAAGGCAGGATGATAACGTGTTAAAAGATTTGTCAAAATCCTTAAAATACGGTCTTTCAAAATATTTTCTTCCCAATTTCCATAAGGGAATCCAGCATCATCAGCTACATAAATAAATTGCATTTCAGGGATAAGAACACGCACTTCCCTTAAGATAGTTAAACCACCAATACCACTATCAAAAAAAAGAATAGGTCGTTCATCCATCAACTTTCACACCTGTTTTTAATTTTTTTTAATCTTTCGCGATCGCGCTCTGCAGGTGCTCTACTTCCCCGTGGATATTGTGGAGAAAAATAATCCAATGAAGATATAATGCCTTGCAATAAGTGAACCTCAGATTCACTAAAATTAGCGCGCGTAAAAACAGAGCGCAAATTTGCAAGCATTACTTCTTTACGTTCTGGGGGTCTAAAATACCCACGGATAGCCAAAGCCTCTTCTAACTGAGATAAAAAACTATGAAACAATGTTTTATTTGCAGGTTTCATCTCTGCAGCACGAAATGCTGTATCGCTTACATTCTCCAGACCTGTTTTCATCCATTCATAAGACATTAAAAGAACTGCTTGCGCAATATTAAGTGATGCAAAAGCAGGATTAACTGGAAAAGTAATAATTTCATCGACAAGACTAATTTCATCATTTTTTAGTCCCCATCTCTCTCGTCCAAAGATAATACCTGTTTTATGGCCAATACTTTCACGCTGACGTAATATGCTTGCTGCTTCGACAGCGCTTTTTACAGTTTTAAATCCACATCTTTCACGGGCTGTTGTGGCAAAAACATAGTGTAAATCTGCAATTGAAGCACGTAATGTATCAAAAATCACAGCATTGTTAATGACATGATCAGCTTTACTTGCAGCAGCTCTAGCTTTTTCATTTGGAAATGTTTCTCGAGGTTTGATTAACCGAAGCTTAGAAAGCCCAAAATTTGCCATTGCCCTTGCCGCCATGCCAATATTTTCCGAAAGCTGCGGTTCAACTAAAATAATAATAGGACCATTTGTTAAATTTTCACGATTCTTATTCGTTCCAGCCATCCACACTCCCTTGTTCGCTTATTATACCCCTACCTGCTGTTTTTTAACGTAACCTTCTTCAGAGTACTCCTATGATTTTTAATAACAAATTATAGGTAATATTACCTTTTTATTCAAAAATAATAGTTTTTAAAACTAATAATAAATTTTAAAAGTCATAAAGTGAATTCTGGAATTTTATAACAAATTTATATAAGATATCGTAACGCTTCTCACATTAATTTTTTCGTTTAATTAGATGATATCTCCTGCAAATCATAATTCCAATTGAATTATGGAACCCTAAGCCCTAAAAAGCAATATGCGCTTTATTCCCAAACTTTTACCTGCAAAACTTATCCGTCGTTATAAACGTTTCCTTGCGGATGTTAAACAAGATGATCAACATATCTTCACAGTATCAGTACCTAATACAGGATCAATGCTTGGATTAACAACTTCCAACTCCAATATTTGGCTTTCATATCGTAACAATACTAAGCGAAAATATGCTTATCAATTAGAGATTGTTGAAACTGAGAATACTTTGGTTGGCATTAATACCACCTTACCCAATAAACTTGCGTTGGAAGCAATTCAAAATGGTTTACTACCAGAATTAAGTAGATATAAAACAATCTTAAAAGAACAACCTTATGGGACACAATCACGAATTGATTTTCTTTTACGGGAGGACACTCTTCCTGATTGTTATCTAGAAGTCAAAAACGTTCATTTTATTCGTCAAAAAGGATTAGCAGAATTTCCTGATAGCAAGACAAAACGTGGGGCTCGTCACCTTGAAGAACTCATAGAAGTCGTACGACAAGGAAAACGAGCTGCTATGCTTTATATTATTCAACGAGAAGATTGTGCAGCTTTTACAATCTGTCATGATCTTGATCCTATCTATGGACGTAAGTTTGATTTAGCACTAAAATCAGGGGTAGAATGTTATGCTGTAAAATGTCACGTAAGCGTAGAAGGCATCTTTCCGATTCAGAGAGTAAAAATAGAAAATAGAAGAAGCAATGACTGAATATATTGAATATAACAAAACCCCTTTAAAATTTAATGGAAAAATCCGCATTTTCGATGAGTATGCTTTTGCTAAAATGCGGGAAGTTGGTCGTATTGCGGCAGAATGTCTTGATGCGCTTACAGATATTATTAAGCCGGGCATTACAACGCAAGAAATTGATGATTTTGTATTCATTTTTGGTGCTAAGCGAGGCGTTCTTCCTGCTGATCTAAATTATCATGGATACAGCCATTCATGCTGTACATCTATCAATCACGTTGTCTGTCATGGAATTCCCAATAAAAGACCCTTGCAAGAAGGTGATATTGTGAATGTTGATGTAACCTTTATCCTGGATGGTTGGCATGGAGATTCAAGCCGAATGTATCCCGTTGGAAAAATCAGACGTGCTGCAGAACGCCTTCTAAAAATAACCTATGAAAGTCTTATGAAAGGTATCGCTGTTGTTAAGCCTGGAGCAACAACAGGTGATATTGGAGCAGCCATTCAACAGTATGCAGAATCTGAGCGCTGCTCAATTGTGAGAGATTTTTGCGGGCATGGCATTGGACAGCTTTTTCACGATGCCCCCAATATCCTCCATTATGGAACCCCTGGAGAAGGTGTGGAATTAAAACAAGGCATGATGTTTACAATTGAGCCTATGATTAACCTTGGCAAGTCACAAGTTAAGATTTTGTCTGACGGTTGGACTGCAGTTACCCGTGACCGCTCTCTGACAGCACAATATGAACATACAATTGGTGTGACAAATGAAGGCTATGAAATATTTACACAATCTCCTAAAAATATTTTTTATATTCCAAATTCGCATACCTAACGCAATATAGAAATATTATGGCTAAAAAATTAAATCAAAAGGAAGATACTCAAAGTAATCACTTTGCATTAACATCGAGTTCTTCACTCATCCCAATATCAAAAAGAAAAAGTGAAAAGCTTAAGCAAAACGTACAGCTCCATAAACATTATCAGGGACACCGTGAACGTCTTCGAAAGCGCTATTTAAAGTCAAAAGGAAATGCACTTGAAGATTATGAATATCTTGAATTATTGCTTTTTCGCACAATACCCCGCGCAAACACAAAGCCCATAGCAAAAGATTTGATAGCGCATTTTGGTTCATTAGCTGATGTCTTGGGAGCTGATATTCACCGACTTCAAGAAGTTCAAGGATGTGGTCCCGCAACAGCAATTGATTTAAAAATTATTTCAGATGTTGCTGGACGTATCGCTCGTGCACAATTATTTAAGCGCGATATTTTTTCATCATGGGATAAAGTGTTAGCTTATTGTAAAGCTGTTATGGCCCACGAAACTCGTGAACAATTTCGAATTTTATTTCTCGATAAGAAAAATGGCTTGCTGGCTGATGAGGTACAACAAACTGGAACCATTGATCATACCCCTGTTTATCCTCGTGAAGTTATTTCTCGAGCTTTAGAGTTATCTGCATCAGGACTTATCTTAGTCCACAACCATCCTTCTGGCGATTCTACACCCTCTGATGCAGACATAACAATGACATACAGGATAAAAGATGCAGCAAATGCATTAGGCATTACTATCCATGATCACCTTATTATCGCACGAAACAACCATACGAGCTTTAAAGCATTAAAGCTTATATAAACCTTATGAGATGAAAAAAGACTTCATTCATCCATGCATAACGAATCAATTTCCTAAATCAATATCTAATATTGCCATTGAGAAATTATAGGATAGCTCATCTTCATCTTCATCTCGATAAATAATGCCTAAAAACTCATCTCCCATATAAACCTCACAAGAATCATCTTTCTTGGGCCGTTCTCTGACCTGCAATGTTGAGTTTTGGAATGTATTTTTAAAAAAAATATCAAGTTTTTTTATTTCATCAGCATTCACTATACTCTCCTGTTTTTTTAAAGACGATTAAAACAATTGCGTGTCATGTTAAATAAAACACTCATATGATTCTATTCTGTAAAGTCAGTAAAAATCTTAATTAGCATCTATATTCACAATTCATATTCGAGAAAAAATTGGTCTATCATTTATAATTTTTTTCCTTCTATAAAAAATTTAAATAACAATGTTTTTTTATTTAAAACTACATTTTTTAGCAAAAAATATTATTATATCATTTAAAAATAATTCTTTTTAACCACTTTTAAATATAATTTTTTAGCTTAAAAGAATTACATTTCTAAAAATATACAAAATAAGCTAATAAGAGTTTATTTTTCTCCTGTTTTTTTATAAAAACTTAATGCTACCGTAGAAAACTTTTTAAATAGGCTTTCAGTCTGTACAGAAAATATTGGATATTTTTGTAAATGCTAAATCTTAGCAGAATTCTTCATCTTATAGGATAACGAGAAAGAAAATCGAGAACACCTTTTTTATAAATTTTATCACCTACAGCAAGCATATGATCTCGACCAGGAATTGATAAAGATTCACCACAAGGCAACAAAGCTGCTAATGGCTCTGCAGCACCGCCAATTTCATCTAACGCACCAACGGCAACAAGAGCAGGCTGTTTGATTTTGTGCACTTCAGATGCTGTTAATTCCTGCTTTGATGTGATAATACAAGCAGCCAGAGCCTGTCTATCGCTTTTCGTTTGATCTGCAAACTTACGGAACATTAAACCACGCATATTGGTAATGGTAGAAGTATCTTCCGCTAAAAGAGCTTCAGCAACAGGCTCCCAATTTCCTGCACCTGTTACCATACCAATACCTAAACCACCAAAAATAACGCTGTTCACATACGTGGGATGCAAAAGAGCCATAAAAGCACTAATACGAGCCCCCATAGAATATCCCATAACATGAACTTTAGATAACCCTAAATGCTGTAATAACTTTACTGCGTCACCAGCCATAGCTTGAGGTGTATAAAAAGAAGGATCATAACTTTTAACTGAATCTCCGTGACCGCGATTATCAAAAGCAATAACACGATACCCTGCTTCAGTGAGAATACGAAACCAACCCGTTGCATACCAATTTACTCGTGCAGAAGATCCAAAACCATGGATCAACAAAACAGGCGCACCTCGCCCTTCTTCTCGATAAGAAAATCGCAAATCATCATATTCAAAAAAACGAATATCTTCAGCCGTCATTTTTTAGTCGTCATTTTTTATGCACTTCCCACAAAGTACGGGATGAATAACACGCTGACCTTTTTGGATCTGTTTTTCAGAAACTTCACCAGCGTTAATCTCAAGAGCAAAAGCTGCAGGAACTCCCGATGAAATGATATTTGTTGAAAATGGAGAAGTGTTTTCAATAATCGATACAATAATTCCCTCAGAGTTTAAAAAAATCATATCTAAAGGTAAAGGTGTATTCGCCATCCACATAAAAAACTTCTGCTTATCTCCCGCTTGATAATTTTTCTGCCGCTTAAAAAGCATCGCACGATCGCGCGGAAAATCAGTCCGATACATTAAACCAGCTGCTGCTTGAGATGGCGTAAAAGCAATCTCCACCTTATAAGAAATCGTACCTTGCTTTGTATGTATTTCTAAAGGAACTGGATGAACAGGAATCTCTATGGGCGTCTTTGCTACAACGATACGTACTTCTAACATAAAAAGTATTATTAAGAAAATAATATACCTTTTTTTAAAAGGATTTAACATTCTTGTCTCCACCATTGAAAAATTCTAATTTTGTTTCTAAAATTAAAAAATACAAAAAACCTAACAACAGGGGGATTATTTCCCTGTTTTTTTCTATCTTTTCAATGCAATATACCCAATCCTTTAATTTCCTTTATAGATTCACAAGTGCTATATTTTCTTTAAAATAAATATATTTACAGCTATTTCTGAAATAATCACTTTAAAAAACATATAAAACACTGATTTTATTAGCGAAATTCAATGTGTGGAAAAAGGAAAACCTATATCTGGATAAATTTCTGCTGTCATTAAACCTTTTTCCCCTTTACCAAAACGTACAAGGACAACTTGACCCGAACGCAACTCTGCTAAACCAAAACGGCGTAACGTCTCCATATGAATAAAAATATCTTCTGTTCCTTGCCCACGGCTAAGAAAACCGAAACCTTTGTCACGATTAAACCATTTAACAATTGCGCGCTCTAAACCACTTTCTGGAGTAACAACAACATGGGTACGGGCTGGAATTTCTGATGGGTGAATTGCTGCAGAACAATCTATAGATTTCACCTGAACGCACTTTAACCCTCGTTCAGTTTTTTCCACAGCACAAATAACTTTAGCTCCTTCCAAAGCTGTTTGAAAACCATCTCTTCGCATTACAGTAACATGCAATAATATATCGGGGCAATGAGGCAAATCAGGTACAATAAATCCATATCCCTTACTACCATCAAACCACTTAATGACACCACTGATTTCAATAATCTCCCCATAAGCAGCTCTATTACTATCCTCAGATAGGGAACTATCTTTTAATGCATCCTTACTCGTCATGATAACGTGATCCTGTAGCTTATAAATTATACGACATTGATTCTCTAGGTTCTAAGTAAACATTGCTCTTGTATCAACACGCAAGCCCCAAGATAAGATTTCCCCATATTGTCATATCTTCTATGTTAACATCAGCAAACATCAACATGAATATTTAATAAAACTATTTGATTGTACGCTTTACATATCTTACAAAGAGAATCCTACATTACAAAGGCCATATCAAAGTTTTCTCACATAATGATATTTTCATTAATGTGCAACTTGCATGGTTAAGAAGTTCAATAAGGTGCGAAAACAACAACTCAATTAAGGAAAATGCGCAATGCAATTGAAGAAAATCCTTACGACAATTACAGCATTTACGGCGTTTGCAGCAAATGTTTATGCAAATGAACCTATCAAAATTGGTGTTTACCTTCCATTAAGTGGGCAAAATGCATTTGGAGGCCAACTTGAAATTAGAGGTATAGAATTAGCCCATAAAAAAGTTCCAGAAGTTTTAGGCCATAAGGTGGAACTTGTTATTATTGATAACAAATCTGATAAAGTAGAAGCAGCTAATGCCGTCATGCGCTTAACAGCAAGTGAAAAAGTGAATGGAATCATTGGTAGCTATGGTTCTTCACTCTCGTTGGCAGGTGGTGAAATATCTGAAAAAGCAAAGACTCCAACCATTGCAACTTCCTCAACAAATCCTCTTGTTACACAAGGTAAAAAATATTACTTTCGCGCTTGTTTTATTGATCCCTATCAAGGGGTAGGGATCGCAACTTATGTAAGCCAAACTTTACAGGCAAAAAAAGCTGCTATCCTCAAAGATATTTCAAGCGATTATGCCATTGGTCTTGCAAGTTATTTTACGCGTGCTTTCAAAAAAATGGGCGGTGAAGTTATCTCAAATTTAAATTATAATTCCGGAGATCAAGATTTTTCAGCTGTTCTCACGCAGATTATCGCACAGAAACCCGATATCTTATTCATTCCATCTTACTTTTCTGAAGGTGCTATCATCATGAAACAAGCACGAGAATTAGGGGCAAAATTTCAAATTATGGGGGGAGATGCTATGGATAATCCAGAAACCATTACAATTGCAGGAAAAGCTGCAGAAGGTTTCTTACATGCAACACTTCCTTATAGTGAAGATATGCCCAATATGTCAGTAGCTGCGCAAGAATTCACAAAAGAATGGAAAAAAGCTTACCCTAACAAAAAGCCAAATATCAATTCTGTTTTGGGATATACAAGTTATATGATGTTCATGAAAGCTATTGAAAATGCTGGTAGCATCGATCGTGAAAAAATTACTATCGCACTTAGTAAATTAAAAGATTTCTCAACCCCCATTGGTGATATGTCAATGGATGAAAATCATAACCCTAAAATTCCTATTGGTATCATTAAAATACAGGATGGGAAACGTATTTATTTAGAAGAAGTTCAGCCTTTTCTTTTTAATTAAAAAGCTGTACTTATTTAAAGTATTAAAAGTGCAAGAATTGGGTGAGAGTTTTTTTCTCAACTAGAAACTTAGAAATTTCTTGTTATCCTATGTAAATTAACAAATGTGGAAGGATGAGAGATGAGCACTGAAATGTTCATCCAGTATTTTTTTAATGCGCTGGCATTGGGATCGCTTTATGGGCTTATCGCCATTGGTTACACTATGGTCTACGGTATATTACGACTCATTAATTTTGCTCATGGTGATATCTTTATGCTGGGAGCATATTTTGTTTTCTTTTCCACAATTAGCTTTATGCCTGCTTGGGCAGCTCTTCTTCTTTTATTACTCGCTGCTCTTGTTTATTATTTGGTCTTTATAGGATTTAAAAGGCGCCCTCCAATTTATTGGATTGCTGCTTTTTCAATCCTTGCCTTAGGGTTTGTTTATTATTTTAAAATTTCTCCGCAAGATTTCACACCGATTTGGGTTTTAGCTCTTTGTTTTTCTATCTTTATTACAAGCGCGGTGGGTATTACTGTTGATCAATTTGCCTATAAACCTCTACGCCATGCTCCACGTATCTCGGCACTTATCGGTGCGATTGGTGTTTCTTTTTTTATTGAAAATCTCGCTACTGTACTCTTTAGTGGTGTTCCGAAAGGTGTAAAACAACCAGATTTTCTTGTAACACCACTTTTATGGCATCTAGGATCAGGAGCAGATGGTATCATTAGAATTGCCCCCATATCTTTGATTGTTCCCTTTGTATCATTATTTCTTATTATGTTACTGCTATGGATTATCTATAAAACAAAACCGGGTCTTGCCATGCGTGCAATCGCCCATGATATTGAAACAACGCGTTTGATGGGTGTGTCTGTCAATAAAGTTATTGCATTCACATTTGGAATAGGCTCAGCGCTTGCTGCTATAGCAGGAATTATGTGGTCTTTACGCTATCCTCAAATTCAACCTTATATGGGCGTTCTTCCCGGTCTCAAAGCATTTATCGCAGCCGTTATTGGAGGTATTGGTTCAATACCAGGAGCAATGTTTGGAGGGTTATTATTAGGGTTTATTGAAATTATGATTATCGCATTTTTCCCCGCGCTATCTGGATATCGAGATGCTTTTGCTTTCATTTTATTGATTCTGATTTTATTGGTATTACCCATGGGATTAATGGGTAAAAAAAGTCAGGAGAAAATTTAATGGCAAAGTTAGTGACAACTTTTTTATCGTCTATAAGCATTTTAATTTTTGTAGGTTTTTTATTTTATGCTGATAAACAATTTGATGACTATACACTTCGTATCATAAATCTGATTGCTATTAATGCGATACTAGCGGTTTCACTTAATTTAATTTACGGTTTTACAGGCATGTTTTCTCTTGGACATGCTGGCTTTATGGCTATTGGTGCTTATGTTTGCGCCATTTTACTTCTTTCCCCTGAACAAAAGGAGATGATGTGGATTCTTGAGCCTATCGCTGAACCATTGTATCATCTGCAATTACCTTTTTTTGTCGCTGTTGTTGTAAGTGGTCTGTGTGCTGCAGTTGTAGGTTTATTGGTTGCTTTGCCAATATTACGTCTTGGTGGAGATTATCTTGGAATTGCAACCTTAGGTTTTGCGGAAATTATTCGCATTATTATTACGAATGCAACATCGCTCACAAATGGCTCTTTAGGAATCAAAGGAATACCTCAAAATGCAACATTATGGTGGAACTATGGTTGGTTAGCATTTACAATTCTCTTTATTGTCCTATTACTGCGAAGTAATACAGGTAATGTATTACGTGCTATTCGTGATGATGAAATAGCTGCGAAAACTATGGGAGTTAACGCTTTTTTCTACCGTAGTTTTTCTTTTACTGTGGGAGCATTTTTTGCAGGTATAGGTGGAGCATTAATGGCTGCTCTAATTTCAACCATTGATCCCAAAATGTTTAATTTTCTTTTAACTTTTAATATTTTGATGATTGTTGTTGCTGGTGGTCTCGGTTCTATCACAGGGAGCATTATTGGTAGTATTATTATTACAGTTGTGCTTGAATGGCTTCGTATTATTGAACGTCCATTTGATTTAGGTTTTATATATATTCCAGAAACACCAGGACTTCGTATGGTTGTTTTTTCTCTTTTATTGCTGGTAATTATCTTGTTTTGGAGAAAAGGATTGATGGGAGAACGTGAATTCTCATGGAATGGAATTTATAGCTTTTTGACACGCAAAAATCTTTCTAATACTGAGGAAAAGCTATGAGCGACACCATTCTTTCACTCAATGATATCGTAATGCGTTTTGGCGGATTAGTTGCTGTAAATAATATTAATATGGCAATTAAACAAAAAAGCATTACTGGATTAATTGGTCCCAATGGAGCTGGGAAAACAACAGTTTTTAATATGATTTCTGGATTTTATGCCCCTACAAGCGGTATCATTCTTTTTGATGAGCAAAAAATTTCTGGTGCACCTCCTTATATTATCTGCAGACACCATATTGCCCGAACATTTCAAAATATTCGTCTTTTCTCTGGATTAACAGTTTTGCAAAACGTTATGGTTGGAGCGCATGTTCGACAAAAATATCCTTGGTTTTCTTCAGCTTTATTCTTTTCAAAAGCAATGAAAGAAAAAAAGGAAATTTATAAAAATTCTATGAAGCTTCTCGAACAGCTACAACTTGATCACCTTGCCGACCAATTAGCAACAGCTTTACCTTATGGTGTACAGCGACGTCTAGAAATTGCGCGTGCTTTAGCCACAAAACCCAAATTGCTTCTTCTTGATGAACCTGTTGCTGGCATGAATCCACAAGAAAGTGAAGATCTTAGAAAATTCATAGCAAAAGTGCAAAAAGATTTTGATCTTACGATTCTTCTTATTGAACACGATATGAAAGTGGTTATGAACCTTTGCCAACATATTTTGGTTATGGAATATGGTTGTTGCATTGCCAATGGTACACCAGATGAAATTCGGAATAACCCTAAAGTTATTGAAGCTTATCTTGGCGGAGATGTTTATGGATCTACTTAAAATAAAAAATCTTCACGTTCATTATGGCGCCATTAAAGCTGTACAAAACCTTTCTATGTCCATAAAAAAGGGAAGTATTGTCACTTTAATTGGAGCCAATGGTGCAGGAAAAAGCAGTATCGTACGTTCTATAACAGGACTTAATCGTGCTGTTTATGGGGAAATTACCTATAACGGCGAATCAATTATTAAAAAATCACCAGAAGAAATTTTGCGATTAGGTATTGCTTTAAGTCCTGAAGGACGACGTATTATTCCTCATCTCACTGTTTTAGAGAATCTTCGTCTAGGTGCTTATATCCGTCATGATAAGCAAGGAATTACCCGTGATATCGAATGGATATTCGATCTTTTTCCACGTCTACGTGAAAGAGCAAAACAGTTGGGAGGAACAATGTCAGGCGGTGAACAACAGATGATTGCTGTAGGCCGAGCACTGATGAGTAATCCCGATATGGTCATATTAGATGAACCATCATTGGGGCTAGCACCACTTCTCGTTCGGGAAATTTTTTCAATTATTCGAAAAATTAATGATATGGGAAAAACTGTTCTCCTTATTGAACAAAATGCATTTGCTGCACTTTCCATAGCTGACTATGCTTATATTTTAGAAGTGGGGCATCTTTTATTTCATGGTGAAGGTAAAGCTATGCTTACTGATTCACGTGTTAAAGAAGCCTATCTTGGTGGGTAAAGATCAAAAATCGAGAAAATAGTATTTTCTCTTCCTCGTTTTTAAAAAGCATCTTTCTGCTTAAGGTAAATGCTTTCTTGTAAATTTTTAGCTATTTATCCACCATTTTTCTGTAGAGAGTATTCCAGCTTCTTGCTCAATAATATGTGCTAACTGAAAAATAATTTCTTCAGAAAAAGGTTTACCAATTAATTGCAATCCTAGCGGTAAACCATTTGATGATAGACCAGCAGGAACAGAAATTCCTGGCAATCCGGCCATATTAACTGGTACAGTAAAAATATCATTAAGATACATTGCTACAGCATCGTTTTTTATTTTCTCATCAGCAAGACCAAAAGCGGTTGTTGGTGTTGCTGGGGTAAGGATAGAATCAATGCCTGAATTAAAACATTGATCAAAATCACGTTTTACTAATGTTCTTACTTTTTGAGCTTTTATATAACAGGCATCATAATAACCAGATGAAAGGACATACGTACCAACCAAAATACGTTGCTTGACTTCATCACCAAAACCAATAGAACGCGTATTTTCATACATCTCAATGATGTCTTTTCCGGGTACACGCAAACCAAAACGCACACCATCATAACGCGCTAAATTAGAAGATGCCTCTGCAGGAGCTATAATATAATAAGAAGGCAAAGCGTATTTTGTATGTGGCAAAGAAATATCCCTAATCTCAGCCCCTGCTTCTTTTAACCAATTTATTCCCTTTTGCCAAAGCTCAATAATTTCTAGAGACATTCCATCCAGATAATATTCTTTTGGGATGCCAATTTTCATTCCTTTGATTGATTGACCAAGATAGCTTTCGTAATCAGGAACTGGTAAATTTACGGAAGTAGAATCTTTTTCATCGAATGAAGCCATTGATCTTAGTAAGATAGCACAATCACGAACATCTCTAGCAATAGGCCCAGCTTGATCAAGGGATGAAGCAAATGCAACAACTCCCCAACGTGAACAACGTCCATAAGTCGGTTTTATTCCTACAGTCCCAGTAAAAGCTGCTGGTTGGCGTATTGAGCCACCTGTATCTGTTGCTGTTGCACCAGCACAAATCTGTGCTGCAACAGCAGCAGCAGACCCCCCAGAAGAACCACCTGGTACGAGTTTTTCATTCGAGCCCTTTTTTCTCCATGGACTAATAACAGGGCCATAGCATGATGTTTCATTGGATGAGCCCATAGCAAACTCATCCATATTAAGTTTTCCTAATATTACCGCCCCATCTTTCCATAAATTAGCAGTGACAGTTGACTCATAATGCGGTTTAAAGCCATCAAGGATATTTGAACAAGCTTGAGTATGAACACCGTAGGTTGCAAAAAGATCTTTAATCCCCAAAGGAATTCCTTCTAAAAGTCCCCCCTGTCCTTTTGCCAAGCGATTATCTGATTCAGCAGCCATTTTTCTTGCCTGTTCTGCTGTTATTGTTACATAAGCATTTAAAGTCGGATTAGCCAATTCTATGGCTTGTAAATAAGCTTCTGTTAATTCCGTTGCTTTGAGCTTTTTTTTTGTTAGAGCATCACGAACTTGCGCAATTGTGAGGGTTGTTAAATCGGTCATATTAGTCCTCAAATTTCAAAAATATAAAAAATTACTCAACAATTTTTGAGACAAGAAAAAAATTTTCTTCTGTAACAGGTGCATTGGCTACAATATCTTCTGCTTTATCGCCATCTGCAACACTATCGTCACGCATTCGTAGAGGCATAGGTATCACAGATGTTAATGGCTCAACTCCACTGACATCAGCTTCATTCAATTGCTCTACAAAACCTAAAATAGCATTAAATTTTTTTGTAATATGTTCCACCTCATCATCTTGGATGGCAATCCTCGCTAAATGTGCTACACGCTTGACTATTTCTTGATCAACAGACATATTATTTACGCCTTTCTATTTTTTTATTTATTGATCCTTATTTTGGCTATACAAGGCTGCGCTTGCAAGCGCAAAAATATTAGATAACATGAATAAAGAGTATAACCGTAGATCTAAAACATTAAAAAATGCATTATAATCCTTATGACTGTTATTAATATAAATGAAGTTATGACACATCTTTTACCTGGACAAACAATAGCAGGATTAGATTTAGGTGCAAAAACAATTGGAATTGCGATTTCTGATAGGGGACTTATTATTGCAAATCCACGTCCTGTACTACAACGAAAAAAATTTACAGAAGATGCCCATACACTCATTAAAGTTTTTGGTCATGAAAATGTAGGTGTGATTATCATTGGTTTACCTCTTCACATGAATGGGAGCAGTAGCTCCCGTGTTCAAGCGACCAAAGCTTTTGTGAGCAATATGAAAGCTCATACAAAAATTCCTTTTGTTTTTTGGGACGAACGCTTATCAACAATTGCCGCAGAACGTTCTCTTTTAGAAATGAATGTATCACGCGCTAAAAGAGCAAAAAGAATTGATTCGGTAGCCGCCGCTTTTATATTACAAAGTGCTCTCAATAGAATTGAAAATCTTCATCATATGGAAGGATAGAGGACATTAAGCAAATGCCCTGCATTATATCGTGCAATGAGCATCCCATAGGAAGATCTCCATTGCCCCCCAAGGCGACTTTCCATATAGGCATTTGCAACATGTTCTATATCCGTAGAACATAATGAAGCTGCTGCTGCGGCATATGCTACCTGTTCAACAAAAAACCTTCCTGCTCCCTCATTTGCTGATACCATATTGACCGCAGATTTAATAATTTCAATTGCTCGTGGCCCTGCTGGTCCAATATCAAGAGCAATTTTTTCTAGCAATTTTTGAAACAATCCCGGTGCTTTTTCAGCAATAAGAATGGCATCCTTTACCAATTGATTAGCAGAACTATTTCTCACAATCCGCGCAGGTCCATTATGCAACATTTGTGATAATGGATTATTCTCCATAAAACTTTCAATACCTAATTGTGCAATAATTTCGCCAATAATAGGCATAACCAATTGACTTACATGATAAGCAATAATAGGAGTCATAATGCGGGCAAAAGCTGCTTCAGAACGATCATTTGCTGCATTATCAAAGGCTTGCGCTAAGCGCAAAACCAATGCTTGTGAAGCAGCAATATCTAATGCGATATCTGCAAAAATACGTTCTGTTAGTGGTGGTAAAGGCTGATTTGGTATTTTTTTTCGGACAAAATCTATGCCAAATTGAAGGGCTGCTCGCAAAACACCTGCCGATATAACCGATTGATCAAAACGCATCATTGTTTCGATATCTTTAATAACTTTAAGTCCTTCTCCAGCATTTCCCAAAAGCCAACCACAGCTGCCTTGAAAATCAACAACCCCCTCTGGTGTTAAGAGTTCTCCAGAACGCTGAATTAAATGACGAATCGAGATGCATCCATTTAATGCACCATTTTCTTGTATGCGTGGAACAAAGAAACAACTTAAATGACCATTTAAATCTGCACTAACAAGATAGCCATCAGCTGTAGGATTAATAACATTGGTTTTTACAACATTTAAACGATACAAATCACGTCCCATATTTTCATCAAAAGAAATTTTCTTAACACTTGGAAAATTGAAAGTGTAGTTTTCAATATCATCAAATGCACAAGTCAGCGAAGCGGCCTTTTTATGATGAATAGGTTTTGACGAGGGATCATATTGGCGCGATAAAAGTACATTTTGCCATTTTTTGAAAAGATTAATATCACTAATCAAGACAGCAATCACGGCACTCGTTATAATAATTTCATTCAAATGTCCTGTTTCTAAACCAGCAGATAAAGCTAAACGAATCGCACGCGCTCGATAGCGCACTCCATTTTCCGAGCTCGTATTTTCCCAAAGCGAGGTAACCAAACCCGCTTGTCTAGAATATTGTTGAAGAGCTTGATAGGAAGAATGAATTTCTAATTTTTCCGTTGGATTCCCCCACTCATCATTATAACACAATAAAGGCCTATAATGATTCGCTAAGCAGCAGAGCTTCCACGCCTCTTGACTGGCTGCAAAATCTCCTATTTCTTCAAAACTTGCCAACAAAAACTTAGGCAAAGTAGAAGCAATGCGAAACATAAGTGTATCGCTAAGAAATGTATTTTTTCGACGAGCATTTTGCGCAGATACAGCATTCATAGGCATATTCCTGTATTCAAATCATTCATATCATAGACTATTTGTCTTTTTAGAGTTAAGAAACATTTATCATATTCACACAAATGCTTGTCTAACCTGTTTAGAAAGAGATAAAGAAGAATGCTATGATTCAAGATAATGTTTTTTCACTTTTCCCTCATCAACATCTTTTAGCTATTAAAGATCTGAGTGTACAAGATCTTAATACATTGCTTAATCGTGCAGAAGCAAATGTTATCCTTTCTAACAAAATTGATAACACAAAATCTATTTTGCATGGACGAACTCAAATTAATCTCTTTTTTGAAGCCTCTACGCGAACACAATCTTCTTTTGAATTAGCAGGAAAAAGATTGGGAGCAAATGTATTAAGTATTGCAATCGGCAACTCATCTATAAAAAAAGGAGAAACATTACTTGATACAGCTACAACTCTCAATGCGATGAAGCCAGATATACTAGTTTTTCGCCATAGCTGTGCAGGAGCAGCAGCTTTATTAGCACAAAAAGTTGATTGTTGTGTCATTAATGCTGGTGATGGTGCTCATGAACATCCAACGCAAGCTTTATTAGATGCTCTAACTATTAAAAAGGCAAAAGGTCATATTGAAGGACTAACTGTTGCAATCTGCGGAGATATTTTGCACTCACGTGTTGCGCGTTCTAATATCCTCAGTCTTAATGCTTTGGGTGCTCATGTTCGTGTTGTTGCTCCCTCAACACTCTTACCCACAGAAATCGCTCATATGAGTGTTGAGGTTTTTAACACAATGAAAGAAGGTCTTAAAGACGTTGACGTTATCATGATGTTACGCTTACAGCATGAACGGATGACAGACTCTTTTATCCCCTCTACGCGTGAATATTTTCATTATTTTGGCTTACATAAAGAAAATTTAGCCTATGCCAAAAACGATTGCATTATTTTGCATCCTGGTCCAATAAACCGTGGTGTGGAGATTGCATCCGATGTAGCAGATGGACCACAAAGTATGATTCATACACAAGTAGAAATGGGAATTGCAGTGCGTATGGCTGTGATGGAGGCTTTATTAGATTCACGCTCGAAGATCAGTGGAGAAAAAAAATGATAAAACCAATAGTTTTTCAAAATGCTCGTATTATTGATCCTTCGCGCACAATCGATGAAATTGGTACAGTTATTGTTGAAAATGGGCTAATTACAGCTGCTGGACAAGATGCTCTGAATCAAGGAATCCCTGAAGGAGCAGAAGTTATTAATGCACAAAACAAAGCAATCCTCCCTGGTCTTGTCGATGCACGTGTTTTTATCGGAGAACCAGGAAATGAACATTATGAAACAATTGTCTCTGCAAGTCAAGCAGCCGCAGCAGGTGGTATTACTTCCTTTCTTATGATGCCAGCTACACACCCAGTCATTGATAATGTAGCACTCGTTAAATTTATTACACGCACAGTACAGGAAATATCATCAGTCAATATTTATCCCGTTGCTGCAATCACACAAGGTTTCAACGGACAAGAACTAACCGAATTTGGTTTGCTCAAGAATGCAGGAGCCGTTGCTTTTAGTGAAGGAAAAAAAACACTTCAAAATTCATCTGTTATACGGCGTGCAATGACTTATGCACGCGATTTTGATGTTCCATTGATTCATGAAACCCAAGATAAAGATCTTACAGGGCAAGGCGTGATGAATGAAGGATTGCTCGCCAGTTGGCTTGGCCTTTCTGGCATCCCTCGGGAAGCAGAAGTCATCCCACTTGAAAGGGATTTGCGATTGGCAGCTTTAACACAAACACGTTATCATGCCGCCCAGATATCAACCGCATTATCTGCTGATGCACTTCGTTTAGGAAAGAAACGCAATGAAAAAATTTCAGCCGGTGTCTCAATTAATCACTTATCTCTCAACGAAAATAACATTGGTGAATATCACACCTCTTTTCGCTTGATGCCTCCATTGCGTACAGAAGAAGATCGTCTAGCAATGATTGAAGCAATAAAAGATGGGACTATAGATATTATTGTTTCTTCTCATGATCCTCAGGGTAAAGATACAAAACATTTACCATTTAATGACGCAGCAATTGGCGCTATTGGTATGGAGACCCTATTAAGCGCAGCCTTACGTCTTTATCATGATGAGAGCCTGTCTCTTCTACGAATAACTGAACTTTTGTCAACAACACCTGCAAAGCTCTTTGAACTCAATGCAGGAACACTTAAGAAAGGCGCTCATGCAGATCTTATTATGGTTGATCTTGAAGAAGCATGGGTTGTTTCTACAGAGAAGCTATATTCACGTTCAAAAAATACGCCTTTTGAGAATGCTTGTTTTCAAGGACGTGTACTCCAGACCTTTGTAAAAGGGAAATCCATTTTTAAACTTGATCAGCAAATTTAACGAGATTCTTCATGAATGAAGCAGAAATATTTTTTCGGCCCACTCCATGGTTTATTTTCCTAATATCTTATTTCATTGGCTCGATCCCTTTTGGTCTTCTTTTTACAAGATTGGCCAAACTTGGTGATATAAGAGCTATCGGTTCCGGTAATATTGGAGCGACAAATGTTTTACGAACAGGAAATAAAAAAGTTGCTGCTCTGACACTTCTTTGTGATACATTAAAAGGAACTGTCGTTATTTTCGTTATAAAGTTTTTTAGTGGTCCGCTAGACAACAATATCCTTGTTTCTCTAGCGGGTTTTTTTACTTTCCTAGGACATCTTTTTCCCGTATGGCTTAAATTTAAAGGTGGCAAAGGTGTTGCTACCTATCTAGGTGTCTGTCTAGCAATTTACTGGCCCGCAGCAATTATTTTCATTATTGTATGGGTAACGTTTTTTCTCCTTATACGTTATTCTTCATTATCTGCTCTTGTCGCTGTTACTATCACTCCGATATTTATTTTTTATTTTTCTGATGCCTATTTCTGTTGTATGTTGATCGCGATGAGCATATTTGTATTCATAAAACATTATGCAAATATCCGTAGATTATTAATTGGGGAAGAAAGTAAGATTGGTACGCAAAACAGAGATAAATAAGGGGATTCTGCTTACTGATCGTCAACGTTTAAATTGGTTGCGGTTATTACGCAGTGAAAATATTGGAGCTGTCAGTTTTCGCAAGCTTATTAATTATTATAAAACAGCGGAAAATGCTTTAGCAGAACTTCCTGAGCTTAGTAGAAAAGGCGGTGGTTCTACACCTATTAAAATAGCGAGCTTAGAAGAAGCCGAAAAAGAAATGCAAGAAGCTGAAAAATTAGGCATTCGGTTTATCGGTATGGGCGAACCAGATTACCCAGCTTTTCTTAAAGTTACAGAAGCATCCCCACCGCTGATCGCTATAAAAGGCAATGTTTCGGTTTTTCAAAAAACTTCGATTGGAATTATAGGATCCCGAAATGCCTCAGCCGTTGGCCAAAAGCTTGCTGCTCAATTTGCACATTTTCTTGGAGAAGCAAATTTTGTAATAATTTCCGGGCTCGCTCGCGGAATTGATAGCATTGCTCATCAAGCGAGTTTAACAACAGGAACCGTTGCAGTAATGGCTGGTGGAATTGACTATATCTATCCCCCTGAAAATAAAAAGTTGTACGAAAATATTATTGCCAATGGTGGAGCCATTATCAGTGAGATGCCCATCTCTTGGAAGCCACGCGCTATCGACTTTCCAAGAAGAAACCGCATTATTGCAGCCCTGTCGCTTGGCCTTTTGGTTATAGAAGCAGCACTACGCTCAGGATCCTTAATTACTGCCCGTCAAGCTGCTGAAATGGGACGTTTGATTTTTGCCATTCCTGGTTCTCCCCTTGATCCAAGATCTGTTGGCACAAACAACCTTATCAAGGATGGAGCTCTGCTCACCACACATCCTTCTGACATCATAGAAACACTTATGCCATTAGTCCCACCTTTGCCCAATTCCCAACTTAATTTTTTTGAGGAACCATCCTCTTTACACTTTGAAAAGGAGAATCTTAATTCAGAAGACGAAAAAAATAGCAATGCCCCGCTCGCAGCAAGTGATGCAGAACGTGCAGCAGTTCTCTCTGCTCTCTCAACAACTCCAATCGACTTAGACACCCTCAGTACTCATTCAGGTGTTGCACTTCCAACTCTTTATCTCTTGTTGGTCGAACTCGAGCTTGCTGGAAATCTTATTCGACACTCTGGTGGTTGTGTGTCATTGTCGAATTTTGATCTTCCCCAAGAGCCTCAGCACTATTAATAATGCTTTGCCCTTCTTTGGCAACCATATCTAAAAGCAATGCTAAAAGCGGACTATGCGCCTGACGCGCCATCTGATTCATTTGCTTTGACATATCTGTAATATATTGGATAATTTTTAAATGATTTATAAACATAATCCTCTATCCTTGAGCATTTCCCCTCCTACCTCTCAATAGACGTTATCTTAATATTTCGCCGTATGTTTTTGTAATAACAGTGGAAAATAAATCGTGTAATTCTATATAGGGTGTATTCTAATAATAACAATTACAAGTTGTACAATATTCATGTTTTTTATATGGCTAATATTTTTTTATGTGTTCTTAAGCAATTGCCATTAGCTATTCGCGTGAAAGGAGTTTATAAAAAAATTCTTTATTTCAATATTTGGGTAAAATTATGAATATCGTTATCGTTGAATCTCCAGCAAAAGCAAAAACAATTAATAAATATCTTGGATCTCAATACAAAGTTGTCGCATCGTTTGGACATGTTCGTGATTTACCTGCAAAAGATGGTTCCGTTCTACCGGATCAAGATTTTTTTATGAAATGGAATATAGATTCTGCTGCCGCTAAACGTTTAAATGAAATAGCAAAAGCCGTTAAAGAATCCGATAGCCTCATCTTAGCAACAGACCCTGATCGTGAAGGGGAAGCTATTTCATGGCATATTCTAGATGTTCTTCATCAAAAAAAAGTTTTAAAAGATAAACCTATTAAAAGAGTTGTCTTCAATGCTATCACCAAAAAATCTGTGCTTGATGCTATGAACAATCCACGTGATATTGATACATCACTTGTAGATGCCTATCTCGCACGTCGTGCTCTCGATTATCTCGTTGGTTTTACACTTTCACCTGTTTTATGGCGTAAGCTCCCTGGAGCACGCTCAGCTGGTCGCGTTCAATCAGTTGCTTTGCGTATTATCTGTGACCGTGAATCAGAAATAGAACATTTTATCAAAGAAGATTACTGGTCCATTACAACACAATTAAAAACCATCCGCAATGATAGTTTCCAAGCAAGATTGACAATGTTTAATCAAAGGAAGATTGGTAAACTTGATATTCAATCCCAAGAACAAGCAGAACAAATTCGTCTTATGTTGGAGAAAGCTCAATACCATACACTCAGTGTTGAAGCAAAACCTACAAAGAGAAATCCTTTCCCTCCGTTTACAACTTCCACACTACAACAAGCGGCTTCTTCAAAATTAGGCTTTTCAGCTTCTCGCACAATGCAAATTGCCCAAAAGCTTTATGAGGGAATTGAAATTAACGGTGAAATGGCAGGACTTATTACTTATATGCGTACTGACGGTGTACAAATAGCACCAGAAGCTATTGATGCAGCACGAAAAGTTATTCATGAATCTTTTGGAAATGACTATATTCCTGAAAAACCACGTTTTTATTCAACAAAGGCAAAAAATGCACAGGAAGCACATGAAGCTATCCGCCCAACAGACTTTCAAAGAACTCCCAACCAAATCCGTAATTTTCTCGATAGTGATCAAGCAAAGCTCTATGAATTGATATGGAAGCGTGCTATTGCTAGCCAAATGCGTTCTGCTGAAATTGAACGTACAACCATTGAAATTGAAGCACAGCAAAGAGAAAACCGTGCAAATCTACGGGCAACAGGATCTGTTGTTCGCTTTGACGGTTTTATTTCCGTCTATACTGATCAACGAAATGAAGAAGATAATGAAGAAAATGAATCAACACGTCTACCACAAATTAATACTGGCGAATTCCTTACAAAAGAAAAAGTTGAAGCTATACAACATACTACAGAGCCTCCTTCCCGCTATTCTGAGGCTTCATTAATTAAAAAACTTGAAGAGTTAGGAATTGGTCGTCCTTCAACTTATGCTTCCATATTGGCGACATTGTGTGACCGTGGATATATTGTAATTGATAAACGAAAACTGATTCCTGACGCTAAAGGACGTATTGTGACGGCCTTTCTTGAAAATTTCTTTAATCGCTATGTAGAATATGGTTTTACAGCAGATCTTGAAGAAAAACTGGATCTTATATCTGATGGAAAACTTTCCTGGAAAGACGTTTTACGGGATTTTTGGAATGGATTTAATGCATCTATTAGCAATATCCAAGAACTCCGTATAACCAATGTCCTTGATGTTTTAAACGTAACATTAGCACCTCTTGCTTTTCCTGAACGCGAAGACGGAAGTGATGTTCGTTCCTGTCCTCTTTGTATAAATGGTCAACTATCATTAAAACTCGGTCGTTATGGTGCTTTTGTTGGCTGTTCCAATTATCCCGAATGTAAATACACACACCAACTTGGTACAGACACTGGAGAAGAGAATGAAGCTGTACGCAACGACAAACCTGTGATGATCGGTATTGACCCTAAAACAGGAAAAGATATTTCTCTTCGCAATGGCCGTTTTGGTCCCTATATTCAACTTGGTGAAAGCAAAGAAATTAAACGTGCAGGACTACCAAAAGAATGGAAAGAAGAAAACATAACCCTTGAGAAAGCTTTGGCTTTACTGTACCTTCCCCGTGAAATTGGGGTTCATCCTGAAACTGGAAAAATGATCACAGCTACGATTGGACGATATGGCCCCTATCTTAGTCATGATGGAAAATCTGCACGCCTTCTTCATGCAGATGAAGTTTTTGATATTGGTATCAATCGCGCTGTTACAGTATTAGCAGAAAAACAAGAAAATAAGACAAAACACAATAGAACAACATCTGCAGCATTGGCAACATTAGGAGAGCATCCAAAAGGAGGAACTGTTACCGTGCGCAATGGACGTTATGGTCCTTATGTCAATTGGGGTAAAGTTAATGCAACATTGCCAAAAGATAGAGATCCCATTAGTGTAACACTTCCAGAAGCATTAGAACTTATATCGGCTAAAACGTCGAGTAAAAAAACAACTTCACAAAAAACTTCTTCCAAAACAAAAGAGATATAAATTTTGGCTAAAAATGAAAAAAACGTAAGATATCTTTATACATTCAAAGGGGAAAAATTACCTCATAAGAAAGAAATTCTTTCTTTTATAAATGAGAATCCTAACAAATTGAGTAAACGAGAAATCACCAAAGCTTTTAACTTAAAAGGCGATTCTCGCATTTGGCTTAAAAATATATTACGTGAATTAAAAGATCAAAATCTTATATCTAAATCTAAACAGCGCAAAAGGGAAATAAACAAGATAAAACTACCACCTATTGCTTTAGTGAAAATTATCGAACATAATAAAGATGGTTGTTTTATCGCACAACCCCTTGAGTGGGAAGAGGATACAAAGCCTAATATTGCAATACACTCTTTTCATCACATAAAAGGAGGTAGTATTGGTGTTGGAGATCATATTCTTGTAAAAATTTTTCGAAATAAAAATCCTCAAAGCTCTCCTTATACAGGGCATATCATTCGTAAAATTGATGTATCTCCAAAGAGTACATTTGGCGTTGTACGAAAGCTGGAAAATAACCAATGGCGTCTTGATCCTATAGATCGCAAAACTAGTGAACTCATTGCTGAAATATCTCCAGAAATGAAGATTAAAATTGGTGATCTCGTTGAAGTAGAAATAAAAAAAAATACTGGTTATGGACTGAAAAGTGCACAAATAAAAAATGTTTTAGGACATATTGAGAATGAGAAAACACTTTCAATGATTGCCCTTCTTTCGAAAGGAATTCCTTATATTTTTCCTGAGAGCGTTCTTAAGCAAGTCAAACATATCAAAGCTGCCAAGATGGATAATCGCGAAGATTGGCGACAATTACCATTTATTACAATTGATCCACCAGATGCAAAAGATCATGATGATGCAGTTTATGCAACAAAGGATAAGGACTCTGCAAATAATGGTGGCTGGATTGTTATTGTAGCCATTGCAGATGTTTCTCACTATATCAAAACAGGAAGTGCTTTAGATAAAGAAGCATTGAAACGCGGAAATTCTGTTTATTTTCCCGATACCGTTGTACCAATGCTGCCTGAACGTCTTTCTCACGATTTATGCTCTCTGCGTGAGGGAAAAGAAAGACCAGCTTTAGCCGTTCGTATGATTTTTGATGCAAACGGCAATAAACGAAAACATAGTTTTCACCGTATTATGATGCGTGTAAAAGCCAAACTCTCCTATCAAGAAGTGCAATTGGCAAGAAAAAAACATATCAATGAAAGAAACATCCCCCTACTTGAGAATATCTTATACCCCTTATGGGAAGCCTATACATGCCTTAAAGCTGCGCGGAACCGACGACAGCCACTAAAATTAGAAATTACAGAAAAAAAGATTATTCTTGATCAAAATGGATGCATCCAAGATGTTATAAATGAAGAACATCTAGAAGCACATCGTTTGATTGAAGAGTTTATGATACAAGCCAATATTGCCGCTTCTGAAACATTAAAAAAACATCATCAACCCTTCATCTATCGGATTCATGATAAACCCTCTCTTGCTAAACAAGAGATATTGCGGAATTTTCTTCAAAGTTTAGGCATACCACTCTCCCGAAGTACAGAATTGACATCAGCACGTCTTAATAGAATTTTAGAAAAGGCCGCCCATACTCAACAACAAGACCTAGTCAATCAAGTTATTTTGCGTTCACAATCACAAGCAGAATATAACCCTAAAAATAACGGCCATTTTGGTTTGAATTTACAGAACTATACACATTTTACCTCGCCGATTCGTCGTTATGCTGATCTCATTATTCATCGAGCACTCATTAAAGCTCTTAAATTAGGAAATGATCAATTAACAGATATACAAGAACAAAATCTTGCAGAAATTGCGACACAAATTTCTTTATATGAGCGCCGTGCAATGATGGCTGAAAGAGAAACTACTGATCGGCTTGTTGCTCACTATTTAGTAAATAAAATAGGCCGTATTTTTATAGGTCGCATCTCTGGAGTTACAAAAGCAGGTCTTTTTATCTCTCTTGATAAACTCAATACAGATGGTTTTGTTCATATTTCTACACTTAAAAATGATTATTATCACTTTGATGAAGCACAGCATATTCTTGTAGGACAGCGTAACTACAAAGGCTATCAGCTAAGTGATATTGTAGAAGTAAAACTTATAACTGTACAACCTTTTTCTGGTGCTTTACATTTTGAGCTTCTAACGAAACCTCGTCCACTAAAATTTTCATTGGCTTCTTACCATAAAAACAAATTAAAAAAACAAAAACATACTTTTTATAGAAGAAGAAACTGTTAATTAAAAATAAAAAGTCAATATACATCATTTTTCGTTATCTTTTTTATATTCCAAGTGCAATGTTGACCAATACTTGCTTACGATAATATTCAAATAAGCGCAGACTCTTATAATAGTTTATCTATTGATTATCATGAGAATGAAACAGCACTCTTTTCTTACGCTTGGGAATGTTTTTCTCTTAAACTTCTAACAGCATTCTAAGCAACTATACCAAAGATTGCTACTATCCACTGATAAATTGCGCTATCCTATGTTTTCTGAGAACTTTATGGTACCTGGGATCACGTAATATCTATGGATATCTTTAATCCCTCTAGTTTTGCAATTGCCATAGCTATTTTTGTTTCTACATCATTTTAGTATTTATCCAACTTATGAGAAAATTAATCAGCTCTTGACTTTTTTGAGAACATCCTTACTGTTGCCGGAGAATCTGATGACGTCAAAAATAAGTTTTGGCAGCGATGATATTTTTTCAGTCTAAATAGGGTTTTTACATTATGGCTAAAGCAGCAACTATTAAGATCAAGCTTTTATCAACTGCAGATACTGGCTTTTTCTATGTAACAAAGAAAAACAGCCGTACAATGACAGATAAAATGAGCAAGCGTAAATATGATCCAGTTGTAAAAAAACACGTTGAATTTAAAGAAACAAAAATTAAGTAAGTAAACTTATCATTGAATTGATGACTTTTATACGCCGAAAAATGTAGGGCGATTGCTTTCAACATTCTTTCTGAAAAGCATTTTTTTTCTTTAAAAGTTTATTGTGGGGTTTTTGTGGACGTGGGGTTCTGTGTTTGGTATGGATTTTGGTAAATTAATTTATTATTGAAGTTGCTTATATATGTTCTGCAGAGTATTTTCCTGCAGAATGTCTTATTGTTGTGATATCTAACAAAAATTTTGTCATTAAAACGAAATATCGATTCGTTGTATGAATAAAGTTTTCTTGAAAGAATTATACGTGATACTAAATAGAATGCGTTATAAAGGTGTTAATAATTTCTTTATTTCATGAAAAGGTTTTTTTCTCATTTTAATTTAAGAAGCTTTCATCTAAAAATTACTGGTCTCAGTACTTTTGTCGTTGTTATTATTCTTATCATTATGTCAATTTATTTTAAGCAGACTCAGCCGTTAGCTCAAAAAGAAAAATTTTTATCTCAAAACTCTGTTGAAGGAAATGCGTTAATTATTGATGGTGATTCTATCATGATTTCTTCAATTAAAATTCGACTGGCTGGAATTGATGCTCCTGAACTCCACCAATTTTGTGGGAAAAAGGGAGCACGTTACCCTTGTGGGCTTGAAGCAAAAAAATATTTAGAACAACTACTAAAAAATCAAACTGTTATATGTCATTGGCATAAAACAGATAAGTATCATCGAATCCTCGCAACATGTAAAACAAAACAAATTAGCAACATCAATGCAATGATTGTAAATAATGGTTGGGCTGTAAGTTATTATGAATATCCTAAAGAAGAACAAGAAGCTAGAAGCAAAAAAAAAGGAATATGGGTATCAAGTTTTCAACGACCGAAAGAATGGCGCAAAGCAAATCCTCGCACAGAATAAGAAAAATATTTTTTAATTTTATTTACCAATGAGACAGTATTGCCAAATTATCAATCTTGAAAAAAAAATCTTCTCCTGTCGAGTTTGTATCCAACAACCACATTATTTTCCTCCTCTTCCTCATGAACCAAATCCTGTCGTTTATTTATCCAAGACTGCTTTGATTGCAATTGCAGGCCAAGCACCAGGATTACGTGTCCATGAAACTTCTATACCTTTTAATGACCGTTCTGGTGAAAGATTACGTAATTGGCTCAATGTCACAAAAGAAGAATTTTATAATAGATCTCTCTTTGCTATTGTTCCTATGGGATTTTGTTTTCCAGGCTATGACAAAAATAAAGCTGATTTACCACCAAGACGTGAATGTCGAGAAATATGGCATGAAAAGATATTTCAAGAGATGTCTCAAATAAAGCTTGTTCTTGCTATTGGCAGTTATGCGCAAAAGTGGCATATTGCAGAATTAAAACATAAAACCGTTTCAGCAACTGTTAGCGATTGGAGAAATATCCTTTCCATCCCTCAACCTCGAGGCTATAGTGTTATGCCTTTGCCTCATCCATCATGGCGAAATACCTTTTGGTTACAGAAAAACCCATGGTTTAACGATGAGCTTATTGTATATCTGCGTCGTTTAGTGCGTAAATTTTTATAAATTAAAGTATTAGGAAAAAAATATGGACCGTCTCGATCGAAAAATTCTACATCTTTTACAAGAAAACGCAACACTTTCTGTCGCTGATATTGCTAAAAAAGTTGGACTTTCGACTACTCCTTGCTGGCGTAGAATTCAAAAACTTGAAGAAGATGGTGTTATTCAACGTCGCGTTGCTGTTCTTTCTCCAGAGAAAGTAAATGCACACGTCACTGTTTTTGTTTCTATTCGTACAAATACACATAGCCATGAATGGTTTAAGCGTTTTTCAAAAATTGTACAAGAATTCCGTGAGGTCATTGAATTTTATCGAATGAGTGGCGATATTGACTATTTATTGCGTATCGTTGTTCCCAATATTGAAGCTTATGATCTTTTTTATAAAAAATTAATCTCTAAAATCGATATCCGTGATGTCTCATCTTCTTTCGCAATGGAACAGATTAAATATACAACGGAACTTCCACTTAATTATATTAAACTACATGAAAAGACAAATGAGCAAAACCCTTAATAGTTTTTTTATATTCATTTTATAATCTTTCAAGCATTTAAACTTTTTGTTCCAAAACTGTCATTTGTGCATGTGTTAAAACAGCAGCTTTGACGATACCAGCTGCCATAGCTGCTCCTGTCCCTTCACCAAGCTGCATTCCAAAATCTAGAAGTGGTTCTTTACCGATTTTTTTTAAGAGTTTACGATGAACTTTTTCAGAAGAAACATGCCCAACAAGGATGTGATCAAGAGCTTTTGGATGCATTTTATAAAGAACTGCTGCAGCCGCGGTTGCCACAAAACCATCTAAAATAACGGGTATTTTTTCCATTCTTGCCGCTAAAATGGCACCAACCATCGCAGCAATTTCACGCCCTCCTAGGCAACGCATCGTCTCAAAAGGATCATTAAAATGCTTCCTATGCAAAGAAACTGCTGTCTTAACCGCTGCTATTTTACGCTGATAAAAATCATCCTCCGATCCCATACCATTTTCTATCCACTCTTCAACTTCGCCACCAAACAATGCTAAGCATAGCGCTGAAGCTATTATTGTGTTTCCAATCCCCATTTCACCAATACATAAAAGATCTGTTCCACCAGCAATAGATTCCATTCCAAATGCCATTGTAGCAGCTGCACTCCGTTCATCCATTGCAGCAGCCTTCGTAATATTCATTGTTGGATATTCCAATGCTAAATCAAATATTTTTAATCCAAGATCATAAGCTATACAAATTTGGTTGATAGCAGCACCACCAGAGGCAAAATTTTGTACCATCTTTTGTGTCATAGATTGTGGAAATGGTGTAACATTCTCTTCTACGATACCATGATTTCCAGAAAAAATAGCGACTAAAGGTCGCGTTACGATAGGTTTTTCTGTACCTCTCCACCCCGCATACCAAACAGCAAGATCTCCCATCTTCCCTAAAGCTCCTTGCGCTTTTGTTAAGTTTTTTTGACGTTTTTTTGCTAAAATTATAGAAAATTCATCAGCAACAGGTAAATTTGTAAGCAAGGCACGAAAATCATCAAATGGACTAGCGGTCATGAGGATACCTCTTTAAATGTTTAATGAAAATCACGTCATAAATACAGGATATGAATAATTTATTGCTTTTTAAAACAATGTTTTAAAAACCTTAAACATAATGAAAGCAATGGTTTTTGTATTATCAATATCTTATTATTATCTTTATATTACGCCTTTACCCTATTTTTCTAGGAAACAAGAGAAATCAACATGTTGTTTAGTATAAAAGCCTAACATTTTTTCTATAATAAAAGCTATAAACTTTCAAAATCTTATAAAATTGAACTGATCAAAATAATTAAAGCACAAAGAATCTCAATAACATAGGTTAATTATCAAACTGTTATTAAATGAGAGCATAAAAAGCTTCTTTCAAAATATATATATCTGCATTTGGCTTTGTTGCATTATTTGACAGGATTTGCCGCCATCGACGTGCCCCTTTCCACCCATGAAATAAACCAATCATGTGACGTGTCACATGAGAAAGCTGTCCCCCTGATGCAATATGCCGAGCCGCATAATCACACATAACCTCAATAAGATCCCTTTCACTCAGATTATTTTTCGACTCACCATAAAGTTCAAAATCAATATGTTTTAACAAAGTTGGATTATGATAAACTTGGCGACCAACCATAACGGCATCACAGAAAATTAAATGCTCTTTGATTTCATCAATCGATTTAATTCCACCATTTATCCCAATGAATTTATGGAGATATTTACGTTTTAATTTATAAACCCTTTCATAATTAAGGGGAGGAATATTGCGATTTTCTTTCGGACTTAATCCTTGTAGCCATGCCTTGCGTGCATGGATCCAGAGTGCATCACATCCAGCATTCCAAACCTGATTAGCTAAAAGATCTAACGCTATTTCTTCATCTTGTTCATCCACTCCAATCCGACATTTGATAGTTACAGGTATAGTAACCACGCGTTTCATCGCTTCTACAGCATTTGCCACAATATCTGGATGTAACATCAAACAAGCTCCAAATACTCCTGCTTGAACACGATTGGATGGGCAACCGACATTGAGATTTATTTCATTATAGCCAAAATCTTCAGCAATCCGTGCAGCCTCTGCTAACTTTTGTGGATCTGCCCCCCCTAATTGCAATGCAACTGGACATTCCTTATGGCTAAAAGCCAACAACTGTTCGCGAACACCATGAATGACAGCATCTGCTACTATCATTTCCGTATAAAGAAGTGCTTTTTTCGTTAAAAGACGATAAAAAAACCTGCAATGTCGGTCTGTCCAATCCAACATTGGTGCTACTGCGAATTTTACAGGCGATGGAAGATTGTAAAATATCATAAGGGTACTACTCTCATATCCCCATAACTCTCTCTTTATAAATAGAAAAATACTTACCTTTAATTTACAAAAATTTTCACTCTTTTATACTATCATCAGCATAATAACAGAATTTTTATTTAATTGTTTTTTCAATTGAAATGGAGATTTATTATAATCAATTATAATAAAATATCACCCTTCTCATAAAGTGATATTAGCTATATGAACATAAAAAAGAAAGTTTCCACTGGGATATAAAAAATTCATTTGCAAGTTCTTCTTACACCCATCAAGATTATACCTTTATATGTTTTGATAATATATTGATTTATAATGATAATTTAGCATTATTCATATGGAATTAAAGACCAGAATAACGTAAGATTCTCTCATTTCAAACCTGCTTATCTTGAATCAATCAAAACCACTCCTTCGCACATCACAAGTGGGATGAGTGTGTGGATCAAATTTGTATAAGAAAGAATTAAAAATGGCTCTTATGAACCCTCTTAATGCAAGATCTGTC
>NZ_JACIFE010000003.1:129363-145518 GCF_014197255.1 Bartonella fuyuanensis | reverse complement strand
GTGCAACGAACGCTTTTCATAACAGTATCATTGCGTTGATGTGTAAAGATAATTTATTGTTTTTCATGAGAAGTCCGAAGATCTTAAAATTTTCTTATTTTAAATTTGGTTCTATTAAATCAATCAAAACTACGTTTCTTGTGTGGATCAAGCAAGGAGATTTGTATGCGTAAAAAACACTTTGGAAAGAACAATGTTTCTTATGAATTATCTCAAGTTTCAAGATCGGTAGCATAATTGGGTATTTTAGGAAAAATATTGAAAAGCAATGAGTAACATATGCAGAAGCTCTTACCAGAGAGGAGAGAGGAATTTTTAGAGTTAATATTTTTGCATCGTATAAGGGTAATCTCTTAAGAGGTGTCGCGGAGGATACTTGCTTTGGATGTGATTGTAATTTTGGGAGCGTTTGGTTATGGGAGTACTTTTTTATTTCGTTTTCCAGTTTGTTGTGGGGAAAATTAGAATAATAGAAGCATCAATATATTAGCCAAGCTGTAACTGCAACTTTGAAGGTTTGTAAGGCGTGTGTCTGTTGTTTGTAATGATGTTTTCTGTCACTAACTCATCAGTTATTTCTTATCGTTGTTTGAGAGAAATTTAAAAACTTTTCCTCCACATTGTTTTTTTAAGACTTTAAGGATTTTTTTAACTATATGAACCTTTAAGAGACTCCTTAAAAAACTATAAGAGTTAAATGCCTTTTTTGAGTGTTTTTTCTAATTTGGTGCGAATGTGTTCATTGCCGGCGATGATGTTTTTTTTACGGAATAGATCGTGTCCTCCTTCTTTATCGGTGACAAAACCACCAGCTTCACGAACCATCAGTATCCCAGCAGCCATATCCCAAATTTGTAGATTGTCTTCCCAAAAACCATCAGTTCTGCCAGCAGCCACATAAGCTAAATCAAGAGCAGCAGCGCCAAAACGGCGAACGCCAGCAACTTCCATCATCACATTGCGTAATTCAATCAGATAGGTTCCATGACCTGGACAACCAAAATGAGGCATACCTGTGGCAATAACACAATCTTCTAGTCTGCGCCGTGCAGAAACGCGACAGCGCCGGTCGTTAAAAAAAGCCCCACATCCGCGTTCTGCAGTAAAAAGTTCATCATTCACCGGATTGTAAATGACACCAGCAACAATTTTTCCTTGGCTTTCTAAAGCAATGGAAACAGCAAAAAAAGGAATGCCGTGGAGAAAATTTGTCGTGCCATCTAAAGGGTCAACAATAAAACGATGCTGAGAATCTTCCCCAATGATTTCTTCAGATTCTTCCATCAGAAAACCAAATTTCGGTCGTGCTTTGCTTAGTTCATTGAAAATAATTTTTTCAGCTTTGCGATCAGCTTGGCTGACGTAATCTGCAGGCCCTTTTAAAGATACTTGCAAATTTTGTACTTCACCGTAATCACGCACGAGAGAGCGTCCGGCTTTCATTGTCGCTTGCACCATGACATGCATGATTGCAGAATGGGCCATGTTTTCTTCCTTTATTTATCTTTTTCATTTGCACGACGCAAATAAATCAACTCATTTGTGTCTACAACGATGCGTTCACCGGCATTTATAAAGGGGGGGACAAGAATACGAATACCATTTTCAAGAATGGCTGATTTATAAGAAGCTGTGACTGTTTGTCCTTTGAGTGCAGGATCAGCTTCTGCAATTGTTACAACAACTTGATCAGGAAGCGTGATGCCAATAGGCTTTTCTTGATAAAGTTCAACTGTGACAGTCATTCCATCTTGGAGAAACGCTGCACGTTCTCCAACAAAGTCCTTTTGGAGTTCAAGTTGTTCGTAGGACTGTGAATCCATAAATATTAAAGCATCCCCTTGTTGATAAAGAAATGTGAAATCCTTTTGTTCAAGGCGAACTCTTTCAACCGTTTCAGCAGCACGAAAGCGTTCATTGAGTTTTGTGCCGTCAATTAAATTTTTCATTTCAACTTGATTAAATGCACCACCTTTCCCTGGTTTAACGGCATTACATTTCACTGCAACCCACAAGCTTCCTTGATGTTCGATCACATTACCAGGACGAATTTCATTGCCATTAATTTTCATCGTTTCCTTCCAATTCTATTCTTGCAGAAAGAGCTCTTTTATCTTTTATTGTTCTTATGACCTTTTATCTTTGCTGCTTTTAATCGTTGTTTGAGGGCTCAAAGCCTCTTGTTAGTCTGCTGACTCTCACAGGGCCCTATATTTTCTTCATTGTTTTCGCTCGGCTGCTTTCTTGCTTATCGTTTTTACAAAGAGAAAAGCTTAAGCGCAAAAGGACCTTTATGTATTTCTCTCTTCAGTTCTTTGCAAGACCATAAAAAGTGCTTCGACGCAAGCTTTTTAAAAAATTGTACAAATTTTTTTGTGATTTTTGGGGAATTTATCCTATTATTTCGTAAAATATCATCATTTATGGCGATGATAGAAGTCCCATAAAACTATGAGGTATTTTTACTAAGTGTGCGTGGTGAATATAAAAGGTGAAGTTTATAATTAATGTGCCGTGAAATAAACTATAGGAAATGCTTGTCTAAGAACTATTTTTCCCAGAGAGGTTGGGTTGTTTACCGATCGTGGTTTTCCAGTGTGAGGGGGGAAGTCTTTGTTTTTCAAAGTATGAGGAAATTAAAACAGAGATGCTTATAGAAATGTGTGCTCATCATCCTAAAATAAAAAAGCTCTTACAAGGTTAATATATTGACTTATAAATATAATTCATTCTTCTGCGTGTAGAATGCAAGATTCATATTAGAAGATTTTCTCATTCATAAGGGGGCTATTTTAAAAGATACGCGTGAGTGTTTATGAATAGAGCAGAGCTTATGCATGATGTTCGCTTGCATTTTTAACAAAGATGAGTTGTAAAATGGCTTTTTTACAGTGGTTAGAATTTTGAATTTTTTGAGCAGCAGATATTTCTCTGTGTTTGAGATGATTTCATCGTGGTGGTATGGGAATTGGTGTTTGTTAAGAGAACGCGTAAGGAAAGACAATAGGCCCATTCAAGCCATTGGCAATTTTTTAATGCTCTGCGTTCACACGATTTAAACCGTTTTCATATTTTGGGATTTGTTGGAAAGTGATATCTTAATGTTTGGTTCATATTTTTTGAGATATCTTCAACATTTTGTGTCGTCTAAAACGAATTTTTTGCTAATGACAATGTCGTTATCAAGCTCTTTGGTTTGCATTTTAAAATTCCTCTCGGGTGTGAGCGTTTTCGCATGGGTGTTCTGGGAACTTGAAAATATTGAGTCCAAATCATTTTTTTGCTTTTAGGGCTTAGATAACTCGAACAGAGAAAAATTTCCTGAAATTTCTATAAATTTTATCTTTTTGAAATAGAGGATAGCCTTTTAGAAAACAGGAAGAAGCTTTATTGCTTCTTTGTGAGCCTTTTCTAGTTGTGTGCTGTCCATGCCTTGGAGCATGATCTCAAGGTCAGGGGCTTGCATTTTTGCTTCCTTTGCAAGGATATACCATGCTGCTGCCATTATCGTATCGCCTTTTGTTCCTGTGCCGTCTCGATAAAGTCTTGCAAGGGAAATTTGTGCTGGTGCAATCATATTGATGGCATTTCTTTGAAGTAAATGAAAAGCACGGTGAAAATCTGTTTCTCCTCCACGGCCTTGCACAAGCCACTGAGCTAAAAGAAGTTGAGCTTTTAAGTGGTTATTTTGGGCCGCTATCTCCATGAGCCTGCGAGCATTACGATCATCTTTGGGGTGGTTTAATGTGCCTAAGGAAAGAATTTTTGCAGCAGAAAAAGCAGCTTCAGCATCCCCAAGAGCTGCCCCTTTTAAGTACCATTTGAAAGCTTGCTCGATGGCTTTATTTTCAAGATTTTGGGAAGAAACGCCTGCAAGAATTTGCATTTCGCGTGAGGCTTTATAAAGAAGCAATTGTCCATAATAAAAATAGGATTCCTTGACGCCTGCATTGACAGCTTTTCGGATAAATTGTTCACCAAGTTCTTGATTTTGTGTTACAAAATGACCATCAAATAACATAAGCCCATAGCGTAATTGTGCTTGAGGTTCTCCTTGTTTTGCAGCACGCTCAAACCATAACGCAGCACGCGCTCCATCAACAGGAACAGCACATCCTTCCATATAAAGTCGGGCAAGAAGAGTTTGTGCAAAAGGATCATTTTTTTCAGCACGCCGGAGTGCTTCGCGAAAAGCTTTTAAATAATAGCCTTGGATGTAATAGTCATAGGCTTTGTCATAATCTCCAGCTTTTAAGGGTTGAAAAGGTTTTTGTGTGTTTGAAGCTTCTTGAATCGTATTGAAAGAGCTTTCAAAACTTGAGAATTCTTCAGTATTTCCTGCAGAATTTGCAACAGAATTCGCAAGTCCTATCATTCCTAGGATAAGCAGTTTAAGATTTCTCTTGATCATGGATATTTCCTCCTCATTACCGAATAGAATTTTCACATTTTTCTTTTATCATTACAAGTCGTGTAAGAGTCCTATTTCTGTAATTACTTTTTATTTCTTCGTTCAGTTTTTCATCTTAATTAAGGTAGGTGTGGGTTTGTTTATAAAAATAGTACAAACATTGATAAGAGCTAGATTGTTTAAAAATAGTCTTGTTAAAAAACAAGGAGGAAAGAATGAACATATGTAAAGATGCTATTGCCTAGTATATTAGGGTTCATCATCCTAAAATAAAAAAGCTCTTACAAGGTTAATATATTGACTTATAAATATAATTCATTCTTCTGCGTGTAGAATGCAAGATTCATATTAGAAGATTTTCTCATTCATAAGGGGGCTATTTTAAAAGATACGCGTGAGTGTTTATGAATAGAGCAGAGCTTATGCATGATGTTCGCTTGCATTTTTAACAAAGATGAGTTGTAAAATGGCTTTTTTACAGTGGTTAGAATTTTGAATTTTTTGAGCAGCAGATATTTCTCTGTGTTTGAGATGATTTCATCGTGGTGGTATGGGAATTGGTGTTTGTTAAGAGAACGCGTAAGGAAAGACAATAGGCCCATTCAAGCCATTGGCAATTTTTTAATGCTCTGCGTTCACACGATTTAAACCGTTTTCATATTTTGGGATTTGTTGGAAAGTGATATCTTAATGTTTGGTTCATATTTTTTGAGATATCTTCAACATTTTGTGTCGTCTAAAACGAATTTTTTGCTAATGACAATGTCGTTATCAAGCTCTTTGGTTTGCATTTTAAAATTCCTCTCGGGTGTGAGCGTTTTCGCATGGGTGTTCTGGGAACTTGAAAATATTGAGTCCAAATCATTTTTTTGCTTTTAGGGCTTAGATAACTCGAACAGAGAAAAATTTCCTGAAATTTAAAAATATCCACAAGTCAGGGTCAATGTTTGTTTGATTTTTCAGGTTTTATAACTCTGTTGATCGGTGCGGAGGCAATCAAAGTCCTCCTTCGATTCGTAAAGTAGTTTCAGAAAATTTATAATAAAAATTAAAACAGTGTTTCTTAACATAGAATTGCTCAAGTGAAGAGATAGCGGGCTTTTCATGCAAGCAAAAATCAAGAAAGGAGGATGAGAAAAGTGTTTTGAGCTTTCTATATTTTGAGAACACCGTTTTACAGGACAATCGATAATTCTTGTGCGCATGAGGGGGGATTGAAGATGATAGCTTCAATGAATTGATATATGGTTTTTAACTTCATTAAAATTTGCACAGTCATTTGCTATTTGAAAAAGGATGGGAAGCAATAGTTTCTTAGTCTTTACAAGATGTGTTGCTTTGTGGGATGTGTGTGGTGTGGATGGTTTTAGGGTATGCGCTTTAATTCTGGCGGTTTTTATGCCTATTTGGAAAATCCCTGTAAAAGAAGAGGCTTTATAAGGGAAAATTTTCACATTTTTCTTTTATCATTTTTAGTAAAGATAGAGGATTATCGTGGGCAAAGATGATTTCTTCTATGGCAATGAATTCGCATGTGGTTTTTAAGATTTCATCAAAAGTTGACAAATCGCTTCCCGCTTGAATGATGGCAGGGGTTTCCATAATTTCGGCCCACCATGTTGCTAACTGGATATTGCGGGGATGCGCATGAGGTTTTTTATCAGCACCTAATTTTCCAAACAGAAGATAGTCAAGACCTGTTTCTGCTGCAAGCATTGCGGAATGACGATTCCGTAAATTGCCAAAGCCTATGATTTTTTGTTTTTGTTGCTGATTTTTGAAGCTTTCAAGAGCGTTAAGGTCATCTTCTATGTGCAAACCGTCCGCTTTTATGCGTCCGGCAATGCGGCTGTCATTAGCAATGAGAAGGGCAGCGTCATAGTGTTGAATCTCTTTTACATAAATTTGCGCTTGTTGTTGTAAAAAAAAGCCATCATCTTTCAATTTTTCAGAATCATAGAGGATGACGCATGCAAAAGACTTTGTTTGCAAAATTTGCCGAAAAAATGTGTGGGGGATGTTGCGCCGGACATCGAGTGTGAAAACTAACTGAGGAAAAAGAGATGAATCAATAGGTTTATTTTGTTGTTGTGTCATGTCAAAGCCCTGTTCCTTAGAATAAAGATGATGCTTAAAAATTAAAGTTTCAATTCTGTTTATGCTTCTTTGCGAGAAGAGTGATGATCATTTTCACGTAACTTCAAGCGAGGATGGGCGGGAGTTCACTGATGAAATCCCCAAGGTATTCTTAAGCATAATATGTCACTTTTTTTCTGTGCAAGATACGCATGGATGTTTTTCGTTCTTTTGTCTTTAGAAGACTTTTTCCTTAAAAAAATAATGCTTAAAAAGAAACTTGACTCTTAAAAATTAAAGTTTCATCCTGCCTCGCTTGTTTGCGATGAGGGTAATCACTCTTTTTATATGATTTCAAGAGGATTATAACATGTGGGAGTCCACTTATGAAAGATGAGGGTGTTTTTGAGCAGAAGATGCCACCTTTTCCTCGTGATACACGCGTTGATGTTTTTCGTGCTTTAGCTTTATTGACAATTTTCATTAACCATATTCCCGGGACTCTCTATGAGTATATAACACATAAAAATTTCGGTTTTTCTGATTCCGCAGAAATTTTTGTTTTGCTTTCAGGGATTTCACTAGGATTAAGCTTTCATGGGCGGTTACAGAAAAAGTCTTTTGCTTTTATTATAAGAAAACTTTGGCAGAGGGCTTTTCAACTCTATGGGGCATATCTCTTTACTACTTTTGTAACTTTAGGCCTTTTTTCAGGGGCATTTTTCTTATGGAAAACAGAAAAACTTTTATTAATGAATAACATCGGACTCTTCTTTAAGGAGCCTGTTATTGCATTTTTAAGTACCTTAAGCTTCGGGCACCAATTGGGATATAATAATATCCTTCCACTTTATATCGTTTTGATGTTGTTTGCACCTTTTATCCTTTATTTGGGGTGTAAACGGATAAAGTGGCTGCTTTGGGGTTCGTTTATGCTGTATCTTATCTGCGGATTTTATAAAATTGCTCCTCCCTCTTATCCTTTAAAGGGAAAGTGGTTTTTAAATCCTTTATCTTGGCAATTCTTGTTTGTTATAGGTTTAACCAGTACTTTAGCGCTTAAACAAGGCAAAAAAATCGCTTTTCAGTCTTTTTGGGTTGTCTGTGCGGCAGTGTATCTTTTGTTGGCATTCTTATGGGTTCGCTTAAACTGGTGGGGCATTTTGGGTTGGTTGGGCTGGACCTCTCCGTTGATTAATTTTAATAAAACCTTTTTAAGTGTGCCGCGTTTACTCCATGTTCTGGCATTATCTTTTGTCATTCTTTCGTTGCCGCGTGTCAATAAATGGTTTTATGTCTCTCAGAGACATCCTTTAGCAATCTTAGGAAAACACAGTTTACCAGTCTTTGTTACTGGAACTATTTTTGCGATGTTTGGACAAATTGTAAAAACAGTGATGACAGGAACGTTTTTTTCCGATAGCTTCTTAATGATAACGGGTATTGCCCTACAATTTGGAGTCGCTTATTATTGTGAGAAACAGTAATCTGAAAAACGGGCTTTTTCAAGAAAACTGATTCGTTTATAAAAAAATGCTCTTGTGGTGTTTGTTGGGCGTGGTAATCTTAGTCTAAAAGCACGTTGTGCATAAAATTTAAGAGAGGTATCAGTTTAAAAAAAGTATTATGGACAGCAACAAGAGAAACTTTTTAATGCTCTGTTCGTTGAGTGGTGTAATTTTGTTTAATACTTGGAGTATAAAAGCGTGAGCGTACATAAACGTCCATATGATAAACCTATTATCATGATTGAGCATAATGCTTTTGAGAATGCGTTTAATCGTCTCTATGAAGAAACAATGGCGCTGATTGAAAAAACCGCAGCGTATATTGACGATGAAGGAAAATTAGTGGCACGTTCCCTTTCGGCGGAAGTTTCTGCAGTCTATGCAAAAGAGGCTATGTATTTAAGTACACGACTTATGCAAATTGCTTCTCAGCTTCTTCTTTTGCGGGCAGAGCGCGAAGGGGAAATGTCAGCAGAGCAAATAAAAAAAGAAATTGTAAAAGTGTCACTTCATACACCAACCTTGCAATTTGAAACCTCGTATTGGCAGGAATTGCCAGAAATTTTTCGACAATTTGTTGCTCATTCATTGCGTTTAGAAGCGCGTGTAAGGTATATGCGCTGTGGAATGGAAGCAATAGGATCCTGTGACTTAGAAGATGATAATCCAGTAGGAAAACAAATCGAATTGCTGAAAACAGCTTTTGGGCGTTCTTAGAGGATATTTTCTTGTTTCTTTCGTGATATTTAAAGCAGTAGCCTCATTTTTTATAACTAGAATTTTACAACTAGAATTGTACGACTAAAACCAATTAATATGGAGTGGCTTTTTTATACCTAGCTGCTCTTTGAGCATGAGAAAAGGTCTTGAGCTTATGGCAGAAAACTCTTGATTTTGAATTATTCCATGGGATGGGTAGCTTGTGGAGAATTGATTGCAGTTTATTGCAGTTGGAACGCTAGTATGGTGTTTAATTTTGTTTTCACTATGAAAACGATCCACGCTAGATCAGATCTAGAAAAGTGTTGTAAATTAATTGATATCCATAAAATCAATGTAAATCTTGGATTAATGAGGATAACGTATTGTTTCAGATCTTCTTTTTAATGGCGTTCTATTTTACGTGAGAGTTGGAATCCCATTAAAGAACGTGAAAAACGAAAGCGTTAAGCAATGCGTTATCTCCATGATTTAAAATAACAACACATCCAAAATAAATAACTATCCAATGCTTTCTGTGCTCTATGCAAGATCATTGTGTTGTGAGGAACATATGAGAAAATACTTTTCAATTCTTGTTCATATCCACAGTGTTGGTGGCGTTATGGTATCAGGTAAAAGCTCTTGTAGTGAAATGGATACCATCCATTGCGCAGCATCTTTACTTTGGTGAATGTATATTGTAGCATCATCTGTTTTCTTGCTTGCGATATTTAATCGTGATTTTATGAAAATGATACAGAAGGGAAATTTTTATGCTTTGATTTTGAGTTATAAATTGTTTTCCTGTGATGTGTGAATGGTTTTGGTTGATTTCATTCTATCAAAAGGAAATGTTGGCAGCCGAGCAGGAGGGGCGGATAGGGCGTGTTTCTTGTGACCATTTAATGCAGATACGCGCTTTTTGGGATATTGGTGGCACGGGAGCTAAGGCAGATGCTACGGCGATATGGATAGCACAGTTTATTGGCAAGGAAATCAGAGTGCTTGATTATTACGAAGCACAAGGACAGCCATTATCGGATATATTCCGTAAAGCTGCCTTTCGTTGAATGTTATAATGTATAAATTCTTGGTTATGCCTCCTTTTTACTTGTTTTTGTATTTTGCTGCTGTTTTCTTTGCTGCTGAGCCTTTATTCGAGAAAGAGAAAAGTGTATAAACTCAAGCCTATGGCAGAGGCGATTCGTATTATAGGCATTGATCCAGGATTACGACGTACAGGGTGGGGCGTTATCGATCTTGTGGGTAATCGTCTTCAGTTTATTGCGGCGGGGACGGTGTCTTCTGATGTACAGTGTGAACTGGCTTTCAGATTGTGTCAGATCCACAGAGGTCTTTCGGATATTGTGCAACAATTTATGCCTCATGAAGCTGCTGTAGAACATGTCTTTGTCAACAAAGATGCTACGGCAACTTTAAAATTGGGGCAAGCGCGGGCAATGGCGCTGCTGGTTCCGGCACAAGCCAATCTTCCTGTTTTTGAATATGCGCCCAACAAAGTGAAAAAATCGGTTATTGGTGTTGGACACGGCGCTAAAGAGCAAATTCATAGGATGGTAAAAGTGCTCCTGCCACAGGCTGAATTTGATAGCAGTGATGCGGCTGATGCTCTTGCTCTTGCTCTTTGTCATAGTATGTATCGTAAAAGTATTGACCAATCTTATCAGGCTAGGATGGCGTTATGATTGGGGTTGTAAGGTGATTGGTAAATTAAAAGGTACCCTTGAACAGATCTTTGATGATCATATTATTCTTAATGTTCACGGTGTGGGGTATGTTGTTTTTGTGTCAAATCGGCTGCGTTCTTCTTTACCCTCTGTTGGGGAGGCGTTAAGCCTCTTTATTGAGACACATGTGCGTGAAGATGCAATTCGCCTTTTTGGTTTTGTTACAAGAGTTGAACAGGAATGGTTTTGTCTTTTACAAAATGTTCCTGGTGTAGGGGCAAAGGTTGCTTTAGCAATCTTGGGCACTTTATCGCCAGTTGAACTTGCACAAGCCATTGCCTTAAATGATGGTGCAATGATTAGTCGGGCGCCAGGTGTTGGTAAAAAAGTCAGTGAAAGAATTGTGGGTGAACTGAAAAGTAAAACACTCCCTTTTGAACAGGTGGTTAAGACTGTTTCGATTCCTCAGCGTGAAATGACCAATCAATCTACACAGGATGCGCTTTCTGCGTTGATAAAACTTGGTTTTGAACGGGAGAAAGCAGCTCGCGCACTTGCTCTTGCGATGAACGAGCTTGAGGAAGAAACAGTTTCTTCGGCTTTGTTGATTCGCCAGAGTCTAAAATTACTTTCTTCTCCTACTTAAAATCAAGGTCACAATGTATAAAGATGAAGACAAACGCCTTCTTGGTAGCGCCTCCCTTCCTAACGATCCAGATCGCTCCTTAAGACCACAAGTTCTCGATGACTTTATTGGTCAAGAAGCGGCGCGGGCTAATTTAAAAATATTTATTGAAGCAGCAAAAACGCGGCAGGAAGCATTGGATCACGTTTTGTTTGTAGGACCACCGGGTTTAGGAAAAACAACGCTTTCACAAATTATGGCAAAAGAATTAGGCGTTAATTTTCGTTCTACTTCAGGGCCAGTTATTGCTAAAGCAGGAGATTTAGCAGCTCTCTTGACCAATCTCGAGGAACGTGATGTCCTTTTTATTGATGAGATACATCGCTTAAATCCAGCGATTGAAGAAATTCTTTATCCAGCAATGGAAGATTATCAACTGGATCTTATCATTGGAGAAGGGCCCGCTGCACGCTCGGTTAAGATTGATTTGGCCAAATTTACTTTGGTAGCAGCTACCACACGTTTGGGACTTTTGACGACACCGCTACGAGACCGTTTTGGCATCCCAATACGCCTCAATTTTTATACGATAGAAGAATTGGAATATATTATTCAGCGCAATGCGCGGTTTTTTGCTGTCAAGATTAGTGATGATGGAGCTCATGAAATTGCACGCCGAGCTCGTGGTACGCCTCGAATTGCCGGACGACTTTTACGGCGTGTTTGTGATTTTGCTCTGGTTAAACAAGCAAAACAAATTGACCGAAAAATCGCCGATGAAGCGCTTTCACGCCTTGAAGTGGATCAACTTGGGCTTGATCTACTGGATCGGCGCTATTTGCTCCTGATTGCGGAAACTTTTTTAGGGGGACCAGTGGGGATTGAAACAATTGCTGCTGCTTTATCAGAACCACGCGATGCTATTGAAGATATTGTTGAACCGTATCTTCTCCAACAAGGCTTTATTCAAAGAACAGCGCGTGGACGTACGCTGACTGAAAAGGCTTGGAGCCATTTAGGGCTTTCTGCTCCTGCTTCGATAACATCTGGAAAAAGGCGTACTCAACTGGTTGATGCTCAAGATAGTTTATCACTTCAGACAACTTTATGGGATAGAGAAGATGATTAAGACATTCTCTTTTAAAAGAAATTGCATGAATATTTTATAGCAAGCATAAAGGTGTTCTTCTTTTAACATATTCCGTTTGAAAATGTTTGGAACTGTTGAGGACTTTGCGTTTTTGCTTTCATAACTTTAACACAAAAATATGGTCAATTTGTTGCTCTATAAATAATTGGCTCGATTAAATGATTTTATGGGACTTATGTAGATGACAGAAGGAACTCCTTTCAAGCGCAATGATATAAATGCTTTTCATAATTTTCAGGTTCGCGTTTATGTTGCTGATACAGATTTTTCTGGTGTGGTTTATCATGCGCGTTATCTTGAGTTTTTTGAACGCGGACGTTCAGAGTTTTTACGGGATACTGGGTTTAATAATAAGGTGTTAGCAGCAGGGGTGGAGGGGGAAAAACTGTTTTTTGTTGTGCGTCATATGGAAATTAGTTTTTTACGACCAGCCAAAATTGATAATCTTTTAGTTGTTAAAACACGTGTTAATCATATCCAGGGAGCGCGCTTTTTTATGGAGCAATCTATTTTGCATGAGGCAACCACGTTGGTAACAGCAAAAGTTGAAATTGCTTTGATTAATGAGGAAGCAAAACCGCGACGGTTACCTAAAGAGCTTTTTGCGAAAATGCTTGGTTAAAAATGTCCTTCATTGAAGAGATACTGCATAGCAGCCTCATGCGTAAATTAATCTCTCATCTAAAACCATCTAGTTTACATAGCTTAAATATTGCTCCTTTACCGTAAACAAGGACATCCGCTTCATCAAAGGAAAACACTTCTGCTATAATAAATTGAAGATGATATCCTACAAGATTCATTACGTCTCTTCCATGGCATGGTTTAAAATTAACGCGCTATCCTCATATTTTCTGCCATAAACTCAAAAGATTATTCTGCAAAGAAAACAGAAAAAAGTACAAAATATAAAAAGCGGATTAAGATTCATTTTCATGATAAAAATGTGCATTCTTTGCAAAAGATTGCAATAATATTACGATCAAAGTGATAAAAAACGATAAGGTTGAAAGTTATTGCAAAATATCCAAAGGCTGTTCTAAGAAATTTGTATTGTTTTTTTACTACAGTGTCATTTGGCCTCCTAAGAGGGAGCTTCTTAATTCATCGTGTGCATGATTTTATGCGTGCTTCTAAACGTCATGAATGAGTGATCAATCCATCCATGCAAAACCGAAATGCATTGTTGATTTAAAGCAATTATTTATCATTTCCTACTCGGAGAGAACTCAAGAGAGTTAAACACTTTCATTTCAAATCTGTTCGTGTTGAAACAATTAAAACCAGTTGCTTACACATCATCAAAGAGTAATGAGCAATATAAACTATTAAAAAATATTAAAATGTTGCTTATAGACCATCCTTAATGCAATAAGGATCAAATATCGCAAGTGAGTAAAGAGAATGAAGGAGCTGATTTGGATCTTTGTGAAGTAAAAATGGTGAAAAGTCTTTTTTACATCACAGAAGCTTTTATGTTACTATCGTGCTATCATGATGGATGATGAGCGTTAAAAGGTATTATTCCACAAATTTACAGCACAATGAGGATTGCATAAACTTACAGGGCGTATGGGGTGGAGTTTATTTTGATTTTTTTTGTTTCTGAGGCTGCAATTTCATTAAAAATAAAGGAAATAAAAGCCTGAGGGGAGGTGGTGTCTTTCGTGATGATAGCATATTTGTTTATAATGCTCATTTGTTGCGTGACAACACAAATGAAAATTCTGAGGCTTGTAAAAATTTTTTCTTTTCAAGTTTTTTACAGTGAATTAATCAAGAACATTTTTTTACATGTCGCAAGCAGGATGAGTGAGTGGGGCTAAAAATTATTAAGAAGAGAATAAAATATGAATCTTTTCAAGTGCTAAGGCTTATCACGTTTGAGCTGGAAATGCATAGGATATTTTTTTCATAAATGTAAAAGAGGGTGGTGTATCATAGATTTAATATCATACATTTTTATAGCATTTATGAGGAGGATTTATCATGATATCTTTTATAGATGCCGTTTTGGAATGAGGAGAATGTGTATTGGGGGATGTCTCTGTCATTATTTTTTTAAGAAATTTAAGAAATAGGTCTTGTTTTAGTGCGTGGATTTATGTGAAACTGAAGTTTTTTACTTAAATTTAGAAACTATAAAACAATCTATCTTATAGAATTTAATAAATGCACCTTTCATTTAGAGGGACAAAAATTATGCCGCACATAGAACTAACGAATCCAGAAACAATTGGAATGTTACATTTGTTTATGCAAGCTGGTTGGGTCGTTAAAGGTGTTATGATTGGGTTATTATGCGCTTCCGTGTGGAGTTGGGCAATTATTTTTGATAAAATTTTTACTTATCGAAGAATCCAACGTGAAATAAAGCAATTTGAACGGACATTTTGGTCAGGAAAAGCGCTAGAGGATCTTTATGCATCATGTAAAGGTCAATGCATCAATAGTATATCAGCAGTTTTTATAGCGGCAATGGTTGAATGGAAAAAATCTCTTGAAAAAGGGATCCATACATCGACAAGTTTGCAGAGCAGAATTGATAAGGCTATGGATTTAGCATTGGGACGTGAAAGTGAAAAAATAGAATCAAAACTAATTTTTTTGGCCACACTTGGATCTGCAGGACCCTTTATCGGACTTTTTGGAACTGTTATTGGTATTATGGAATCTTTTCTTTCTATTTCAGCGTCGCAAAATACATCGCTTGCCATTGTAGCACCAGGTATTGCAGAAGCGCTTTTAGCAACTGCTATTGGTTTGTTTACAGCAATTCCAGCCGTTATTGCTTATAACAAGTTGACCCATGAAAGTGTTCGTCTTATTGCACAAATAGAAAATTTTGCCAATGAATTTTCAACAATTGTATCGCGGCGTCTTGATGAAACACGCACAGTACCTTCCTCTTTATAATAAAGGAGCTTGCCTATGGGAATTTCTGTTGCTTCTTCTTCTCGAAAAAATACACGTGGTCGGCATCATTCACGAAGCCAACTGATGAGTGAGATCAATATAACACCTTTTGTGGATGTTATGTTGGTATTGTTAATTATTTTTATGGTTTCTGCACCTCTTTTGGTGAATGGTGTTCCTCTGGATTTGCCTCGTAGTCAAGCGGGGCCCGTACAAGCGCAAAAACCCCCCCTTACCGTTTCACTTGATGCGCAAGGGCGCTTTGCTATTAATCAAGATTATTATGAAACGTCACAAGCACTGGTTGCACAACTTAAAACTCTTCTGGAAGCAGATGCTACACAAAAAGATCAACGGATTTTTGTGAGGGTTGCTAAAACTATTGAATATCAGCAAGTATTAAAACTGCTGGCGGATATTCAAAAAGCCGGTTTTTCTCAAGTTGCGTTAGCAAGTTTAGCGCAATAAATAATGAACACTTAAATTGCGGCATAAGCGATTGTTTTTTAAAGAGATTAGAGTGATTAAAAATAAAAATATAAGATATAAATAAGGCATAAAAAATGAACAAAGACTCCTATCATAGCATGAAACGAGGCTTGGTTTTATCCCTTGTGGTTCATGTCATTTTTCTCAGTTGGGGAGTCATTCAGTTTGCAAACCTTGTTTCTTTACCACAACAATTGGAAACAATTCCTATCACTCTTGCTCCTTTGAATGAAGTGTTTTCCTCTCAACAAGGAGCTGTGGAGGCTCCTCTTCGTGCAATTCCTGCCGTTAAACCAACTATGCAACCACAGGAGAAAGAAGATGCGCGCTATATTGGGGAAGGACGAATAGATAATCTTGCACCTTTTAAGCCAAGGGAAAAGCTGCTTCCCGTTGAGACAACACCGCTGATGTCAAGCGAGAATGGGGCGGAAATATCTGCACCGGAACTTATACAACCAAAATTATTAGAAGCAAAAACAGAAGAGATTTTTAAAGCGTTAGAGGATGCTTCCAAGAGTGTACCTGAGCTGCCTTTAGAAGCAGCGAAGGATATTCCCAAGAGTGTACCTGAGCTGCCTTTAGAAGCA
>NZ_JACIFE010000003.1:124004-129266 GCF_014197255.1 Bartonella fuyuanensis | reverse complement strand
GCAGCGAAGGATATTCCCAAGAGTGCACCTGAGCTGCCTTTAGAAGCAGCGGAGGATATTCCCAAGAGTGCACCTGAGCTGCCTTTAGAAGCAGCGGAGGATATTCCCAAGAGTGCACCTGAGCTGCCTTTAGAAGCAGCGAAGGATATTCCCAAGAGTGCACCTGAGCTGCCTTTAGAAGCAGCGAAGGATATTCCCAAGAGTGCACCTGAGCTGCCTTTAGAAGCAGCAAAGGATATTCCCAAGAGTGCACCTGAGCTGCCTTTAGAAGCAGCGGAGGATATTCCCAAGAGTGCGTTTAAATCTCCATCCAAAAATGAAGAGATGAAACTGCCAAAAGAATTGGCGTCAACAAGACAAAAAGTACCGGCAGAGCAGGTTGTTCATCAAGCGCCAGAAATTACGCTTCCAGCGAAATCTCTGTTGCCACTGTTTAAACCAAAACTTGATGAAGAATCTCCAATGAAAAATAAGGCCGTATCGAATCAAAATACGCCAAAACTTAACAAGAAAAACCAAAATAAACAGACCATTGAGGATATTTTGGCAATGGAGGAAAATAATTTGCTCAATCGTGCGCGTACACAAGGAGGTGGAGCAAAACGTTCTCATACATTGGAAGCTTTGGGTGCAAGAAAAAATATTAATGATACCACAAAAATGGCACAAACATTGGTCAATATTGTGGGGGGATGTATTCAACAGAAGCTTAAACTTGTAGCGCTTGGTGGCGATTTAAAAAGCCGTCCGATTGTGCGGTTGCGGTTTTATTTGGACCGTGAAGGAATGGTTGTAGGTGAGCCGATCATTGATCCCATAAACGGTCTTGAGAGTCAACAAGCTATTATGATAAGGCAGGTATACGCTGCTGTTTTTTCATGCCAACCTTATACAGATCTCCCACGTGATCAGTATGACTTGTGGGGCCAAGGCTTTGACTTTAATGTCGATCCTCTCCAAAAAATACGATAATAGAAAAAATTGCTTAAAGAAAGGATACATTCCATGATGACGATAATGAGACATAAAGTTTTTGCTTGGTTTCTTGTCACTTGTGGTTTGTGGTTTTTAAATATTTCAATGGTTTATGCACAATTGAAAGGAACTATTTCAAGTGCTGATTTTAATCCCATTCCCATTGCAATTACAGATTTTATTTCCAATGATTCGATTGGGTTGAAAATATCGGCTGTGGTGGCAGCTGATCTTGAACGGTCGGGGCTTTTTTTACCGCTTGATAAGAAAAATTTTTTTGAAAAAATTTCTAATCCTAATAAACAACCGCATTTTTCTTATTGGCAGAAAATAAAAGCGCAAGGTTTGGTTACTGGGCAAGTCATGAGAGAAATCGATGGGCGATTAAGGGTTGATTTCCGTTTATGGGATGTTTTTGGACAGCGACAACTGAAAGGACGGCGTTTTTATACGGCTACAGAGCGTTGGCGGCGTGTGGCACATATGATCGCAGATGAAATCTATAGTGAGATGACAGGAGAAAGTGGTTATTTTGATACAAAAATTGTTTTTATTGATGAAACAGGACCTCAAAATGCACGTATTAAACGTTTAGCAATGATGGATCAAGATGGAGCAAATTTGATTTATATGTCTGATGGAAGTGAATTGGTGCTTACACCGCGTTTTTCACCAAAAAGGCAAGAAATGACTTATATGGCTTATGAGGACAATCAAGTGCCCCATGTTTATCTCCAACAAATTGAAATGGGACAAAGAGAGTTAATTGGAACTTTTAATAATATGACTATTGCTCCGCGTTTTTCTTCTGATGGACAAAAGGTTATCATGAGTTTATTGCAAAATGATGGGAGTGCAAATCTTTATACGATGGATTTACGGACCCGTACGATGACACGCCTTACAACAACTGCTGCTATTGATACATCTGCTTCGTATTCACCGGATGGCAAACAAATCGTCTTTTCTTCGGATCGTAGTGGAAAGCCGCAAATCTATAAAATGAACGCGGATGGGAGTGATATTCAGCGTATTTCTTCAAACGAGGGAAGCTATTCTACACCTATTTGGTCACCACGTGGTGACTATATTGCTTTTACAAAACAATTAAACGGAAAATTTTCTATCGGTGTTATGCATCCCGATGGACAAGGAGAACGAATTTTAACTACAGGTTTTCACAATGAAGGACCAACTTGGGCGCCCAATGGTCGGGTGCTGATGTTTTTTCGCAAAAATCCCGGTATGGGACCAAAAATTTATACCATTGACATCACGGGACGCAATGAGCGGCAATTACCTACACCCAATGATGCCTCTGATCCAGCATGGTCGCCATTGCTCAATATACAATAAAAACATAAAACAGATAGAGAAAACGGTCTACACGAATAAATTAAAGAGGGGTAAACAGATGTTTTGAATCCCTCATAAATGAAGTAAGTGCTTATCGCATGTTGGAATTATCCAGATAGTTTTGCCAAAATCTCATCACTGACATCAAAATTGGCATAAACGTTTTGCACATCATCATCTTCTTCTAATGTTGAAATCAGTCGTAAAACGGATGAAGCTTTTTCTTCATCTATTGGTGCAAGGGTGGTGGCTTTCCAAATTATTTTAATCGATTCTGCTTCACCAAGTTTCGTTTCAAGTGTTTTTGAAACTTCACCAATATCTTCAAATGCGCAGGTAACATGATGTTCGGTTTCTTCTGATTGTACATCTTCAGCACCAGCTTCAATTGCTGCATCCATAATGCTATCTGCTGTTCCTGCTTCTCGTTTATAGATTATTTCACCAATACGATTAAACATAAAACTTACAGAACCTGTCTCCCCTAAGGCGCCTCCCGATTTGGTGAAGGCAGCTCGCACGTTTGAAGCGGTACGGTTGCGGTTATCGGTTAAAGCTTCAACAATGATCGCAACACCACCTGGTCCATAGCCTTCGTAGCGCACTTCATCATAATTTTCCACATCGGTGCCTGAAGCTTTTTTAATTGCACGCTCAATATTGTCTTTCGGCATTGATTGTGCTTTTGCATTTTGGATAGCGAGTCTTAAACGTGGATTCATGGCTGGATCAGGAGCACCTTGTTTTGCTGCGACAGTAATTTCGCGTGCAAGTTTAGAAAATATTTTTGAGCGCATGGCGTCTTGGCGCCCTTTACGGTGCATAATATTTTTAAATTGTGAATGGCCTGCCATAGTTTTCCTTCCTATTTGAGGGCTTTCTTGCTAGTGCGATACTCTTTAAACAATTTGAGGCAATAAAATATGAATTCCACCAAAACAAATGTGCCGTAGCATGAGGTGAAATATTCAAACAAACTCCTTATAAGAAAATTCAGCTTAAAGGTAAAGATACCCTCTTGAGAATCTTAAAAGAGAGATCTCTTGTCGTTGAGTGAAAATCACGCTATATATTAAGGAGAATGTAATCTCATGGCAAAATTTTATTTCATGTTTCGCTTTTAGGAGTGGGTGAAGTAAATCGGATATATAAAAGATTCCGGTCGTTCTTGAATAAGCGGTAAACTGCCTCAGAGAAGAGGTGTAGAAGAGGATTTATAAAAATGGCAACGCAACTTTTGATGCCCAAAGCGACAGCAGTTTGGTTGGTTGATAATACAGCTCTTTCTTTTGATCAGATTGCAGAATTTTGTAAATTGCATGTTTTGGAAGTGAAAGCTATTGCTGATGGTGAAGCTGCTTACGGTATTAAAGGTTTAGATCCAATCAGTTCTGGGCAATTAACGCGCAGCGAAATTGCACGGGCAGAGGCAGATCAAAACGCACGCTTGAAAATTTCTCAATCTAGGGTATTCATTCCTGAAAAAAAGCGTAAAGGGGCGCGCTATATCCCACTTTCTCGACGTCAAGATCGCCCCAATGGTATCTTGTGGTTGGTCACAAACCATCCCGAGTTGAAAGATGCACAAATTGCACGGTTGATTGGAACAACAAAAGCAACAATTGAGCAAATCCGCCTTAGAACCCATTGGAATAGTGCTAATTTAGTGCCTCTTGATCCTGTGGGACTTGGCTTGTGTTCGCAAATCGATTTAGATTTTGAACTCCAGCGCGCAGCAAAAAATCGCATTGTCGCTGCAGAAGAAGATAGGTCCTTACTTCCCGCATCGGTGACAGAAAACGTCGCTTTAGAGGAAGATGAAAATGAAAAAAATTCACACAAAACCTTTGATGCAGATAAAGTTTTTGCAAAGTTGAATGCGCTGCAAAGAAATCGTCAAAATCAAGATGATGGATAACAAGTTGGCGTATAAGGACAATGTTTCTCAGAAAAATTTTAGAAGAAGTAAATGGTTAGAGGAGAAAAATTTGGTAGGGACTCAAAAATGATGACAAATTCATTAGGAATTAATAGTTATTCTTAAAAATATTCTAAGAATTTGCCTTTCTTTACAAAACTCAAGGAGAAACAGACTATGTGCTCTACCAAAAATACCTTCTTTCATTCTTTAACTATTATCTTTTTTTTCTCACTGTCCTTGATGGGGTGTGGCAAAAAAAATCCCAGTGCGTTTAATAGGATAAATGGCTCTTATATGAATGGTGCTGGTTTGAATCAGGAAATATCAGGTTCAGGACAAGAATTTACAGTTAATGTAGGGGATCGTGTGTTTTTTAGTCTCGATTCTTCTTCTATTGATGCTGATGCTGAACGTATTTTAATGCGACAAGCAGAATGGTTGCTTCATTATCCTTATTACTCTATTATGATTGAAGGTCATGCTGATGAGAGAGGAACACGTGAATATAACTTAGCACTAGGACAGCGCCGTGCTGTTGCTGTCCGTGACTATTTGGTGTCTCTAGGTGTGTCTGCGCAAAGGATTCAAACAATTTCTTACGGGAAAGAAAGACCCGTAGCGGTGTGTGATGATATTTCTTGTTGGAATCAAAATCGACGCGCTGTTACAACGCTTAATAACATAGGGGGGCATTGAAGAGAATTATTTTTTAACCATTCAGTGAGCTTTTAAAGGGGAGAAAAGAATGTATCGTAAAATTAATTGGAAAACTATCTTTTATATGGCGGTTTTCATAGCCTGTTCTGCAGTATTTGCTCAAAGTGCGGCGCGAAAGATTTCTGAATATCCTGTTCATGATACGGATAAGGTGGATGCTACCGATAAATCAGCCTCTGATGCTGTGGAGAAAGCGCCAGATTCCGTTGATAAATCAGCCTCTGATGCTGTGGAGAAAGCGTCAGATTCCGTTGATAAATCAGCCTCTGATGCTGTGGAGAAAGCGTCAGATT
>NZ_JACIFE010000003.1:81518-123906 GCF_014197255.1 Bartonella fuyuanensis | reverse complement strand
GAAAGCGTCAGATTCCGTTGATAAATCAGCCTCTGATGCTGTGGAGAAAGCGTCAGATTCCGTTGATAAATCAGCCTCTGATGCTGTGGAGAAAGCTTCGGAGGTTGTAGGATACAAAGGAATTATTTTAGAGAATCAACAGATTTTATTTAAAGATTATGATTTAGATAAACTTTTGCATAAGATACGAGTGGTGCTTGAGCATAATAATTTGCAAAATATCAAAAAGCAGTTTCATCTGCTTTTTGATAAGAAGGATTCTTCTGTTTATTCTTGTTCCTTTAAAGAGGCTGCTTTGGATGAAAAATCTCAGACTGTGAAAAAAGAGATGGTGCAGAAGGATGGGACGGGTGAGCAGACAAAGGGTTCTGCTGTGAAGCTTAAGGTGGGAAGCCGTGACCATGAAAACAGTAAACAGTTGAAAAAAAGTCATAAAGATGTGAAGGAAATAAAGGATCATTTAAAAAAAGCGCCTGATGTAAATGTTCATAGTGAAGCACGTCGTGTAGATGGAATTCTTTCTCCTTCGAAAACTTTATATAAAGAAGGTTATGATTTTATTCGTTCCACCAACTATGTTGAAGCTGAAAAAGCCTTTTGTACTTTTCAAAATCGTTACAAAAAAAATCCTTTGAGTAATGATGCTTTATTTTGGTTGGCAGAATCTTTATTGGGGCAAAAACGCTATCATGAAGCAGCACAAGTCTATCTTAGTGCATGGTATGCAGATAAAAAGAAGCTCTATACCTCTGAAATTTTGCTAAAATTAGCAAGAAGTATGGTTGCTCTTGAGGTGAATAAAGAAGATTGTGCTCTGTTTGCAAAAAAATCAAAACGTCAGCAAAGGTTAGAATCTGTGTTTTGTAAACCTCTTAAATAAGTAGTTAGGTCTTTTTCAGTGTGCGTTAGACTGGCAAGAAATCTCTTTAAAACATCAGATTTTATTCAGTGTCAAAAGTTGATTCTTGCGGTTTCAGGGGGGAGTGATTCGTTGGCTTTGATGTTTTTAGTCAAAGAGTATTTGGAAACTCTCTCTGTTTCTCCTGAAATGATTGCTGTAACTGTTGATCATCAATTGCGTAGAGAATCAGCACGTGAAGCAGAAATTGTTGCAGAGATTTGTCAGGGTCATCGCGTTAAGCATATCATTGTGCGATGGGAAGGTGAAAAACCAAAAACACATATTGCTTCTAGCGCTCGTGTGGCGCGTTATGATCTCTTAGTGAAAGAGGCACAAAAGCAAGGTGCATCACTTATTATGACGGGGCATACACTCAATGATCAGGTTGAAACCTATCAAATGCGATATCAGCGTCTCCAAAAAAGTAAAAATATTGTGCATGGTGAAGTCGGTGGTCTGTGGAATAAGGTTTATGCGAGAGATTTTGTTGGTGCCTTGCACGGTGAAATTGGAGGCGTGCATGAGAAAGATCATGCCAGAGAAACAAGAATAAATATTGCTGAAAAAAGCTATGCATCTCTCTATGAGCGTGGTTTATCATGTATTCCGCGTGAGGCATTGTTGCATAGAAAAGTGCGTTTGATTCGGCCACTCCTTAGCGTAAAACGCCAAACATTACGGACTTATTTACGCTTACAAGGGAAAACATGGATTGATGATCCAACCAATGAAGATCGCAATTTTGAACGCGTGCGTGTGCGTTATTCTCTTCATCCCGAAAAGTTTGCTGATATTGCTAAAAAAATAAATGAAGCTGCATTGCAACGTCGTCAACAAGCGCAAGATATTGCCAATTTAATTTTAGCGCTGGATATTACTGTTCAACATGGGCGCTGCTTTATAGTAAAGCCTGCACCATTTTTACAGAAACATTCTAGTTTTCCTTTCGTTGTAGGACTCTTTGCGGTGTTGATGGGGGGAAGATTCTATTTGCTCCCTCGTCAAAAATTAAACACACTTGTTCAAAAACTCTGTTTTCATTCTCTAGAAAAACGGCGTTTTACTTATGCTGGATCTGTCGTTGAATATAACAAAAATGGAATTTCTTTGTGGCGTGAATCTCGAAATATGAAAGAGGCTATCGTAGAGCCAAACAAAACTTTTATATGGGATGGGCGCTATCAAATTACAAATCATGGATCTGAGGCTATAAAGGTTGGGGCAGCAAATTTAGAACAGCTGAAATCTTTAGTTAAAAAAAGCCATTTTGATCTTAAAAAACTTCATTTTCCCTCTTTACAATCGCTGCTGATGATTTCAAATGATAAAGGGAATGATATTCCAGAGTTGATTTCTCAAGCGATTGTTCATAAAAATGTGATCATCAAGCGGATTATGGCGCCTTTTGATTGGCTTTCCTCACGCGAAGATGCTGCGCTGGTGAATGTTGTGGCGCCTTTTTTTAATATTGAGGTGAAAAGATAAAGAAAAATCACTCTAAAAGAGAATAAACAGCTTCTCATCCCTTGGCAAGGGGATAACAAGGTTATATGTTAAGGAGAATTGTTTAAAATCTATATTTGATTAAGTGGGCTGAATATGAATTCCAATTATCGCTCTCTCCTCATTTGGGGAGTTATTGCCTTGATTTTGATTGTGTCGTTTTCTTTCTTTAATGGGGATAGTCAGCGTTCTGGTGGTGGAGAAGTCTCTTATTCTGAGTTTTTACGAAAAATTGAGAATAATGAATTGAAATCTGTAACTATTCAAGGTCAAAAGTTAACAGGACAAACCGTTGAGCATCGAGCTATTTCAACCTATGCTCCACGGGATCCGGGTCTGATACAAAAATTGGAAAGCAAAAACGTAAATGTTAAAGCTATTCCTGAAAGTTCTGGAAATAGCATTTTCCTCAATCTTCTCTTTTCCTTGTTGCCTGTGATTATTATCGTGGGAGCGTGGGTATTTTTTATGCGACAAATGCAAAATGGATCACGCGGCGCAATGGGATTTGGGAAATCAAAAGCAAGATTGCTTAATGAAGCGCAAGGACGTGTGACCTTTAAAGATGTGGCTGGTGTTGAAGAAGCAAAACAAGATCTTCAGGAAATTGTTGAATTTTTACGTGAACCACAAAAATTCCAACGCTTAGGCGGACGTATTCCACGCGGTGTTTTGCTTGTTGGACCTCCAGGAACTGGTAAAACTTTGCTAGCGCGTTCTGTGGCAGGTGAAGCCAATGTGCCATTCTTCACCATTTCAGGATCTGATTTTGTTGAAATGTTTGTAGGTGTTGGGGCGAGCCGTGTCCGCGATATGTTCGAACAGGCTAAAAAAAATGCGCCTTGTATTATCTTTATCGATGAAATCGATGCTGTTGGACGCCATCGGGGTGCTGGATTAGGCGGTGGAAATGATGAGCGCGAGCAGACCTTAAATCAGTTGCTTGTTGAAATGGATGGATTTGAGCCTAATGAAAGTATTATTCTGATTGCGGCAACAAACCGTCCTGATGTCCTTGATCCTGCTTTATTGAGACCAGGGCGTTTTGATCGGCAAGTGGTTGTACCAAACCCTGATGTTTCTGGACGTGAACAAATCTTGAAAGTGCATGTGCGCAATGTTCCTTTAGCGCCTAATGTTGATCTGAAAATTTTGGCAAGGGGAACCCCAGGATTTTCCGGGGCCGATCTGATGAATCTGGTAAATGAAGCTGCTCTTATGGCTGCGAGCCGTAATAAAAGAGTCGTAACAATGCAAGAATTCGAAGATGCCAAAGATAAGGTCATGATGGGAGCTGAACGTCGCTCAACCGCTATGACACAAGAGGAAAAAGAACTCACCGCTTATCATGAAGCCGGGCATGCTATTGTGGCTCTTAATGTGCCAGTTGCTGATCCTGTCCACAAAGCGACAATCGTACCAAGAGGAAGAGCATTGGGAATGGTGATGCAATTGCCTGAAGGTGATCGCTATTCTATGAGTTATCGGTGGATGATTTCTCGTTTGGCGATTATGATGGGTGGACGTGTGGCTGAAGAATTGAAGTTTGGAAAGGAAAATATTACATCCGGTGCTTCTTCTGATATTGAACAAGCAACTAAATTAGCTCGTGCAATGATCACACGATGGGGGTTTTCTGATCTTCTTGGAAATGTTGCTTATGGCGATAACCAAGATGAAGTCTTTTTAGGTCATTCTGTTGCGCGAACACAAAATGTCTCTGAAGAAACAGCCCGCATGATTGATATGGAAGTGCGTAAACTTATTGATGATGCCTATAAAAATGCTACCAATATTTTGAAAACAAAAAAGAAAGAATGGTTTGCTTTAGCACAAGGTTTGTTGGAATATGAGACTTTGACAGGAGCTGAAATTAACGAAGTCATTGCAGGAAAGCTTCCTTCACGCACACAGAAAGATGAGAGTGTTACGCTAAGGGTTTCCTCTGTTCCAAAAACTGGAACCGGGAGGGTGGAAATACCTGTGAAAAATGAGAAAAATAATGAAATAGCATCTAAAACAATGCCCCATAAAGCAGAGACCGATAAACGCAAAAAAAACAAAGCAGAGGGAACTGTAGAACAAAAAATCGAAAAATCTAGAGAGTTTGAGCCTAAAAAAGTCGAGCTTAAAAACGTGCAAGAGGAGGGGAGTCAGAAAAAAACGCAAAATACACAAGCTAGCACAAAATTAGTCAATCGCTCTAAAAGTAAAGGCAGTGATGAAAAAAAGTCGAATATTGCCGGACATGATAAGGAAAAATAAGAGCCTTTTAATAATGATTAAGTGATCATGTTTTGGGGAAATTTCTCAGAAAAATTCTTTGGGAAAGGCGCAAGCTAAGCTTGCGCCTTCAATGTAATGTTTGCAGAAAGATGAAAACAAAAAATCAGGCAAAGACGTTGTGTTGGAAAGGCTTAGTAAAATACAAGGCAAGGTGGTTTGTTACTTTGCGGATTTATAAAGTATGAGATTAACCTTTAGTTGTTTGCAAGAAGGTATTCTGGGTAAAGCCTTTTTAGAAAATAATATAGCTTTCTAGAGGAAGAATGTAACAGAATGGGGAGAGAGCGGTTTTATGAGATGTGTTCTAAATGGCGAATAGAGTTAGGGTCTTTGATTGTTTAAAAAAATGAAGGTTTAGTAAAATATCTCATTTCTAGGAAGAAGAAGGGCTATTGTCCTAAGAGCGCTGTTAGGATTTTAGAGAAGAACTAAGGTTAGAGGTATCTATTAAAGGAAAGACGTATGGTGCAAAAATATTTTGGTACAGATGGAATTCGGGGGAAAGCCAATTCATTTCCCATGACACCCGATTTTGCCATGAAGGTGGGGATGGCTGTTGGGGTTTTATTCCGTTCACAACATCAATCGCATCGTGTCGTGATTGGCAAGGATACACGATTATCTGGTTATATGTTGGAAAACGCTTTGGTTTCAGGATTAACAGCGGCGGGAATGGAAGCTTTTTTATTGGGGCCAGTGCCAACACCTGCGGTTGCAATGCTTTGTCGTTCTTTACGCGCGGATCTTGGTGTGATGATTTCTGCTTCTCATAATCCTTTTTATGATAATGGAATTAAACTTTTTGGTCCTGATGGTTTTAAACTTTCAGATGATATGGAAACGAAAATTGAACAATTAATCGATACAGATCTTTCAAAGTCTTTAGCAAGTTCTGCCGAAATTGGTTATGCAAAGCGAGTTGAGGGGGATATTTATCGTTATATTGAATATGCCAAGCGAACTTTGCCACGTGATGTGCGCTTAGATGCTTTGCGTATTGTTGTGGATTGTGCCAATGGGGCTGCTTATAAAGCTGCCCCCCGTGCGTTATGGGAATTGGGGGCTGAGGTTTTTGCTATTCATGATGAGCCCAATGGGACCAATATTAATCAAAAATGTGGATCAACTGATTTAAATTCTTTAAAACGAAAAGTGCATGAAGTGCGTGCTGATGTGGGAATTGCTCTTGATGGAGATGGAGATCGTGTTCTCATTGTTGATGAAAAAGCACAAACAATTGATGGTGATCAGTTGATTGCTGTAATTGCTGAAAATTGGCATAAAATGGGACGATTACGGTGCGAAGGTGTTGTCACAACCATTATGTCAAATCTTGGATTAGAGCGTTTCTTGAACGGAAAAGGATTGCATCTCGTAAGGACAAATGTTGGCGATCGCTATGTTGTTGATGCCATGCGCCAAAAGGGATATAATGTTGGTGGTGAAGTTTCTGGGCATATCGTGTTGAGTGATTTTGGTACAACTGGTGATGGTTTAGTGGCTGCATTGCAGGTTTTAGCCTGTATGAAGGAAAGCCAAAGCCCTATGAGCCAATTATGTAAACGGTTTGAGCCTGTGCCGCAAGTTTTAAAAAATGTAACAGTTAAAAATAAAAATATCCTGAAAAAAAGTCCAGTTAAAACAGCAGTCGATCAAGCAAAGAAACAGTTAGGGGAAAAAGCACGGTTGGTGATTCGTGCTTCTGGAACTGAGCCAGTTATCCGCCTTATGGCTGAAGGTGATGCACGAGAACTGTTGGATACAGTTGTGACAGAGTTGATGCATGTTATTACGCATCATGATGCATGCGTAGGGACTGCACTTGAGGAATCTTAAAGGTTATAAGGGTAAGCAATTGATAATCTTTTGAAAAAAGATGTTTGCTGTTAAGCTTAAGTGTTGGAATAAGGAGAATATTTGCAGATTTGGAGATTTCAGGTAGGTAATCTTACTAAAGAAAGCCATTCGCTACGATAGAGGGTTCTCCTTCAGAAGCAATAATAAATTGCTCCTTATATGGCTTTGCACTAAGAGTTCTTCTCATCACAATTTTATGGAGAAAATATAGGGCCATTCAGGTGCTATGTTGGATTGCATTTTTATGGTTTGGTAAAAATATCGTTTTCTGTCGTAATAAAATCCTTTTCCTATCAAAAAATAGAAACAAATCATAAGCATTTATTAACCATATTTTGATTCATTTAAAAAGATATTTTATTTATATAAAACAATACCTTATTCTATAATTTCTGATGTGATAATTTATGAATCTTATTGAGAAATAATGAAAGAAAAAAGAGATAAACTTATCTACAGACGATGGGGTAGGTATTGCATCTTTTATATTTGATCTGTGATATAAGGAATCCATTTAATCATAGAAACACGACGCTATTCTAAGGAGACAGGTCAATGAGAAGCATGTTCTATTTTGTTTTCTTCCGATGATCTAGAATGGTTTCTGCAACCTTATAAAGGGTATTGGTTGTTTCTGCGAGTCAAGCATGGGAACTAGAGTGAAAATTATGAGAGTGTGCGTTTAGTTTAGCTTGTTGCATAGACCTTAACAGACATTTCTTAGCAAGTCGGCATTATCATATGCTTTGCTAGTTCCAAATTTTGCGGCAGCTCTTGGCACTTAAGACGGTTCATAAGAGCATTTTAGTCCTTTCTTGTGCAGCTTTTACCCACACGCCAGCACCGTTTGTGGTGTGCGAGCAAGTGATTTTGATTGATTCAACATAGAATAGATTTGAAATGAGAAAATTCTATATTGTTCAGGATTCTAATTCAATCTGAGTAACGATAAATTAATCTGTTGTTACAAGAGTACTTCGATTGATTGCTGAAAAAAGAAATTATTGTGAGAAAACAAGTGCGCTTGTTTAAAATTTTCAATGCTTCTGGTGATAAAGGGACACGAAATTCTGGTGGAGCAGCCCGCTTTCCTTTCATATTTTCAGCAAGGATTACCCATATATCTCATCACTCTCATCTTCACGAATAGGGTGCAAGTGATTTGGACGAATTCCGGTAACGAGAAGTAAATGCAAAGCTTGTTGATGTTTGGCAGAGTATTTTATAAAAAGTTAGTATATCTCGCCAATCTATAGCTCTAGGATATTTATGTTTTATAGCCTTGTTTACCTAAGAAAGCTCTTGCTTTTTCTACTGCCTGTCAATTAACAGCTACATTTAGTGCTGCGGCATATTTGAAATGAAATTTGCGACGGAGTTGGGCTGTCGGAGCAGTTTAAGTGCGGTGTATCCCCAAAAGAATGAATTACACAAAAAGGCTGATCCCGGCTATAAATTCTGTTAAAATAATGAACTGGTTTACGAATAAGCAAAAGCAAAAAAGTATATTTTCAATATTTTTATTAATATCTTACGAAACTTTGCATGATGCTTATGAGAAAAAGCATTATAAATATCGCTCATTTCCAGTTATCTCTAAAAAAATTTTAAACTATCAACGCAAATGTCGTATAAAATTTTATCCAAATAACATAAATCACTGTTTGTCAATAAACATTCCATTGTAATTTTAGCTGAATTTTCTAACTTTTCTCGGTGATTGCACGTCAGCGATTCGCTTCAAGAGATGCCTTATCTGTAGTAAATATTTCAATATTTTATTAAAAAATTAAAATCTTTTAAAAATCTTTCTTATCAAATCGTATTCAATTTAACTTCAATACAAACTTATCTTGAATATTCTTGAGTGTGTAGGCAACTCTTCCAAATTTATCTTCCATAAAATATCAGAGTCACAACATATTCTTTTGGCACTAGATGAACGATCCCGATAGCATAATTATCTGAAAGGGCAACATACTTCGAAAATATATGTCCACAAAGAATTGAAGATAATTTATCAAAAATTTTCTTCTGAATATGTCTTATCGTTACGAAAACGCATTAAAACTAAAAAAGAAAAATATTGCTTTGTGAAAAACTTTTAGACAGGAAAACAAAATGATAAATATCATATTTATCTTTCATTTTTTTCAAAAAGAATTATCATGAAATATTAGGAATTACGCTCAAAGAATCAGCTTGTGAGGGGGGGATTTTAATTGAAAATTAAATAGTTTTACAAAAAATACTTTAAAATGCGTGTTAAAATGATTGACCTTTGGCAAGAAGTTTGTCAAAAAACATATCCAGTTTGGAGGGGTGGCCGAGCGGTTTAAGGCACCGGTCTTGAAAACCGGCGTGCAGGAAACTGTACCGTGGGTTCGAATCCCACCCCCTCCGCCATAGCACTCTCATCATGCTATAGCTTATTGATTGCTGCTTGCTGTGGCCTTGTGATTTCTGCTAAGCGCGTTTCATCTCCTTGCAACAAAAATCCATCTTCACTCCCAAATTCATCTCAAAGCCAAAATGCCTTCTTTTCCAGCACAAATTCCTTAAAATGCGGCAGGGAAATATCCGCGCTTACTTTCTGCGATATCAGCATTTAAACTTGCTTTAATTAAGATACAAGACATTGATGTATAATGATAATTAACTATTTTGTATAGTGCAGGAGAGTTCCGAATATCGTAAAATTTTCTCATTCCCAACCTGTGTATGTTGAATCAACCAAAACTATTTGTTTGTTCGTTACAAGTAGGAGAAGCGTGTGGATAAAAAAACTTAAAAAAGATTAAAATGGCTCTTGTCAACCGTCTTAAGTAGCAAGAGCTATAGGCTAATATTAGAAGTTAGAAAAGTGCGTGATGGCGCTGATTTGCTTCTCCATAAGCAGAAAGATGGGACTGCTCAATGGATCTTTGGTGGTATAGCATTCATGGTTGGCAGCGTGAAATGGGCTTGGAAGCGTTAAAACAGGTCTCTTTAAAAAGAGGTCTATGTTGCCTTTGATTCTATCAGTTCATAAACAAGATTTTAACTGGTCAAAAGCTATTCCTAAAAAATACTCTTATGTTTATGAAACATGGATTGCAATCTGAAAGAGATTTAATTGCTCCCATGATATTTTTAGCTAAAATGTAGGAAATTTCTTCTTAAACCGTTGAAAAGGCCAAAAAATAAAGAAAAAAGTGCTTTCTTTATAGAAAGCACTTTAAAAGGATTCAGAGCAGAAGCTTTACATATTTAAATCTGAAAAGCGGTCTTTTTTACCTTTTTTCCACAAAAAATAAGTTGCAAACCCGAGAATGGGAACACTCAATTTGACAAAAGGCAGATGTTGACTCAAAACTGCAAGACTGGAAACGGTTGCATCTGTTATCAGTTTGTGGTGTTGTTCTTCTGTCTTTTTTTGTTGGTGATAGCGTTGATAAGCCTTGAGTACACGGCTGATAATAAGACCTAATCCTGCAAGAAAAAGCCAAATTAAAAACATTATACCGGCAGCAACAAGAGGTTTCGTAACAGAACATAGTGCAATAAAACCAATGATACATAAAAAAAGCAAAGACATGAAAAATGAAATGCCCATAAGCCCACAGCAAATCGCTTGAAGGCGTATTTGCTTGACAGTGCTTTTCAGCCCTCCACCGACAAGATGGTTTAAAAGAGGAGCGATAAACTTATGCATTGCTTAACGACGCAGTAATTGAGAAAGAACAAAACCAGCACCTGCTGCAAACAGAACGCTTTTACCAGGATTTTTGCGAACGCATTGGTTTATGGTTTGTTCAAGATCACTAATTTTGTCTTTTGCTTGAGACATTATGTCTTCACCACTTTCTTTTGCTGAGTGATACAGTTTTTCCGCTTTGTCTTTGGCAGTGTTGAATTTGTTTGTTCCAAGATCTGTTAGTGTTGAGGTAATCCCTGAAATTTCATTGCGTAATTTTTCTAATTGTCCTTGTAGGTCTTTTTCTGTAGCTGTTTTATTGTGCTGTGTTGTTTTATTATTAGCCATGATGTTCTTTTCCTCTCTACTGATTCATTATATTTGTATTGATGTGTTCATAGTGATTATTTGTATTGGAGTGAAAATTTTCACTGTTTAGGTAACGTCAAAAGTTTTTTTTTGTTCCCTTCATTTTGGCCAATTTAAAACCGTTTTTGATAAAATAAATTGCATCCATTATGATATGGTTTGTCTGTAAAGAATCCTATCTCTTGAAAATTGGCTTATGCTTTTAAAGGACTTTATGACCATGCTCTAGCTTTTAGGGGGGCGTTTTCTATAAAAGGCTCTTGAAAGAAGCACATTGAGACTGGTTCTTTAGATTTGTGATAGGTAAAAAAGCATGCTTGGTACGATTTTGTGGGGGAGAAGTAATGCTATTTTTATGTTTTGAAGAAGGGAAGAAAAAAGAATATTTCTGTTCTTTTTTCTATGCATTTGGCACCTAAACAAGAATTCCTATATTCTGGATTGGTTTAAAATATTGCGTTCGTTCTTTTTAAAAAATGTATCACGTCTTTGATGCCTATTCCGTGAAAGAAAATATTTTGTTTGATCCAAAAGAGCAGCTAAAATAAAAGAAGCTTATAATATGAGAGATGCATTCAACAGGAATGACGATGAATTATTCTTATAAGTCAATGTGTTGTAAGTAGAAATGTCGTACGTTATTCTTTAAATTAAAAGATTATATGAAATATTTCTTGCAAGTCTATCATTTTGCCAAATTTATGCAATAAATCGATTTGAGTCAGATAAACTTGTTGAATTGTTAGAGAAAAATTACTTGGGTGCTCTCCCTAAAATTAAGAGAGAGCTTGGAGAATAAAACTATATTTGATTTATCAAGTTTTCTTTCTTAAGAGGAAGGCGAAAGTGACGTTAAAAGGGAAGTGGCATTGTGGAACAAAGATGCTATGCGGAGTGACAGTCCTAGCTGTAAAAAAGCGAGGCCCACAAGTGTGAGACAAAAATGGAATCTGAAACAGTATCATTAGATAATATGTCTGCTGCATTGACAGCACATGATTTTTCTCCTTTTTCTATGTTTATAGCTGCTGATTGGGTGGTGAAAGCTGTTATCATTATTTTGTTGCTTGCTTCTCTTATGTCGTGGACAATTGCTTTTGTAAAAATTATTGAGCTCACTTTGGCAAAACGAAGAGTGCGTTTTGAACTGCAATTGATTCTTAACGCTCAGACTCTCGCTCGTTTAGCCGCTAGTTTGAAAGAAAGCAAAGGTGCTGGTGTGTTTTTTCTCAAAGAAGTCCTTAAGGAGGTATATCTTTCTACACAGCAGGTTCATTTTGCTGTTCCTGAGGGAATAAGTGAAAACTTTGGTGAAAGAAGTAGTTCAAGAGAAAGTGCACAAACGCTTGAGGATATTCTCTTTTATGAAGAGAGTGATCAATATGGAGATGCTTCCCGCGGTGTTAATGTTCCCGATATGCATGAAGGTTTAAAAGAAAGGGTTCATTCACTTTTATCGCGTTGTTTATTGGCTGCTACACGCCGTGTTGCATGTGGAAGCACTGTTCTTGCAACCATTGGAGCAATTGCTCCTTTTATTGGTCTTTTTGCAACAGTGTGGGGAATTATGAATTCTTTTATTGGGATTGCTCAATCCCAAACAACGCGACTCGATGTCGTTGCTCCTGGAATTGCTGAGGCCTTATTCGCAACAGCTATAGGGCTTTTTGTGGCTATTCCTGCCGTTGTTATGTATAATAGCTTTATGCGTTCGTTGAATGGTTATCGCAGTGATTTAGGCGATATCGCGGCTGCTCTTGAAAGGCTCTTAAGCCGTGAGCTGGATAAACAAAGACAACAGAAAAGTCATAAAAAATGAAAGCAAGCTTTAATAATGATTGGGATACAGAGGAGAGCGGGGTGCAAAGCGAAATCAATGTAACCCCTTTTATTGATGTTGTGTTGGTATTGCTTATTGTTTTTATGGTGGCTGCTCCTTTAGCAACGTCTGTTATTCCTGTTCAGCTTCCTTCTATTATTCAAGCCCCTTCGGTGATTCAGCCTGATGAGCCTCTTTATGTTACTTTGCAAAAAGATCATTCTCTTTACGTTGGGGATCATCTTGTAGAGTTGATCGCTGTGAGAGAAGCTTTGCTGAAGGAAACCAAGCAAAATTTAGAAACAAAAATTTTAATCAAAGCGGATAACGAAATTAATTATGGGATTGTGGTGGATTTATTAAATCAAATACGCATGGCTGGATATCGTAAAATCGGTCTTGTCGGATTGCAAAACTCTCCTGCACTTGCTTCAAAAGGGGTGGTGAATAAATAAAATAGCAGATGTGGTTGTTGTTTGTCGTTGGCTCTGCCATTTAGCATTATCATACTCTTTGCATCTTTACGGGTCTCCAATGTTCTACAGCTTTCATGGGCGTGTTCAGAAGAGGTTTTTTAGTCTTTTTCTGTTTTTATCTCGAACGTTAGCCGTGCCTTGAAATTTGCAAAAGACATGTTTTTGATGGATGCAATATAAATAGATTCGAAATGAGAGAAATTTAGGGTAATTGGATTGCTCGTTAAAGCTGTAAATAATGAATTATTTTTATAAATCAATGTGATGTAGAAACTATAGATTTTATAAGTAGTGTGTGAGCGCTCAATAGTTCATCCCAATGCTTTTGTTTTGGAGGGGAAGGGATACGAGAAAATATCGGGTGATAACAAAATTTTGTCTAATGCAAAGAAGCACGGTGTGGTTGCTTTAAGAATAGCGATTTTAGAGCTTCTTAGTTGTGGCCCGTTGAACCAAAACCTCCTGTTCCACGGCTTTCTATATGGTTTTGGGTGCTGTCTTTTTGTTTTGGTTCAATGGCACAAACATTGACTTGAATAACGGGTGAGATAACTGTTTGTGCAATACGCATTCCCCGCTGGATGGAAAAGTCTTCTTGACCACAATTGATAAGAAGGACTTTAACTTCTCCGCGGTAATCACTATCAATTGTCCCAGGTGTGTTAAGGCATGTGATGCCGTGCTTTAAGGCTAAGCCTGAGCGAGGACGTATTTGTGCTTCATAGCCTGGTGATAAATGAAAGATGAGACCTGTTGGAATAAGTGCACGCTGACCAGGTGCAAGGGTGAGTGTTTCTCCTTCGCCAATTGCTGCGCGTAGATCAAGACCAGCAGAACCAGCTGTCGCATAGTAAGGAAGCTCTAGGCCTTGTCCGTGTGCAAGATATTGAACCGATAAAGTCACGGCCTGTGAAGGTTGAGAAGAGACAGAATTGTCTTGCTTGCTTAGAGGTGCGTTGGTTTTAGTGTGCAGCATGATTACGGTATTTCCAAAAGATGAGGTCTAGAAAAACAAATGACACTTTAACAAAAGATATCCATAAAACAAGTCGATAAAAGCTTGTTGATAGATGTTATCCCCAGAGCTTGTTTTATTTCTTGCTGAATCTCAAAGCATCATAAATGGTATGCAAAATAATATCAACATACTGATTTATAATAATTTATTGTTTTCTTCGTTCAATGAGAGTTCTGAATATTGTAGAATTCTCTCTATGTTGAATCAATCAAAACCATATCTTTTGCACATGATAAGTGAAGAAAGACGGTGGTGAAGAAAGATGTGCGGCATGTCACTGGACAAAGAAGGAGTAAAAACGCTTATGATGAACTGTTTCAAGGGCTTAGGAGTGTTGGCAATAGGAGGACTGGAAAAATGTGTAATAGTGCTAGCCTGCTTCTTCACAAGTTTAATGGAGATGCTCAATAGATTTATCGTTAAATATCATTCAGGAATGCCGTTGTGAAAGGGTTGTGGATGTGTTGAGAAATCGCTCTTTTTAAAACAAGTGTTGAAGCTGCAACCTAATAGATATCTCTATGGATGATTTAATCTTCCGCTAAAAGAGATGTCGATTTCTTAGAGATCTAAATTATGGGTGACGGATAAGATTTCTTAAATACTGCCGATAAGAATACCCGTGGCAAAAACCAATGCACCACCAATAATGACTTGTAAAGAAGCACGCCAAAAAGGCGTTGACATGAATTTGTTCTGGATCCAGACAATGACGCCTAGTTCGAAAAAAACAACAATAAAGGCAATAATTGTCGCTAGGTAAAAAGAGTTGATCAAATAAGGAAGCGTATGGCCTAATCCTCCTAAGGCTGTCATAATGCCGCTAGCAAGTCCTCTCTTTAAGGGTGAACCACGCCCTGATAATTTGCCGTCATCATGAGCTGCTTCTGTGAAGCCCATTGAAAGTCCCGCGCCAACAGAAGCTGAGAGCCCTATCAAAAAAGTTTGATGCGTATCTCCTGTGGCAAAAGCTGCGGCAAAGATAGGGGAAAGGGTAGAGACAGAGCCATCCATTAACCCTGCAAGACCTGGTTGAATCCATGTCAAAAGTGTTTGTTTTTCCGCTTTTGATGGCTTTTTTATGATCTGATTTTCCGCTGTTATTTTCGGAGAGAGATGGACGGGCTTGCTTTTCATAAAACTTTTTATAAAAGAAGTTCGATCATACCATGAACCGCGAGCATGGGCACGATTATGGCAAAAATTGCACAAAAGTTGCTTATAATTGTCAAGCTCTTGGATGCCCAGGGTGTTAAAAATTGCTGCTTCCTTAGCAGAATAAGATTCTAGAGCTTTTGCATATTTTAAACAAAAGACTGCATGGTGCTCTTTTGCTTTGAGCGCTCGAATCATCATTTTTTGTGCTGAATGAAGGGACAGAGCCTTACGTGGTATCGATGAAAAAAACCATTTCAACATTTTTTGTTCCTTCACACTTTAGAATAATTCTAAAACATAAGAAAAATAAACCGAAAGTCAATCTAAAAGTTAAAAACTGAAAAATCACAAAAAGGTTGCGGTGAGAAAAAAATGTTGGGGAATCAAGAAAGAAAAAAAGATTTGTTAAGAAGAATGATGGGTGAAAAAATTAAGAGATAATGCGCTTTATTTTATTGAAGGGACGGTTCAATGAAGTATAGCATTCCAATGGGAAGTGTTCCAATGAATTGCGCTAGAGAATATATGGAAAGGAATAAACCATCGCGATTGTTCAAAATACTATAACAACTCTTAGAATTTGAGACGGTTCTTTGAAGGGGAATTTTTATTTCTTTTTTCGATCGTCTCTTATATGGGAATCCTGCTTGTGATGTGCAAGAGACAGGGTTCAATATTAAAGAGGTTTGAAGAGAAAGAACATGACGATTTTGGAATCTTTCATTCAATATAAAAAAGCAAGTAACCATTATAAATTAACGTGTTGACTGAATAAGAAGAGAAGATGAAATGATAAAAATGAATTGGGAAAATTAGATTAAAAAGTAGCGTATTAAAAAGAAAGATCATATATGCAGGAAGTTTTTTGTGGTCAAGGAAAGATGATATCGGACTGATAGATCAGCTTGACATTTATAATAGGATCACGAACCTCAGGTAAAACAGAACGCCATTAGCTTGTCTATTCACCGGTTTTTTTTAAAGAAACATCTGGTCCCCAAACCCATTTTACACCGATCCCCATGAATGGGAGAACGATAAAACCATGGCGTATCGCCATCTTTATGTTTATGAAATATCAAGCCAACACCATCACACATTTTCCCCAATATTACGACAGCTCCTTTGGCACTTAAAACGCTGCATCAGAGCCATTTTTAGCTCTTTTCTCTATCATTTTTATCCATATACGCATCCTGCTTAGGACGCGCAAGAGATATGGTTTTAGTTGATCCAACCTGGAAAGCTTTGAAATAAAAAAACTTTCCGTTATTCAGGGGACTAATTGAAAAGACATAATGCTAAAAATTAGCCTTATATATCAATATATTACATAAAGTCAAATTGATAGTATTCTGATATTATCCTAGTATTTCCTAAAACATGATCTTTGGGGAGGTGGTGGTATACACCATGGAAGTTTCTTTGAGGTATTTAAATGTTTTTTTAGTGTGTGTTTTTTTAGCTGCGAACTTCTTAGGCACGGATTATCAATGAAGCTTCCAAGTTTAAGGACAGGAGGAGGAAGCAAAGCAAAATTTACCATACAATGGGGATTATTAATGGATTGGTGTTGGTTAAAAACTTCATTTTTTAAGGGCGGTGGGGATGTTAATTTGACAATTGATAAAAAAATGGGGGTGATCGGAAGAATATGGATTTCGTTTGTTGAGGAACGGTGGTAGTCTAGGAATACGGTTTAAAAGATGAGAACCTATGAGCGTCAAGATCTGCTGCTTTGTTTCAAAAACAGCAGAGTTTCTTAAAGGGTGACTCTGTTTTTAGCGTTTTTGTGGGGAGATTTATCTTTTATTTTTGAGTTATAGCTTTTTATGTTTTGAAAGAATTCCTTTTGAAGCAATATACAAGCTTAGAAGGGTGAATAATAGGCTAGAAATGACATTCCAACCAGCAAGTGAGAGAAAAAGAAAGCGCATGGATGCTTCAGAACAAGAAGGAGGATGAATGTTGTTTAATTGGTTAAAAAGTTGGTTAATGTCTGAAATTTTTTTCGCTGCATTTAGGCTACAACTGGGGGGAGCTGTCCAAAAGCCATATTCAACACCGGTATGATAAACGGCTAAAACAAGGCTGATGCTCATTAAAATGAAAACACATAAAAACAAAAGTTGTATCCAAGAAGATATGTAAAAAAAATGTGTTCCAAAACCTGCTAAGAGCAAAAATGGGATGGCGCTGTAATAGGGAAAACGTTCTATGAGACATAAATCGCAAGGAAGATATCCTCCAAAATATTCAAAACTAAGCGCCAAACCTATGGTAGCGGATAAGCAAAAAGCCAGAAAAAAAGCCCATAAACTTTGTTCTTTTTTGCTGGGTTCAAGGTGAAGATGCTTGTTTAAAAGTGGGTAAGAAGATAAAATACACGCCACTGAGTCTGTTCCTTATAAAAGATGCTTGTTTAAAAAAGCCATAAAAATTATATAAACTAAAAGAAGATTAACACAACCAATGAGAACAATCCATTTGAAATGCTGGGCTAAAAAATTCATTGCTTTTTGACCAAAATGTTTAATAAGCCATGCTAAAAGATAAAAACGAGCGCCTCGAGAAAAAAAGCAAAGAAGAATGAAAAATTCAAGACGAAGGCTTATGACACCAGCTAAAATTGTGACAATTTTGATGGGAGGAAGATGTAAAAAACCTGATGTGATCAGTAAAATGATTAAAAATTGCAAGGTTGTATTGTTTTTCAGAGATTCAAAGCTTTCAACTTTACCGTAAAATTCTAAAATGGGTTTGGCAAGGGTATCATAGGCAAAATGTCCTATAAACCAACCGGCAATTCCTCCTAAAACAGAACAGATCGTTGCAAGAAAAGCATAGCGATAAGACCGATAGGGATGGATAAGGAGCATCGGAATATATAAAACATCTATGGGAATTGGAAAAATAGAACTTTCAAGAAAAGCAATGAATCCAAGCCAGTGTGGTGCTGTACGTCGATTTGCTAAAGAAATCGTCCAGAGCTTTAATTTGTTTAATATCATGAGGTTTTTTATAAATTTAAGAGGTAAAGACTTTACAAATGAGGTTTCTATAAATCTAAAAGAAAGAATATTCTATAAAATAGATAAGAAAGTGATAGGAATTCTTAAAAAATGAGAAGTCTAGTGTTGACGAATCTGTTCTGCTTCATATAGTGCAGAAGGATAATCGGCAACTCTGTCTTTTATAGCAAAGTGCGGGTGTGGTGGAACTGGTAGACGCGCCAGACTCAAAATCTGGTTCCGAAAGGAGTGTCGGTTCGAGTCCGACCACCCGCACCACTTATAGATTTTCTACAATATCATTTGATGTCGGTGTTTATCTCATTTTGCTTATAGCTCGTTTTTCATTTAATGAATTGTTTTTATATCCGACCTTGATATCTGATGAATCTATCAAAAGGTGGTTTAAAAGGTGATTAGAAAAACAAGAACACGTGATAGATTATCCACATTATCTGTAAAGAATTTTCCTAAAGGTAAATATGCGGATGGAGCTGGATTATCGCTTATCAAAATAGAATCAAGGATGTTGGGTATTTCGCTTTAATTCCAGTAAAAAATGTCGTGAAATGAGGTTAAGCTCTTGGCGTTGTATCTTTGAAAGAAGCAAGAGTTAAGACTATGGTTTACTGTGATCTTTTGCAACAAGGTATTGATCCGATTCATAAAAGGAAAAATGAAAAGTTACCATAGACGGTTGATAGTATTTCTTTAAAGGAAATATTTTAAGTGCTTTTGATGCCTAAAAAAAGCGAACTAAAAAATGAAGGAACCGCAGCAAGCAGAGGTTTTCAATGTTGATCAAAAAAAACCTTGAAGGAAAAGTGTTCTTCTATAAAAGAAGATGTGGAAGCTATAAATTTACCATGACATTAAAGAGATCGTCTTAAAGAAGCCAAGCCCATTTTACGACGGCGCCCGTGAGGGGTATAACATCCATTGAGCATTACCATCTTTCTGTTTGTGAAGAAGCAAGCTGGCACCATCATTATATTTGCCAGCCTCCAATGTTGCGACAGATCTTATATTAAGACGATTCATGAGACCATTTTTATTCCTTTCTTATACGAATTTTATCCACACATGTATTCTGCTTGTAATGTGCAAGAGAGTGGTTTTGATTGGTTTAAGATAAACAGCTTTGAAATGAGAGAATCTTACGTTATTCGAGATTCTCATTCAAGATGAATAACGCTAGATTATTTATATAAATCAATATCTTGCCTTATATAGGAAGAATTCACACTCTCTGGTTTAAGGAATTTCGTTTTTTAGAAAGAAGGAGCCATAAAAAACCCTGTTTTTAACAGGGTTTTTAAACAGTACAATCTTTTACAAGATATTAGAATATCTTAGAATTTGTAAGCGATACCAAGGTGAAAATTATGCGTTTTGGAGCTAATTTTAAGTTTATCATTTGCAAATTTTTGTTTAGAAAAATCCGAATAACGATATTCTGTACGCATGATGATGTTATTTGTCATCGCAAGATCAAATCCACCACCAACAGTATAACCAACCATTGTTTTTGTCTCATCTAAGACATTCCCAGAGGCAAAAATCGTCGAATCTTCTTGCGATTTCGTTAAAAGTGACATGACATATTGCATCTGTGTATAAGCTATACCACCTGCAATATACGGCATAAGACGATGAGAAGCAAAACCAAGACGGATGCGGGCGGCACCAGCCCATTTTTCTTTCAACGTTACACTACTTACAACAATGTCACCATAGTTGGGTATTGTTTCATCCTGAGCAGCAGGTTTTATGATAGGAATTCCAGCTTCTTTAAAAGCAGCATTAATCGTATCTAATTCATCTAGGATTTTTTTTCCATTATCCGTTTGAGTGCTTTTTCTACCAGACCAGACCATGTCTGTATCAAAACCGAAAATAAAGTTATTGCCCAGAGCAATATTAGAACCTCCATAAATACCTGCTCCGAATCCTGATGGTTTGGGTGATAAATTTCTATCAACCCAAGCCCACTTGCCATCCCTCGCTTCTTGTGCGTAATTTAGAGTGTTTTTACTGGAAAAAGATCTAATTTGTCCTCCAAAATAAAAACCAGACCAAGAAAAAGGCGCTGAAACAGTAACCGGTGAGATAGGTGGTGATGAAATATTTTGCGATGAAACGTTAGGTTTTGGTTGCTGAAAGACTAACGTATCTGCCGCTTGCGCTGTTGAAGCGGTAATGAAAGTAAAAATAGATAGTGTAATTAAACATTTTGTATTCATAAAAATGTCCCCAATTTATTTCTGATATGGAATATATTATATGATTTGGTTAAAAAAATCTATAGTTAATATCATTATGATAAAATAAATGCTCTGAAAATCTATAATTATATGTGATTAGGAGTTTTTCAAGCTTGTTTATCGTGCAATTATTATCATAAAGGCGTTAATTTTTCAATTTTTTTTGATATATTCCTAGAGTGATCGCATTATTTTATAAAACATTATGCCGTAGCAAACGGAATGTTAATTTGTTAAAATCGCTATTTTAAATATAACAATATGATTTTTATTAGTTATTTTTATGGATATAATATTCATTATAATTAATATCTTTATGATCTATATTAAATTGATATCAAAAAATATATATTAGCACCATCGGCTTCTTTTTCTTTATCAGTTTCCAATATTGCGATAATTTTTAGCACTTGAAAGGGCATGCGTGACGTTATTTTTTTTCAATCGTTTTTTTATTTAGATGCTATTCTTGCTTGTGGTGTTCAAGCGAAAGGTTTTAATTCAATGTAATTGGGGGAATAAAAAGGGGGGAATAAGAGTATGATCATGCGATGTCTTAAATGCATGTCAAATGATAATTTATCCTTTTCTTTCCCTAGAGTTGTTGGAACGTGGGTCAAAGCTTAAAAACTAAATATCATTGGCAATTTTAAAGAAGTTAACTCATGCATTCAGGCTTTTGTGGAAATAAGTGGGCACGCTGTGAAGAGTGAGTACTTTAAAATTTATTGTGAGCAGTTTTTAAAGCGTATCCTCGTGAGGGAGCTGATTGTTGCAGTAAAGGCAGCGTTGAAAGCTTTTGGTGCATTGAGGCTTGTTTAAATAGCGATTCCTCTTTTTCTCTTTGAAAAATACATTGTTTTATAATGATAATTTATTGTTATTCCATTCGAAAGAGAGCTCTGAATGCTCTAAGGTTCTCTTGTTTCAAGATTGTTTTATGTTGAATTAAGCAAAACCATTTTCTTGAGCACGACAAGCAGAGAAGTGATGTGGGGTGAAACTGTACAAGAAAAAAGGAGGAAAAATGCCGCTCATGAATCTTCCTAGAATATCAATGGCTTGTCGTAACATGGGGAGGCGATAAAGTGTGTGATCGTGTTGGTTTGCTTTTTCACAAGTATAAAGATGGGAGTATTCGCTAAGTTTTATATTCGTCACGGGATTGTATTGTTATACCAGTTATAGGCTCTATCATAAAATGGGCTTGGGTGAATTGAAATATGTTTGTTAAAAAAGTCCGTGAATCAGCAACACAATGGCGTTCTGTTTGATATGAGGGATATGACTCCATAAAAATGTGAGAAACAAAAGCGTGAGGCAAGGCGTCATTGCTCTTGTTTACCAGTGATTATAAAGGCATTGCTTTGGACTCTTTTAAAAGAAAAATGATGGTAAGGTTGGGGATTGGTTCCAACTTTTGCGGTTTTACATTCTCCCCAAATTAGGCTGCATGCCCGTTTCCGAGATTACCCAAATAAGAGAAATGCAAGACACTCATTCTTTTTGGGTATATAAAAGCTTCAGCAGCACAGAGAGCACCGACTCGTCTTCTTAATAACTACCTTAATATTTGGCTCAAATAGGCTGCTGCACTAAATCTCGATGTTGATTGACAGGCTAACACCAAAAGTATGCGCTTTCTTTAAAAAACGGCTTCTCTTATTGGGGAGCAATCATCTTTTTGGGATCCACGATCCGATCATAATCATCTCCAGAAACGCCTGCTTTTAGTGCTTCGGTGCGCAAAGTTGTATCATTTTTATGTGCTGCTTTGGCAATTTCAGCGGCTTTTTCATAACCAATTTTTGGTGCAAGAGCTGTGACTAACATAAGAGAACGCTCCATGAGAGAGTGAATATGAACCCGATTGGCGCGTAATCCTTGAATGCAATGCAGATCAAAAGAGCGCATGCAATCACCAAGCAGGGTAATGGATTGTAAAACGTTATAGCCAATAACAGGTTTATAAACGTTTAGTTCAAAATGCCCTTGGCTTGCTGCAAAGGTGACGCTGGTATGATTCCCAAAGACTTGGCAAGAAACCATTGTCATTGCCTCACACTGGGTAGGGTTGACTTTGCCTGGCATAATAGATGATCCGGGTTCATTTTCAGGCAAGTTTAGTTCTCCTAAGCCAGAACGCGGACCAGAGCCTAAAAATCGAATGTCATTAGCAATTTTAAAGAGATCAGCAGCTAAAGCATTCAGGCTTCCATGGAAATGAGCAAGGGCACCATGATGGGCAAGAGCTTCAAATTTATTGCGAGCCGTCTTAAAGGATATCCCTGTGAGTGAGCTAATTGTTTCAGCAAAGGCAACATCAAAACCTTTCGGTGCATTGAGCCCTGTGCCGACAGCTGTTCCTCCTTGGGCAAGCATTTGAACATCGGTAAGAGCTGTTTCAATGCGTTGAAGATTCGCTTCCAAAGCTGCGCGATAGCCTGAAAATTCTTGGGCAAGCGTTAAGGGGGTTGCATCTTGCGTATGAGTTCGTCCGATCTTAATGATGTCGGAAAATTCTTCTTCTTTTTTTCTTAAAGTGGTAATGAGCGCTTCAAGAATGGGAAAGAGATGTTGGCGTGTCTGTAGCGTGGTGGCAATGTGAAGCGCGGTGGGAAAGGAATCATTCGATGATTGACTCATGTTAACATGGTCATTGGGATGAACAGGTTTTTTGCTGCCCAGTTTGCCGCCTAAAAGCATGCTGGCATGATTGGCGATAACTTCGTTGACATTCATATTGCTTTGCGTACCTGAGCCTGTTTGCCAAACAGAAAGGGGAAAATGCGTATCGAATACGCCAGAGAGAACTTCATCAGCAGCAGTGATAATTGCTTTGCCAATTTCAGGTGAAAGTTTACCTTTTTCCATATTTACAAGAGCTGCAGCTTTTTTTACAAGGCTTAAGGCGTAAATGATGGTAAGAGGCTGCTTTTCATTGCCAATATTAAAATTATGCAGAGAACGTTCAGTTTGTGCGCCCCAGTAACGATCTTGACGGACCGAAATTGTACCAAAGCTATCCGTTTCCTGACGTGTTCCAACCATGATAAAATCCTTTTTTGTTCACAGGTTCATAAAAAAGCTAAATAACGCGAAATAGCGATAAGAGGCAAGACTTTAGAAGTTTTATTAGAGATTTTTTTATAACTCTTCTTGACATTGAGAAATGCTGATTTTATATTCCAAACAGTGCTAGCACTCACAATTTAAGAGTGCTAGTAAGAGTTTTTAAGATTAATGCAATTATGTTCAGTTTTAAGGATTTAAAACATGGCTAATATACAATTCCGCCCACTTCACGACCGGGTCGTTGTCCGTCGGGTTGAATCTGAAAATAAAACAGCTGGTGGGATTATCATCCCTGATACAGCAAAAGAAAAACCTCAAGAAGGAGAAGTGATCGCTGTTGGCAATGGCGCTCTCGATGATAATGGAAAACGCGTGCCTCTAGAAGTAAAAACAGGAGACCGCATTTTGTTTGGAAAGTGGTCTGGCACTGAAGTCAAGATTAATGGGGAAGACCTCTTAATCATGAAGGAATCTGACATTATGGGAATTATGGGCTAATTGAAGTGCCTGATTTTTCATTATGTACTATTTTGAAAAAAACTCCAAGGAGAAATTAAATGGCTGCTAAAGAAGTCAAATTTGGCCGTGAAGCGCGTGAGCGTTTGTTGCGCGGTGTCGATGTCCTTGCTAATGCTGTTAAGGTAACACTCGGCCCTAAAGGTCGCAATGTGGTGATCGATAAATCATTTGGTGCGCCTCGCATCACAAAAGATGGTGTATCCGTTGCAAAGGAGATCGAACTGGAAGATAAGTTCGAGAATATGGGTGCGCAAATGTTGCGTGAAGTTGCTTCTAAAACCAATGATATTGCTGGTGATGGAACAACAACAGCAACCGTGTTGGGGCAGGCTATTGTGCAAGAGGGCATTAAAGCCGTTGCTGCGGGCATGAACCCTATGGATTTAAAGCGTGGAATTGATGCTGCTGTTGATGAAGTGGTGGCTGATCTTTTCAAAAAAGCTAAAAAAATCCAAACTTCAGCAGAAATTGCACAAGTAGGGACAATTTCTGCAAATGGGGCTGCTGAAATCGGTAAAATGATTGCTGATGCCATGGAAAAAGTTGGCAATGAAGGCGTCATTACTGTGGAAGAAGCTAAAACCGCTGAAACAGAATTGGAAGTCGTGGAAGGAATGCAGTTTGACCGCGGGTACCTTTCCCCTTATTTTGTCACAAATGCTGAGAAAATGGTCGCTGATCTGGATGATCCTTACATTCTTATTCACGAAAAGAAATTGTCTAATTTGCAATCTTTACTGCCTGTGTTGGAAGCTGTTGTTCAGTCTGGGAAACCACTTCTCATTATTGCTGAAGATGTGGAAGGCGAAGCTTTGGCAACACTCGTGGTTAACAAGTTGCGCGGTGGTTTGAAAATTGCTGCTGTAAAAGCACCAGGATTTGGTGATCGTCGTAAAGCAATGCTTGAAGATATCGCTATCTTGACAGCCGGTCAGGTTATTTCTGAAGATGTGGGCATTAAACTTGAAAATGTCACTTTAGATATGCTGGGACGTGCTAAAAAAGTGAATATTTCTAAAGAAAATACCACAATTATTGATGGAGCTGGACAAAAAAGCGAAATTACCGCACGGGTAAATCAGATTAAAGCTCAGATTGAAGAAACAACTTCTGACTATGATCGTGAAAAATTGCAAGAAAGACTTGCTAAACTCGCTGGTGGTGTAGCTGTTATCCGTGTGGGGGGAGCAACAGAAGTTGAAGTGAAAGAAAAGAAAGACCGTGTCGATGATGCTTTGAATGCAACACGTGCTGCTGTTGAAGAAGGGATTGTGGCCGGAGGTGGTACCGCGTTGTTGCGTGCAGCAAGCGCGTTGTCTCTGAAGGGGAATAATCCTGACCAAGCTGCTGGTATTAATATTGTTCGTCGTGCTCTACAAGCTCCAGCCCGCCAAATCGCAGCCAATGCTGGTGAAGAAGCAGCTATTATTGTGGGCAAAGTGCTTGAAAATGATGCAGATAATTTTGGTTACAATACTGCAACCGGTGAATTTGGTGATTTGATTGCTTTGGGAATTGTTGATCCAGTGAAAGTTGTGCGCTCTGCTCTTCAGAATGCTGCTTCAATTGCTAGCTTGCTTATCACAACAGAAGCAATGGTTGCTGAAGTTCCCAAAAAAGATACTCCAATGCCTCCAATGCCTGGTGGCGGAGGAATGGGCGGAATGGGTGGAATGGATTTCTAAGATCTTGTCCTCTCATAGAGATGATAAAGAAAACGGGTCTTTTAGGCCCGTTTTTTATAAGTTATCTTTTTCTCATGCTTTTGTTGCGTGTGCGCCTGTAAGAAGGGCATTTCCGCATGCAAAATACTCCCCAAAAAGAGATTTGGCTTGCATATGCACGTGTTTTTTTAAGAAACATTTTGTTCACAAGCTCATTTTGCAATGGTATTGTGTGAATGGAGATGGATGAGGCACCGATGAATAATATAAAACTTAGGATATTAGTATCTTGACGTTTGTGAAAAAGAAAATTAACATCATCCCATCATCCCATCATCCCATCATCCCATCATCCCATCATCCCATCATCCCATCATCCCATCATCCCATCATCCCATCATCCCATCATCCCATTCGTTCTTAGTTTCGGATGCCGGGATAGCTTTTAGCTCTTGAGATGGTTCATAAAAGCCATTTTTAGTTCTTTCTTAGAAAATTTTGCTCTTACACTTGCTTTGCTTGGAAGGTGCAAACGACATAATTGTGATTATTTCAATATAAAACAAGATTTGGAAACGAGAGTATCCTACGATCTGCAGGGTTGTAATTCAGGATGAATAAGCATCAATGATGATTATAAATCAATATGATGTGGTTTTGTGGTTTTGAAAAACATTCCATGCTTGAAAATAATGAAAAGGGCGTATTGCTTTACATTTTTTAATGGAAAAACGCTTTATATTTATAAGCATACCTCATCGTTTTGTTCGTTGAATAAAAGATTTTCAGAGCAGTGGATTTTTTTATTTCAAAGCTTTCCAGGTTGGATCAACTAAAACCATATCTCTTGCGCGTCCTAAGCAGGATGCGTATATGGATAAAAATGATAGAGAAAAGAGCTAAAAATGGCTCTGATGCAGCGTTTTAAGTGCCAAAGGAGCTGTCGTAATATTGGGGAAAATGTGTGATGGTGTTGGCTTGATATTTCATAAACATAAAGATGGCGATACGCCACGGTTTTATCGTTCTCCCATTCATGGGGATCGGTGTAAAATGGGTTTGGGGACCAGATGTTTCTTTAAAAAAAACCGGTGAATAGACAAGCTAATGGCGTTCTGTTTTACCTGAGGTTCGTGATCCTATTAAAGAACGTGAAAACCAAAAGCGTGGGGTAAGGCATCATCGCTATGATTTAAAAGAAATATCTTTTAATGTTTTTAAATTTTTTAGGATGCTATTAGGCAAAAATATAAAATTATTTGGGCATCCATACTTTATGTAAAAAATGCAAATCGGTATGATCATTCTCTTATGTTAACCCAAAGTTGTTTATGCATGCGCCTGTTAAAAAATCTCTTTTAATTGTAATTGATCCAACCTCATTTCATAATAATGTTTGTGAAGCGTATAAAAATTTCTCGTGAGACGTGAAAAATCATCAATAAGATCTTCATTGTCTAAAAAATTTATGAGCTGATGGCTTTTTATCTTGTAAAAAGATTAAACATGTCTCACATGTCGTTTTTTGTTTTAGAGCTGAATATTCATTTTTGTGTAAAAATACTCGCTAACCCATCTATGAGACGAGAAAAATCAAGCACTAATAACAAAATGATGAATAGAAGTCACTTCATCTAGCGTGACATCATTTTTATACTTTTATAAGTCATGATGATTTCTTGTAGAATTTCTTTTTCCTTTTCTGTAAGCTCTGGTTGTTTTTCCATTTTTTTCTAGGCATGTTTCCATCCGCACAAGTTTTCTCCTTGTTTATTGTGCTTTAAAATATCTCTTGCAAGACTTGAGCTGATGTTATTGATATCTTTTTTGTCTAAATAAATAGGCATCCAACCAATACAAGAAGAAGACTCATTTATTGTTTTTATCGCGCAACCAGTGAGTAAGAGTAGTGCGTACATCAGAATCACTTTTTTGATTAATTTCATTTTCTACCTTTAGCCGTATTGTTGATGATTTTAGTGTATTTTTTATTTGTTTTTGTTGTTCAGTCTTCTTTCCAAGAGTGAAAATTTTTGTTAAAGCGATAAAAAGAGCGGTCAAAGCCGCTCCTGTTATCGTAAGATTTTTTTTCATCCACCACATCATAGATGCTGCTCCCGAGACCGTTTTAACACAAATAAAAGGCCAACACAGGCAGCTAAAACCATAAGGCTTGCTAAGACCCATTGGATGGGTTCATTGTCTGCCAATAAGCCTCCAAGTCCAGAAAAAGAACCAATAATCGGTGTAAGCGCTTCTGCTTTGAGAAATCCTATTGGCTCTTTTGTTTCGACGGTTTGATAGTTGGAAGAAACATAAGCACCTTTTGCCCATAATCCGGACTCTGCTGCACGACGGTGGACAAGGCCGTGAAGACGTTTCCCTCCAGCTTTGGTCCATTTTTGTAATTCAGCAGGAACAGCTTCATATTCACCGTTATTGAGCTTTTTTAGAAGAGTTGATTGGCAAAAAGCCGCTGTTCCTACATTATAGCAAAACGAAACTAATGCAGCGAATTGTGCATTCGTTAAAGAAACCTTCACATTTTTTTCAACGGTATTTTCAAATTGTCTTAAATCTTGACGAAGAAGGTCTTCAGCTTGTTTTTCAGTAATGGTCATGCCCTTATGAACAAACGGTTTTCCAGCTGTGCTGGTATGTCCGTATCCAATTGTCCATACTCCGATGGAATCTTTATAGGCATGTAAACGCAAACCTTCCCATTGTTTAATGAGTGCAATTCCTTCTTTGGATATTTTTCTCATCTTCTTCTCCATAAAATAAAGCCTCACGATCATGTGAGGCTGGTCAATATCTTAAAAATGATTTTTCGCTCTTCAGGAAGAGAAGAGGCATGAAACTTTGATCAAATCATAAGGTTGGTTGGGCGATCCTAGGGGATGGGATAATGTTCATTGTGGTCGTATTTTCCTTTGGGAGACATTTGTTGTTGGTTTTGAGACTCTGTTCGTGTGATGGTTTTTTGATGGAGCCTTATAGACACGGTAGATGTTAGTGTGAGGCATAAAGGTATGGTCATTGCACTTGTGTTGGTCGGTGCTTGTGGTGAAAAAAGGGTTATGAATGGTGTTGTTTATTATGAATATACTGGTTCGGAAGATAGCTGTGGATGATGAGCAGCACAGAATTGATGGAGAGGTCCTTGAGATAGAGCGATATTTTTAGAAAAACTCCACAGAAAGATTATAATGTTTGCATTTCAAGAATCATGCACTATAAAATATTTTATGGATCCAGTATGCTGTCTATAAAATAGGTATCATGGTTTAGAAGAGCTTTGGAATTTTGATGCAATTTTAAGATTGGTCGATTTTGGTAAACCAATAACATTAGGATTCTGCCTTTCAAAAAATTAAACTTCTCGTTGTTTAACTCTTTCAAACAGAAAAAAAACAACAAATTTATGTTTCTCTAAAAAGCGCCACAGCCCCATTCTTTAGGGTTACGGAATAGCGCATGGGGTTAAAATGTTCATGACATCATCTGAGATTTGTATTCACATCATTAGAGATTTGTATTCCGTTGCTCTTTTCCTGTGTTGTGAAACAGAAACAGTTTTTCCCTCTGTTGTCACTAAGTTTTTCTCAAACCTTTCGGTCAGAGTTTCACCTTTTTTGTTTACTTTTTCATGGGCCTCTTCCGGATTTAGTTTTAGATATTCCCCAAGACGCCTTCTTCCTTGCACGTGTTTATAGAAACGAGCAGGAAGATAGGTATCCAATTTTTCAGCAGATAAAGGCGTATCTGGTTCACATAAGACACCCTTAACATTATCTTTGTGCAGTCTCTCTAGTTTAGCAGATTCAAGATAAAGCTTTTTGGCAAGTGCTAAGCTGAACATCCCACATTCAGAAGAGCTTCGTTGAATATTCATTTCTGCTGTGGCAAAATGAATCTGAGGCAATTGGTAATATTCAATAGATTTTTGCGTCCTTGATGCGAGTAAGGCGGGGAGTGTATCACGCAGTGAGGTCGGTTCGAAAAATACCAAAGATGTCTTGTCCTCAACGGTTTGATGATCGACGACCGCAAAATGGATGCCCCTATCTTGTGCATTAACGATTAATCTCGAAGATTTTATGCCGTTCTCGAGTGTTTCTTTTAGTGAACGTGCAAAGTCGTCAGGTGTCATTGCAAGTTTGAGATTCATCTCTGGATATTTGTGATTTGCTTGCTCTACTAGGGCTGGCATCATGTAAAAATCTAAAATATCATAATAATTTTTGATCCAACTTCCATCGGCATTATGCTGTTCTAAGCCTGCAATAATATCTTTTAATTCTTCACGATTGAAAGGCGTATTTTTTATTTTTTCGAGGCTAAGCCGCTCTAAATGTGCAGCTAGATTTTCTGTGGGATCATTTGTACTCACCCCTTCGGGTGTGCTCACCCCTTCGGATGTTTGTGGTGAACTATAGGCACTGATTTTTGAATCTTGTGATTTCATAATATTCACTTTTCATTTCAATAACCGGTAAGCAAGATTATCTCCTTCAATTCTGGCTAAACAATGTTTAGGAGAGAGCTTTTGTTTTGAAAGATGAGATGATGAGAGTCTATAGTTGCTGTTTTCATAAGAAAATAGGGTGATAGGTCTTTTGGATTCAAAAATTTGAATGTTTTTTCTCTTTTTAAAATTTGAAAAACGATAAGAAGTTTGGATGCATTATCTTTATTTTTAAGTTGCTTTTATTATCCATCTTATATGCTTCAGCTTAATGAGAAGGCACAGGTCTATTTTCAATCGTTTTCTGCGCAAAAATTTGAAATGAAATCATCTAGAATACGTGTTTGTTGGGCAACAATATCTGCTTTTTTCAGAAGCTTCTTTTGAATTTTTGTAAAGAGAAGTTTATTAATCATCTGTTGTAAAATTATCTTAGTCTATGATGTTTTTTGTCCATCATAAGATAAAAACAATCTGTATGGATAAAACCGTACAAGAAAGAACTAAAAATGCTTCTCAGGAACCATTATGGCGTTAAGAGCTGTCGCTAGCATTGGGAAAAAGTGTATAATGGAGCCGATTTGTTCCAATCGAGTGAAAGAGGGACGTGTTGGTGTTTGAAGACAGATAAAATTGAGCCTATTATGCTGTGTTTTGTTATTATTATGGGGGGATGCTATAAGGGAAACTTTCTTTGAGATGCTTAAATATTTTTTTATGCATGGCTCAACTTGTTGGACTGGTTTGTGGCGCTTTACAGTTTTTCGTGAAAATATGCAAGGAGATGTCGCGTGAATCTCAAGTACAATTCGCCAGAACAGTTGTTTCTTTACAACTGATGTAGCTTCTAGAAGCTTCATCCTTTCAGGTGTGGGAAGAAGAAACCGAATGTGCCGTGTGTTAGCAAAAACAGCGTATTCATCTTATTTCTGTTTGTGGATTGCTCATCATTTTTAGCATAATTGCATTGGTGGTTTATTGAGGAGAAATTGGGGAGCGTTTTATTGGATTCTGCTTGCGCTGAATCTCTCAAAATTATTTGGTTGATTGGTGAGGAAAATAGAGTGATATAAAAATAGTCAGAAAAAGATGAAAAACACCTTCAAACATTGCTGCAAAATACAATATTTTATATCAATTTTCACACCAACATAAATATTTGAAGCTGAAATTTTGACACAAAAAAACCCCTACCGCATCTATTATTAAATACGATTTTTCATATTCTGTCAACAGGAAAATGATTATTTTTTCTTTTTTATCGTGGAAAAAATCGATAGGAAAAAGCTCATTTATTGGTTGTGCTGCGAAATATGCTGTCGTAGTTGGAAAGTTTTTTGATGCAGCAAAGAAGATTTTTTCGTGAAAAAGACAGTAAGGTAAAGATTTTGGAGAGGAATGTTTGTGGCGTTGGGCAGAGGGTGGTGAGATTAGGAGGATGGGGTTTGTTGGTGGTGTTGGGATAGGGCAGGAAGACAGGGACATGGCAATGATATGGCAGGGACATGATGGGTGAGGACTTCTCTTTTGATTTAAGGGATGAGGCTTTTAATTTTGTAAAAAACAACGTGTGGTTTTAAAGATCAATATATTAATTTATTATTCAGCTTGAACAACAGCTTTGATGATCGTACAATTTTATTCCTTAAAGCCTATGTTAAATTCAGCAAGAATTATGTTTCTTGTTTATCATAAGAGAAGAAGAATCGTAGAAATAAAACAGGACAGGAAAAGGCTAAAATATCTCATAAACTTTCGCAAGTGTTAACGGCTGTCAAAATATTGTATAACGATAAATTCGTTGAGCATCACCGTCTTTACCTTTGGAAAGAAGCAAGCCAGCGTCATCACACTATTCACGAGCTTCCAATGTTGCGATAGCTTTTGCATTCAGACGATTCATAAGAATCATTTTTAGTCCTTTCTTATACAGTTTTCTCCACACATGCCTCTCACTTGTGATGTGCAAGCAAGTGGTTTTGATTGATTCGACATGGAGAGATTTAGCGTGCGAGAATCTGAGGATCGTCGGTTTTACCATTCACCATGAACAACAGTAAATTATCATTATAAATCAATTTGTTGTTATGATAAGGAAAAGGAGATGACAGAACTGGTTTGTTGCAATGAAGGGGGGGAAGGTTGGGCTCTAAAGAGGCGCAAGAGTGATCTTATTATGCTGTTGTTCTTTGAGATCGAGTGATAGGAAGGTGGATCTCTTTGACACGTTTAAGCGTTTTTTGAGAGCGTCATGGGCCTTTTAAAGTTTGTTTGTTGCGTTGCTTAAAGCAGGAACCCCTGAAAGGGAAAATCTAGAGGATCCCAAATGTAGGCTGCTAAGAGGGGGTGTTTCTTTAATAAAAGGTGTGATTTTAGAGTTCTTTCTCTTGTGAGAGAGAACAACGCAAGGATGGGTGTTTTTAGCGGAGGCTCTTTTGGGTAGAACAAGAAAAATGTTTAGATAGGGCATCAAGAATAATTCGTAATGAGCCAACAAGCGTAGAGAGTGGTTGATCTTCTATAACAAGATATTGTAGTGCTGCATGGAAGTTATGTTGGCGATGCAGAGATTGTGCTTCTTTAATCGCTTCTTGCATATCTTCGTAGTGTTCCGTTGCCCTTTGAATCCATTGCTTTTTTGCGTTCTCATCGGATGTACTGTGCGTGAAACCATCATAATAGCCGTTTGGTAAACCTTTTGCACATAAATAGTCATTTCTGATTTGAAGATACCGTTGCGCCGTGTCATATTGCTCTTTACTAATGCCTGTGGAATTCTCTTTAAAGCCAAGCAAACAAAGACGGCCTATATAGGAACTCGAAAGCGGATTTTTCGCTTCTTTGAGGCTTAAACCAAAATGTTTTGCACGCATTTCAATTGCAGATTGAGGTGCAGATTTGCTGAGGCTTTTGGCTCGTGAAATACGACCATTGGGTTCTCTTAGCTTGCCTGTGATTATCGGTCTACCGCGTTTTTTACGTATTTTCATGAATTTACCACTTAAATGAAAAAACTGTCTGTTGATCGAGGACAGTGATGTAAAAAGCACTTGGAGCAAATACTAGGTGGATATGAGCTATTGGAAGATCAAAAAAATGATCCTAGAACTATCTTAAGTGCAAAGAAAAGCACTGTTGTGGGGTGAAAAATGCCCTTTAGCGCGAAATGTTTCTTCCCATTTTTCTTGTCCTTGTCAGTCTTAATTTTTTCGCCTAGCAATCTTATTTTTTCATGGATTGCCAATTATTTACTTTCTCAAAATGTTTCAACTTCTCTTGAAAAGTTGAAAAAAAATTTTGTCAAATGTAAAAAATAAGAATCTTGTTCCATAGGTAGGTCATCGTCTTTTCTCATGGGATTATTGATTTCTTTTTTACAAGCTTTTTGCAGTAATTTTTCAATTCTACCTTTGAAAAGTCGTTGTTTTCTTATGATTTTTTTGTTGCTAAGCGCTGGATCAAGATGTCTGATATGCGTTATGCTAGTTAAGTCTATTTACATCCTCTTAGAAAATAGACTTTTGTTGAGTGCCAGAGAACTGTAATTCTCTACTTTATTATGATAACATAAAATACACTGTATTTTCAAATAAAATATCGTTTTTGGGTCAAAATAAACTGTAAATGGTCAAGCGATTTGGTTTAGAAATTCCTTTATTAAATATCTTTTATAGAGTACAAAATTTCTTTTTTTGCTATTTAAATGGCGTTCATTATGAGAAGGGGAAATATCGTTTAAAGGTGGGATGCACAGATTGAAAGAGGCTGTTTTGATAAGTGAAAAATGCCTTTATTCTAAGAAGATGCTTGGATTACTGTAGGGGACGTGGAGAAGGGGAGACATTTCTTTTTAATGGAATTTTTTAAAATGAGAGCTTTTTTGATTCAGAAGCTTTCCAATGAGGATTGAAAAGTTGTAAGGCGCTTGTTGCGCACTTTTAATGCCAGAGAATTGCTTGCTTACGTGAGGTCATTGTATCGTATTTTTAAAAGCGTTCTCTCTTAAAGCTCCTAAGTCTAGTCAAAATATGCTTGTCTGTGTAGAGTATAACGCGGGAAGAGTTTTAAGCGTAAAGTCTCCATGAGGAATATAAAATTGGAGAAGATAAAGCTTCTTGAGCGCCTTTCTCTTTACTACTTGTGAAGTCACAAGACCGCAGGTATCACACATTTTTCCAGCCTCCATTGTTGCGATAGTTTTGGGTCTTTAAAACGGTTATTTTTATTCTTTCCTTAAAGGTTTTTCCTGCTTGTAAGGTGCAAGAGACATGGGTTTGGTTGATTCAACATGAAACAAATTTGAAATGAGTTGACTTCACAATATATGATATTCGGGATTTTCATTCAATCGACAAAACAATGAATGATTTTTATTAATAGAGGTTATGAGAACATTAAGAGTATGGAGCTTATGTAAATTTTGCCGAAAATTTCAGCTCGGTTTCTTTGAAAATCCATGATGCTTTGAGATTATAAAGTCATCTTTTAACATAAAATCTTGCTTTACGGTGGGAAGAATGCTAAACAGACCAATTGCGTTGGTGCGTGTTTCAGATATTGAGCGAGCATTTTAGAAAGTGGGGGAATATTCAGTATGAACGAAGATAAATTGCAACACCAATCTCCCCCTAGGAGAGAAGATATGCCTAGTGAAGACCAACCAGTGTTGGGTCAATTTGCGGCTTTTAAAAAATGGAAGATTCTCTCAACAAAAGATTATGTCATCATTTATTGTTTGGCAATTCTCTGGTTGGGGCTTTTTGCTGCGACTAGCTATATGAATCCTTTGGATTTTTTTCACGTGATATCCAAAGAACATTTTCAAGCAATGAGAGAGCAAAATTTTCAAAAAATAATTCGGGAAAGCTTGAATCGACCTTTTGAAAATAATCCTATGATCGCATTATTGCGTGAGGCAGGGTGGAATAGCGTTTGGGCTTTTTTATGTCTCTTGCCGCAGTTTATTTTTGTCCTTCTTTTTGTACTTTTCCCATTCTTTTTTGTCTTTAACGCTATCATTAAACAGCATGTGAAGGCAATGATGCAGCTGTGGAAAATATGGCCAGAGCAGAAATAGAAAAATAAATCATCTCTCAACAAAATATATAGGGAAACAAGTGGCTGATTCTTTCATACATGTCTATGTAATCTTCATCGCAGTAGGCTGGAGTGCTATTATGTTTCTTGGAGTGAGCATGGTGCTGTTTTCAACCGTGATGACAATCTTGGCCATTTATTATTCTTTGATAAAACGGGCGATATTGTTATTTGGGATGCGGCGAAAGTTAAAAAAGAATGAAATCCAGAATTTGACGCCTTATAAGACAGAAAAAAGAGAACAAAATGGTGAGTTTGCAACAGCATTCAGCGCTTTTTCTTTCCAAAAATCTTTACTTCTTTCAAGAAAAGATTCTTTAATAATCTTTTCTATAGCTTTCATTGTGCTTGTGATTTTCGCAGGTTCTATGGTTTTTGCAGCTTTGCTTCCAAATTCCGCGGTTTTTTTGTTCAATCATATGCCTTTATTGTTAAAAGCCGGTACTTTTGTCATCCAATGGCTGTTTTTGGTTTGTGCGTGTGTTGTTGTTTCTTTACCTGTTGTTTTAATCTTTCATAGTCTCCTTCATTATGGCGTGAAAAAAACAAGCAGGAGATTGGAAACACTTGCTTGAGCAGAGAATAAAAATGATGATTTCATAGCAATGTGATAGGGGAAAAAGTGATGGTTATTATAAAATTTTTGGCTTTTTTAGGGTTCACAATCATTGCCATTTTAATGTTTATGGTGATGATTAAACTACCTTATCTGTTGATTAAGTATGTAAGATTGTCTTACAAACTGTCTCAAAAAGTGAAAAAAGACACAGAACAACAGAAATATGTGATACAGCAATTGCGCAATGATCAGGAAGAAATGAAAAAACAAAATCTCATGCTTGAGACCCTTAATGCAAAAATGCGTTTGCTCACTTTTAAAGAATCTCTACCTCTTTATCCAAAAGAATGGAAAATAATCCTTTTTGTTTTAAGCATCGTTGTTGTTTTACAATTTATTTTCTTCTTTAGCAGGAATTGGGGTGGGGTGAAAAGTGATATGTTTTACTTTAGCAAATTGCTATGGAGTATGCTATGGGCTGTAATTTTCCTCTTTATTCCGATCATTGGGATGGGGAGCATAAAATTAATGAGAAAACTGACAAAAATGCTTCAACAATTGGAGGAAGCGATACAACAACGAGATCAAGCAATCCGTAAGCATATTCAGACAATCTATGGGCACAGCGGGTATGGAGAACAACGTGGAGGGCAAAATGATAAGTAGCATTATAACACTAATAGTCCTTTTTTTCCTGTTAGCTGTGATCTTAAATGGTTTAATTTGGGGGATAATGGTGGCCATTTCTTACTTGTTTATTAAGCATGCGAGGTTATATTGCAGGGTCAAAAAAGAACTGAAATATGTCCTGAATGAACGTGATAGAATATTAAAACAGATCTCCCAAAAATCAAAAGAAACAGAATTTAGTATGTGATAAAAAATAGCTTTCTCTCGGTTGGCAAGATTATAAAAGAATATCCTCATTGTTACAGTCATGGTCGTCCTTTTGATGGTTATAATGATGTTCATGATCATGAACAGGGTTTGACATTTTTTCTGCTATTTTAGGGTAGTCACTTGCGGATGCTTACATGTGCTTTTGAATTCTTACCGGTTGTTTTCCTCCTACGGGTTGCTGTAACACATTCGTTGAGGAAAAGGTGCGACAATTGAAAGAACAGCTTGAGCAGAAAAAGTGCTGGTAAGATTATACAGTGTAGTAAGACTGGATAATGTAAGGGATGGTAAATGTGAGGAAAAATAAAGAGAGGTTGCTCTTGCTTTATAGTTATCGTTGTTGGTGTTTTCTTTAAAGAGAGAAAGTCTTGTAGCTTCTTTGCTTTTTATCAAGTATAAAAAATTATCACGTATAAAATGTGGTTTAGCAAGCGACAAAAGAACGAAAAATCCATGACTCAATAGAGGATACAGTGATGGGTTTATGGGAACAGGTTGTGCTAGCAGGCTACGTGAAGAGCCTATTTCTCTGAAGTTGGAAAAAGCGGGCTAAAAGTAACACGTTTTTAAGCAAGATGTTTTGGCTATGAAAAGGGCAAAGGCACTTTGAAAGCTTGGAGTGGATAGTAGAAAATTGAGGGAATAGGAGATCATTTGGTTACTTAATTATTTACCAGATTACGGAGGGTAATTGCTCTCAAATGAGGAAAATGGTTTTTCACAATTTGATTGTGCGCTTGCGGTTGTTTCTGGTGTTTACACGGCAAGATGTTGATTTATATAGATAATCTATCGTTATTCAGATTGAATTACCCCCCCGAATACCGTATGGTTCTCTCATGTAAAATCTGTGTATGTTGTATCAATCAAAATCACTTGCTTGCATGCCCCAAGCGGTGCTGGATGTGGGTAAAAACTGAACAAGAAAGGGCTAAAATGCTCTTATGATCCATCTTAAATGGCAAGGGTTGCGCAACATTGGGGGCTAGCAAAGTGTGTGATAGTGCCGGTTTGCGGCGGTTTGCCAAAAGATAAGATCCTTATAATTCTAGCAGATTGATTACTTTAAAATTGAAGTGTGTGATGAGGGGGTGGAAATTTTTGAAAAAAAGGCGAGTGTTGGGTGTTTAAGGCAGGCACTCGGGAAAGTTTTAGATAAATGCAATTAAAAATGGTGATCTTGACAATATGCTTGGTTTTCAATATAGCACCCTTTCTTGAGACAACAAAGTTGAGGTCTCTCTGTTGACTTTTTTATTTGCTGTGCTATTCCGTGTCTCTAGCTTTGATCGGTGGTATTGAAACTTTACATTCTTATCACAAAAGCTTTATGAAAGATGAGAATTTAGGCTTTGAAGAAATCACCGAGGAGATGCTTTGGGGATTGCTAAAGCTGCAGAAATTGTGTGGAAAAGACAAGGGAACAAGGTTACAATTTACTTCAATAGGAGTAAAGGCCTTTTCCATGAAGGTGGTGAGGGGTGAATATTTTAAAGCTATAGAGCCCAAGTTGTGCAATAGATGAAGAGATGTCTATAAAAATTTGATCGAAAAGAAAAAGCACAGATAAGAGAAAAGGGATAGTTCGTTTGTGAAAATTAGAAACCGTGCGCGAGGTTGATACAGAAAGCGATCGTCCTGATATTCTTTCCATAAGGGGTACATAATGAAGATATGTAAATGTAAAATAGGATTGATAAAATCAAATATTGAGGAAATAAAATAAAGAATTTAGGTGAATTAAAGAGAGCTTCATCCTTAAAATGGAGCGTGAGAGAACAAAGTGTAAAAGCAGAGGGGTAAATGCAGAAGAAAAAGGCTACAGTTGAAATATCTTTCTTTTCATTCAAAAAAAATCTAATGTTTTCAGTTAAAAAGTGTAAAGAGAAGGGAAGTGGTAAAATGATAAGGCGCTGCTTTTTTTTCATGTTTTGTGCACCCCTTATCATGATGGTTTCAGAAATTTCTGTTAGCGCAAAATCTCTGGGACAGCCGTTGCAGTGGGAAGGAGGGGAGAGGATTGGTTATCTTATCTTTCTTTTGCCGGTTTTAATTTGGTTTTGTCTTCTTACACCTCTTCCTATTCTGTGGGGAATCCGCAGTTTTAAAGAGCGCAAATTGGAAAAAATAAGGCAAAAACTGAAAGAAGAAATAAAAAGACAGTCAAGTAATCGGTTAGAATAAAAGCGCTGTCAATTCAGAGTTTTTCATTCTTGTCATACCGTTTGCTTTTTTGTCTTGCTCAGGGGGGGCTTTTGTCATTAGTGTCATGGTTTTTGCCATTTTTGTGCCTGTGGTTATGGTGGTGCTTTAATCTTCTTTAATGTAATTGGGGAACTTTCGATACAGAGTAAAAAGCAAAAATGTCTGAATGAAAGAACAATTGCGGCAGGGGGACGAAAAAATTTAAAAAGCAGAGGAGGAAAATTTAGCTCTGAATACAGGAGAAAATTCCTATTCATTTAAAAAATGGTTCGCTTTAATTATCCCATCATATTATGCTTCTTCTTATCATTATCGTTTTTAAAATTTTTGCCTAGACGGCCTTATTGAAAGGAAGTGGGGCGATAATTAGTAGAGATCATCTCTCGTTTTGGATGGTGGTCTTTATGTTTGCATGTAGTTTGGCAATGGTTCCTTTCATTTTGTTATGCCAAGAATTTTTAACTTCTCAGTTGAAAAAATGCATCAATAATTGAAAAAAGCTGCAACAAAATCAAGAAAATTCTCAATAGAATAGGAAGAGAAAATGCAGGATGGTCTGATTGGATTTAAAATAATCTTTTTCGTTGCTTTTATAAGGATGATTCTTGATGTCTTCTTAACAAGAGCTGCTGTGGTACTTTATGTTTCTTTTATCTAATGTTTGATCTATGAACAATAAGATCATGCGATCGTTAAATACTGTGCTAAAAAAGTGTGCGTAGGCTTCTGTTATGGGGGCGGTAGAGGGGGATATAGTATCATGGACTTATCTCATTTTATGCTGGCATCTGTTTGCAAGGGGTTGAGGTTAAGCACAAGGTTTCCAGAGTGATGTTTATCGGAATTTTCTATTTTCTGTAGATTCGCAAAAACGTGTTTCTGTATATTTTTAGAATCGTAAAAACGTTGAACGATCAAATAATACACAAGTTAAGAAAAGAATTGAAAAGTGTGTTGAAAGAGCATGATATAGTCTTTGAAAAGTTCTGAGAGAGAAAAAGAATGGTTAAGAGATTCTGGGAGTTTCAGTATTTATGATTATTGCTTTCTTTGATATTTTTCCTTTGAGATATTTCTATGTTCTTTATGGTTCGTCAAAAATATTTCTCTCAAGGGGTATTGAGGATGGTCTTTTCTTGAAGGAAAAGTTGAATTATGACTATTTTTTATAGTTGATGAGGTTTGCAAATCTTTACGGTTTGAGATGTAGGGAGAAGGGAAGCGGTAAGGGATTTGAAAGATAAAAAGATTGCTGTGAAGAGCAAGGCACAAGTGCTTGATGAGGAGGAATTTTTATCCATACAGAGTGCCACTGCGCTTTTAAGAGGCTTGGGGTGGTCAGTGAAATTGAGGAAAAAGGAGGTCATTTGGCACTCCTTTTTTACCAAATCGCTGATGGAGTTCCTTTATAATGATGAGAAAATGGAAGAATTTTCGTCGTTTGATCGTGGATTTTTAATGATCGAATGATCGTTTTGCAGCGGTTTTCAGACGATGAATTCTCATAATTCTGGGATTTTGCTAACGGTTTTTTTGAGTTTTATCTCTAATGAATTGGAATTTTTTGAAGAAAGAGTGAGCCAAGCACGTTTAAAGAAAACTCTTGAGAAAACTTTAGGATGAACAATATGCAGGTTGATCATTTGCATGAAATGTTTCGTTTGCAATAGAGGATTCTACTTTGAGAAAAGAACGCTTTAGCTTGGGCAGAAGGCGAAGCAGCGTTTGCAGCTTATGTTTTGCTGCATCTTGGAGCTCATATCTTGCTGGGCAATGTTGAGACTTTAGCTTCTTAGTTTGAAGGTTTTACGGCAGGTGAACAGCTTATCTTTGATGTCTCCCTTGGCTTTGATGAGATCCTTGAAAAGTTCATCTGGAACGCACTTTGGTAAGAGCGTAAGAAGTGAAAGAAGAAGAAAAGTTCAGTTACAATTTGCTGGAATGGGGTGCATAGATTTAGTTTATTATCGTGAATGGTTGTCAATTTTTCAGAGTGAGGGCCCTTGATGCATGTCAGCACAAACGAGCTGTTTTATAAAAATAGTTGAGGAGAAAAAATAAAAATTGAGGAAACAAAGATTTGAAGGGATGAGTGATAAACCGCTCGTGTTTGAAGCTGAGACAGGTAAAATATTTTTTTGATATTGGTTCGATCAAAGAGCGTCAATTTGTATTGATGGATCTAAAAATTGATTAGTTTATTCTCTTTTTGAAAGAAAGTAAGCGCCTTGATTGAAATGGTTCATACCAGAGAAAAATAAAGTGTCCGGAAAATCAAGAATAATAGCAAGATTTTAAAAAATAGACTGAAAATAACTTGATCCTCGAGAAGAAGAAAGAAAATTCGATTAAATTTCTTGGGGGGGCGTGTTTTAAAGCTGCTCATAAAGGCTGGAATAGAAATCCTATTGTATGCGAGGAGTCTTATGGTGTGCGAGGGCCAAGATCATTTTTTTGAAAACAAGGGAATTTGCTAGAAAAACAGCAGGATTGTGGTTCATCATTGACGCAGTATGGGAGGTATGGCGAAAACCGGGGGGAATCTTCGTCGGTTGAAAGGTAAGGAAGAGAAAAAAGTATCGTTTTTAAAAATAGGTCTTAGGACAATAGAAATAAAAATACAATAAAAATTAAAATAAAGTAAAGGCCCCATTTTAAAAGGGCCTTTTATTTAATTTTGTAATATATTCAAATATACAAAATGTATATAATATTAATTTGAAAACTTTTTGTATCTTATACTCCATTAAAATACATTTGTATGAAATACATAATAAGTGATCCTAAAAAAACAAATATTGCATTTAATAAACGGTGGCCTTTTTCATAGACATCATTTATTAGCTCTTGTTCTGATAAAGCAATATTTTCTATTCTAAGTATATTCAATGTATCCGATGTGTTACTTACTGTTTTTAAAAAATGTAAAGGTGTTTTCTCAACAGTATAAGGAACAACAATAGGAGAGGGTTGTTGCTTGACTATACGACCAGATTCTTGAATCGCAAGAGCTAAACCGCTTGTAATAGCCCCCGCTATGAAAAAATATCTGATATTCATAGTTTTTCTCCTATATTTATTTTTATAAATAAATATCGATATGTATCATATATAAATTCACTTTAAATAACTATAGTAAAAATACAACAGTCATAAAAAAGAATAAAGTTTGTCTACAAATTGACAAAATTTACACTTATTTGCCTTAATCAATTCTTTCATATTCTATTTTATGGATGTTTAAAAAAAATTAAAAGCTCTGTACGAAAGTGGAATCCCATAAGATGGGTGATAAAATAGTTGCTAACAAACTTCCTTTTTGTGCTGTTGGCTCAAGGTTCATAAAAATAGGATATAATGAAAGTTAAGTAATACCTGTGAGGGGAAGGATGCACTCTTTGAGGGCTGAGTGCATCCTCGAGATTGGAGTCTTCCTTTGAGGGTAGGAAGTCTCCGTGAGGGGAAGGATGCACTCTTTGAGGGCTGAGTGCATCCTCGAGATTGGAGTCTTCCTTTGAGGGTGGGAAGACTCCGTGAGGGGAAGGATGCACTCTTTGAGGGCT
>NZ_JACIFE010000003.1:26953-81422 GCF_014197255.1 Bartonella fuyuanensis | reverse complement strand
GAAGACTCCGTGAGGGGAAGGATGCACTCTTTGAGGGCTGAGTGCATCCTCGAGATTGGAGTCTTCCTTTGAGGGTGGGAAGACTCCGTGAGGGGAAGGATGCACTCTTTGAGGGCTGAGTGCATCCTCGAGATTGGAGTCTTCCTTTGAGGGTGGGAAGACTCCGTGAGGGGAAGGATGCACTCTTTGAGGGCTGAGTGCATCCTCGAGATTGGAGTCTTCCTTTGAGGGTGGGAAGACTCCGTGAGGGGATGGATGCACTCTTTGAGAATTGAGTGCATCCATAGGAGGACATATTCTATAAAAATAGACAAGAAATTTGTTTGTTTATCTTATCCCGATTGATTGTTGTATTTGCTATAAATTTTCATTATATTCTATGATAATTAAGATATTTTTGTGCTTTTTTATTGTTTTTTTCTTGACTTTTTTCGTTCATAGAAGCTTTTCAAGGTATTTTCCGACAGCTTGTCTTTTTATTTAGCCAATTGCAATTGGCTAAAAACTTCATTTATTTTAACTGATTCACCTTCTTTCAAAGAATAGTACTTTATAATTACAATAAAATAATTCGTATAAACTTTTGGATTCTTGAGCGATATTAGTAAAGGGGAAATATTAGAAAGCGGGAATGCTAGAAGGGTTGTTGCATATATTTTGGTTTTATCTCTTAAAGCAGGAAGATTAATGTATTTGGAAAGACTATGAGATGAAGTGCTATGGATAAAGCTTCTCTCTATTTTTATTTGGTTTGGTGGTTCAAGCGTCATAGCTGCATGGAAATTACGCATTGTTTGATTTTTTAGAGATCTTATACTTTAGATTTTTCTAGGGGGGCTTTTGTTTTTTAATGGGATTATGCCCTTAATGTAAAATCGTATGTTTCAAACAAGAATAGAGTTGTGTTGTACAATTATCTGCTTATTTTAAAGAAACATAATGTTATTTTTTCTCACAATGAGATGGGTGTGTGGGAAGGTGGAGAAAGCTCTGGTGAAAGGGATAATTCCTTCGATAAAATTTAACTAAGAAAGAAGTTTGTACATTATATTATTTCGCTTTGCATGGAATGATAATCTTTGGACTTAAGTGTGTTCATAAGAGGTATTTTTCTTCTTTATCTTTGAAGTGTTTTATTCCATCCGTCTCTTCCACTATGTGCAAGGGAATGGTTTTTCCTGATTTAACATAAAATAGATTTGACATGAGAGAAGCCTATGATATTCATGTCACTTATTTTTAAGATGAATAACGGTCGATGATAATTATAAATCAACTTGTTGGTCTTATACGAGAAGAAAACCATCAAATATCAGAAAGTTCTGTTATACCGTAAAAAGACTATCATTTGAGGTTTGGGAATGTGAAGGAGCCTCCTTGATATGTTTTGGTATTTTTAAAAGTGTGGTATCTCGTTAGAGTAGGGCTTGCTTATTGTATCTTAAATTTAAGTGAAGCTCAGAAACGGAAGGCTAAGAGAGAATCATATCCGAGCTGTTTGTGGATTATTGCGTTAAGAATCTTCATCCTTTCTTTGGGGATGGGATGCAGATCAATTTTACAAAAGAAAGCTCTCCTATGCTACTTTGGGAAGGTATTCTGGGAAATCTTAGGGAAGAATAGAACAAAGTTAAAAAGGGATTGATTGGGGACAATATAATTATAAAAAAGCCCTTCGTTATATTCAGAGGACTTCAAAAATATGAGGATTCTCAATATTGATTTTAACAATATCAAAAAAATACCGCTTCGCGCGTAACAGAAAATTGAAAAGATAGCAATATAAAAATGCGTTCTACAAAAATTTTATGAGCAGTGGATTAAAACTTAATGAATGTTTCTTTTCAATTGAGGATTTATTCGAAGTTTGATAGCATTGCATATATATTTCAAGATGTTATGATGCATGTAACCATTTTGAATAAAATGGACTCTTTAATAAAAAATGAACATATTTATATGAGTCTCTCATGATTATAGACTGGGGTGGGTTAAGGGGCTTTGTTTTTAAGGGTGATATGCCTATTGATCGGGTTTAGTAAGGTCTTGTTCTTTAAGGGATGTGCTGTGGGGGCTTGAGTTATTTGACGGGGATGCTGTCATTAGATTGTTGAGCAGTGTAGGATTTAAGAATTTTTTTTCCTAAGGGTGGACAAAAGAGCATGCTGCCTTGAAGGGTGTAGGGAATTATTCAGAATGGTTATGGTTTGCATAGCCCCAATGAAATGCTAACAAGTCTAAACAATCTCGTAAATGATCGGCAAGGGAGTTTTGTTTGCGTTTTGATGAACTTAATTCTTTGATCGTTTGTCCATAGCCTATAACCTGCTCAAGCAGTGAATAGCCAAGAATTCCAAGTTGAACTTTGATTTTTTTTAAATGATTGGATGCTTCGATTTGGCGTTCAAGAGGGGGGGTATAACCTTGGCTACAGGCAATCTTTTCACGGGTGTAGTCAAGACTCATATAGAGATCGGCTTGACTTTGACGCCAGTAAAAATAAAACCGTTCTGCTGCTCTATATTGTGTTTTACTGATATGTCCTTTTGCATATAAAAGTGCAATGGGATGGCTTTGTGCATTGACAATGGCTTTTATGGTACGTGGATTGCTGGAACTTTCTGGATGATGGGGCTGAAAATAAGGATTACTCGTTTCAAAGGGAATTTCTTGCGTTTTTAAATGACCAATGTGCTTTCCTTTAGCTTGATCATTAAGAGGATAGGTTTGCGTGTTTTTTTTCTCTTGATGGGTCATGGTCATCTCCTTAAAAATTTTAAATTTGCTTCTTTATACAAAGAAATGGAATTGTCCTGTGGTATGTTTGGTGCGAAAAAAGTTTTTATGTCTGCTTTATTTATGTGAGGGAGCGTTTTTTTAAGGGTGAGAGGCGTCCTTTCTGGTGGCGTTGTCTTGGTTTATGTGGCCCACTGGGTGGGTACAGAGTGAGTTTCTTATGTGGATTTACTTTTTGAAAGATTGGCAGTTTGCTGCATGCTGGGCGTGTTCTTTAATTCCATTGCTGGGCAAGGGGCGTGATGCTGCATGACTTGGTTTTTATTGCTGTGAAAATGAGGTGTTGCGGGATTCCGAGGAAGGTATTTTTTTAAAATGTAGCATTTAGGATTTTTTTTGCTAGGGTCGCTACGTTTGTTTATGTGAAAGTTGAACATTTGGATTTGATTTAGTTGTGGTTTTCCTAGGTGGGGGTATTTAAGGTCCTTTGGAGTCTTGAGCATTGGGTTTACTTCTATAGGTGCAAGGCAGCTTGGGTTTAGGTTTTCATCCTTTGAAAAGAATTGGCAGTTTGCTGCATGCTGGGCGTTGTCTTTGGTCCTTACTTATGAAGGAGGTTTTACTTGAAGGAGTGGGGCGTATGGGTGGTTCTATGGGGTGGTGTTTATTGAAGTAGTTCGTGGTTGTTGCGTTGTGTTGGTTCGGCGCATATGGGAGAGAGGCCTACAAGGTACCCTGGTTTTTGATCTCGAACGATGGCGTATTTGCATGCATTGTTGGATTTTTTTCTTCTTTTTGTTCAGGAGGATGTAAGATGTGTTCGCGTTATGTGCGGGTGGTTCTTAAAAAAATGGGCATTCTGCTGCATGATAAGGTGTGATCTTTAATTTTACTGGGGAGCCTTAATGTCACACGATTTGTTTTTTTGCTGTTATTGGTATTTTGTTGCTTTTTTACTGTAGCCTTCGCTTTTATTTATAGGGCTGCCAAGAATTGTAGGATGACAGGCTGAATGGTTTGGAGGAGGCTGGTTTAGAGCTTTGTTGTCGTTTGCCCCTGGTTTTGTTTATCTGAGAGTGGAAAGTAGGAGTGGTTTTTTTGCGTTGTTTTTCAAAGGGAACACTGTTTTCTTGCATGGTTGGAGTTGTCCTCGGTTATCCCAGTTGGCGTTTATCCCATTTGGGCGTGAAGGAAGCCCATTACCGGGCAAATATTTCTGAAAGTGGTTGTATTTTGTTGCATGAAGGGTCTGGTTCTATGACTGGTTTACTTATAGAAAAGGAGAAGGGAATAGTCGTATCATAGAGATATTTTTGAAGGGAGTGTGTTGACAGGTTTGTTGAAGGTGCTTTTGCGTTCGCTTATACGAGAGCAAAGCAAGTCATTCTTGCAAAAGTTATGGCATCTTTTGAATTTTAGGCTGCGTGGCTGCATTTTGGGCTTTATCCTTGTTTTTACGCGTATAGACGCCGAACATCTTAGGTTTTGAGCGCGCTTTGGTTCTCGAATGAGTGGGGGTGGTCTTCATTTTTGGATTTATCTCTCCTTTGATTAAATAGAATATTTAGCGAACGCGGGTGATGGGGAAGGTGTTCTTCAAAAGAGTGGTGTTTGGGATTGGGCGTTCTAGATAACGCCGTGGGGTTAAGGGGTGTTCAGAGGAACAACGATAGCGATAGGTTCGTGGGTCAAACCAAAGTCCTATTTTCCCTTCAAAGTCACCAGAACGTTGTTTGGCGATATTCAAAATAACGCCTGGGCGTTTGGCTAAATCTGCTTTTTCTTGCGCTAGAGAGGCGGTAAAAATTTTGTCTTCTAAGGGGCGATTGCGCCAAATGGTGATGATGTTAAAAGCATTGGCACCAATTTCTGAGGCGCCTTTAATATCTTCTGTACCAGGAATATCTTTCTCTAAACCACTTTTGCGCGCATGAGCAACAAGGTGAATGTGCACGCTGTTTAAAACAGCCCAATCAACCATTTTATAAACCGCTTGTTCTTGTTTCGCATAATCATCAGAGGCAATGCCTAACCGCATGAGACTGTCAATGATAAATTGATCGCAGCCATAGCGTGCACGGCAATAGTCAAAGACATCAAGCAAAGTGTCAACACTCGATTTTCCAACATGTTCATAAAGAATAAGGCCATCATCTAAAAAATGAAGAATCCGTTCAATCATCTCTTGTGTTGGTTGTTCTAAACCACCCGTTTGTTTGGTTAAACGGCGTAAGGATTGTTCTCCTTTCATCTCTAAAGAGGCTAAGCAAAGGCGACTCTTTTGGGCAATCCAATGGGGAATACAGTCTGATAATAATTGACTTTTCCCTGCACCACTGGCACCGCTCCAAAGTGTTAATTCTGCTGGGCGGAAATACAATTTTCCATTCAGTTTAGGATAGGGAACCGTATAGCCAACATGTTGTTCAGGTTCAGGCCAAAACAGTCCTATGACTTTGTCTTTATAATCGGAGGCGTGCCGTAAGCCTGCTGGTGCAAAGCTTTTTGCTGAAGAAAAGGCAGCTTTTATGGTGGTTATATCAAGGCCAGCCATTAAACAGGCATTGGCATCCTTAAGGGGTAAGCGTACACGGTAGCAGCGGTGACGACCAAGCCTGTTGGCAATCTCATGGGCCGCTTCTTCGCCAGGTTTGTCCATATCGGTCGCTAAAAAAATTGTTTCAAAGGCTTCCAAATGATCAAATTCATTTTCAATCCAGTTATGTTTTCCTCCACTTCCTCCCCCAAAGGGAACAGAGACTGCTGGATATCCATAGGCGGCTAAGGAAAGTGCATCAATTTCTCCTTCGGTGATGACAAGAGTACGGTTCGTTGAAGAAAAAATTGGGAACGGTGTGGGGTCTGTTGAGGACCCTTGTTGGGTGGTGCGTGGGGTGGTTGGGTCTGTGGGGAAAAGGGCTTGCCAACCAAACAAAATCGGTTCACATTGTGCGGCAGTAGGTTTGGTTTTTGCTCCCGCTTGCGCCAGCCGTTCTTTAACTAAAGCAAGGGTGCCATCGGGTTTATAAAAGGGGAAAATTATTTTTTTGCCGTCTTCTCCTATGCGATAAAGCTTTATAATTTCTAGAGGAATGTGGCGTTCTTTGTGGAGATAAGTTTTTACGAGATTCTGCGGGGAATGCCCTGTAGGAACCGGAGGACGGCGATAAGAACGATGAGGCGCCATAAAGGGTTTGGGGCGCGTTAGATTGAGAGTCGCTCGTGCTTCTTCTAAGGCTTGAGAAAGGCTAATCCCTTTGACTTCACACCATAGATCTAAAAGATCTCCTCCAATGCCTTCGGCAAAATCATACCAAAGGCCTGCTTTACTGCCGCTTAGGCAGATCGATAAACTTTGACCAGCATCACCGCGTGTGTTGCCTACAATCCAATTGTTCCCTTGTTTGTGTCCTTGAGGAAGAAGCATTTCTGCTATCGTTTCTACGCGTGAGATAAGTTTTTGTTTGATTTCAAAAATTGTACTCATGGTCATTCGTTCGATGAATAGATTATCGTTTTTTTAGGTGTGAGAGATGAGGACGCTGTTTTTGCTGTTCTCGTCGTTCGATCTTATGACAAAATCCTTGGGTTTATAGAGGCCTTCTTTGCACTGGACTTGCATTTCATTGAAAGTTTCTGTAGCTTGCGTTGGTATCTGCTTGCCAATGCTCAGGAAAGCGGTTTCTTTGGGGAAAGAAAATATTGGAAGAAGGAAAAGTAGATGAAAAGACACAGTATTGGAGTGGGGGAGAGCTTTTAGAATGTGAGCAGAGTGGTTGATGTTGATTCGTTTTACTGGGTGTCCTGCTTAGCCAATTGTTGTTTTGTCGCCTATTATTTTGTTTAGTGTTGTTTCTTTTGTAATTTTGGAACATTTTTTCTCCCCTTCTCCGCACTTACTTGAAAAATAGGCTGTTTTATGTGATGTCAAACATTGTCCGTATAGTTGATAAGGCTACGGTAAAGGGTATCATTGTTTTCAGAGAGGAAAGATGAAGAGCTCTCATGTTTTTTCTGTTCGAGCCGTTCGATCTCACGGCGAAACCAATTGCGCCATGTGGCTTGCCAATCTGCTTTGAGAGCTTCTTTGCCACTCTTAGCTTGCCAGTAGTCACGAAATTTCTTAGCTTGCCAAAGAGCTTGCTCTTCACTTAGGCCTTCTGAAATGGCTGCGCCGATGTCTGCTTGCCAATGTTCAGGAAGGCGGTGCCCTTTGATAGAGGCTGAAGCAGTGGTTTTTTTTGTGGAAAAAGGTGGAATGGAGTTGGGGAGAAGAGCGGTGGATGGGTGATGCGTGATGGATTTTGTTTTCTCCCCCTTAACAAGTTGCACAATAGGGGCGGAGGAAAACTCAGATTGGGGAGTGCTTAAGGGGTGAGAATAGTTGGCTGAGGAACACGTTGTTTCTGCTTGAGAGAGCAGAAGAGGGGAAGAAAAAACCGAGGAGCAGGATGTTGGGACGCTTTGTGTGAGGCTCTTTTCGCAAGAGCGTGAAGATTCTGGCTCAGAAAACAAAACTGTCTTTTCTGAAACACCGTAAGGTGTTTCCTTTTCTTCTCCCTTTTGAGCTTCTAAGCTTTGTGGAGCATCTTTTGTACGCTCGTTGAGCATTTGTTGAATGTCAGCATTGATTTTCTTGCGTTTTTTTGCTGAAGAGCGCCCAGCAAAAGATTTTTGCTCAAGCAATTTTTCTCGCTCTTGAAAAATATTTTCGCAACGCTTGTTCCATAATCCATTGGCTAAATTTAAAATTTTGCCCTCTTGAATGAGCATGGCTAAAACATTGACAAAAGTTCTCTTGTCACAACCGCAAAGACGCGCTAAACGTTCTTCCGATATTTCTAGAGGACGCCCACGGGCATACATTTCATTAAGAAGAATTGTATAGATTCCAATTTCGTGGGCACGCATGCCGCGAACACCGCCTAGAAAGTCGTTTTGATACCAACAAACATAGGGAAGCCGAGATGATTCATAGTCAGGTGTTTCTTGTTGATGAGCATATTTCATACTATAATCTACTTTCTTCTTCTTTTAGACATTGTTATTGATGATAAAAGCGCAAACAGAAATGTGGATTGGGTTATGCTTGACTCTGGTCTATGGCCATATCAGGAGATGAGCTAGGGCGATTATAAATGGTTGGCCGGGCTTGAAGGGTATGTAAACTAGCAATTTGATATTGCTTAGGAAAAAAATAACAGAGCACAACATATCCTCCATGTATCCGATTTTGCGTATCAGCTTTAAAAGATGGTCTTTGGAGCCTGTAGGTGGTTAAAGTGGTTTTATGAGCTAAAAATAAAAAAATCCCCCTCCAAAAAGTCAAATTTATCTCCTTAATTTTATCCTTTTTAGAGGATAATGCAAGTCCGTTTTATAAAAAGGACGTGTTTTTTTTAAAAGACGCGCTATATGGTGAAAGTATGAATATCGATGGTTGGCGTCAAAGATTAAAGATCGCTTTGGAAAAAAGTGGGCGATCAAAAAGATCTATCTCCCTTGCTGCCGGTAAAGGTGCCGGGTATCTTCATTCTATTCTTGCTGAAGGAAAAGATCCAACAATCGAGTCTCTCTCGCGAATTTGTCACGAGATTGATATCAGTATGAATTATATTCTTTACGGTGAAGGTGCTAGTCTTGAAGATAAAGAATTTATAGAGCTGATTTCGAAACTCTCTCCGGAAGAGAGACAGGCGATTTTGACTCTGTTGCGGCGACCCGTTGACGTAGCTTCAGAATAATTTCTTTCCGTGTTTTTGAATCAAGACGACTCCAATATTCGATTAACATTAGATCACTCATTTTATCTCTCCTGTGTATTTATAATTGCGATTGAGTTAGAACAAATAGAGAACAATAAAAGGACGTGAGGAGAACAAAGAACAATAGATTTTTATTTATATAGGTCATTTGAATCCCGTAAAGATTTAAAATATATCTTTTATGGAGGATAAAATGATTGACATCTCTCCTATAGAGGATATAAGACTAACGCTATATTTGGTCTTGTCAAGCCAAAGCTATGTTTTATCAACTGTCTAAAGGGGGAAAATCATGAAAAATATTCCATTCGTTAAAGAGGATGAAATTATCATCATTCTGTGTGAGGATGAAAATCCTGATACTTATGAAGGACCAATCGATGAAATCGAAGAAGTGCTCGAACTGATTGAAGAATGTGAAACTGCCTATAAAATCTTACGACTCGATCTTACGACAGCTCAAGCTGAAGATGTAACCGAACAAATCGCTGATTTTTACGTCGACAATTATGAAGTGAAGGAAGAAAATCCGCAATTGCAGCCATTCATTTTGAATAGTGAAGCTTATCATATTTGTTTAGATGAAAAAGTGGCTAGCGATTATGAAGATAATCTCTATGGATCCTATGAAAAACAGCATCGTTTACGCCCATGTGATGTCTTGACAGATTATTGGTGGTGAACATGCCAAGTTATCTCAAGACTTTTTATCGAGGGTTTTCACTTTATTATGCTGGAAATACGCGAAATTTAATCAGACTCGAACCACAAAAACACAATGCTGTTCTCTTCATATCACAAGAAGCTGCTGAGAATATGGCAAAAAATTTAGAGAAAGAATATCTCCGTGATGATTTTTCTGTCGTGCAGGAGCGGAATTGAAAAAGAGTCAGCAAGGAAAGGATAAGCGAGGACATGAGGAGAAAATGTGGCGTGTTGTGCTTTCCGTTGATAAGGAAGGCGCTTGCGGCTTCTATCAAAAAGGTGATTCAGGAAATTTGCCAGTATAGAAAAAGAGGTATGAAGAAAAAACATGTCTGAGAAATAAGCAAGGGCATTGTTGGGGGTAAGATAGGGAGGCTGTTTGAGAACAAAAGGATAAGGAAGTGGGAAGCTGAGGTGAAAATTAAACCAGGGTAAAGATTTTATGGTGGAAACGTTGGCGTATGTTTTTTAGCGGCTCTTGTGTTTAGCAGCGTGCTGTGGGGCATGAGAAACTGTGGGAGTATGTTTAGCACGCGTTTCCACCAATTCTTGTATTTTCAGGGGCACAATATTTTAGGGGGGGTGTTCTTAGTTCTGTGAGGGGGGAATCTCTTATAAAGTGAACTGTTTCAAAGAGAAGATGTTGCAAAAAAATACCTTAAAGATAAAGGAGAAAAAGACGATGCCAATCATTATCGATTGTATTCAGGGAACAGAAGAATGGCAGAAAGCGCGGAATGGTTTGATTACTGCTTCTTTGTTTGAGATGGTTATGGCGCAAAAAAAGCAAGGGCAAAAAACTTCACGATATTATAATGTGATGATGAAACTAGCGGGAGAAAGAATTACTGGAAAAACCATTGACGAAGGGACAACACTTTCTATGCGACGCGGGACAGAGCTAGAACCAAGCGCACGACAGTTTTATGGGAAACTGACACAGACAGAACCTGAATGTATTGGCTTTGTTTTAGCAGATGATCGCAAGAAGGGATTTTCCCCCGATGCTTTTATTGGAAAAAATGGACTATTAGAAATTAAAACAAAAAAACCTGAAATTTTGATTCCTCATTTTACTCAAAAGGGCTTTCCAACAGAACATAAAGCACAATGTCAAGGCGGATTATGGATCTCTCAACGCGAATGGGTGGACTTAATGCTCTATTGGCCTGATATGCCACCTTTGATTAAACGTGCTTATCGTGATGAAACATATATTTGCAAGCTTGAAAATGAAATTAATCGTTTTAATGAGGCTTTGGAGAAAATGGTACAGCAAATTAAGAGTGTTGCGACAGGTTTTAGTATAAGAACACAAATGGCGTTGAAGGAGGAGAAAAACAAAAATCTTCGCATGAATGCAAGGCTTGGGCTAGAGAGGAAAAACAGAATGGGGGTGAGACGTGGAAGAAGAGGATCAGTCCAGCACTGAAGAGGTGTAAATCTCTAAAAGGCAAGTTCAGGGGGAAAAGAAGTGCTTCTTAGAAACCACTGCATGAATAATTCCATTCTATTAATTGTATTTTTATTCAGACGAGCTTACTTTAGTTCTTCCTTTGAAGCACAATCAATAATAGAAAAACCTTAATAGGAAATTCTCTCATTGGACAAGCTGGAATAGAAAATTTTTCAAGGCCTAATCATTTTTCTCGTTCTTCTGCCAAGATCTTCTTTATTTATTTTCTGTCTTATATATTTTTTGCAAGACAATGGATAGGAGAAGTGCTTCCAACCAAAAAATCATCATTCTTTGCGGGATGAGCAACTATAAAGCGCACTTGTTTCGATCACTGAAAAATAGAGCTTTTAAACACGAGATGTCTATTGTCTTGTGTCGCTAAATAGCTTGAACCAATCCTTTTTGAGTAAATCACACCGTGTTGTTTCTGTGTAAAAATATGGTGAAAATCGTATTGGTATGAAAAATGTGAGAGCGATAGCCCTGTCTTTCAATGAAAGTGTGGGGTAGATTTAACTCTGAAGATGCGGGAGATTATCTGGAGGGTGATTTTTATGACAGCAGAAAATAGAGCGTAGGCTTATTCATTCAAAAAAGCTGGATACTATTAAGCACAACGATAGGTGGGCTATGCTGAACAAAAAAATATGTATGAAAGAAGAGGGAAAAGCTGCCCAGAATGTTAGGCATAAAATTGGGAATGAGGAATCGGCTTTAAAAAAACAGACTGTGGATTGTTGAGCAGTGTGGGTTTGTTTTATCGCTGTTTGCTTTTGCTTGTGCAAGGGACAAGGGAGGGTGAGCATGCAGTTGCGTTGATAGCAGCGGTGGAAATTGCTCTTTTTAAATCAATGACGAATAAGACAAATGAAGAGTGTTTCAGAACTTAGACCGATTTTTCCAAGGAATGTTTGTGTTGTGGGAATGTTGGTGTTATGGGCGATTTACAGGGGAAGAGAAGCTGGAAAGATAAGATTATTTGCTGAGATGGCGATTTTGAAAGGTTATCAAGGGGGAAATCAATTGATTTGAAATGGTGTTTGATTCTTTAGATTTAAAAAAGGACTTAATCGCATGAAAATTGTCGCAGCTTCTGTTCTATTGAAACAGCCAAAAGCATTTTCTTACGGAGGATAGGTGGGTTAAGCCTGTAAAAAAACAGTCAAAATGCCCATCATGATCATGAACCCTTTCAAAGGTCAAGGGCTGTACAATATTAAGATTTGGCAAAGGGAAAGATAGGGAATCTTACGAAAGAGGGCATGAAGGAAAGAAAAAAAGATGCACAGGGAAACGCTGCTTTGTTGTCGTGTTCATTTTAAAAGCCGTTCACAAAGCGTTTTGCAGATGAAGTGCGTCATTGAGATTATTGATTTTGAAGCTCGTAAAGCGCATGGTTAAAAGAGGATGAATTCGATGAAGCCAAAAATAGAGGCTGAGAGAGAGAAGATCAATCCTTATAAGGATAAACTTATGGGAAAAAAAGAGAGGCGAAAGAAGAAGAAAATGGTGCTGCGAGAGAGGATCGAACTCTCGACCTCTCCCTTACCAAGGGAGTGCTCTACCACTGAGCTACCGCAGCTGTTTTCAATCTTTGCGCTGTCTTGTGCCATATTGTCAGAAAATAGGCAAGAGAGCATTTGTATATTCTTGCAAGAAAACGTATCTTATGCCATGACATATATTTCTTATCTATTTAATATTTAAGGTCATAAGTTGCTTGAAGAAGCTCAACATTGTTCAAAAGGTTGTGCAATGACACAAATGCATCAAAAACAAAAGCAAAGCAAAATTAGTCATCAAGATGAAAAAGAAAAACAACGTCAAAAAAGATTGGCTCAACAATTGCGCCAAAACTTAAAACGTCGAAAAGAGCAAAGTCGAAAAAGAGCGCAAGTAGAGCTTTAAAAGAAAAAATATTTTTTAGAGCAGCTTTGCAACCAAACTTCTCAATAATTTGTTCTCATACTTAAAATGCGTTCTAAAACGTTCAATAAAGCATAACTTCCCGAAGGTGTAAAACCTTTGGAGGGGGAGATGCAGAGGAAAAGAGGGAAACACTATGGATTCTATTCAAATTGTTGGTGGGGAAAAACTTAAGGGAACAATTCCTATCTCAGGGGCAAAAAATGCTGCATTGCCTCTTATGATTGCGGCGCTGCTTACAGAAGAAACCCTCACTTTAGAAAATGTTCCCCATCTTGCCGATGTTGAATTGCTCATTCGTATTCTGAATAATCATGGTGTTGGATATGCCGTCGATGGACAGGCGTTAAGTAGTGATTGTGTAAATTCAAGAACCATCCATTTTACTGCGCAAAAAATAGCCACAACACGGGCGCCATACGAATTGGTGAAAAAAATGCGCGCGAGCTTTTGGGTTCTGGGACCTCTGCTTGCACGATGTGGAGAGGCCTATGTTTCACTCCCTGGAGGATGTGCTATCGGAACAAGACCCGTCAATTTTATCCTCGAAGGACTCAAAACTTTAGGAGCACGGATTGCTATCGAAAATGGATATGTTCATGCAAAAGTCTCAAAGGAATTAAAAGGTGCACACTACCGCTTCCCTAAAGTCACTGTTGGAGGAACACATGTGATGCTTATGACGGCAACAAGGGCCAAAGGAACAACCGTTCTTGAGAATGCTGCTTGTGAACCAGAAGTGACAAACCTTATTCGAACTCTGAATGCCATGGGGGCTCAAATAGTGGGGGAAGGAACAACAACGCTCACGATTGAAGGCGTTAAAAAACTCAATGGTGCTAGAATACGAGTCATTGCTGATCGAATTGAAGCCGGAACATATGCAATGGCCGTTGCGATGGCGGGCGGAGATGTCTTGCTTAAAAATGCAAATCCTAATCATCTTACACAAGTACTTAAAGTGCTCCAAAAAACAGGACTTGAAATTCAAATAGAACCTCAAGGAATTCACGTTAAGCGAAATCCACGGCAAACAAAAATTATGCCCTTTGATATTAAAACAGGACCTTATCCTGCTTTTCCAACCGATCTCCAAGCACAGTTCATGGCGCTTATGACACGCGCTGAAGGAATCGCGCATATTACAGAGACGATTTTCGAAAATCGGTTTATGCATGTTCAGGAGCTTAATCGTTTAGGAGCGCAGATAAAACTCGATGGGCAGATGGCAACCGTTTATGGAACAGAACATTTGCAAGGGGCTCCCGTTATGGCGACTGATTTGCGTGCTTCTGTTTCCCTTGTGATTGCAGCATTGGCGGCTCAGGGGGAAACGATCGTCAATCGTGTTTATCATCTTGATCGTGGATTTGAGAGATTGGAAGAAAAGTTAGCGCAATGTGGGGCGAAAATTCAACGGTTAACGGTGTGAATCTGTTATGCGTCTGTTGAAGGTTGTGTGGTGTTGTTGAAAGGATGCTTTAAAGCATGGTTTGAGTGTGCTTTAGGGGGAATTTTAGGAGGTGCAATTTAAGGAAAGTTTTGTTGGTGTTGTGTGAGGCGTAGGCAGTGACGGTTTCTTGATCGTGGATTTGAGAGATTGGAAGAAAAATTAGCGCAATATGGGGCGAAAATTCAACGGTTAACGGTGTGAATCTGTTATGCGTCTGTTGAAGGTTGTGTGGTGTTGTTGAAAGGATGCTTTAAAGCATGGTTTGAGTGTGCTTTAGGGGGAATTTTAGGAGGTGCAATTTAAGGAAAGTTTTGTTGGTGTTGTGTGAGGCGTAGGCAGTGACGGTTTCTTGATCGTGGATTTGAGAGATTGGAAGAAAAATTAGCGCAATATGGGGCGAAAATTTAATATCACAGTTTCATTTTCTTCAAGTTTAGCTTTTAAGGGCCCTCTTTGGGGTGTTCTCAAGGAAAAGGTTTGTTTATCTACTCAATAAATACAAGGCTTTTCTTATGGGTTTGGAGAGTGAGCATAAAAGTTTGAGAAACCTCTCATAAAAAAACAAACAAAGACAAATTTCAATTTTATGGCTAAGATCCTTCAGTGAATTTATGAAAAAGCCTTGTAAATTTGCTTAATAAGCTTTGAGAGTTTGGGCGTAGACGCAACAATCAAGGAGAATTAAAACCCAAATCCTCGATATATGAAATTAACTTACTTTGGAGATAGCCCAGAATTCCGTGAATTTTTGCGATGTCTAAGGGCAATGAGCATTTTTAAGGTTAGTGCTTGCAAGAGCCGGGAATATTCATGCGAGCACCATTGCACCACTCAGTCGGGGAAATCTGAAAATGAAAGCCAAAAATCTATGTTTTAACGATAGCGCGATCAGTAAAAATTCGCAGCAGAAGAGAAATATTAAAAATGTCTCAAACAGTTAGCACATCCCAAAGCAGGGTCCCGCCAACAAATTCAAAAGTATGAAAAAGGATTCAAGCTTATTAGGAGCCCAGGATATTTACAGGAAATTGTCGATAGCCTCAATGTTCCTATTTCCTTTTCTTCCTGATCTCTCAAAAAAAGAAAATGCCTCATACTATGGTGATGAAATCATGAGCAAAGAAAATCCTTTTGAAAAGTTTTAGCGAACTCAAACCGAAAAAAGAAAGCAGCCTTAAGGTTGATTTTTCATGAGCGTAAAGAGTTTAAAGAGACTTTTTGCTTAAGAATAAATTATAGACAGGCCTTTTTAGGAAAATGATTGTTGATCTTTCCCCTGCAGAAATATTCTAATGGAACTTGCTTCTCTTCATTCTTTCCATCATAAAAATTTTATTCTTTATCCTTTTTACAAGGAATGATTTATTTGTGTTCGGAAAGTTGGTGTATTCGAAAATTGGAGCGACGTTGTTAGGAGGAAAAATTTAGAGCGGAGCTTGAAAAATCACCTGGCCAGAAAGAGTTCTCAATAGGGAACATTGGAGAGCGACGATCAAAAGAAGGCTGAAAGAAAATTACCAAAAATCTGGAACTTCAGTTTTTAAATGAGGACCAATCCGTACTGCCGAGACTTTTTCTGCTAAACCCGTGCGATCTGAAATTTCAACCGCAAAACCACAAAGGGTGGCGAGACCTCGTGCCGGTTCAAAACGATTTTGTTTCTGCTTGTAAAGAAAACGATATAACGGTTCTTCTTTATCCATGCCAAGAGATGAATTGTAATCTCCACACATGCCTGCATCCGATAAATAAGCGCTCCCACCTTCTAAGATTTGGGCATCTGCAGTGGGAATATGCGTATGGGTGCCAACGATAACACTTACACGACCATCAAGAAAATGGCCAAAACATTGTTTCTCGCTCGTCGTTTCTGCGTGAAAGTCAAAAATAATCGCATCAGCTTGCTCCATTAAGGAACAGGCTAAAAGAATATTTTCCGCTGTTTCAAAAGGATCGGTAACTTGGTATGGCATAAAAACACTGCCCAAAAGATTCGCAACAAGAACACGCGCTCCATTTTTTGCCGTAAAAACACCAGCACTTCTGCCAGGAGTGCCTTTCAAGAAATTGGCGGGACGTAAAAAACGGTCACTTTCGTGCGCATATTGTAAAGCTTCTTTATGAGAAAAAGCATGATTGCCCGTGGTAACAACGTCAGCACCAACCATCAAAAGATCTTGATACGTCTCTTGTGTGAGACCAAAACCACCAGAGGCATTTTCACCATTCACAACAACAAAATCAAGCTTCCATTTCTCAATCAGTTGAGGAAGATGTTCAAAAACAGCTTTACAGCCCGTGTCACCAACAATGTCACCTAAAAATAAAAAACGCATAGGCGTTTTAATCACATTTTAACATTTTAAGAAACCTTTTTCTGTAAAAATTCCCTGCATTTCTAAATCATACTCTGTCGGAGGAATAGAAGAAACTTCCTGACACGAAAAGCCTAGGCCCCATAATGTTATTTCATGTCCTTGTTTTTTAAGAGTTTCAACAGCACGGTCATAATAGCCTCCTCCATAGCCAAGACGGTGACATTGAAGATCAAATGCAGAAAGAGGAACAATAATCATATTCGGAACAACAGCAGCATTGTCTGCACTTGGACCAAAGGTGCCAAAACGCATGGGCTCTAGAATCGTGTTGGGTAAAAATGTACGAAAAATCATCGTAGTGGAATCAAGCACCGCTGGTAAGGCTAAACAGCCACCGCGTAACGCTATAACATTAAGTAAAGGACGTGGGTCAATTTCTGATTTAATGGGCCAATAGCCTGCTAAAATAAGACGTGAAAAATCGGTCCCTTTTTTTTCAAGATACTCAATAAAGTGACAACAGGCACGCTGTGAAAAAAGTGCACGTTCTTGTGTTGAAAGAGCATCACGGCGCGATAATCCGCTTTTGCGCTGTTGTCTGCGAAGCGATAAAGATGTCTTATGGGTAATATTCATTCTTTATTTTTGTAAGTGCTGCAAGGATGATAAAATTAAAGCCTATCATAATTCTTATCCTAGAAACAGAGCAGTGTCTTTGGCTTTATGCAAAAGGAAGTGATCAATTCTTTATCTGGAAAAATGTTTTATGAAAAAAGTCATAGCAAAAGAGGTGATCCACAACAGCCGATGGAAAAAGTTGATCCCGGGAACCTACATAAATAGGTGGGCGCCATATGAAAAAGCCCACGGGCTTCATCAGGGACAGCTCCCTTGGAGATCACTAAGGTCTCAGGTATGCGTTATTTCCTGTCGAGAAGCGCAGAACACCCCCTTCAATATAAAATAATTTCAGATTTTCTGCTAGAGATAAAATAACTTTATTCTTCATAAGATTTATTGAAAATGGTGTTACAGTCTTGCTGCTGGTTACTGGAAATGGCTGTATGATGGGGAAAATGCTCATTCAAAGTAAAAAGGTAAAGAAAGACAGCTGGGAGCCTTGAGAAATGCAGAATGGTTTATTGGAAATGTTTGATTTTTATGTCTTAGGAGAAGGTCGGAAGAAAGTTTGAAGGAAGAATATTTCTTCGTCAAAAATGTTTGTTTCATTGATGTTGTGTTTTTGAAGTTTTTGCTTTGTGGATAATATTTTAATGTCGTTTTTTAGTTTTGAGAGATGGAGAGAGAAAGCCGATACGGTAACTGCTGCTCTATAGTTTGAAGCGAATAAAAAGACAACCAGACGATGATAGTTTATCAAGGGCGCGAAGCGATATTTTAAGCTTTTTCAAAAAAAAAATTTTAAATTCGTGTCTTACAGTTTTTTTTAAAAAACCATAATAAGAGGTGCTAAAAAGGAAGAAATAGCATGGAGAGAGGCTTATGAGAAGAAATTCTGTAGAGAAGATCGGAAAAGGTGTTTAGACGTTGTCTTAAAGACAAAAAGACACCAAGTTCAAAAAAGACTATAGCGTTGCATGATTCGCAGTAGTTGCATGTATTATGTTCAAGAGCAAGTTTGAGATCAAGCGTGGCAAGTTTGAAATCGTTGCGTGGGATATAATCTAAACGCATCTTCCCTAAACTTAAACTCTGCGTAAAGCGGCTCGTTCATAGATGATACGCCTTCAAAGTGCTTGCGGTGACTGCTCATCTAACAAAGCTTCAATCCGCTTTTGAAGTTTCTGCATTTGTGGATAGTAATCGAGAGCCCTTTCATAAGCTTTGAGAGCAAGTTTTGGATGCTCTGTTGCTTCCATGATAACACCAAGTTCAAAAAAGGCTATATAGTTGCGCGGTTCGAGTTCAAGAGCATGTTTGAGATCAAGCATGGCAAGTTTGAAATCATTCAGTTGAATGTGTATCCAAGCGCGTCTTATCCAAGCTTCAGCGTGAGTAGGTAAAAGCGCAAGAACATTGTCAAGATAATCAAGCGCAAGTCCATAATTATCGCTGTTAATAGCATTTTCAGCCCATGACATTAAAAGATCAATCGTTTCACTCCCCGATTGGCTCCATAAATGTTGAAGTTGTGCACTGATCTTTTTCGCTTTAGAAACATTAGCACAAAACTTCAATTCTTTTAATAACCGTGAAATTTCGGCTTCTTTGCGTTGCTTAATTCTGTCTACGTGAGAAAGTTGCCCTGTGTTAAAATCTTCAAGAATGATCGCCGACGAATCAGAAAGCGTCGGGGAAGGAGATGAAGAATTGGGAATAAGATCATTTAACGGTAAAAGCGATTGTGGAGAAGGGCGGTCTCTGGGAAGAGAAGGAGGATTTTTCCCATATCCAGAGGAAACGAAACAAAAAACACCAATAAAAAAAAGAAAAAAAATATACCGGAGAAGATAGAAAAAATGCAATTGAAAAAAACCACAAAAACAAGCCCTTAAAAGATAAATCGAAAAACATTATCAAAGAACGGACTTGGAACTAAAAAACTCTACAAAAAATCCACGCTCCCTACCATTAAAATAGGCATAAAAACATTAACGCTGAAAATTAGCCCTGGCGTGCTCTAAAACGCGGGTTCGTTTTATTGAGGATATAAACGCGACCCTTACGACGCACCAAACGGTTATTACGATGGCGTCCCTTTAGTGCTTTAAGTGAATTTTTAATTTTCATCATCTTCACCGTTAATAATTTACTTAATACAATATCACAAATACGAAAAAACAGCGCAATAATGTTGGGTATACCAACACAGCTCTCTGATAGCACCATCGTTTCACACCACCAAGCGATACACTTTTCTGATTACAAAAAGAAAAACGTATCCCTAAGGCATGCACCAACACATTTCATTAGCACAACGAATAAGTGGAAACTGCAAAAAACAAAAGCCAATCTAACAAGGAATCTTATTCTTGTCAAGCGTCTATCTTTGAAAAAGGGGGACTTGATGGTGGCTTTGAAGGTAAAAATATTTGAAAAAAAAGCACAAGAAGTAAAAACAAGCTCTGTCAGGAGAATGCTTGAAGGGCAAAAAAGCCGTTGGAATTGTTTCTGGTATTTGATAGACGATAGATAGATATAAAACAGCACACTTAAAGTCCTAAAAGGACCCCTACGACAGATCCCACACCCTAAATAGCTGAAGGTGTAATCACATTAAAGTGATTTCCGAAATAAATACATCTAGATATGAAAATAAAATTATAACGGTTTAGTACCATGTTTTTATGATTCTTTATTATTTATGAATCCCTTATATTACATTCTTCAATCGCTAAATCCCGCCCTGTAAGTGCTTTACGGTATAGTTTTCGATACTTAATGACAGAATAAAAAAGCCAAATAGATAATGTTATAATTGCACAACCGCCAATGATCCCTAAAATGTGCCCTAATAGTACAGCTTCAATCATCTTTTCTCCTTATTGTCTTTTGATTAATAACCACTTCATCTAGTTGTTTCATTATTTTTTTTAGTTTCTTCCTTCCTATGATGTATAGTCCTAAAGAGATGGGCATCGAGCCGTACAGAATGAGTCCACATAGCAACCCTATTACAGCCATAGCATCCATTTGAGCTTTATCTGCAGTGCCCGCTATTGAGAGGAAAATGTATAGACAGATGCTTATAAAGAGAATGAATATAAATTCTTTCAACGAAATAACACCAGTTTTAACTGCTTCCTTAATTTCTTTTTGGATATCAAGGACTAAATCCCATCGATGGTATGTATCATTTTGTTCTTTTTGTGATGCGTTTGATAGGTTCGGTTTTCGCGTTGTCATATCAATATTACTTTGTCTCTTGATTTTAATAAAACCAATAGCCTCATTTCCCAGGCTATTTTTATGAAATAAAAAGAATTTCCTGTACGTGTTACGCAGTAGACTACAAATAATTTGCTATCTTGGTGAAGTCACTCTGTCTATCGCTTATCGTTCCTCCGTTATTTATTCAACATGGATACGATTTATTAGACAGATACAATTTCTCTTTGCACAGTATAGGCGATTCGTTTCATAAGTACAATTATGTTTTACGATGAAACTGTAGGCGAAGAGATAAGTAATATATTCATATGAATTGTTCAAGTTAGCTTAATTTACTTAAAAGAAGCCTTATTGTTGACAGATTGACACAAAAATCTTCATCTTTGACAGCTATGAGATGCTCAGATTTGACTAACACTAGTTTATAGGGGAGAAAACGAAGGTGATAAACATAATGGAGGTGATGGATATCGTCGATTTTAAAGTGAGTGATATTTTAAACGGCTGTTGTTTTAGAGCTTACGCTAAATGCACGGTCCTTTTCAGTGTATATTTACAGCTGTTGTTTTAGGCTTTAGCGCGAAATAAAGTAGAGAGAGATGCTTAAAACCCTAGAAATATAAGATAAATACAGCGCTTTGTGAGGAGAAAAGGATGTTTCTATAAAGGGATAAGTTTGGTTCTGTAATTGTGTCTTATATCTTTGACGTGGAGATCAGGAATGAAGAGAGGCACTCAATCCTTTGGTAAAAAATGAGCATAAAAAGGGAGATGAGAGACAAAAAGAGTGCATTGTTAACGTGTTATCTATGGGTGTAACAGGCAAGTCTATTGCCTAAAGGTTAGAAGTAAAAGGAAAGTGAAGCGGATATAGGATGGGGGAGAATGATGTGGTAGGAAGAGGCGATGATAGGAGGAATTAGTCTTTAAGGGGTAAGTGCATCCTTTAGAGTGGGAGGCTTCTTGAGGGTGTGAAAGGTTCCGTTGAGGGAAAAGTTGAGGGCTGGTGGATGCTGTTGAGCCCTAGAGGGATGTCTTAAAAAAAGAAGCGCTTTTTAAAAGAATTCTTCTCTCCCTGTGATATTTTCCAATGACAGAGATATTTATTTGTGAGCATAAAAAGATATTTAACTGCTTCACTTTCAGAAAGTTTGAAATGAGAGAGCTTATTCGATTTTTCATCCAACAAACCCAACGATAAAATAACCTTATAAAACAAGATTTTTTCATTGGGAGAAGACTCACCAATATGCTTGCTTTTATTTTTAAACAAAAGCCATACACTGAAATGTAACGGAAATATCTAAAGAGTCGATGAAAAAGATACGCCTTTAAACAAAAAACCAACGGGCAATGACCTAGATAACTCCAGAAACTCCCCCAATTCAACCTTTTAAAGCATCAAATCTTTAGAAGGATCATAACAAATATTCCAACTTTCTTCTAACACACAGTTTAAGAAAAATCAAAAATATAAAATCTTTTACGGTTAATTATTCTAAAAAGTGAAGTTTTTTACTCTACGCTTTGTATCTAATCTGGCTCCTCGACAGTGCTCATCGCCACTTCTTTCTTATCACTTAAATGGTATAGCTTTAGAAAACGTTCCAAGCAAATCTTAGCTAAAAAATATCAATTGTATATCGGCAAAGTTGCGTAACTCTTGATCTTGAGATATGTCATACGCGGCATTTTTCTCTTTTCTTGCACTCTTTTATCCACCTACTCATCTCCTTTGTTATGTTCTAGTAAGTGGTTTTGCTTGCTTCACCACAAACAGATGTTGGAATGAGAAAATCCTTCGTTACCCGTAACGCTCGTTCAATCTGTAAAGGCTTAGCTTATTTTTATAAGCCAGTATTTTCCCATCGGTATCAGCTTCTGCATAAAAGATCATTTTAGATTATCAAAAATTTTATGACACATCGCCTCAAATAAAAAAGAAGCGGATTTTTAAAATCTCCGCCTCTTTAATAATAACAATTCACTCACAGTAAAATTATGCTGAAAGCTTCTCTCAAAACTTCAAGACTCTGAAGAAAACCAATTTGATAACAATTCATACTTTACAGGATCATCAGCACATTGTCCGCCACCGCATTCCAGTATGGTAGAAATCAAATTTGCTGCAATTAAAAAAACAAATAAGAAACTTGCCGTTTTACTCAAGATTGGAAAAGGAGAAAATTCTTTAAATTTGTGTGCTAATTCGCCTAGAATCATGACAAATGAAACAGCAAAAATGCAAAGAACAGAAATAATGAAAGCCCAAGTATAAAAATGCAAACCAAAGAACGTTGAACCATATCCCAGATCATCTGGTGTGATATGCAAAAACACCTGCCTAGCAGCAACAGCACTGGTGACCATACAACCGAGAATAACCATGCCATAATGGGTGTTTTTCACTTTATAGTGAATATTGAGCAAGAACCCACATCCTGCTAGCATCAATCCCACACGTTGCAATAAACAAAGGGGACAAGGTAATTCAAACTTTACTAATTGATAATAAAAAGCTACCACCAAGACAATGGATAATCCGATGAGCCCTAGCGTATTCATAAATACAATGAAATGAGGATTTTTTTGTTCAACGTGTTCCATAGCTATTCTCTCAAAAAGATAAATTTAAAGTAGAAGTTGCGTGATGATTAAAAGTGAGAAGAATGACAATCAACAAGATTGCCCACAAAACATAACTGATATTCTTTTTGCCATACACAGTGGTTATTGCAGTGCCTAAAGCAATTAAAAATGGAAAAAACATGGCTTTTAACCTTTCTTAACATACCGGATGTTTAACTCTTATTACCAATTCTTAAACATATTACAAAATTGGGCAAAAAAGAGACCACGGATTTATTATTCACAATTCATCATGCTCTTTAATACTGTCACTCTATTTACGCGGTTACTCTGCATTTGTAGGAAGAAACGATGAAACATCAGACCGCCTACAGACACACATCTCAACAAAAAGCCCAAAAGCGTTAATTTGAGTCCGATTTTTAATTATAAGCAACGATAAAGAGCATATTTCCCCCCTAATTTTAAAGAATCACCTAAACAGGAAAACAAATAGCAACGGACATTTTTTCCCAAAAAATATCCTCATTTACAACGTATTATTGCCATAAAATATCCCCGCCATAAAAATCTCTTTTTATGTAAACAACATTTTAGCTTGCCACGCATTTTATATGGTACAGTGTTTATTTTAGCAAATAAAAAATGAATTATTTTCTGAAAACCTTACAATCAATGGCTTTCCCACAGAATATTTTTTCTCTTTCTTAAGCAAAGGGCCTCGAGCAGCTTAACAGCCGCGTTGAGCAACATTCCTTTTAGACCTGCTTCATAAGATTTAAAACTTTGTTTTTTCACCTTTTGTATTACTCCTTTCAAATTTTTACCTTTTAATCTTATTTGAAAAGCATTATTTTTCTGTCATGAATTAGCTATGCAAAGAGCCTATAGAGCATAGTAATTGAGCAAGAATTGCATTGAAGATTTGAGAAGGATGGTCAATGACGACAAAATCATGTGATGTCGCGATTTTGATGGGAAGCCAATCGGATTGGCAAACGATGTGCCATAGTGCCGATATTTTGACAAATCTTGATATTTCTCATAGTTCGCATATTGTTTCAGCACACCGAACCCCTGAACGTCTTTACCAATTTGCAAAAGAAGCAAAAACAGCAGGCTTCAAAGTTTTAATTGCTGGTGCAGGGGGAGCAGCCCACCTTCCTGGCATGCTAGCAGCTCTTACGCCCCTACCTGTTTTTGGTGTTCCAATGCACTCACGATCTCTTTCAGGGCAAGATTCTTTGCTTTCAATCGTACAAATGCCAGCAGGAATACCCGTTGGCACATTAGCCATTGGCAAAGCGGGGGCAATTAATGCAGCACTTTTAGCTGCAGCAGTTATGGCTGTTTATGATCATGATCTTGCACAACGATTACAAGATTGGCGTCAGAAACAAACAGCTAATGTTGCGCAAATTCCTAGCACAGAGGTTTAAAATGGTATCGTTCTCCCAAACCACAGCTTCACACAGCCCCAATCCTTCCTCCAATATATTCCTTCCAGGCAGCGTCATTGGTTTAATCGGTGGTGGGCAATTAGCTCGCATGTTAGCTATGGCGGCAGCAGAATTAGGATTTCAAACCATTATTTTTTGCCCTGAAGCAGATTGTCCAGCCGCCCAAACTGCAAACCGCCATATCGTTTCTTCCTATGAGGATACATCAGCCTTAGATCATTTTATTTCTCAGTGTGATGTTGTCAGCTATGAATTTGAAAATCTTTCACTTCAGACAGTTCAATATGTAGAGAAGAGCAAGCCTGTTTACCCGTCTTCCAAAGCTTTAGAGATCACGCAAGATCGGCTTTTTGAAAAACAATTTTTGCATAGTCAAGGCATTGCTACAGCAGCATGGCATGCTGTTGACAACTCTTCTTCTCTTCTTTCTGGTCTTGATGCATTAGGTGGACGTGGTCTTTTAAAAACACGTCGTTTTGGTTATGACGGGAAAAACCAGATTAAGCTTGATCATCCAGACGAACAAACCCTTGATGAAGCCTTAAGCACTTTTCAGGAACAGCCTTCGATTTTGGAAGAAATAGTTCCTTTTTTATCGGAAATTTCAGTTCTTTCGGCACGGACCCAACAAGGAGATTATATTTTTTATGATTGCCCGGAAAACCAACACAAAAACGGTATTCTTCATAAATCCTTTGTTCCATCCCATATTCCTCTTGATATTCAAAAAGCAGCCAAAGCAATCAGCGTTACAGTAATGAACGCCCTCAATTATGTTGGTGTTCTTTGCATTGAATTTTTTGTTTTAACGGATGGTCGTCTTTTAGTAAATGAATTAGCGCCGCGTGTCCATAATTCTGGTCATTGGACACAAAAGGCGTGCATAACTTCACAATTTGAACAGCATATCCGTGCCATTTGCGGCCTTCCTTTGGGCAGTACATATCGCCATAGCGATTGTCAAATGATAAATCTCCTTGGAAATAATCTCAGCACTTTAAAATATTTTCTCACGCAAAAGCATACATCGATCCATTTATATGGCAAAAGCACGATACACCCGCACCGTAAAATGGGGCATGTCATCCAATTAACGGGACTAACCAGCAAATCTTAACTCCCCTATAAAAACGCTTTTTCACCCGTTTTCCCTCAATGAATTTAAAATACAACACTTTGATATATAAGGCTAATTTTTAGCATTATGTCTTTTCAATTAGTCCCCTGAATAACGGAAAGTTTTTTTATTTCAAAGCTTTCCAGGTTGGATCAACTAAAACCATATCTCTTGCGCGTCCTAAGCAGGATGCGTATATGGATAAAAATGATAGAGAAAAGAGCTAAAAATGGCTCTGATGCAGCGTTTTAAGTGCCAAAGGAGCTGTCGTAATATTGGGGAAAATGTGTGATGGTGTTGGCTTGATATTTCATAAACATAAAGATGGCGATACGCCACGGTTTTATCGTTCTCCCATTCATGGGGATCGGTGTAAAATGGGTTTGGGGACCAGATGTTTCTTTAAAAAAAACCGGTGAATAGACAAGCTAATTACAAGAGAAGCCTAAAATTGAAGCAAATTGGCGGGTAAGATTTTAAAGGCATAAAGCCTCGTGTCTCAATGTGCGGGTGAAATTCTTTGAGAACGTGAGAGAGTAAACTTGAAAAACCTTCCTCTTTTTGTTGAATTTTTATTCACAAACTTAAGAAAATAAGGTATGAACGCTGAAAAATAATGCACAGCTGAATAATAAATGCACTGTAAAGGAAATGATTGTTTATGTCAAAAGAAGAAGTTTTAGAATTTTCTGGTATCGTTACTGAACTTTTACCCAATGCGATGTTTCGTGTAAAACTGGAAAATGATCATGAAATTATTGCCCATACCGCTGGAAGAATGCGAAAAAACCGTATTCGGGTATTAGTAGGAGATAAAATCATGGTGGAAATGACACCTTATGATTTGTCAAAAGGGCGCATTACATATCGCTATAAGTAGTCTGCTCGGTGGTTTGCGCTTTTTTGTAAAAGTCATAAGATTATTGCTATGATTTTAACATCTCTTTCGATTGTTTTTTTATGCGTGAAAAAAGGAATGTTTAAATGATCTTGAAAAGGTCATAAAATCAATATGAAAAAGGATTAAGGAGATCAATGGCGCTTAAAATGGGGTAAGAAAAAAGCCGAGTGTGAAGGGGTGGAAATGAAAAGTATAAAAGGGTGGGGGAAAAAATGTTTGGTCAAAACTCTTGAAGAAGAAATTCATTTGGTGCTTGCTTCTGCTTCTCCGCGGCGTTTGGCGCTCTTAGCGCAAATAGGGATTGATCCTCAGCAGGTTTGTGCAAGCAGTATTGATGAAACCCCAAAATTAAAAGAGCATCCTGCAAACCTTGCAAAACGTTTGGCAAAAGAAAAAGCACTGAAAGCGCAAAAAACTTTACATTGGTACAAGCAGAATAACCAAGAAAAATTGGCCGCGCAGAAAATGATCATTTTGGCTGCTGATACGGTGGTGGCTGTGGGGCGCACCATTCTGCCAAAACCAGAGGGAGAGGATGAAGCTTATGAATGTTTACAATTCCTTTCTGGAAGAGCTCATCAGGTCTATGGCGCCATTTGTGCCTTGAATGAACAGGGAAAAATCACCGTGAAATTAGTTGAAAGTCGTGTCCGTTTTAGGCGCTTAAGCCCTCCTATAATGAAGGCTTATCTTGCTTCACGAGAATGGATAGGAAAAGCTGGCGGATATGCTATTCAAGGAAAAGCAGGGGCTTTTGTGGTCTATATCACTGGATCTTATTCTAATGTTGTGGGATTGCCTTTGGCTGAGACAGTCGATCTTTTGACCGCTTATCAATATCCACTTTTCTCCTATTGGGTGGAAGAAACGTATTAGAGAGATTTATCGCCGGCTAAGATCAGTGCGGGGTAAAAAGCAATAAAAATAAAAAAGAAAATATGAAAAAAGGAACAGAAGAAAAATTAATGAAGAAACTGATGAAAACGGCCCGCCAAAAACAAAAAGAGCTAAATTGGCAAAAAGAAACTTTTCATCGTTCACCGTATCCTTGTCCTATTTGTGGTCAAATGTCACAAAAATCTTCTTATCCTTTTTGTTCCACACGATGCCGAGCCATTGATTTAAACCGTTGGCTTTCAGGGGGGTATAGTTTGCCATCTGCGCTACAAGAAAGCGAGGAAGAAGAGTAAAGGACACAAATGCCTTTTTACGGAGAGAAGGCTGAGAGAGATACTTTGCGGACTGGATTCGAAGGGGTGCACAGGGGGATCCCTGTAGAATGTCGTCAAAAGCTGGATGAGCAGTTTTGTTATCGTCTTATGTCGTAAAATACTGCCCTTTTAGGGAGAGTGATACAGGCTTATAAATTTATAAGATGCCTTTTTAGGAAATGTGTGGAATATTTAGGGTATGGTGGTCTATTTGTCTGTCTGGTGAAGCATTATTCTCTGAGGAGTGTGAGGTTTATACTTTAAAGATGTTGCATGATGTTGGATATCGTAGCAAGAGTGTTGCTTAGAGCTAAAGGTATTGGTTAGCGTTCAGGAGGTTGTCTAGCGGAGTAAATACTGCTGATTGCTGTGCTTTATTCTTAATCAGAAATTAGCCTCAAGAGTGCCTTTTGTTTTTTTGTTTGCACTCTTTAAAGTTTTTCAAAAGGGTGTGTTCTTTTTCTCAGGCGTTTTTTTGCTCACGGTAGGAGAGATTTTTTTCTGTGAAAAGATCTTCTTTTGAAACAAGATTGGTCTAAAAAACTTATAGGGACTTCTATTTTTAGGTGATTTTGAGCAAATATCCAGCGCTTACACGGTTTAAGTTTTTTTCGTATTTTTGAATTTGTTGAAAACTGACGCTTCGATATTTCTATTTCTCTGATTTTTGGGGGAAGGCTTCATTGAAATCCATCTATGACGATTTTATTGCTTATCGAGATGTCGATAGAATGTTGATTTTTGGTTGCACTTTTTGCACTTTGTCCCCCCTCCAGTTGCGAGTGCCTTTGCATTGGTATTCTGAGAGCTTGAAAAGACCGAACCCTAGTGAGCTTTCTGCTTTTAGTGTTAAGAAGCACTTGAGCATGGCAAAATCTCCAAGAATTCTGGGATGCCTATAGAGTGGGTTCGTTTTTACGCTAGGGTTTGGGGCATGAGCCCCTATTGATCGCTGGGTAGACGATCAAAAACATTTGCTAGTCCGTAAAATAATTTCATAAGATCGGCAAGAATATTAAAACAGTATTTTCTTATCTTTGCAGAAATCAGGCATAAAATTGAGGAAGAGGAAACCCGCGAAATAGGTGTTTTGTAGGTTTGAAAGAATGTATTGAAAAAGGGGGAAGTGCTATGGAGGAGATGACGTGCGTTGGTCTGTAAAGGGGGAGGTGAAATTGTGAGAGGTATAGAGGTTATAGGGTGAAGAAGTGTTGTGAAGGGAGATAAAGAGGAAGATGAGGAGTCGATTAAAGGATGATGGGTTTTAAAGAGGGGATGAGAGTGAGGAAAATGCGCTGGAAAGCATGGTGATGAGGAAAGCTAAAAGAGATAGGGAATGAGAGAAGAGTTCGAAAAAAACAATGGAAAAGGGAAAAAACTATGATTGGAAAATGAGAAAATTCTCTTTACTCCCTTTACTTGCAAAGGGAGTGAGAGATTTTGTTTTCATTAGAAGAAAAAGTTAGTTTGTTTTCATAATTTTCCAGATTTTTCCATCAGACATATACATAATCTTTTGTCCTGTCTTTAACTTTTGTGTGGTGTGATTGGTGTGGAGTGTAGAACTGGAAGTTGCTTGATGATCTATAAAGATTGATTTCCATTTAAATGAAGTTGGAGATGGCAAAAAGATATTAGGCGCCCAAGAACGATCTTTTGATCGAATAACAACAAGCTCCTTTTTTTTCAAAACGTCAAAAATTGTTTGGGCAGATAAATCTTTCCCATTGGAAATAGAGATTTCCGGTCCAGCAGAAGGTGAGGCCAAACCTCCAAGATCGCTTATACTATTCATGCAAAAACTGAATGTACATGCTGTTTGGATGATGTAAGGATCTGTACATTTTCCTTGAGTAGAGGCACTCAGATTCGCTTCGTATTCAATGTTTTTTTGTACAGCTCTAGGACTAAAAAAGGTTGAACTTTGCGGACTTAAGACATAACAAGAGGAAAGATGCCGCTTCCAACGAGAATGATCTTCAACAAAACCATACGATTTATGAAGTTTGCCAAATTTACTTGGTACTTCTATAGTACCAACAGTTGTTTTTTCACCCGATATAAGATTGGTTACTGATCCCGTAACTAAATTTCCATTTTTAGAAACATCTAGTTTATATCGGATCCCAATTTTCCACGGAAAATCAATTTCACATCGTACTCCTGAACCTTCTTGAGTAAAATGCTTACATTTGCCACTCTTCCAGCTTGTTGCATTCCTAATAGAAAAGTGAATAGTGTGGCGGTCTCTATTAAATAAACCAATATAGCCGCTTCTCCCATTTTCGAATTGAAAGTGGTTGCCCCAAAAATAGATGGAATCAGGGCCACCATCATGCGTTATTTGTTGAGTGAAAGAAAATTTATCAAATAATATGTTTTCTGGCCATCTGTGCTCCATGATGATAACTTTGCCGGCAAAAACTGCATAGCTTGGTTTGCTCATAAGAAAAAATAAAAGAATGAATAATAGCTTTTTTATAATCGGATACATACTCAACTCCTTTTATCTTCAGATAAGTCAATGTAAGACCATCAATGTTAAAATATATTCAAGGTTTTGTTAACTAAAAAAGGAAAAATACTTTTGATTTGTATGTTAAACTATAGATTGTAAAGACATCTTCATTTAAATAAAAAAGGTGTATTTGCAGACACCTTTCTGCTGTTCAAATTTTAAGTTTTAATGGCCGAATTGGGGGGAGCGGGGTGTTAAAATGGGGGAGGGATGATGATAGGGGGAGGGAAAGTTGCACTTTTGTTGAAAAATGATGGCGTGTTTTCCTTTCCCCTTGTTATAGGTCTTATAAAAACCCATATTCTTTTTAGCACGACTGTTTTTCTTTATGCTGCCTTGTTTGCGGTGTTTTGTGGAAGCTGAAAAATCCTTTCAGGATGTCTCTTTCGTGAATCACTCGTGAGTTTTCGTGAATCACTGGGAAGCTAAAATGTGGCGGCAGCTTGCGATTAAGGAAAAAAAATGAACTTAGAAAAATATAGCGAACGACTGAAAGGTTTTTTACAATCAGCGCAAAATAATGCTCTTGCTTCTGATCATCAGCAATTTATGCCAGAGCATTTGTTAAAAGTCTTATTAGACGATGATCAAGGATTAGCAGCATCCCTAATCCAAAACGCTGGTGGTGATCTCTCTCTTACGCGAAAGGCGCTTGACGAAGCTCTTGATGCTTTACCTAAGGTACAAGGGGGAAATGGACAGCTCTATCTCTCTCAACCGTTGGCAAAAATCTTTAATATAGCAGAGGATCTCGCAAAAAAAGCAGGGGATCAGTTTGTAACTGTAGAGCGGATGTTGCAAGCGCTTATTATGGAAAAATCCGCAAAAACAGTTGAGATTTTAACAAGTGGAGGGCTGACTCCGCAAACACTTAATCAGGCGGTTAATGCGTTGCGGAAAGGGAAAATAGCCTCAAGTCCCCATGCCGAAGGCCAATATGATGCTTTGAAAAAATATGCGCGTGATCTCACAAAAGATGCACGGGAGGGAAAACTTGATCCTGTCATCGGGCGGGAAGAAGAAATTCGCCGAACCGTTCAGGTACTCTCACGGAGAACTAAAAATAATCCTGTGCTGATTGGGGAGCCCGGTGTCGGAAAAACTGCAATTGTGGAAGGGTTAGCTCTGCGGATTATCAATGGGGATGTGCCCGAAACTTTGCGCGATAAACAACTCTATGCACTGGATATGGGCGCACTTATCGCAGGCGCAAAATATCGCGGGGAATTCGAAGAACGACTTAAAGCAGTGCTGGCAGAAGTGCAAACCGAAAATGGGCAAATTATTCTCTTTATTGATGAATTGCACAATCTCGTGGGGGCTGGAAAAGCCGATGGTCCTATGGATGCTTCAAATTTGTTAAAACCTGCTCTTGCACGTGGAGAACTCCATTGTGTGGGGGCAACAACCCTTGATGAATATCGAAAATATGTCGAAAAAGATGCTGCTCTTGCGCGCCGCTTTCAACCTGTCTTTGTGTCAGAGCCTTCTTTGGAAGATACAATCTCTATCCTGCGCGGTATTAAAGAAAAATACGAACAACATCACAAAGTACGTTTGGCAGATAGTGCTTTGATTACAGCCGCAAAGCTTTCTAATCGTTATATTACTGATCGATTCTTGCCTGATAAAGCGATTGATCTTATCGATGAAGCGGCTGCACGGTTGCGCATGCAAGTCGATTCAAAACCTGAAGAGCTCGATGTCCTTGATCGGCGAATCTTACAGTTGAAAATCGAACGGGAGGCTTTGAAAACAGATGTCGAGCCAACAGCACAAGAACGTTTGAAAAATGTGCAGGAAGAACTCAAAATATTGGAACAACAGTCCGCTGAGATGACAACAGCTTGGCAGGCTGAAAAGCAAAAATTAGGGCATGCAGCCGATTTGAAAAAACAACTTGAAGAGGCACGAAATGCTTTGGCTATTGCACAACGTGATGGACAATTCCAACGCGCTGGAGAGCTGGCTTATAGTGTCATTCCTGAACTCGAAAAACAATTGAAATTGGCAGAAAATGATGATCAACAAAACCGTCTCGTGGAAGAAACCGTGAATGCTGAGCATGTGGCGCGGATCGTCTCGCGTTGGACCGGTATTCCAGTGGATCGGATGCTCGAAGCAGAACGTGAGGTGCTCTTGCGGATGGAAGATGAAATTGCAACCCGTGTCGTGGGGCAGGGAGAAGCTGTTCAAGCCGTGGCTCGTGCCGTACGGCGTGCACGGGCCGGATTGCAAGATCCAAACCGGCCGCTTGGATCTTTCATGTTCTTGGGACCTACCGGGGTGGGAAAAACCGAATTAACCAAAGCGCTGGCTGCTTTTCTCTTCCAAGATTCGAATGCCATGTTGCGTATCGATATGTCCGAATATATGGAAAAACATGCTGGTGCGCGCTTGATCGGAGCTCCGCCAGGATATGTCGGTTATGAAGAAGGTGGTGTGCTAACAGAGGCTGTACGAAGAAGACCTTATCAGGTCATTTTATTCGATGAAATTGAAAAAGCGCATCCTGATATCTTTAATCTCTTGTTGCAAGTGTTGGATGAAGGTCGCTTGACGGATAGTCAGGGCAGAACTGTCGATTTTCGTAATACGTTGTTGATTATGACCTCAAATCTTGGGGCTGAGTTCTTAACTGCTTTACCCGAAGGACAAATGGTTGAACAGGCAAAAAGTGAAGTCATGAATGTTGTAAAAAACGCTTTCCGTCCTGAGTTTTTAAATCGTATCGATGAGATTATCCTTTTCCAGCGGCTGCAACGCAAAGATATGGAGGCTATCGTTGATATTCAGATACAATATTTGCAAAATTTACTCAATGAACGCAATATAACTTTGCATGTCAAACAAGAAGTACGACAATTCCTTGCTGATAAAGGCTATGATCCCCTTTATGGTGCACGTCCGCTTAAACGTATCATCCAAAAAGAAATTCAAGATCCTCTCGCAGAAAAAATCTTGTTTGGAGAAATTCAAGATGAGATGGCGGTGACCGTTACAAAGCAAGGGGATCGGTTGGCATTTTTACCTGAAACATAGGGAAAAATTCATAAGAAGACGGTGGTGATAATCTTGTGATGCAATAAAATGCTGTCGTTTGAGAAAATCTTATCGGTTGAAAGGTGTGGTCTACTCGATCTGCAATGGTGGCTTTGGTCGGGGAGATTTGTTATAATATATTGAAGCCTTAACACAGCAGGGGTTGGTTATGAGGGGGAAATTTCTTTTGATTATATTCTGTAAATATGTAAAAACGTAAAAACGTTAATCCGTAAAAAGGAGTGGAAGATTTATAAATTTATGTTTTGTGCCTGTTTTTATCAGAGTGTGGCATGGGGAAGGGTTGAAGAGGTGAAGAGTCTATGAATGGAGGGGAAAGAAGTGTGTTGGCTGAATGAAGAGGGTGTGGGGAATGGAGGATGAAGAGCATGAGTGTGGACAGGTTTGAAGGGACAAGAGTGTTCAAGAGGCAGTGGTGCAAAGGGATGAAAGATGGCGTGAAGAGGCTGGGATTGCTCGTTGCGCCTGATGAAACAGTTTCGTCTGAGGGGTGGTTATCTGAAGTTTGTTACTGAGTGTGAGGAAAGAAGTTAACTTGTAAAGTGTTGTTTACAGGGCAGAGCGGGGTGAAAATTTGATCCTGTAAAGAGGAATTTTTTTTAAAAAATGGAAGTGGGATGATAGAGGGGGACTTGGAGAAATTTTTGCTCTTTTAGGTGTTATGGTCTGAAGTTGATTGTTGTCTAGCGGAGTAAATACTGCTGATTGCTGTGCTTTTTCGTGAGGTGGGGAAAACAGACAGAGCGTTTTTTTATAAGTGCGTGAAGAAGAACATCATGATGTTTTATGTAGGGCTCTGATGTTTTATTTTGTGTATGCTGGCCGCTTAAAAAACTGAAGACTGATAAAAATTAAATAAAAATATTAAAAGAAAATATAAAAACTTGACAAGGTAAATCTAAAAAGGTAATATAATGCTAGAATGCCGTTTATGCGCTTTAAAATAGATTGAAATCCAGATATAAGATAATTGGCAAATAACCAGCAGAAGATGATTTGTGCAAAAATGTGGAGGTGGTCGCTCTAGTGCTTCCGTTTGAGTTATTGAAATCTTGCATGTGTTAAAGCGTTCTCAGCATACATTATTTGCTCATGATGCATTAAAGTTCTTTCATCAAAATTTTAGAAGCTTGGCAATGGTGGAGGGGCAATTATAGCAATTATAGAAATATAAGAAAGAGCTTTGAGAAAAATTGTAAAAAATGCTCGTCAAAAGAAAAAACGGTCATAAGAATTTTCACTAAAAAGTTTTATTTGTGAAGTTAATCTCGCACAGAAAGCTGGACATTTGAACATTGAGATAAATGAGATGTGGCAGATGTTTCTAAGAATAATATAAAGAGTCCATAAATTGTAATGGATGTTTCCTTTAAAAATCAAGTAATTTCAAGTAATCTTTGGCCTGTTCTTAACTGGTAAGCAATAAGTTTGTATGCTGTTTTAAGAAAAAAATCGAAAAACGCTAAAAAGTTATTGCTCGAGAATAATGTGCTTTGAAAAAGTGGCGTCTTTATCAGAGGAGGAAGGAATTCTTTGAATAAGGCGTTTTGCTTGAGGAGGAAAATAAAGGGTGCATTGAAAGTGTAGAGGGGATAGCATGAATATTTGATTTTGTAGCATAGGACTGATCTTCATAGAACGCCTGGGCTTATTATCCTGTTGCTGCAAAATAGTGTTGTTTTCGCGGGGTGTTAGATATGTTAAACTTCATGAGTATATGAACTATTTTAAAAGTATGCGCTGAATATTTAGAGCAAGATTTTGGCTGTAGAGACTTTCTTTTAAGTGAATTACAGCAGATAGAAGACAAAAGGAATTTGTTCTGTAAAAATCTGAATTGTTCGCAGATCTGTATGGGGTTAGAACCTTAGCCTTTTAGAGGAGGAGAAGATCTCAATATTTTACTTTGTAGAGAGCGATTTAGAAATTTTATGATGTTTATATAAAAGTTTAAAACGCTTGTCTACAATCAGTTTTGAGTCCAATAAACCCATTTTGTAAAGTTATGGTTTTCCTATGGAAATATTAAAATAAAAGTTCTTTAAAAGTCGTAAACAGTCGGTGCAAAAAAGTTTATAGCAACAGCGGTGGGATACGCACCCTAGGGGGTATAGGGGGAGCTGAGTATTTTTATAACCTTTTGGGTAGTTTTTAGGAAATGGATATAGGTAAGTTTGCGTGTTTTGTTTTAGAAAATAAAAGCCTTAATCGTGGAAGGTTGATGCTATGGTAAAAGAGCGGAGAAAAATCTTCTTTTATTCATAGAGCCTTTTGCTGAGGAATAAAGATTTTATTCAAAATATCTTTATCCTAGTGTCTTTATCTTGGTTTGTTGTGATGCATTATTTAGAGCGATGAAACGCGTGGAAAAAAATATGGATGTTTTTATAAAATTATGTGGGGAATTAGTTTAGGGAGGGATTTTCTGTTGTAGCTTGATGAAATATCATCTTTTGAGGTGTGGGCAGAAGAGATTTCTCAAGTACAATTTGCTTGATAAAAAATGGGGTTGTTGGCAGACCAGTGTTTATGACATGGTGCAGTGGTTTGGAAGTTTCGTTTGGATGATTTCTGTAAATATGTAAAAGCGTAAAAATGTAAATCCGCAAAATAATGCAGAGGATTTATGCTTCGGGCGGGCTTTTGTCTTGGTATGGAATGTGGTGAGAGGACTGAGAAAGGCAAGTCGGTGAATGGTGGCGAAAGCTGCAATGAAAAGAGATGTTAGGGGTGTGAGATGCAGAAAAAAGTGTCGATGGAATGGAGAATGGCGAGAAAGAGTCTGAACAGGTTATAGAAAACGATGTGGGTAAAAGCTTGTGGCGCGAAAAAAAGTGTGAAGGATAACCTGAGGAAATAGAGCTTGCGTGGAAGTTTCGCTGAAATGGTATCTTTTGAGTTGTGGTAAGAGGTGAAGGGATAAAAAGCAGGATTGATCGATACTGAATTTTATGCTTTGAAGGGCGGAGAGGTCAAGAATATTCATGGCGTGCGTTCTGTCGAGCCTTATGAAAGGCCGTCTTTTGAGACACGGTGATCTGAAATTAGCAAGAGGATCAGAAAGAAATAAAATTGTTGCAGACAATTATTTATCGATCGATTTGGGGGAAGAAATTTTGTCTTTTATCAGAAACTTTGTCTTTTAAGATGTGAGAAGATAAGCGGTGGGAAGAGGCGGCTATCTTTAAGATTGTTGATTGCTTTCAAAATTTTGTGGCTGATTTATATGCCATTTTTTGTATTTGACGCATTGGTTTCTCTTTGTTGGAAGGAACATTGATGATGGCTAAGGAACATGGTCTTCCCTTACGTCGAAGAGGGCGAAAAAAAACGACTTTGAATAAAACAACAAAGCAATTTAATGAAGCTCTTCTGACAGCCGCTGAACAAGCTGGATATCACTATGGTGAGGATGGGTTGGTGTCTTATCTTCAATATCATGCTTTGAATAATCCAGTCTCTTTTTTTTCGTTGTTGGCAAAAATTTTGCCTCTTCAGGTGTTGGGAGAAACAGGAGGGGATGTCAAAACAATTTCACGTATCGAGATTGTACCAGTGAAGCCAAAAAATACTAAACCAGAAAAGCATGATCCTTCGGTAACTGAGGCTTGAAGCCGCAATATTGGAAAATAGGGGATGAGGCAAAGATAGCCGGCTGAAGCAGAGGTTGGTTAAGAGATATTGTCTTTGAAAAAAAATGCTTTGTTTGCCAGCATTTCATCGGAGAGCTTAAGAGTGAAGCTGTTAGCAGGTGGTGGTGCTTTTGTAAAGGTTAGAGGCATGATAATTGAAGTGGTTGTGCTTTGGTAAAGGATGCATGAGGGTGGATTGGAAGAAGAGACTGCGAGGGAGAGTGGCTGAGAAGCAGAGTCGTTGGGAAGTGGTTTATGGGGGATATCCAGAGACACACACTAATTTAAAGGGTGATGCCTGAAAAGCGTGAAATTTAAAAAGTGTGGTGCTTGTTGCAGGTGTGCTTTGGGGAGGGGATGATAGGCCTGGTGTTTGGGGGAAAGTCAGGGGGTGGGTGGGGGAGATGTTGGGCCCGTAGAGGCAGGGTAAGGGGTGGCTCGCAAACAAGTGAAATTCAGTCAGCATGAAAATGATGAAAAGAAGATACAGCTGTACTTTTGAAAAATTATGAAGGCGTTTTTAAAAAACCGCTCTAGAATCAGCACAAATGTAAAGCTGGAGAAAATTATTTCTAAAGTACAAAAATTTATAATGGCAACTGTTCAGAAAATTTTTCAAAAAATGGCGCAGAAAACTGCTCAAGTGGCTCTTATTCCAAAGCTTATTCCTGTTTTTACTGGAAAAGCCGATGTGCGAGCCGCTTGGGGAGGGCGGGGTTCTGGAAAAACACGTTCTTTTGCTTTGATGTCTGCTGTGGTTGGATATCGGCATGGAATGGCTGGAGAACGCGGTATTATCCTTTGTGCACGGCAATTTCAAAATTCGCTCAATGACAGTTCTTTAGAAGAAATTAAACGTGCTATTGAATCTTATCCTTTCTTACAAGACTATTACGAAATCGGCGATAAGTATATTAAATCAAAAGATGGAAGAATCGTCTATGTGTTTGCAGGACTTGATCGAAATATCGCAAGTATTAAGTCAATGGGGCGCGTTTTCCTTTGCTGGGTTGATGAGGCTGAGCCCGTGACTGAAATCGCTTGGCAAACACTCATTCCAACTTTGCGCGAAGAAGGAAAAAATTGGAATGCAGAATTATGGGTCACATGGAATCCGTGTCAGGAAAATGCACCTGTAGAAAAACGTTTCCGAAATGTCGATAACCCTTATATCAAAGGAGCAGAAATCAATTGGCGCGATAATCCCCAATTTCCTCAAAAACTCAATCGTGATCGAATAAATGATTTGCAGCAAAGACCAGAACAGTATAGGCATATTTGGGAAGGAGAATATCTTCAAGCTGTGCAAGGAGCTTATTATCAAAAATATCTTCTCCAAGCTGAGATGGAAGGGCGGATTACCACTGTTCCACGGGACCCTTTGATCCAAACTAGAATCTTTTGGGATATCGGGGGAACAGGAGCAAAGGCAGATGCAACCGCTTTGTGGGTCGCCCAATTTGTTGGACGAGAAATCCGAGTCCTTGATTATTATGAAGCACAGGGACAGCCTCTCTCAGAACATGTCGGGTGGGCCTTTCAAAGGGGGTATGAAAAAGCTCTCATGGTCTTGCCCCATGATGGTGCAACAAAAGATCGTGTCTATAATGTGAGTTTTGAAAGTGCGCTGCAACACGCTGGGTTTCACACAAAAGTGATTCCTAATCAAGGACCAGGAGCTGTTAAAATGCGGATCGAAGCCGTAAGGCGTTTGTTTCCTGCTATATGGTTTAATCGTGAAACAACATGCGCTGGAAGAAAAGCGCTCGCTTGGTATCATGAAAAACGCGACGAACAGCGTAATATCGGACTAGGTGCTGAACATGATTGGGCTAGCCATGGAGCTGATAGCTTCGGACTCATGTGTGTGGCTTATGAACAGCCAATTATCCAACCACGAAAAAATACCTATCGCTCGTTTCTCCAGTCTCAAACTTCATGGATGGCTTTTTAATGAATATTTCTACAAATGCTTCTTTTGATCAAATGGAAATGCTTGAAAATCAAGCTCTCTTTACAAAACTCGTGGGATGGTATCAGGATGATATTATTCATGTCGAAAAATGGCGAAAAAATGCCCAAGAAGATTACGATTTTTATAATGGGCGTCAATGGAATGAACAAGATCTTGCTGTTTTGCAAGAACAAAACAGACCAGTGATAACTTTTAACCGTATTGCCCCTTTGATTAATGCCGTGATTGGCGCTGAGCGCAATAATAAAAGACAAGTCCAATTTATCCCACGGCAAGAAGGGGCTGCCTTTGCTAATCAGATTCTAACAGGAGCCGCTGAGTGGTTCCGCGATGAAGCCGATGGGGAATACGAAGATTCAGATGCCTTTCAAGATGCAATTATTTGCGGAATGGGGTGGACAGATACACGCCTTGATTATGAACAAGATCCACTAGGAAAACCCGTTATTGCGCGCTTGGATCCTATGAAAATGGTGTGGGATGCGAGTGCTGTTAAGCCTAATCTCATTGATGCTCAACGCGTATGGTATATTGATGAAAAACCTCTTGCCGTGGCTCAGGAAATGTTCCCAAATGTGCATTGGAGCGATCTTAATGCCGATTGGGTTAAACATCAAAGTTGGTTACACCCAACCAGCAATGAAATGACACAAAGTTATCAGGAAGAAGGAAAAGATGCGGCTATCTATCAACGCTATAAAATGGTGACATTGGCAGAATGTCGTTGGTTTGAACGCGAGGTGGTTTATAAAGTTCTCGATCCTCAAAGTGGAAAATTTATCGATTATTCGGAAAAGGATTTCCAAAAATTAAGCAAAACTTTTCCTGAGGTTCAAGCAACAAGATTAACCAGAAAAATTGTCAAACGGGCATTTTTGGGCAGAAAGTTACTCGAAGCGCCTGATAAACCCTTGGTACCACCCAATCAATTGGGATGGGAGTGTATTACAGGTACTTTTGATAAGTTAAACCGACAATTTTACGGCCTTGTGAGACCAACAAAGGATCCGCAACGGTGGGCAAATAAATATTTTAGTCAAGTAATGTATTTGCTCAATAGCCAATCAAAAGGCGGAATTATGGCAGAACGCGATGCTTTTGATAATGATCAACAAGCTATGGAGAGTTGGGCTAGAGCCGATAGCATTACTTGGTTGAAAAGTGGTGCTGTAGCAGGTGGAAAAATCCAGCCTAAACCCGTGGCTCAATTTCCGCAAGGGTTTTTCCAATTGTTTAATGAAGCAAAGAATGCACTCGAACAGGTGACCGGGTTGTCTGCTGAATTTATTGGTACGCGTGCTGTCAATCAACCTGGCATTCTTGAACAACAGCGAAGACAATCGTCTCTTAATCTTTTGGCTTCTTTTTTTGATGGTTTGCGTCGATATCGGCAACGACAGGGAAAAATTATTCTCTATCTTATTCAAAATTATTTATCTGATGGGCGCTTGGTTCGTATTGCCGGGGATGAAAATGCCCAGTATGTTCCGCTGACACGTGAAATGGTGACAAGTTTGGAATATGATATTGTCGTTGATGATGCACCAACAAGTCTTAATGAAAAAGAGCGTACATTTGCACTTATCATGCAATTGCTTCCTTTGATGCAAAATTTTGCAACGCCAGAAATTATGCTCGATCTCTTACGCTATTCGCCTTTACCAGCCTCACTCATTCATAAAATTGCTATAAAGACGCAAAACTCTCTTCAAGAGGAGAAAAATGCTGCAGCGCAGATGGGGGAGAATATGGGAGAAGAACAAATAATGCAGATGTGGCAGACAATAAAGCCTCAACAGTAAGAGACTTTATAATGCGTTATCTCTCGTGAATTTCATCGACCAGAAATTGTTTATCGAAACAATTCCTACCGTGCTACTGTGTAATGTCGTTTCTATTTTCGAAAAGAACTGTTTTATGAGACAGGGAAATTGCGGAAAACCTAGAGAGGGTCTTGCTTTTATGGAGGGTGGGGTATGGTGGGGAATGTTGGAGCCAAATGATGAAAGAGCAGTGAGGAAATAAATGCTCACAGGCTGATTTATCTGAAAAATTAATTTTGATTGTTCGAAAAGAGAAGGCTAACGGAATGAATCAAGAACACTTAACGCCGGCAGAACAAAGCCAATTGAAACAGGATTTTCTTTCTGCAACACAAGAGGGAGAATACGGTGAAATTGGAAGAGGAGAGAAAACAAAAACTCCTGAAGAAAATTTCCAAGGGCAAATGTATCAACAACAGCCAGATTTGCAAAAAGAAATTCAAGGGGGAGAGGATGGCCCGCCAGATCCACAAAAAGATTTTATGGGCTATATGCAATGGTTGGGAAAAACACTCCAAAAACAAGGACTTTTGCAGGAAAAGCAACAAATTAGACAGGATGTTCCTGAAGAAGACCAGTTGTATACATTCTACCAACAGTCGGTTGCCAATGTTAAACAAAAGCATCATGATTTTGATCAAGCGGCTGATTTTATTTATGAAATGCGGGCTAAACAGTTGGCAGCTTGTGCTTCACTCTATCCTGAGATGGCAGATCCTCAAAATATTGATGCGATAATTGGTAATGAGCTGAAACAGATCTTGCGCGATTGTGCGAAAAAAAATCAAAATCCGGCTGAAGTGATTTATTCTATTGCACAAAAAATTGGCTACACAAATGTCTCCAATACCATAGGTGAAAATTTCCAGGAAAGACACAATTCTGCACGGACACTTGCTGCTTATAACGGTTTGACGCCAAAGGGGCCAATTTCTTTAGATATGCTCGATAAAATGTCAGAAGCAGAATTTAGTGCTTGGGTTGCTGATCCTAAAAATAAAGCGGCTTTTAATCGTTTGATGGGTGGGAGAGAATTTTAAAATATGAAGTCCGATGGTGTTTTTGCAGGAACATGAGGGCCTTTTGGTGCACAGAGTCGAGGGGTGTTTTTGCCGAAACGTAGGAGGGAAAAGGTGGAGTGGGAAGAGGAAATTTTTTAAGGATGGAGGCGGTGAGGAGAACTCTTATAAATAGGAGGCAAGAAGCTAACAGAAATTAGACAAAACACGTAAAACCTATTCACCATCTGAAATGAAATGTGGTGCTTTAACAGCCGGCGCTTTGCCGGTTTTTTTATGTCAATAAAACTTTTAGAGGATAAAATGACCGTAACGAATATCGGACTCAATGACCCAATGGCAGTGCGCACATGGTCTAAATTATTAAATCAAGAAGTCTCAAAAGCAATACCAATTGCTCCGTTGATTGGAAATGATTCTAACAGTATCATACAGTTAAAAGATGAAACCAATAAGGAAAGTGGCGATGCTATTAGCTTTGGCTTGCGTGTGCAATTGCTCGGTGAGGGGGTGAGTGAAGGGCAGACAGTGGAAGGAAATGAAGAAGCTTTACAGTTTCTCAATGATCGTTTGGCAATTAATGAATTGGTTCATGCTGTGCGGGTCAAAAACGAGGGCACAATTGATCAACAGCGAATTCTCCACGATTTGCGCACTGAGGCAAAAAATGGTCTGGTTGATTGGTATGTAGATCGTTTGAGTTTGATGTTCTTCATTCAAGTTTGCGGATTTACCGCAAAAACCATGCACTTTGAAGGCCGCGAGATATCACTTAAACCCGTTCATTATGGGTTTAATATGCCAACCCCACCAACCAGTCACCGCATTGTGCGTCCGAACAATAAAACAAAAGATGAAGATTTAAAAGAAGGCGATATTTTTAATCTTAAACTTATCGATAAAGCTGTTGAACGGGCTAAGTTGGCAAATCCTAAAATTCGTCCCGTGCGGATTGATGGAGAAAATGTCTATGTCCTTTATCTCCATCCAATCCAAGTGACACAATTGCGAACCAATACAGATGCTGGACAATGGCTCGACATTACCAAGGCAACCTATAGTGGAAGTCGTCTCAAAAATCCGCTCTATGATGGATCTCTTGGTATGTATAATGGTGTTGTTTTACGCGAAGCTGAACATATTACTGAAGGTGTTGAATCTGCAACAACGAACAAAGCTCTCCCAAATGTGCGGCGGGCTGTTCTTCTTGGCGCGCAAAGTGCTGTGATTGCTTTTGGTAAAGATCGAGGCGCAACACGATATAAATTGGTGGAAGAACTTTTCGATTATGAAAGAGAATTCGGAGTCGCAGCAAAAACCATTATTGGGGTGAAAAAAACTTGCTTTACCTTGCCAGGCAGTGCACAAGGAGCGCAGGATTTTGGCACTATCGTAATCCCAACTTACGCAGTGGCTGCTTAAAGCAATTGTAAAACCTGACTACCTTCCCCCAATAAGAGAATTCTGTTGGGGGAAAAAATAAAATGCTTCAGCCAGAAAAGGACCAGGATACCTTATGACCGCTTTATCAAGTGATCCCAAAAATCCAAAACCTATACATGCGGACCATTCTAGAACTTTTGCTAATATGGTCGCGCTTATTCAAGATGAAATTGATGATACAACAGATGAATATTCCCTGCAAATTCAAAATTCAATTTTTACTGCTGTGCAGTTGTGTGTCCGAGAACCCTTGTTCTTTAATGAAGAAAGCGTAAGAGAGTTCAAAACACAAACCGGTAAAGTATGGTATGGGCAAAACGAGGGCGTTTTTATTGAATCAGAAAAAATTTTGAAGGAGGTCTTTTTAATAAAAAAGAATGCAACAAAAATAAAGTTGTTCTTTAGGCCCTTTGACGCGTTGTTTCAACAATATGGTCCGCAGCCTGTGCCAGCAACGCCATTATTTTATACTTGGCTTGATCAAGAAATAGGACTCTTCCCACCACCAGGATATGTCCAAACTGTCCAGTTCTTTTGTGATTTTACTCATCTGGCAGAAGAGCAGCTGAAAACAGATAATAGTCCTTGGTTGACACATGCTTTTGATCTTATTAAAGCACGGGCAAAATATGAACTTTATAAAAATATCCTTAAAGATCCTGAATATACCGCCGTGTCTTTCCGAGATTTTCAAGAGCAGCTTCAGGCTTTGCGTCTTGAAACATCGCGCCGAAAAAATTCTTCAAAAATTTGTCCAATGAGCTTTTAAAAAACTTTTTGTACATCGTTTATGACTGGCTTGTCCCTTATGGCAGGAGTAGCCTTAAAAGTTGAGGGAATGGTAAAGAGCTGTTGAGGTGTAGGCGATGTTAATATTTTGGAATTAATCAATCTTGAGTTTGTGTATTTATTGGGCTTTATACCTTTAAAATTGCATTCTAGGGGCTTTGATGGTTTTAATTAATAAGCCTTGGTGTTTTGAATAGCGCTGGGCTCTTCAGATATTTTATGGGGATCTTGATGGCTTTTTTCCCAATCGCTGATTATCGACCCGATGTGGCAGATATCAATGGAATTTTTACCGATGAACTTGTTAATGTACTCCCGGCTGATGGCTCCTATATTCCTATGCCAAGCTTTGAACCTTTGTCAGAGCCATGTCCCGCGCCAGTTTTAGGCGCTTTTGCGGTTAAAACAAAAAATGGCGTTTCTATTATTGCTGGGACAGGAGAAAAAATCTATTTGCTGGATAATACAACAATGAAGTGGCAAGATATTAGCCAACAAGGAAAGACGTATCTTGCTAATATCGATGCACCGTGGTCTTTTGCTTTGTTTGGTGATTTAATCATTGCTGTGAATGCAAATGATAGACCACAAGTGATCGATATTAATCATGATAAAACATTTAGAAATTTAGGAGGTAATCCACCACAAGCAGGGCTCGTGCGTGTCTGGGGAGATTTCGTTTGTTTGTTGAAATTGACTGAGAACCCAAGACGGGTTCATTGGTCTGGGTTGAATGATGCAGAATTTTGGACCGTGGGAAAAAAAAGTTGTGATTATCAAGATTTTCCTGATGGTGGATGCGTTCAAGGCGCGACCGAAACAACAAATCCAATTATCTTTTTGAACTCGGCAATCTATGCTGGTTCTTTTATTCCTGGCTCTAAAATTATTTTTAGTTTCCAAAAAATCCACGATAAACGAGGCGCAAAAAGTGCTGAATCAGTTGTTTGTCGAGGAGACTTAGCATTCTTTGCTGATGAGGGCGGATTTTATCAAATCACGAATGAGGGACAGATTATACCCATTGGGTTCGAAAAAGTGGATCGGACCATGTTCGCAAAATTAAGACAGCATAACCTGCATAATCTGTCTGCTGCTATCGATGGGGTGTATAATCGTGTCTATTGGATGCTCGATTCTGATGAGGACCTTCATGAACGTATCTTGCTCATTTATGATTGGGGGTTGCAAAAATGGACAAAAGCGCTCGTGAATGTCAAAATGGTATTGCCTATTTTCTTAGTAGGTACAACTCTAGAATCTCTTGATTTGATTACGGAAAATCTTGATGATTTGTCCTTTTCTCTCGATAGTAAAATTTGGAAAAAAGAAGCGCCTATGCTGGGCGCTTTTGATCAACAGGGAAGACTCGGTTCCTTTTCTGGATATCCTATGGCTTGTGTGGTGACATCACAGGAAATGGGACAGACCAATGGCATGATAACACGGGTGAAAAATATTATGCCTCAAGTGAATAGTGGAAAGTTTTATTTGTCTGTGGGAGTGCGCTTTCGACAAGACCTTGAAGAGGAAACTGTTTGGTTGCCAGAAAAACAGCCTTCTTATAATACTGGGCAAATCCATTATCGCGCAAGAGCACGCTTTTATCGCTTTAAGTTGCGTATTCCTGAGGGGATAAATTGGTCGCATGTCACAGGATTTGATGTGGAATTGACGCCTGCCGGCATGCGGTAAGTAGGTTTTCCTAGTGTAGAAAACAATGCAATGGGCTCTGCTTCTGATAAAGGAAAAATAGTAGGCACTACGGTTTCTATAAAGCAGGAAAGAGGTGTTTTCGATTTCTCAATTTCTCATTACAAAGATATGATGACTCTTCTTTTCTTTGGCGGGCATCAATTCCTCTTTTGAAAAGTTGTGCGCTAAGAACGGAACGCGTAAATAGGTATGGGGGATGGAATGTTCAAAGAGATAAAGCTAGAAAATCTAAAATTATAATGCAAGATAGTCAAGATTTGTATTCTGTTCATCTGACGGAACAATGGTCGTGGGAAAAAATAGCTCCTTATCAAGAAGCTCTCAATGCTGCATTGAAAAAATATGTTCAGCGCTTTCCTGATGATGTTTGTCTGGAAAAAATTGCTGAAGAAATCATTGCGGGACAAACACAATTGTGGTTGGTCTTAAAAAATAAAATCCAATTTAGTGCTTTTGCAATGACTAAAGTTGAAATAACCCATACAGGGAAAAAATATGTTGTTCTTTCAGATTTTGCTGGAGAGGGAGGACTGAAATTGGTCAAATTGATTGATAAGGTCGAAAAATGGGCACGGACAATCAATGCTGAAGAAATACACATGTTTGGAAGAATTGGATGGGCGAAAAAACTCGCTCATCACGGATATTCTCGTAATCTTATTCAATATAGAAAGGTTCTGGTTCCATGAGTAGAAAAACAAAACCTCAAGTGCAGACAACAACACAAACAAATACACCACCCGCTTGGGCAGCTGATATTCTTAAACAAGCTAGTGCTGATGCGCTTGAACTTTATAAGCAAGGAATTGGTGGAAACGTTTATCAGGGAGAGAGAATCGCTGGTCTTAGCGATATGACAAAAAATGCTCTGACCGGTTTACAACAAACAGCAGGGCTCTATAACAATCCAGTGGTAACCCAGTGGTTCAATACTCCAACGAATAGTGCTACAAATCTTTCCAGTATGGCTCAGGGAAATTGGGTTGGAAGCAATAGTAAATTTAATACTGCATTGCAAAATGCCCTAAATAAAACGTCTGATGCAATTAATCAAGCGATGTCTGGAGCAGGACGTTATGGTTCTGGTGCCCATACCGGAGTGCTAGCCGATGAGCTTGGGGCGTTGGCAACAAATGCTGCCGCACAGCAATATAATCAAGATATTAACAATATGATGAATGCAAACCGAATGATTGATCGCTCCCAGCAGGATCAGGTTAATGCGGCAAATGCATATTATCAAGGGCAAAGTAACGCTCAAAGCAACGCTTTGAAAGGGGGGATGATTCAAGATTTGAACCGTCAAAATGCCTTAGATGCTGAGCGCCAAAAATGGTTGGAAGAAGATAATCAAGCATGGAACCAATTGGAACGCTTGTTACAGATAGGAACACAGGCCGCTGGAAATTATGGAACAACTTCAGGAAAAACCACAACAATGCCTTCTGTGACAAAAGATCCGTTGCGTGATGCGCAGCAAGTGCTTGGATTGGTCGGTGGAATTTTAGGGCTTTGTGATGTAAGAGCAAAAGAAAATATTATCTCAGTGGGTGAAAAAAAGGGATATCCACTTTATACCTTTAATTATAAAGGAAATCCACAACGGTATCGAGGTGTTCTGGCCCAGGAAGTGTTGCGTGTGAAACCTGAAGCTGTTTTTGTAAATGCAAAAACAAAATTACTGCATGTTGATTATGATAAAATAGGCCTGAAAATGGAAAAAATACCAGCATTTAAAAGTAAAATTATAACTTTCTTTTCTTCGTTCTTTGGTCGTTTTTCTTTTTTGCAAAAAGGCTGTCTTCTATGAGTTCTATTGATAATTGGTCAATCATTGCAGTAGAAAATGCTTGTGGTGATGAAGATAAACTGGAGAAAAAGACAACCGCCAAATGCCATTGATTTTCATACCCACGCAATAATGCAATGCATCAGAAGATATCTGTGGAATTGTATCACAGTTTACTGTTGGTGTGAAGAACAAGAGAACGTCTATTTGTTTAGCGACAAAGTCTTTTTAAAGACTTATAGGGTGTATTATCGTGTACTTTAAAGCTTAGGACGTCAATAGAGGAATAACAAAAGTTTTTTGAATCAATAGTTTCTACGATCAACTGATAGGATAACTCTAGAGGATATTGCGCCTTTAAGGGGAGAGAAATTCAAAAGGGTGGTCTTTATAAGATCGTTTATACTTGTGATGTAAAATACTGATAGCTGGTTTTTAACCAATCCTCCTATAAAACTTCCTGAAATTTTTCTCTTTCCGCTTGTGTCTGAATCTTTTCTGCTGGCGTTATTGGGACTTTTGTTACGGAATAAATCCCGTTTGATGGCTGCTATGGGATGGTAAAGAATATTCAGGAAAAAAATGTGTAAATCTCTTTGCTGTTCTGGGGCAAACATGGGAAAACAACATTTAAGGTTCCCACTTTGCATGGAATATTTTACAGAGGAACGATGGTGAAAAAATTGATAAGAGGCGTTGCTTGGGAAGTCGACAAGGAAAGTCTTTTAAGCTCTATATCTATGAAAGAAACATAGATTCTATAAGTCAATATCAGCATAGCGAGCCAATGTTTGAACACGATCTGTTACAGTATGGTTGAGGGAGGAATATCGAAATTATGCAGCTGTGATGCTTAAAAACGTTCGTCGACAAAGGCGGAAAGAAAGCATGAACATAATATCGCCAAAAAACAGTGCGTGATGAAACGTGTTCGTCAATGGGGCAGAGGTTTATACTGTCAAAGTTTGAGTATGAACGCTTTGAGATACAGAGATAAAAATGATTGAAAAATATTCGATCTCGTCCTGCTATGAGAAAAAAGCTTTATCAAAGATATCATGCAGAAAATTTGAAAAAAGGCATTTGTGCTTCAAAAAATGAATCCTTAACCCTCTTTATTATTTTACTTTTTGTGCAGATTTTGCTGGATGCGTAAAGTAAGCTTGCGTATTTTTCTTTAGAGGATACAAACAGTGATCGTTGAAGATAGATGGTAAAAGGGAAAAACACCTTCCTTTATCCCTATAGTTTTTGTTGGGGAATGAAAATTTTATCTAAAATATTTCTATTTTATTGGTTCGTGATGTCTTAGTTAGAATGTTAATGTACGATGGTGAAAAACATAACCATTTTATCTTATTCTGCCGTAAAATATCATCGTTGAAACACTGTCATTGAGGGCAAAAGATATAAGGCACATAAGGCAGGTAATATAGGATTTCCTAAGATTAAAAACAGGAGAAAATATTCAGAATAAGACTTGTTCATTGAGTCCATAGAGTTTTCATGCAAGTGAGACACGGGAAATGATGAGCAGGTGGAAGGCATTGAGAGCCGTTGGCTTGTTCGCAAACCGATGTGGCTTTATAAGGTAAGGTAAAATGGTGAGCGATAGGGCTTGGTGCTCTTTCTTTGCTGTCTTTATCCATGGTGGTTGTGTTGTGTCACAAAATATCATTGCTTGAAGTGAGATTGATAAAGCTCATGTAAAATTTTGTGCGTGTTGTGTTTTGAGTATGTGGTGAATGTCGTGAATATTGAGGATTTGCTTGTAGAACCTCATGAAATACCCTCCCTGCTGTGTGGTATCTAGAATATATGAAGGTGAAAACTAAGGAGAACTCGATAGATAAAGAGCCAGATTGTTTACAGATTATTGTTTATAGATTGGTATTGTTTGAAGATTAATAGAGCTGAAAGCTCTTGTCCTTTTAGGGACAGGTCCACAAAGCAAGAAAGATGCGCATGTATGATTCTTTGGTTGCTGGTAGTAAAATCATCATTTTAGGTGGAAAACAAAGTATAGTTTTAAAAAGTATCTTGTAAAAATTTTTAATGAGGCCTTTGGCGGGTTTAGGCGGTATGAAAAAGCCGTGCAAAGAAAAAATATTCAATGGATGTTTAGCTTATCAAAAAGGGGGTATAATGGCATTTTTCCCATTTTCTATTGCTGATATTGATGATCCTGAATGTATTCGTGTGGTTCTTTATTCCACCGGAAGAATGGGACATGCTCCTTTAAATGCATTGTTGAAGAAAGTGTATGAAGATATTACAAAACTCTCAGAGCGTATGGATGCTTTAGAAAAAAAGTTAAATATTCAAGATCTTTCTAATGTTGAATAGAAATAAAATGCAAAAAAAAGAAAGACAGTATTCATTGGATTGTTGGCGGTAAAATAATCATACTAAACATTAAAATGGGGGCAGAAAGCAAAAAAGAATCAGCTTTAGATGGCGTGGATTTGTTTCAAAATTTACAACACAAAAAATCGTAAAATAGACAGAAATACTAATTAAAACATTATAATTCAGTCTTTTAAAAGTATTTCTTCTTGTTTTAAGAAAAGAAAATCAAAAAGAATGACTAAGAATAAAAAGACAGGCGTTGAAGTTATATATCAGATAAACTTTGCTTATTTATAGCTTTAGTGAGGCGTGGAATGGTTATGCGTTTGAGATATTTTAAAAAAGGTAAGAAATGATCAAAAGAGAGCCATCTTCAAAAAGATGAAGAGTGTTTGCAAGAAAATTTATTATGCGGTATGGGGAAAATTAGGGCACATATCGAAGTCTATAGGAAAGTTTTTAAACTCCACAGAGAAAGAAACATTGCTTAAGCAGAAACCCATGGCAAAAGAAGGAGGCAAAAGATAAAAGATCTTGCAATAGTTTGAAAAAGCTTATAGGTGAAGCGCTCTGGGATTTTAAATCTAGAAATAATTTGCCGTCTTTACACCTAATTTAAGAGAAAAATAGCAGTTTTTTGCCATTTTAGTTTGTAAAGAATTTCATAAAAGGAAACCTGTAAGTGTCAAAATAGATTAACGGTGGCAAAAATGGGTGTAGTTGAGCTCTTTAACTTATAAAAAAGAAAAATATTGTATCCTTGAAGTTGGTTTGAGAGCGAAAGTTGTCATTGTTGTCTAGAAGACAAGGTGGTACAAGCGCTTGTTTCGTGGGCTTAGCTTATGAGATCGTAAAACACTTTTATTTGAAGTGTGGTGATCTAAGGAATGTAAGCTTCTTGGATACAAGTGTTTTTTAAGGTGTGTTGAATATTTAGAAAGGTTTGTTTATTGAGCCTTATGTTTAAGTGAATCACATGCATGGGAGGCTAAATGGGCATCGTGAGATCTGCATTATCGATAGATCAGATGGGGGATCAAGAATCTTCATTTTTTGAAGTGGTAGACGCAAGTTAAGAAAAACGAGCTTTTACAAGCGTAAAAAATAGATTTTTGACAGCGATGGCTTTAAACTACACATTTGTTTATGGGTTGCTTTTGTGATAAAGGTGCAGAACCTTTTGATTTTAAAAAGTGTGCTATTACAAGCTGGACTATCACACACTTTGCTAGCCCCCAATGTTGCGACAGCTCTTGCCATTTAAGATGGTTCATAAGAGCATTTTAGCCCTTTCTTGTTCAGTTTTTACCCACATCCAGCACCGCTTGTGGCATGCAAGCAAGTGATTTTGATTGATGCAACATACACAGATTTGACATGAGAGAACCCTATGATATTCTGGGGTTTGATTCAATTTGAATAATGATAGATTATCTATATAAATCAATGTATTTTTTCATACAGCTCCCTTAAAATAAAGACGCTATTATCGATATGCTTAAAGTCAATAAGTAAAGAAACAAATTTTTTGCATTCAAGTAAATGAGATAAAAAAGCGCTTTTATAATTTATTGTTTATATTCTTTTTGGATAAATTTCATAAATATAATTAAATCTCTTGCAATATTATACATTTTGTGTACAAATATTTATTGTTATTTTATTTTGTATTTTATTTAATTGTAGCTTTATTCAAAAGCCGCGCTATTTAAAGGCGCGGCTTTTTTACTGTCTATTAGCAGGTGTGCTTTATACGCTAGAGATCTATCATTCAGGTGGCTTTGGATATTTTTTTTCTTATGCTCATAAATTATATTTTGTGATTTTGTTTTATCGTGTGACCTCTAAATTTATGCATTTTTAGCCTAATAGAGGGTGAAAGAAAAAATTCAAATGTGTCTTTAAATAGTGTTTGTTGAGTTCGATCAGAAAATATATTCTTTAGTTTTCGTGTGTAATTATAGATCAATCATTGCTTATCTTGTTGTTGTGATCGCTTTTTATGGGGATGGAGCTATAAGATGTGTAAGTTTTATACATGAAGTATTTGTGCGTGGCGAATAGGAGAAGCGTTTTCCTGTAGGAGCTTCATGTAAACGCATAAGCGTTTTTTTATTTGTTATGGGCTGAATGCGTTTGTAGGTGAGATTTATAGATAAAAGCTGCAGGAAATATCGCTTTTGAGGGAATGCTGAGAGAGATTACAAGCATGGGAAGCCAAAGGAGAAAACTTAAGAGAATTTCTGCATGAGGAAAGCGTTATCATTTAAAAAACAGTATGGATGAAGAATTTTTGCCTTTTAAGATGATAGAAGAAAATTATAAGCACTCTCTTTTCATAAAGAAGATGAGAAAAGTCTTTCACAAGAATTTTATACGATAAAAAAGAAGTCTTTTGATGCTAAGAGTATTGATAGTTTGTTGTTGTAAATTGTATTGTATACACGGATACTTCAATGAAAAGCTTCTCCTGGAATGTTAAAGGATACAGTCTTTATGGAAAAAAGAATCTGGTCAAGGCAAAAGGCTTATTTCAAAAGATTATATCGTAAGATTGCTTTTGTTTGTCTAATACTTTTTTGTATCGTAATTTTGTGTTTTGTTGCGGTAAAAGTGATAGATTATTTTTTTTTTCCTGAAAAAATAACACAACAAGCGCCTGTTGAATTTGCTATTCCTGTTTTCGATCTGCGCGTGTATTGCAAGGAAATTTCTGCTTCCGTGGTGCCGGATATGAAAAAAGAAGTTTATCAACACTGCTTTAATTTAGAAAGTGAGGCCTATTTTGCTATTCGTGAAATGTGGGATAGACTTTCCGATTCTGCAAAAAAACGATGTTTGACGATGGTGCGACCGGGGGATGGAAATTATTTTCTCTTGCGGGACTGTTTCCTCAATGAACAAGAAAATAAAAAAGGAAAAATCCGCAATTACTTTTAAGTATTTTTAAGTTTTCCACGCAAAGTTAAAGGATGCAAGATTTAAAAATACAAAAACTTCCCGACGGTTAGTTGTTTCTAGACCAATAAAAAAGTGATTTATTGAGCTTGTTAGAGCGCATTTTTATTGAAGGTGTAACACCATAAGGTATAGAAGCCTGCCTAAAATATCTAAGAGTTTGTACAGAGTAAAAATTCAGGAAGACTTGATTTGTTAAGCTTTTCATTTCAATGAATCACATTCCTGGAAAGTTAAGTAGAACGCGTTTGAAAAGAATACGAATTGTTTCCCAAAACAGTAGTGGGCTAAAATCCTCCGTCCTTTAAGGGTAAAAGTCAATAGATATGGACAGCAATTAAGTAAAAAAGGGATATTTATTTGAAAAATTATAAATAGGCAAGGCTGCTCTACGTTTAAACCGCTAGGATGAGGTCGTTAGGCTGGGTTTACAAATGAACTTGTTTTATAATCTCGGTTTTCTTGTCAGAAAGTATAAGAAAGAAAATGTCTTCTGCCTTTCTTATTTATAAATTCAACAAGACAACTTTTTGAGAAGAATTTGATGTTTAGGGAAAGGTGACATATTGCTCGTTATTTTCTTAAATAGTTGAAATTTTTGTATTTAAATCTTTAGCTTTTAAGTTCAATTTATTCGCAATGATGGATGCTAATTTACTTAAAAACTCCACGGGATTCAAACAATAATTGGTCATATCGTTAGCTTAATTTTAGGAAAAAAGATTTGTTTCTTGGTCATTATAGGACTTGAATAGTCCTTCATAATAATCTATCTATAAAATCTAGCAGGTTTTGCAAAGCGGTCGTGGATTATCGCTTGCAAGGGGTTGCTTTAGTGGTAAAGAGAGGCTATATATCATAAAAGAAAGAGGTTCATGCGGTGCTCGTTGAGATCAGGTGCTCATTGAAATTATAAGTGCTTATGAGTTAAGGGCATGAGGGAGTGAACTGTCGGCGTTTTGAAAGCGGTGGTCCTAGTAAAAAAGAGAAACTTTTATGTTTTCTGGCGGTTTTTTCTTTGTCAGGTATGTTATAGATGTGTTCTCCTTTTTGTTTTCCACAAGATAATTATTTTTTAGTGAAATATGGTTTGTTTAAAAAAAATACTTGGCATTTTACGTGAACATCACTAGGTTTCTGCTAGTTGACAGAAAAATAGGGGATTTTTGATTTGCGATTTCCTTGCTGTTTTGTGATTTTCAAGAAAATATATGTTTTTATCAATATTCAGTAGGGTTCATTTGAGTGAAGTAAACGCGGGATAGCTTGAGAACCGTAGGTTAAACGTTAAGCAGCATGATCAAAAAGTGATGCAGGGAAGAAGAGTCAATTAAGACATATACTTCAAAAAAGGGATAAAGATGAGGCCACAACAAAATAGACGGGTACGCGGTCGTAATAATAACAGTAATGGTAATAATAATCGTCGCAATCCTAATCCGTTGTCTCGCAATTATGAAAGTAGCGGTCCGGATGTTAAAATTCGTGGGAATGCTCAGCAAATTGCCGATAAATACATAAGTCTTGCGCGTGATGCACAGGGGGCGGGTGATCGCGTTATGTCAGAAAATTATCTACAACATGCTGAACATTATTTGCGTATTATTTTAGCTGCAGCGGGGCAAATGTCTCAATCTGTTCGACGCGATGAAAATAACGAGCAAGATGAATGCCATGAAATGAATCCTGAAGGTGAAAAAAAAGATGTTGTCGATAGTAATACAGATGGATTACAGATGCCGTTGCAGAAAAATGGTAATGGTCAATATGATAAAACGCAAAATGGGGATGAGCATGAAAATGCTTTTTATTTTAGCTGCAGCGGGGCAAATGTCTCAATCTGTTCGACGCGATGAAAATAACGAGCAAGATGAATGCCATGAAATGAATCCTGAAGGTGAAA
>NZ_JACIFE010000003.1:0-26855 GCF_014197255.1 Bartonella fuyuanensis | reverse complement strand
CGATAGTAATACAGATGGATTACAGATGCCGTTGCAGAAAAATGGTAATGGTCAATATGATAAAACGCAAAATGGGGATGAGCATGAAAATGCTTTAGAGACGACTCTATCGGATAACAAAACTGAGCAAGAACAATCTCTTTCTCAGGAAAATATTGAACCTGTCAAAAAAATACGTCGTTCTCGCCGACGTGCTACACGGACTCAAAATGAATCATCCCTTGAGCTTACACTCGCAACACCAGAAAATTTTAACAATGGGGGAGAATCAACATCAAAAGAAGAGGTTTCTTCTTTGCCTGGAATAGGTGAGGGGATACAAAGAAAGATCCGTCGTCGGCGTGTGGTGGCGTCTTCAGCAGAAGAAAATGTGTGAATCTTTAGAAGGTTATAGAAGCCCGTGTAATGACGGTGTTGTATCCGTGATGGTAAATCATCTCTTCTTAAGAAGGTTTTTGTGTTTCCTTTGAATTTTCATGAGAAACATAAGGCACTTGACAAAAGATGTCAGCAGAAGAGATTATCTCTTGAGTGGGAATAGGTGAGAGGGCAAAAAGAAGATTATACCCGTATAGTTTAACAGGGAGGTCTTTTATGAAGAATGGAATGTCATTGTTTTATTCATTTATGCCGGTATTTTTAAAAATATTTCTTGAATTTATTTAATCTCCTTTTGAGACTATATTGATGAATACTATAATATGAAATCTATAGGTTATCTTTCTTTAAAAGATTAAAGACAAGATCATTTTTAAAACGCTTTCTAAAAGTTTAGAAAACGATAAATAATCAGTGTAAATATCAGCATAAATATAGTATCATCACATATCGAATGAAAATTACAATGTTAGATCTTATGAACTCAAAAGTTTTTTAGTGATATAACGAAAGCAAACAAACTTCAAAATCATTGTAACATCATAAGGCATGGAGTTTTTTCAATTTTATACAAAAGCGACAATGTTTAAAGAATGCTCTATTCTAAAGTTAATGCCCTAAAATTGGGAGGTTAATTTTGCCAGCCAACTAGAGAGCAATTAATTTGCAAAAAGGCTATATTTGAGTGCAAAATGAAAGAATGTTTATGAGAACCTCTTTGAGTGCATGTTTAAATGTTTTAAACATAAAATGAGATCTTTATTGAGAAACTTTTGAAACGGATATTTATAACAGTTTTTAAAGCTTTGCGTTTGATAAAAGCAGTTGTTTCTTGTTTTATGAGAGATTGTTTTGAAAACAAACGCTTGTAAATGTAAAAAACGGATTCTATTAAAAATATTAAGCATTTTGATTTGTTTGATAGGTTTTGATTTTAGATAATGCGTTATTTGAATTCACTCAGATCAATTTTGAGCTTAGTCTATTGAAACGTTTTTAAAGATGCATCATGTTCGTTGTTTTAAATAACTACCTCATAAATGAGGGCGTTTATTGAGACGTTTAATAACAACGAAAAGCGTTTATAGGCTCTGTAATTCAAGTGAATGATGATCAAGCTATCAAGCTTATACCTATCGTTTATGTTTCTATTGATAGTTTTCATATCTTTAATAGGGCGCTTGCAATATGATACGTTTTGTATTTATGCATCTTTGATGAATATCGCGTAAAGTAAAGACATTAGGTAAATGATCACCAGTCCTTGACAAACAATTTTGCCCTCTCTGTTGTTAATTTCTTCAATTAAGCACTGCTAAAGCCAAAAGGAAATTAAGTATCTCGCCTTTATTATTTTTGCCAAGTTTACTTATGTATGATTATTTGAATCGGCATTGGATTACATCCACTATGGCATTTTTCATTGTTTATATGAAGGAGAAGTTAGCATCGATGTATCGCATGCAAGACCAATTTTTCACTATAGTTGATAGGATAGCTTGAGCGTAAGATTCTTTACCTTGATGAAAGTTAGAGCATTCTTTAAAAATATCAGTTGATAAATTTTTTTCGTATCGTTTATGCTGGGGCTGATACAATAATTAGGAGTTTCTTGTTTTTTAAGTTGGTAGGTTATGGCTGTAAAAAATAGTAAACAAACGAAAAGTCAGAAGTTAAAATCTGTCTCTCGTTTTCTTAAAAGTTTACGTGGTGTGAACAATTGGGAACAAGTTTCACAATGGCTTTCTTTCCGTAAGGTAGAAGATATTGAATGTATTACTCCTGATCAGGCAGGAGTACCACGAGGTAAGATGATGCTTTCTAAAAAATTTACATCAGAAACATCATTGGCATTGCCTTCAGCAGTCTTTATGGCAACAATTTCAGGAAATTATCCTGAAGATGGTCATGGTTTTGAATATCCTAAAACAGATGGAGATTTACGTCTTGAGCCTGATCTTTCTACGTTAAGCATTGTACCATGGGAAAATGCTCCTACGGCACAGGTGATTTGCGATCTTGTGTATCAAAATGGTCAGGTTGTGGATTACACACCACGCAATGTTTTACGAACGGTGGTTCATTTGTACGAACAAAGGGGTTTAAGACCAGTTGTTTCTCCAGAAATTGAATTTTATTTGGTACAAAAAAACCCTGATCCTGATTATCCGTTAATTCCACCGGTTGGCCGTTCTGGGCGCTCAATTGGTGGGGGACAAGGCTATTCAATTGCTGGTGTGAATGAATTTGATGATTTGATTGATGATATTTATCATTTTTCAGAAGCACAAGGATTGGAAATTGATACGCTTATTCATGAAGAAGGGGCAGGCCAGTTTGAAATTAATTTACGTCATGGTGATCCGATTGAATTAGCAGATCAAGTTTTTATGTTTAAACGAACAATTCGTGAAGCAGCACTGAAACATAACATGTATGCAACTTTTATGGCAAAACCTATTCAAGGGCAGCCAGGTTCTGCGATGCATATTCACCAATCGGTTGTTGATAAGAAAACAGGTGTGAACATTTTTACACAAGGGAATGGTGAAGAAAGCGTCTACTTTCGCCATTTCATTGGTGGATTGCAAAAACATATGCCAGGGGTTTTTGTGATGCTTGCTCCTTATGTGAATTCTTATCGACGTCTTGTTCCTGATAATTCGGCACCTGTTAATTTGCGATGGGGATATGACAATCGTACGACGGCTTTTCGTGTTCCTCGTTCTTCTCCACAGGGACGGCGTGTTGAGAATAGACTCCCTTCATCAGATGCGAATCCTTATTTAGCTCTTGCTGCTTCTTTGACATGTGGTCTGATTGGTTTGCAGCAAAAAATTGAGCCAGATGAGCCAACAGCAAATAATGTAAATGCTGATAATATTGAGTTACCGCGGGGACTCATTGAGGCAGTCAATTTGTTTGAACAAGATACAGCGATACATGCTATTTTAGGAGATGTATTTGTCAGTACTTATGCTGCAATCAAACGGCAAGAGTTTGAAACTTTTATGGAAGTCATTAGTCCGTGGGAACGTGAATATCTCCTGCTGAATGTTTAAATTTTATGACGATGATCGATGATAATCTAATTTCTCCAGGAATTTCTTGGTATGAAGCTACTTTAAAAGAACGTTTCTCTTATCCATCTTTTTGTGAACACAAAAAATGTGATGTGGTCGTTGTTGGAGGTGGTTTTACGGGACTTTCAGCTGCTTATCATTTAGCGAAAGCTGGAGTGGATGTTGTTGTGTTAGAAGCATCACGTTTTGGCGATGGTGCTTCAGGGCGCAATGGTGGACAACTGGGAACAGGGCAACGGCAATGGGTAGAAACACTAGAGAAAAAATATGGCTTTGAGCGCAGTAAGGCACTGTTTGATTTAGCAGAAGAGGCTAAAAGAGATATTTTATCTTTATGTGCGATGCCCGATTGTCAGTGTGATTTTACGGCAGGACAGCTTTCTGTAACGCATAAAAGGCGTGAGCTTCTTTCTTATCAACGGCATATTGAGGTGATGCAGCGTTATGGTTATCATGCTCTTACTTTTATGGATAGGGCTGAAACATTTAGGCGACTTGGATCATCTTTTTATTGTGGTGGTATTTATGATGCGGATACTGGCCATATAAATCCTTTAAAATTGATTGTTGGATTGGCAAAAAAAGCCAAAGATGCTGGTGCTAAGCTGTATGAGAAAACACAAGTAACAGCCGTGGCGCGCAAGGGAGCCCATTGGAAAGTGATAACAGAAAAAGGAAGTATAACAGCAGAACATGTTTTGCTTGCGACGAATGGGTATAAACTTGGACTTCAGCATTTTGTTGAAAAAAATATTGTTTCTATTCGGTCTTATATTGGAGCAACGGAACCATTACCAAAACACAGTTCAATTCTCATGGGAGGGGAATCTGTCGATGATTCCCGTTTTATGGTTCGCTATTTTCGCAAAAGCATTGATAATCGTCTATTATTTGGTGGGGTAGAAAGTTACGATAATAAGCATCCTGTAAATTTAGATGACCGTATAAAACAACAAATTGTTGAAATTTATCCTCAATTACAATCTATCAATCTCAGTCATCGTTGGGGGGCAACGGTAGCTATTACGGTTGAGCGTCTGCCCTATGTTCGCCAACTTTTCTCAAGGATGATTTATTGTGGCGGTTATTCAGGGCATGGCATTATGCTTGCCCCTTTTATGGGAAAATTATATGCAGAATGGTTGACTGGAAATCATGAACGTTTTGCTTATTTTCAGGATTTAAAGATTTCATCCTTTCCAGGAGGAAGAGTTTTACGTTATCCGCTTGTATTTTTAGCAATGTATTGGTTTTCTTTACTGGATCGTTTTTAATAGGAATATTGCTTGAAACGAAAAAAGTTAATGGCTTATTTAGTCTTTGTCTGCCTTAATGAAAAAAAACTTGTAGAAGCGAGATAAGATTTCATAATCGAATGAAAAAACAAAAAAGTTTATGGTGTGTAAAATTATTCCAATTTCTTCTGTTGATTGTATTATTTTGTGTGGCAATAGTGATTTGGCGTCGCGTAAACTTTTGCCAGCCTTGTATCCTTGTCAGTGTGTTGGGCAATTTAGTAAACCAACACGGACTATAGAGGTTTCGCACACTTTCCTTAAATCGTGAAGAATATCAAAATTTTGTTGGTGCTTCTTGAAAAATATATCCATCTAAAAGGTCTCTTTTGTTTTCTTGCACGTTTAAGCTATGTTTCTGTTGACGTTTCCTCTAATCGGGGGTGAGAGGACTTAGTACTTCTTCTTTCACAAGATTTATTTGCTCTTCGAGCTTTTTGTTTGCATGTTGGCTTGTCACTTTTTTCTGATATTGCGGTGGAGTGAGGGAAAAATAATTTTGTAACATTACAAATACCGATTATGATTGAAAGACCGATTGGTTGTGATGTAAAAATAGCCGTTTCGCTTAATGATGTCTTTTCAAGCGTTTTTAATGAAAAACAGATTTTTCGCATTGATCATTATTTTGGGAAGGAAATGGTTCAAAATTTAATAGCATTGCGATTTGGTAATAGACTTTATGAATCTCTATGGAAATCCAACTGTATTAATCGTGTTCAAATAATATTTGCTAATATTTGCTGAATTTTTAGAATTAGAGAAGCGTATAAAATATTATGAGAATACTAATGTCTTACGCGATAGAGTTCAAAATCAGATGCTGCAAATGCTTTGTTTGATGGCGATGGAAATACCATTTATCAATAGTGCCAATGCTGTTTATAATGAAAAACTTAAAATTTTGCATTTTTTAATGTCTCTTGATGTGCATACTGTAGAGCAACATACTGTCCGTGGACAATGTCTTGCTGGTCTATCAAATGGTATATCTTTAGAGTCTTATTTTGATGATCTGGAAAGAGCTCGTGAGAGCAAAACATTCGTTACATTTAAAGTTAAGAGGGATAACTGGCATTGGACCGAGATGCCTTTTTATTTACGAACAGGTCAGCGTATGTTTACGCGAATATTTGAAATCGTTGTTGTTTTTAAGTCTATTCTTTATCATATTTTTGATATGGATTTAGATAATTTTTTTTCTAATTGGCTTGTTATTCATCTTCAACCTGATGAAGGTTTAAAACAATGGTCGATAATGAAAGACCCAAGTTATGGCGGCATGGGGTTTTATCATATTCCATTAGATATGTGTTTTGCTTTCGCATTTACTGAGTGTAATCCAGATGTTTGTGAATATTTATTGATGGACTTTGTTCGTGGAGATTAAATCCTGTTTATGCATTGTAATGAAGTTGATGCTATTTGGTGTTGGATTGATCCAATGATGGAGGAATGGGAAGAAATAAAACAGCCTGTTTATGGTTTAATACTGGTTCATGGGGGTCTTCCGCTGCGATGATTTTCATGGAATATGATGGACGTGTATGGAAATAATTTAGTTTAGAGCAATAAGCATGTATAGAATAAATATTGATCGTTTAGATTTTGAAACACCTACGACTTTAGCTTTGGCTTTAGCAGACCGAGTGGCAGCAGAGCTTAGTGTGTCTGTTCTTGAGCGCAAACGAGCAGTTTTAGCGGTGTCTGGTGGCAAAACGTCAGAATTGTTTTTTTATTATTTGTCAAAAGCGGATATTGATTGGAAAAATATCATTATTACTTTGGTTGATGAACGTTTTGTCCCTGTGCACGATGAACGTTCAAATGAAAATATGGTACGGTGTCATTTGTTACAAAATTTCGCTGCAAAAGCGCGTTTTGTAGGACTTTATCATAAAGCAATTACTGTTGAACTTGCTGCTTTTTCAGCGGCAAGCCGTATTAATGCTTTGCCTAAACCCTTTGATGTTGTTGTTTTAGGAATGGACGTTGATGGACATACGGCGTCCTTTTTTCCTGATGCTGATCGTTTAAAGCAAGCGCTTGATCTTCGAACCCAGGCACTTGTTTTACCCCTTCATGCCAAGAGTGCTGTTGAGTCAAGGCTCTCATTAACTTTGCCAGTTATTCTGCAATCGCGTTGTATTATTCTTCATTTCGAGGGTTTTCAAAAACGCGATTGCTTTGAAGAAGCTTGTCAAGATGGGCCTGAAATAGAAATGCCTGTTCGGACAATTTTGCGTAATTCTCCTCATCTTGTGCAGGTTTATTGGTCTCCTGCAGAAAATGAAATAAGTGAATCAGAATATGAGAGACAAGGTGAATAGAAATGTAATCTTTCTCATTAATAGAGGAGAACACCAATGAAAAGAGGAGAATAACTCTAACACTTTCCAAGATAATTGTCACGATTATATGAAGGATTTATGAATATTCTCGAGCAACCTAGGAAAGTTATGAGATTGTAGTGTAAAAGCACAGATTCATTGCCTTAAGTAGAGTTTTGAGGGATGTGCTAATCAGGCTCATGATTTTGTTGCTTGGAGTGCAATAGATAAAGAATGTTTGAAGGAAAATATTATTGAAATATTAGTATTATCACACCATCGAACGGTAGATTTTCAGCTCAGTTTGCGTGGATGGATGGTAAATACTGTTTGCGTAAGAAAATTATACCAATTTTAAATAATATTGCACATGAAACTTATGTTGAGCCATTTTTAGGTCCAGATGTTATTTTTCTGAATAAAAGACCAGCGAAATATTTGATCATTAATGATCTGAATGGAGAGATCACAAACTTATCTCAATGTGTTCAAAATGACTTTGATGATTTAGCCAAACGATTGGAGTGGTTTGTTTGTTTGAAAGAAATCTCTCGTCATGCTCCCAAGCCCATTTCACGAATGCAGTTCTGAAATAGGCTTGGGTGCTTTGAGAGATGTCTCTTTAAAACAAGCGCATGAAATTGCAACATCATTTGAAAAAACTTTACGTAAGCTTCGCATTGATCATTCCGAGTGCTTTTTAGATGTAGCTAAGAAATTAGTTATATCTGTAGAGCATTTTTGTTTTCTGTAGAAATTGATAAAAAGTCTGTACTTGTTGGTATTGAAGAAAAAATCATTGAACGATACGCTTTAGATTAAGTGACAGCATCTCATTTGCTTGTCGCACAAGTTTTTCGATCAAACCTTTTAATCTATTAAGTCGTGAAATTATTGGCATGCTTGCTAGAATATTAGATGTTTGTTCACAAGATGACTTAACATCATTCCAACAATTATTAGAACAAATTAACGAATTAAAAGAAAATGCTACTGTGTAGAGAATGTTTAAAAATTCTATTTTTAAATTCTTAGATAGGTACCCAAAATATAAAAAAGAACATATAAAATCAATAAGTAATATAAATAAAAAAGAAGGCTTATCGTCCTCAAGAAGAATTATAAAAATCTTTTAAATTTGGAGCATTGCGTGATAGGGAATTCACTGTTGTCCTTTGCTTTCAAAGGATCAAAAACAATGGTATGCTAGAGTCGCATAAATTAACAACCATTTTAGGAGTTTTACAAGATTGCGGTCAAAAGGAAGCATTGATAGATGAGTCTTATGACAGGGGCATTAGGAAAAGTCCCTATTGCCATTTGTGTGACACCAGAAGTTTTGGATAACCGCCCCATTGCATGTTTTCAGAATGGTGACATTGTTTTCTTTGATGTTTCTGGGAGTAAAATAATTCTTTTGGAGGATTTAGAAAAATTTAACACGCAAACAATCATATTTCTTGATCGTTCAAAAAATAAACCTGGTGTTGGATGCGAACTTTTCCATATTTTTCTGTCAATTCTTTAATTATATAGAGCAAAGGCATCTTGTTTTATAATAGGAAGGATGCAAAAATAAACAAGATGAATCTGTGCAATAAAATCATGCACAATGAATTATTATAAGTCTTAGAATTTTGGTATAGGAAGATTGTGTAATTGTGCAGCGGCTTTGAGCGTATTAACCATGAGCATAGCAATTGTCATGGGGCCAACACCTCCTGGAACAGGGGTGATTGCAGCAGCTTTTTCTTTTACTTTTTCAAAATCGACATCACCAACAAGACGTGTTTTCCCTACACCTTTTTCTGGGGCAGAAACGCGGTTAATACCAACATCAATAACAATAGCACCATCTTTCACCCAGTCTTTTTGAATCATTTGTGGACGGCCTACAGCTGCTACGAGAATATCAGCACTTCGACACACATCATCAAGGTTTCTGGTACGACTATGGGCCATTGTCACAGTGGCATTGGCTGCTGTTAAAAGGGCAGCCATAGGTTTCCCAACAATGTTCGAGCGTCCAACAACGACCGCATCAAGTCCAGATAAATCTTGTCCACATTGTTGGTTGATCATTATCATCGCACCAGCTGGTGTACAGGGGATAATAGCATCTTCAAGTGCATTTGTTGCGAGTTTTCCTACATTAATGTAATGAAAACCATCAACATCTTTTTGGAAAGCGATGGCTTGTGTGATGCGGTTTGTATTTATATGGTCAGGGAGAGGTAGTTGTACTAAAATACCATGAATTTTGGGATCGGAGTTTAATGCTGCAATAAGTTGAAGGAGTTCTTGTTCTTGCGCTTCTTTGGAAATGATATGTTTGACTGAAAGAAATCCACATTCTTCAGCTTTTTTAGTTTTTGAGGAGACATATACTTGGCTTGCAGGATCATCTCCAACAATAATAACAGCAATACTAGGTTGTATATTATAATGGTTGCGGAGCTTTATTGTTTCAGCCTTGACTTTCACAATAATCTTTTCAGCAAGTTTTTTCCCGTCGATAATATTATTCATTAAGAGATCCTTTCGATAAGGCCATGTGTTGTTTGTAAAGTATTTTCTAATAATGCGATAGGGTTTAATAGCAATACTCATATGGGAACAGTAAGAATGGTTTAAAAATGTTGTGGATTTATAATTTTAGAAGCCTTTTAAATGGTTGCTTTATAAAAAAACAGCAACATTGCTGTTTGAATAAAGAGCAAAAATAATGGAGATACAAAGGTAAATTATAGAGTTATAAAAAAACCTTTTAACGATTGTTTGAGTTTATAGTTAATTGTTATAGGGGAATAAGTGTAGAGGAATATTGTGCGCATTGGAATAATAAAATTTTTAAGCGGAATTTTTATTATAATTATCTTTTTATTTGGAGGGGGGATCCTCGTTTTACCTTATCTTGTTTCTACGGATGCGATTCGTATTCGTTTAGCGCAGGATCTGAGTGCATGGACAGGTTATAGTGTACAATTGCGTGATCCACCGCAGTTACATCTTTTTCCTTATCCTAAAGCATTTCTTTCCGGCGTTACTTTAACATCAAAAATGGATGGTGTTGCGCCTTTCATGGAAGTTGAATCAATAGAAGTTGATCTTTCTTTGGTAGATCTTCTTTGGGGATATGTTTCTTTTTCCGAGACGCGGATTATACGGCCTCAATTTGTTATGGAAAAGCCCGTTAAAACAATGACAGATTTTTTTGATAGGTTTTCTCATTCACAAGGTGCATTAGGATTAGCGATAGGCAATGCACGTGAAATATTAAAACATAATCCTGAACATCCAGAATTAGAACATCTTTTAAAACAACCTTTTGGGCGGATTGTCATTGAAAATGGTGTTCTTGTGTATCACAATAGGTTTTCGGGAGTAGCAGAAAAAATAACAGGATTAAATGCGACTTTAGATTGGGCAGAATCGACCCAGGAAGTGCGGTTGCATGCCGATGCTCGTTGGCGCGGAGAATTTACAAAGTTATCAATTGATGTTTCTCAAGCGTTGCTGTTTCTTGCAGGAGGCAAAAGTCAGATTAAGGCAAGTCTCAATTCTGTACGTGGGGGAATAACTTTTACAGGTCAGGCTCAGTTATCTGAATATTATATTTTTGATGGAAAGGTATCGATGCGTTCTCCGGGATGGAATCAAACATTATCTTGGGTTGGTGGAAATCAGTTTTGGGGCCAGAAGTTGAAAACCCCTATTGTATGGGAATCTGATTTTTTAGTGCAACCAATGCATATTCAAATGAACAATGTTACATTTACGATGGGGAAAACCAGCGCACGTGGCGCTTTAGAACTTGATTTTCAAGATTATGTGCCAAACACTACAGGCTCTTTAGCATTTGATAACGTAGATCTTAGCTTCTTGAGCTCAATGTTTTTTTCAGATAAAAATGACAATCCATTCTTTGATATGACAATTTTTGATCGTATTGGGGTGGATATACGACTTTCTGCACCAAAAGCTAAAATAGGGGATATTTCATTCACAAATTTAGCTGCTGCAATACAAATAAGAAATGGACATGGTATCTTTGATCTTGGGCGTGCAAATATTTTTGGTGGATCTATTCAAAGTAATATTGAAATTACGTCAGCTAAACAGAAAATATGTATTGGAGGAAATATTTCAGGTGCATCTATTGATACGCAGGTAGCTCTAGAAGCTTTGGGATTTACTCCATTTATCCAAAGTAAAACAAATTTCACCGCAACAATACAAACACTTGCTGACTCTTGGACAGAAGTTTTTACAAAAATGCGGGGTCAATTAACACTAAAGATGTCTTCTGGTCGACTATTAGGATATGATTTGAATGAATTACAAACAGAACTTTCAAATAAACAACAATTTCTTTTAGCGAATAGAGATTCTTTCTCAACAACTTTTGATCACTGGGATATTCAGACAAATTTTTCAGAAGGTGTGATGAAAGTGACAGATTCAGTGATGCGTACAGCAGATTTGAGTTTATCCATTCAGGGAACAGTTGAAACTGCTATTGCTCAAAGGAAACAGAATGAATTGACACTACAGGCACAATTACGCAAAAATTATAGATCAGAAACTTTATGTAAAGATGTTCAATGCTTGGCTAACAGCCTTGCACAGCCTTTTACATTTACTTTGAGCTCTAAAGGACAAAATTATGATAACTTTTTGATTACAAAAGATATTGAAACAGATTGAGAATTGTTTTTCATTTGGATAACATTCTATTTTATAAATGATAATTCGTTTATTTCCAATTTAAGGTTGTTGTTAAATTTAAATAAGAAATTCGAATATCATAAGGTTTTCTCATTTTAAATCTATTCGTGACGAAGCCATAAGGATTATCCTCTGAGTCATAAGTGCGGTTGGTCTGTAGATAAACGATTGAAGAAAGGAATAAAAACGCTTCTTATGGAATTTTGTAAGAACAAGCGATTCATAATATTGGTGCAGATCTTAGAAAATTGCTAAAAATATTTTTGTTGCGCTAGATTTATAAGAGGATGTTGGTTTGGCCAATACTTATTGAAACTCAGAAGAAATACCATAGCCGTCTTTGATAATTTTATGCTTTCCATCTGCTCCAACAGAGCCAATTCCCATTGTAATCAAAATAAAAGCTAAGAGCGTTATAATCGTAATAATCGTAGCTTTTTTAGCAGACATATTTTTCCTCCATTGATGCATCAATGACTGAATGCAAAGATGATTTGTGTACTATTTAAACTTTTATGAAAGCAGAATCACTTAAGGATCTATAGGTTCCTTGTTATCATCTCATAAAGCTAAAAAACTTTATAATTTTTAAATATATTCTAGTTCTATAGATATAATTTTTTCTTTTTGTTATATGTTTCTCTTCATTTTCTCGGTGACGATAGTGGGCTTTAGCAAGGTTTTTATGCGCATAAATTATAAACTTAAAAGATTATTTATCCGACAGACATTGGCTTTGAATAAAGAAATAAAGATAGGGGGAGCACAAGCTTCTTATCTTGTGCATGTTTTGCGGATGAAAGAAGGAGCAGAAATTTTACTTTTTAATGGACAGGATGGTGAATGGCTTGCTAAACTGACTATTGCTAAGAAAAAATTTGTTGTGGTTCAGCTTATCCGTCAAGAAAGATTACAAACGACACATTCCAATCTTATTTATTGCTTTGCTCCACTCAAAAATGCACGGTTGGATTATATGGTGCAAAAAGCTGTTGAAATGGGAGTATCGATTTTGCAGCCTGTTATAACGCATCATACGCAGGTTAGGCGTATCAATATGGCGCGTATGGAAGCTAATGTTATTGAAGCTTCTGAACAGTGTGGCATTTTATCTCTTCCTGAATGCGTATCTGCTCTATCATTAGCGGAGTTTTTAGCACGTTGGGATGAGACACAGCCTTTATTCTTTTGTGATGAGGCGTATAAATCGCATAATCCGTTAGCGTCTTTTAAGAGACGTAAAGTTACAATGCCTGGTGTTCTTATTGGCCCAGAAGGTGGATTTAGTGAAGAAGAGCGAAGCTTTTTAAAAAAATACCCTTTTGTGGTTCCAATCTCATTAGGTCCACGTATTTTACGCGCTGACACTGCCGCTGTTGCTGCTTTAGCTCTTCTTAATGCTACAATAGGGGATTGGTCAATGGATTAAGAAGTTTGTAAATTATTCTAAACGATTCATTTAAGATAATGATACCAATGATAGGATACGATAAGTTATGGCGCTTGATAGGATGGATGAAAGTGAAATTTATAACTTAGATTCTTTGGTTACCTATTTTCAACGGGGGTATAAAGCAGAAGATGATTGGCGTATTGGTACAGAACATGAAAAATTTCCGTTTTATAGAGATGGTTTTCTTCCTGTTCCTTATGAAGGTAAGAGAGGAATCCGAGCGCTTTTAGAGGGGATGCAAAGTGCTTTAGGATGGAAACCTGTTTTAGATGAAGGGAATATTATTGGGCTTGTCGGATCAGTTGATCAGGGGGCTATTTCTTTGGAACCTGGGGGACAGTTTGAATTATCTGGTGCGCCATTAAAAACAGTAGGTCATACTTATAACGAGTTAATGGAGCATTTAGCTCTTCTCAAGAAAATTTCAGAACCATTAGGGATCGGTTTTTTAGGATTTGGTGCTAGTCCAAAGTGGACTTTGGCTGAAACGCCCCGAATGCCTAAGTCACGCTATCATATTATGACTAATTATATGCCGAAAGTGGGCCATAGTGGTCTTAATATGATGTATCGCACAGCAACAGTTCAGGTTAATCTTGATTTTTCATCTGAAAGTGATATGCGGCGAAAAATGCAAGTATCCATGAAATTACAGTCGATTGCGACTGCATTATTTGCAAGTTCACCTTTTACAGAAGGACGTCCAAATGGCTTTTTATCTTGGCGTTCTGAAATTTGGCGTAATACGGATAATCAGAGAACAGGTGTTCTTCCCTTTATATTTTCTGAGCGTTTTGGTTTTGCTGATTACGTTGAATGGGCCCTTGATGTTCCAATGTATTTTGTTGTGCGTGATGGCCGTTATTATGATTGTACGCATATCACGTTTCGTCAGTTTGTAAATGGAGCATTAAAAGGACAAGTTGCAAATTCAATTCCAAACATGGGAGATTGGATTAATCATTTATCAACATTATTTCCTGAGGTTCGCTTGAAAAGATTTTTGGAAATGAGAGGAGCTGATTGCGGTTCTTGGAAGCGTATTTGTGCGTTGTCAGCTTTTTGGGTGGGGCTTCTTTATGATAGAGAAGCACTTAATGAGGCAGAGGCTTTGACAAAAGATTGGTGTTTTGAAGAAGTTTTAGATATGCGCCAACGTGTTCCCAAAGAAGGGTTAAGAACTCCTTTTCGTCAAACCATTCTTTTAGAATTAGCTCGACAGGCTCTTGCTATTTCACGCAAGGGCTTAAGAAATCGCAAACAGTATGATGTGAATGGTTTTGATGAAACAAACTTTCTTAATCCTTTAGAAGAGGTTATTGCAATAGGGCAAACAGATGCTGAAAGACTGCTGTCCTATTACCATTCTATTTGGAATGAGTCTGTAGAACCTTTATTTTTAGAATATGCCTATTAAATTGAGGTAAAGACGCTTTGTCTTTTTTTAATACACATTAGCATGGTGGCTTGTTCACCAACTTATTTTAGTGAGAATATCCACTTTTGCTTTTAACCTTTTTTATAAAGGATACAATATAAAGATCTCTTGAGCACTGTTCTCTTTATAATGAGGTTATACCTATTAAGGAAGGTGCCTCCATGCTGTCATTTATTTGTCTGTATTTGTAATCTTGAGAATATTATTGTTTTTATAAACCTTATATTTTGAGGGAACGACACTTACCTTACTTTTCCTCTTGAATTTTGCATTACCATAAATTTTAGGATGACCTTTGACAATAGCATGATTATAAATCTTGGTATGGCTGTAAACACAGACAGAACCAGAAACTTGAGCATGCCCATAAACCTTTGCATAATTATAAACCCAAGCATTATAAGAAATATGCGCATTATCATACACATGTGCTTCTGTATAGCATAAATACATCCGATAGACATACACTTAATAATATAAAGCGCTGTAATAATAGAATTGTATAAAGGAAATAAAAATTTTTGGTTATTTATCCGCTGTATGTTTAATATTTTCAATCAATTGATTATTTATATAACAAAACACATATTTATTATTAAATAATGTTTTATATTTTTAAATAGCTTGTATATTGAGCTTAGCATGTGCATATTAATTGCTTCTTTTATATTTATGTGCTTTTAAAGTTGTATTAAAAGCTTTATAACGCAATTGCGTTATATTTTGATGTATATTTATAATATTGAGAAACGCTTTCATAAAACGCATTTTTATCTTTATAACTTATCGCCTTTTTTACTAAATGAAATTTAATTTTTTTGTGAATTTTATTGATAAGGATTTCTAATATAAACAGCCTTAATAAGCACCGCGCTCTTAGAATTAACGCATTCATTTGCATGTTTGCTTTATTCAAACAAAGCTCCTGTTTTTACGCATTCTTTCTAACTGTTATATGCTTTATAGCTATGGTGTTATTTTTCATTTTGATAAGAGAAACGATAAATAGGATATATGATCATTGTAATTTAGAGACTGTTATAAAAACATCTCTATAGAAACTGATCATTATAGAGATGAACAAAATCCCTTTTAATAGATTTTTGTTAGTATAAAAGTTATTATATTTCAATATGTTAATTTATGAATTTTTCAAAAGACAATCTATATCAACATTGCAACCTATAAATTCAACTAATGACCTATGTTTTGAGGAAGGGGATTGTAGAAACTTTCAAAATCTCTAAGCAAAATGAATATATAGATAACTCTGTTTAAACAAAGCTTTTGAAAACAATAAAGCACTCATTTTAGATTACGGTATAATCTCTTAAAGGCAATGGAAAGAAGCCTATTCACTTTAAGAGTGGGTTTCTTAAAAGTCTTAAAGCAATCCAAAGTAGAGTATCTAAAAGTGCAAGCCTTAATTTGTTTTATCGAGTTCTTTTAAAATCCTTTCCATCGCTTGCGAGATGCTGTTGTTCTGGACAAATTCATTTCCCTCAAACAAGGCTTCAAACACAGGACGGGTGACAAGATGTTGCCCTAACATCTCAAGGGCTTCCTCTTGCGTAATGCTGTCGTTTAAATTGCTCTTTAATTCTTTATGAAACGCATCAAAAGCACACTGCGCTTTGCTTTTCTCATCAGAAAGAATATCTTTAAGATGATTGATATGATTTTGAGCAATCTCAGCAATATTATTCGCCCAAATGCCCCAATAATCAGAAAGGGTCGATTTTTTACTAGGATCTTTGCTATAAGATGTGAGGGAATGATTTGGATGAAGTTTATCATGAATAGATTTGAAATAAGAGAATCTTAGGGTATGTGAGAGGCTTGTTTGGCATGCAAAAAATAAATGATCATTATAAATCAATATTTTCAGCTTTAAGAAGATGTATTTCTTGCGCGTTCATTTGATTTTCGTAGGTTTTTTAAGAAGGGGAATGCGTCATAAGAAGTTGAAAGAAGGGATGAATTCTTTCCCTTGATCTCGGTGAGGAGATACAGAACGGTAGAAATCTCTTTGTTTCTGTGTAAAAACATCTTTAAGCAGAGAAAATTTTAGCTCTCAAAAATGCTATGGAAGCGCTTATGGTGATGTTGGTTTGTTTAATGAGACATTGTCGTTGATATTTTTTTCTGTGGTTTCAATGGAAAGAACGGCAATCAGTACACCGGTGTGATAATTGTAGATCATAAATTTCGTTTGTCCATCGGGGGTTAAAATTTTCAGGACGATATTGTGTTCTGAGAGGCTTTGCGACAAAATCTGTGTTTTTTCCGGTAGGGAGAGTGTTTGATGGATAATGTGTGGGCTTTTGCTGGGAGAAGAAGATAGCTCTGTTTGTTTTGGCGCGGATCCGGTGGCTATAACTTTATAAATGATGAAAAACAGGACAGTTAGAATAAGGAAGAGCGTTATTAAAACGGAAATAATCATTAAGCCCATAAGTTTTTTTCTTACCCGTTCTACAGCAGGATCTAAGGGGAAATCTTGAGGCAGCGTACTTTGATCTGTGTGATGGTCTTTTGAAGGTGGTATTAGCTTATTATCCATCATATCTTCCTTGATTATTTTTTGAAATTTGATGGGTTTATGCTTTTAAAGTTTTTTGTGCAAGAGGTTTGTGGAAGAAAAAGGCATAAGAGGTAGCGATGTTGGGAAGATCTCTTCTTTGGAGACTGTAGGCGTCTTATCCTTTACGTTTTGGCTTTTAAGCAGGAAATTTCCGTGATTTGTTACAGACCAGATTAATTTTACTTCTTGTTGATGTAAATTGGCATGGACGTTTATACATTGGGCAAAAATTTGTTGCCCATAAAGCGCAAATTTTTTTGTGGATGGTACCATGGCTTGTTCACATGCTTGAGCAGTTGGGTAGATTTTAACCATTGTATTGTTCGAATAGCAACTCTTAAAATCGTCCGTACATGAAACTAATAAGAGAATAAAAATAAGGGAATTCATAAATTATTTTCCAAATAACAGGTTGATAAGATGGACTCCAATTTGTCAGATTAAAAGTTCTTTCATTTTTTAATGTTTTTAAAGTTTTTTCGTTCCGCTCTCTATGCAATCAATCAAAATCTTTTGCTTCTGTGTTATAAAAGGGAGGGAGGGGTCAAAAATATTTGAAGAAAAGACTAAAATGCCTCTTATGAATGCTCGCAAATGTTAAAAGCTATGCAACATAGGGGAAGTGTGTTAGAATGTTCAGCTGGGCTTTTCATAAAGCAAAAAGGAGTGTGTGGGAGGTAAAAAGGCGGGCTTAATTTTAAAAGAAAAGAAAGTCTTAAAGGTGAAAACCAATCCTCAGCTTTGCCGTCGTCTTTTAATTTGGCTTTATGGTTTTCAAAAATATCGGAACAATATCTTTTAAAGAATGGAGATTGCACATTGCTTCACGCTTTTGGTGATGGCCTTTCTTAATTAAGGTATATTTTTCATCGAAAATAAAACGCTATTGCGTTACATCGTCAATTGCTTTTGTTTTAAAGAGATATCGCTCAGTGCACCCAGGCCTATTGCACGATGGTATTCGTAAAGAGTGTAAAGCCATTGAGCACCTCCATTTTTACGCTTATGAAAAAACAAGCCAGAACTATCACAATTGACTAATTCCCAATGGTGTAATAGCTGTTTCATTAAGACGATTTAGAAGAGGCATACCTTTTTTGGATAATTTTTGCGCACACGCTAGCCTCGCTTTTGATGGGCAAACAAGAGGTTTTTATTGATTCAACATAAACAAATTTGAAATGAGAGAAGCTGACGATATCAGGGTTCTGATTCAAGATGAATAACTACAAATCAATATGTTGTATAGTAATGATAGATGTTAGTTTAGACCTTTGAAATTTCATATTTTTCCAAAATTCTTCTAAAATAAGATCGCTTATCTATTATGAAAATTAGATTAAAAAGAGAGGAATAATAGGTTCGCTTTGGTCTGGCATAAGATTATCAAAAGCAAAGCAGATATATGAAATCTGAAATTGCTTGCTTTTAATCGTTTTAATTTCTGTCTTAAAGAGACTGTAGGAGCTATGGATGTTGATGAAAAGAAAGGTAATGAACCTTTCATGCGATTAAGTTCGCATCGTTAGGGGAGAACGAGAGAGGGTGGTTTAAAGAGACGGAAAATATCTTTGTGCTTAAGAGAATAGATTAAAAATTTTTCTGAAAAGAGAAAATTTCCCTTGTTTATTGTTTGAAATACTCGGTTAAGGTTAAGATAAAATATCAAAATAAACATCAGGAACAGAGAGGCAATAAACAATCCCCTCTTTTGTCATGTTGAAGGAAGCCGAACCATTGACGGAAACGGGAACAATTTTTTCAAGAACTGCACTGCCAAAACAGGCTTTTTTATTGTTTGTGGGAGGGATGCTGGATTCAAAATTTTCATTCCAAGTGATGACAAGTTGCGTTTTGCCATTCAGTTTTGCTTCGATTTCACAGCGTACACAGATGCTACCCTTTTCTTGGGATAAGGCTCCAAAAGAAAGAGAATTGACAATTAGTTCATGAAAAGCCAAACCAATGTGTAAAGCAGCATTGGGAAAAAGATAAGGATCCACGCCTTCAAGTGAAAAACGTTCTGTTTCTTTCATTAAATAGCCGAAAGCTTGGGTTTGGACTAATTCGCGAAATTGAGCACCACGCCAATCGGAATCCGTGATCAGATCTTGAGAATGAGAAAGGGAATGAAGACGACCTTGAAATTTGCGCAAGAAAACCTGAAGAGATTCAGTATAGCGTGCAGTTTGGCTGGCAATACTTTGAATGATCGCTAGAAGATTTTTAGAACGGTGGCTTACTTCTCGGAGGAGGATTTTAAGCACTTGTTCACGGCGGCGTAAGCCGGAAATATTAACGCCAGTGGTTATAATACCAACAATGTCTCCGTTATCATTGCGGTGGCAATCAATAGAAAATTTGTACCAAATCTCTTGTTTGCTTGTATCTTCAAAACGTGCTTCAACAGTTTGCATTTTGCCACTGGCTAAAACTTGCAGTTTGATGGTTTCCATATTGTCTGCAAGGTCAAGAGAAAAAACGTCGCTGTCACGACATCCAATCCGCCATTTATTATGTAAATGTTGCGGTAAGTTTTCAGACCATAAATAAACTAGATTTGTTGCCTGATAGAGCACACAAATATCAGCACCACGAATTGCTTGCATGAGCGCGCTAATATGAGATCTATCCATAGGAGACTTTGAAAGAGGCGTAACAATCATAGTTTTAAAATGTTACTCTGTTCTAAGCCGCTTTAGAAGCATTCTCTTGAAAAAATAAAGCTTGGGAAATAAGTGCTTTTACCATATCAGGGTTAAAAGGTTTGGTCACTAAAAAAGTCGGTTCTGGACGCTCGCCTGTGAGGAGCCTTTCGGGAAAAGCCGTAATGAAAATCACCGGGATACGGTCATTTTTCAAAATTTCGTTAATTGCATCAATGCCTGAACTGTTATCGGCTAATTGAATGTCAGCCAAAATTAACCGTGGCTTTTTCTTATGATACATGATGATAGCTTCATCACGTGTTCGCGCTATTCCTATGACATGATGACCTAGGCTTTCTACCATTTGCTCAATATCAAGTGCTATAAGAGGCTCGTCTTCAATAATCATTACTTCAGTGGCAATTTGTTGAGAAATATCAATTGATGCTTGGGTAAGAAGCTTGCGAAATTCTTTCGTATCTAAATTCATGATTTCACTGGCTTCTTGTTCATGAAATCCTTCAACTGCAATGAGTAAAAATGCTTGGCGTGCACGGGGTGTGAGATAAGATAATTTGGCACTGGTTTTTTGTTCAAGACCAAATTGTGGCAATGGTTCAGGAATATTCGGAGTGGTTTGGTCAAAAAGGTGGCAAAAAAGCCAATAAGTGCCAATCCGGTCACTGGAGGCTTTGGGAAAAATAGAGATGTCAGCAATGAGTGCTTCCAACATCGCTGATACATAAGCATCACCAGAGGATTGGCTACCGGTGACAGAGCGTGCAAAACGTCGAAGATAGGGAAGATGCGGTGCAATGCGTGTTGATAATGACATAATTTATAACTCCTTTGATCTTTCAAGCATTTTGTTGGTTGAAATTCTCAGCAGATAAAAAAGTTCCTTTATTTGTATGGAACTTTTTACCAACAGTTATATTTACAACCATAAGGCGAAAAATTCTTCTCGGTGCTATTGATATTATATGGATTAGGGGGATAAAAAATGAACGACCGTGATGAAAAAAATCTCACTGGGCAATTTAAAGCTGCAGATGATCTTCTCGGGGTCAATAGCGAAATAGCACGGAAATTACGCCAATTTTACATGGAAATTCAGGAAGAAGCGCTGCCACGGTGTTTGCTCGAGCTTTTAGAGAGGTTGGAGCACGTAGAGCAATTTGACTTTAAAAATGTGAAAAAGGTTTAAGTCCTTTATGTCAAAGTGCGCGAAAAACTTTAAACAAGAACTCCTTTTGGTGTTGCCAGCTCTCAGGGCTTTTGCTGTTTCTTTAAGTGGAAAGCACGATAAAGCTGAAGATTTGGTTCAAGATACCGTTATGAAGGCGTGGGCTAAGCAAGATAGTTTCGAGATGGGAACCAATCTTAAAGCTTGGCTTTTTACGATTTTGCGTAATGAATTTTATAGCCAAATGCGCAAAAATGGAAGAGAAATTCAAGATACCGATGGCGTGTTTACCCAAAATGTCGCTGTTCATCCGGCTCAATATGGATTACTCGATTTGCAAGATTTTAAAAAAGCCTTAAATCTGCTTTCTGCCGATCAAAGAGAAGCCATTATTCTCATTGGAGCCTCAGGGTTTTCTTACGAAGATGCTGCAGCTATTTGTGGTTGTGCTGTTGGAACCATTAAAAGCCGGGTAAGTAGGGCGCGTCATCGATTACAGGAACTTCTTAATATCAACGGTGAATCCGATTATGGTCCCGATTCTTATTCAGCTGGGAGTACATTGTGTTCATTTAACGGCTAAAAAAGCATAATAATTATGATGGATAACCTTGTTTTTTTTATTCCCGTTATAGCTATTACAGTAAAGTCAGTATCTGAGGAAATTCAGAGTGTTTGGCGTGTATCCTTAGGAATACAAGAAAAGCCTGTAGAACATTTGCTCACGGGCTTTTGATTTTATGTTCCATAAGACTGCCTTCCTTTGTGCTGAAAAATGACGTCTTTCAAGTGCGCCAATGGAAATTTTATGACAACAAAGACAACTTTGCTGCCTCAAATACCTTCTTCGCATGCAACAATATCACGCTGGCAGTGGGTCGCGATTGTTGTTTCTCTCGTTATGGCTCTTTTGGCTTCGGTTTTTATTATGTTGCTTTCAAATGCCGTTGATCGAGAAGTTGCACAGTTGAATACAAGTTCAGAATTGCGCGAGCAGGCTGATTTAGTCCTTATTAGCTTGATTGATATGGCCGTTGCTGATCGCAGCTACGCAAAAACCCATAAGACAGAAGATAAAATACGTTTTGAAAATGCAGAGCGGGAATTGGGGGATATTCTCGATTATATAGCACTTATTGTTTATGCGCATCCGCAATGGTATGAATGGTTTACGGATTTTAAAAAAGAGGTTGAAGCACGAAAAGCATTTATGAATGCCCATATGCATGCTCTTGATACATTTCCTGATCAATCTTCTCAACTTGCCGTCTCTTTGGAAGGCTCAAAGATTCCAGTAGCACGTTTAGCGCAATTGATGACAAGTTTTGTAAACAGCGATGATGTGGTGCGACAAAAAAAACGTGAGGGTATCGCATTGATGCGTGCTGCTTTAACATTGGCAGCTATTGTTTCTGTTGTGAGTACCTTTATTTCTGCCTATTTTGTTATTAATCGTTTTCAGCGTGATGTGCGCTCTTTAAAATTGTATCAATTGCTGCTTCATAGCGAAAATATAGCTTTAGAAGCACGGGTGAAAGAACGAACACAAGAATTAGAAAAAGCACGCAATCACGCTGAAAAAGAACGTCAACGTGTTGAAATATTATTGCAGGATGCAAGCCATCGTATTGGCAATTCTCTTGGCACGGTGTCTTCTTTGCTGGGGCTCCAGTTAAATCGAAGTAAAAATGAAGAAGTACGTTCTGTTCTGGGAGCTGCACGTGATCGTATTCAGACAATTTCCACAGCACATCGTCGGTTGCGTTTAAGTGATGATATGGAAACGACACTCTTGGCAGAGTTTCTCAGTTCTGTTGTGCATGATGTCGAATTGGCAGTTCCTTTTGAATTGCGCGAAAACATTACTATTCATACTTCTTTTAAAGATTGTCGACTGTCTTCAAGAGATGCAACAACACTTGGAATTATCCTTGGTGAGTTGCTGACCAATTCCTTAAAGCATGCCTTTCCTGATCAACGGACGGGCCATATTTATATCTCCTTTGGACCTATGCCAAATGGTCAATTGGTGCTTATTGTAGAAGATGATGGCATAGGTATGAAGAGCCAAACTTTAGAACAAAAGACAGGGCTTGGTCGTGTGGTTGTGGAACAGCTTTGTATGCAATTTGGTGAAAAACCTCTGTTTGAAACTTCTGCTTTAGGGGGGACGAAGATTGTCATTCCTTTGCCAAAACTTACTGCGAATGGTTCAAAAAAAAGTTCTGACTGATTTTTCAAAGGAGAAGATTTTTTTTCTCTGCCAGTGGTAAGCTTGCTCTGATTCATCGTGAATGTGTGGGGAGAATGCCTTTTTACAAGAGCAGAATAAAATAGAGCTTTGAGAACGTGAACACATTTTAGAGTGTCAATCGTTTCTAAGAAAGGCAATTTTGTTTCTGCAAGCCAGCATCATCACACACTTTGCTAGCCCCCAATGTTGCGACAGCTCTTGCCATTTAAGATGGTTCATAAGAGCATTTTAGCCCTTTCTTGTTCAGTTTTTACCCACATCCAGCACTGCTTGTGACATGCAAGCAAGTGATTTTGATTGATGCAACATACACAGATTTGACATGAGAAAACCATACGATATTCTGGGGTTTGATTCAATTTGAATAACGATAGATTATCTATATAAATCAATGTATTATTGCATCTTGTGGGGTAATTTGGTGTAATATTGGATTTTCTCTTTTTGTCTTTTGCTTTGTTGATGCTTATGATCAGCTTTCAAAATTCCCCTGCTTTAGCTGTTTTATAGCTTTGAAGGACTTAAGTTAAAATTTAAATTTATTTTGAATATTCGTTTCTTTAAGGCAATAATTGTATCTTGATAAGTTCTATTTTTTTGAGAAAACATTGTTTTTCAAGTTTTGTTATTTTTGGTAAGGTCTGTAAAACTTTAAATCTGTGGTGTTTTTATAAAAATTTTTAGGTAAAAGTTCGTAAAATTCATGAAACACTTTCTTTTGAAGCTTGAATAGCATAGTAAATGTTCAACAGGTGAAATCTGTTCAACAAGAAACTGAATTGTTTTTTGCATGATAGGGATTAAGAATCTTTGGTCTGTGAGCGGAATCACCTTTGATTAGAATTTTATTGCAAGGAGATTTCTATCCTTTGATAAAATACACAAGATAGAGTTAGTATTTTGAAGACTTCTCTATAATGCGGAAATATGAATAAGGGCAGGCGTTTTATTTCTGATCATGGCTAAGCTGTTTTAAGTGGTTGCTTTCTGAGGATTCTTGACAAAGATTTAAAGTGTAGAATTTCTTTGAAAAAGGCACTAAAGCATATTTTTTAAATGTTCTAAGCTTTTAAGTGTCTTCAGCAGGTGTTATTGGGCTGTTTATCAAGGAATCAATATTGTTTTTTTCTTGGAGGAATATCTGGAGGTCTTGATTGACTAAGGCTTTACTATCCGGCATCCGGATGCGCATAGGATCAACTTTGATGCCATTGACAATGATTTCAAAGTGGCAATGGGGACCAGTTGCCATTCCTGTTGTTCCGACATATCCAATGATTTGTCCTTGTCGTACTTTTGCGCCTGGCTTGATATCTGGTGCATAACGGCTTTGGTGTGAATAACTGCTGACATATCCATTGGCATGTTGAATTTCCGTATGATTTCCATAGCCACCTGTTACACCCACTTTTGTGACAATACCATCTCCTACAGCAATAATGGGTGAGCCTTTAGGAGCAACCCAATCAACGCCCGTATGCATGCGAACATAGCCTAAAATAGGATGTCTACGCGGTCCAAAGGGAGAGCCAAAAATGCCATTTGGTGTGGGTCTGCGCAGCAAGAAAGGCTTTGAACTTTTCCCTTCAGAATCATAATAATCAACACTTCCATCTTTTAGCTGATAACGGTAATATTTATAAGTCGTATTCCCAAAAGTCGCACTGATATAACGAATTTCCGGATCAATGTTCTTGGATGGTTCTTTTGCGTTCAAATTTTTTGTGCCGTTTTGGGTTTCTTTATCTCTTTGTGGTATGGCATAAAATATCTCAATTTGGTCATTGGGTGTTATTTGGCTTTTCATATCAACATTGGTGGCAAGTAGACGAATAAGACGATGAGAAAGAGATTGTGATAGATTATGGCTTAGCAAAGCCCTATAGAGTGCATCATAAGCTGTTGGTAATTGTGCACTATTGATATAAGAATGTGGAATACCATTTTGAAAAGCAGTTTTAAGTGCTTTAGACATTTTAGGCTCTGTACTTTCAATGAATTGGCCTTTGTCATTTAGGGCAATGGTAAGAACATGATACATCCCTTGATAAATGCTTACGCGTACGAGATAATCTTCTTCTCCAGCTTGTGTCACAACACCAATGCGTAAAAGACTTCCTTCTTTTAGGGTATCGGAAAGATTAATTTTTTTTAGCGTTTTGACAACCTGTTCAATTTGCTCTTTTGTATAACTGGTTTTTTTAAAAGCATCGGCTATCTTTTGTTTTTTACGAATAGGAATAATATCTTCAACATAGTTTTTTGCCAGATCAATCCGATGACTTTGAGGAGAAACGGTTACATTTTCTTGAACGATGCGGACTTCAGGGGATTCTGTTTCTTGGGAAGGGGAGGATACATCTTCGAATTTTGAAGGATCGATCAGTGGGAGAAGTGAAAGGAGTTTTGTGCTTTTTTCTAAAGTAAATCCCGCTTTTTGTATTTCTTGTTGTGCTTCTTCATCTGTCAAGGTATCGGTGTCATCGAAATCGAATTGATCTATCCTAAAATCATAGCTGCGTAAGGTGATTTTTGTTTCGACCTTTGCTCCATAAATTTGCCCAGAATCTTGAGGTTTGACGTTTTGATTTGTTGAATCACTGGCAAGAATGCTTAAAGAATCAAATTTTGGATAGCTATATTTCTGGGGGCGTTTTTCGGCTAAAGCCATTCGAATCCATTCAAAATGTTGTGTTTGAATGACCTTTTCATCGCCTTTTTTTTGAAGGATTGATAATTCAAATTGGCGTTTCCTGTCGAAGCTTTGTCGTGCATGCGTGGGAGAAATACGATCACCTTTATACCCATTGGCTTCAGGATCTTGTGCTTGTGAGAGACTTTCTTTTGTAAACCATTGTGGTGGTGTTACTAATCGTTGTTGTTCATCAAGAGCTGTAAAAAGTGCAATACCCATAAGAATGCAGGAAGTGATTCCCGTCAGAACTGTGCCTGTAAGCCAACGGATTGAAACCTGTCGGCGCGCAAGTCGTAAACGTTTAATAACAAGAGCAGGGTCTTGTCCAGGATCGTTTTTGTGTTGTTGATTATCCCACATAGATTTTAAGAATATGCTTCAATATTAAAATTAAATAAAGGAAGCTAGCATAGCTTAGTATGTTTCTACAAGAATTTGATTCTTTTCACCGATTACAGAAATTGCGAATTTTTTGTTCAGCAATGTTTTTACTAAATCATACCTAATATAGAGGAATCTCTTTGAATCACTATTGTTAATTCAAAAAGTAACGTAAAATAAAGGTCTTTATCATCAATTCATTCACATGCACTTGATATTTTTATGGAGTGCAATAGGGCATTATCGTTTCTTTGTAAGGTACTATGGATTTTTTAATGCTTTCTGTTTTCATGGTTTATTTTTAGAAAGTATTTTTAAATTGTGATATTTTTTGAGATGGTTTGGTTTATTATAATATTTAATTATCGTTTTAATGATAAAAAGGTAAAAAATGATATTGAC
>NZ_JACIFE010000002.1 GCF_014197255.1 Bartonella fuyuanensis | reverse complement strand
AATTCAGGGGCAACTGTATCACAACTCAAAGCAATTTTTGGCTGGACAGAAGATCAAATGGCATCTCTTTATACAAAGAGCGCAGATCGTAAAAAACTGGCTCTTGAAGCCATAAAAAAACTTCAAAAAAATTAGGGATAGAATTAAAAAAACATAATAGAATCAAGACTCAACTATCACCTTACATTAAACATAATTCCTTGAATTTATTTGCTTTCTTTTTGCCTGTCACGCCCACCATTTAACTCCTATAAGATAAATAACATATTGATTTTATATAGCCATTTTTAAGATAAAGGGCATCCAAATAAAAATAAGGAAATAAAATATTCTAATGTACACTCTAAAAAACGCACATTTTGCTGAATTTTTTATTTTAATGTTTTAACTCTTAACGCACCTAAAATTTAATGACCTAATGAATCTTAAAGATTTTATTATAAAAATTTCATGACAAACATCTATTTTTTCTAAAATACTGTTCATCTCCTAACATACTCTTTATTTCTCTTAATTCTTTCATGTTTACTGGCATATTCTTGTTGCTAAAATAGCTAGAGTAACAACAGCCACTTTAATATAGAAAACACTTAGTTTTCAGATTCGGTATTTTAAGCTTGCTTATTACACACTGTCATGAAATATTAAAAGAGTAAAAAATGCCAAAAAGCCTTTTCATTCGTACTGCATTTCTACTGAAATAAAATAAACGGTAATAATTGCCCTTCGTCATCCGAATTTTAGAATGCTTAGTTTTGTCACATAACATTCTATCATGTAATTGAAAAAAATCGCTGTGTAATACTAAGATACCTCTAGCATATTATATAAATTATACAGAAATAAGATAAAATTCTTTAACTTTTTCGTAAAAACAGTTCTCAATGGACTTCATCATGTCTTAAAAACAAGCCTTACCAAAAATCGTACTAAAAGATATAATAATATTATTCACCTAAAAACAGAAAAGAATCAATTTAAAAGAAATCATCAAGAAATAGAATATTCATTTAAAAAATAGTGAAAATACGCTGGTAAAAGAAGGTTTTAGCAATCTGTTTTGTAAAATATGTAGTGCAGGAGGCACTAAAAAATCAGCAATAAATGAAGAAAATTAGCAGAAACACATGCGATAATACGAGATTTTGTATCACAATTTAAAGCACTTTATGGGTTAAATAGAAGGCAGTATAACATCATTTTATACCAAAACAGCTAGATATAAAATGATTTTATTTTTGAGGGGTAGGAATAAATAAAGATGGCTCTTGCCGTCCTTCAATTTCGGCTGTAATTTCTGAATCTCTCACAGATTGATTCGTAAAAGAAAGGGAGTTTTTATCCAACCTTTTATTTTTTTCTGGGAGAAGAGGACTTGAATGAAGGGATGTCTCTCTTTTTTGCATTTTAGGTGTACTAGTAATATCGGATTCTACAACCACATCTGTTAATCCACCAATGAGAAGTAAATGTTCTTTATTATCGCAACGGACTAAAACGAGGTGGCGTATTCGGTCTATAGAAATTGTTTCACATACTGCTAATCGCGATGGGCTTTTTTCTCTATTAACTCTGAATCTTGCCGTATTTAAACGGCGTAAAAACACGATAACTATGGTAATAGCTGCGATTGTTATTATAAAAAGCAAAAAGCTTATAATTATATTTGCAGCAGATAAACCTATTTGGTTTGATAACCAGATATACATAAATTTTCTCCCATTTTGGCATGGAAATATCATTTTTTATTGTGATAAATTTAGAAACTTACCCTCAAAAGGCTCGCTTAAATACAAGAAATAAACTTTTAAACATTAAGTAAGCTTTCTTAGAAAGAGAATATCATAGTATATACTTTATAACAATGAATATAAAGGAAGTTTCGTGACATAAGAAACAACTATAATCTAAGGCAAAGCAAGATGGATAAAGGTTTTGAGAATAGTGAAAGATCAGCGTCTTCGTCTTCTTTTCATCGAAGAGTTATGTTTTGGGGTATTATTTTTATATTAGTTTTTCTTTTCATTGTGAGCATTTTAGGTTTTTTTTATCCACAAAGTTATTTGCAAAAAGCTGTCTTGATATCCTTTTTGATTCTAGCAATTATCGGTGTTACAACACTCATTTTGAGTGGAGTAGGAATTTTAAAATACCATGCATTGTGGTTGCATGAAGATTGTGATTTTAGCATTTTTAATAGTAGCGACGATGTAATTGTAATCTCTGATCTTTTGGGTTTTGTTTATTATTCTAATCAAAACTATCGAAAAATTCTGACCTATAAACCTGAAGCATCTTGTTATATGGTTATTGCTAATCTTCCAGGGGCAGGTGCGCTTTCGTATCGCTTAAAGATTGCAGCCTGGAATAATCTTACAGCACAAGAAGAATTAAGAGCAGAGCAGCCAATTTTTACCGATTCGATACCCAAAAAATCTGCTCGGTATAATATCTCCATTCAACCTATTACAAAACGAAAAAAAAAGCTTTTATTTTGGCGTATTGCTGATATTTCGCATTTACAACAAACGCAAGAAGTTTTTTTCTCGAACCTTCAAGAGGCTATCAATCACTTGGATCAAACGCTTGTTGGTTTTGTATCAGTCAATACACAAGGAACAATTCTTTATACTAATGCGTTTTTTGCCGAATGGTTTTCAATTGATTTAGCAAATTTCTCGGTTGGCCAATATAATATCGATTCGTTATTTGAGAGTGTTGGAGCTAAAATCTCCTGGAGTGATATTTGTTTGCAAACCAATAGATACCAAAGTTCAGGTTATGCTTCGCCTTATAGGTTTTCGTTATGCTTAAATTCACAGCCGAATTGTGAAAAAATATTTCATTGTTTTATATCTGCGTCTGCTTTCTCAGAGGAGGAAGCCATTTATCGTGTTGTAATAATTCCACAACAAATACGAAAAGAAGAAAATGATCAATTAAAATTACCTAGCCTATTAGTAGAATATTTTAATGCGAATCCTTTTGCAATAGCTGTAGTGGATCAAGAAGGGCAATTGGTTCATATGAATAATGCTTTTTCATCACTTACAGGCTGTATGGATAAAACTATCAATTTTTATGATATTATTTCTCGTCGTGATCGTGTGCAGTTAGAGCGTGCCTTTCAAAAAATTGCGACAAATAAAAATTATTTTGTCTCTTTAGAAACTGTTTTAGAAAAGAATAAAGAACGCCATTTACGTCTCCATGTTATGTCTGTACCACTATATCATGGTGATCCATTGCAAGATTTGGTCATTATCTCTATCATTGAAACAACGGAACAAAAAACATTTGAAGATAAAATGATCCAAAGTCAGAAGATGCAAGCTGTTGGACAATTGGCTGGTGGCATTGCTCATGACTTTAATAATGTTTTAACAGCGATTTTAATGTCATGTGATCTTCTTTTAAATACCCATCGTAGTTCTGATCCTGCGCATGCTGATCTTATTAATATTAAAAATAATGCTAATCGTGCAGCGGCTCTTGTACAACAATTATTAGCTTTTTCTAGAAAGCAAACACTTCGACCTGAAGCGATTGATTTTACAGAGTTTTTATCAGATATTCGCAATCTGATTTTACCACTTTTGAGTAATAATATTCAGTTAAAAATCATTCATGGAAGAGATCTATGGAGCGTTGAAGTTGATCAAGCATCTTTTCAGCGTGTTATTATGAATTTGGTTATTAATGCACGTGATGCTATGTTAAATGGAGGTATTGTTACAATTGCGACAAATAATATCACAAAACGACAAAGTATGGAATTTAATCATCTTGGTTTAGCAATTGGTGAGTATGTGCAATTGACTATTTCAGATACAGGGAGTGGTATATCTGCTGCTATACAAGAAAAAATGTTTGAGCCATTTTTTACAACAAAAGAAGTTGGAAAAGGAACAGGTCTTGGTTTATCAATGGTTTATGGAATTATCAAGCAAACAGGGGGATACATTTATTGTGAAAGTAAAGAAGGAGAAGGAGCAACATTTCATATTTTTCTTCCTCGTTATATCTCAGATATAAAAGGAGAAATTTCTCAGAAAATTGAAAAAAATGAAGAAAAAGATAAAAATATAGATTTAACAGGATCTGCAACTATTTTATTGGTTGAAGATGAAGATGCTGTCAGAATGGGGGGAGTAAAAGCTCTTCAAATGAGAGGATATACGGTTTTAGAGGCAGCAAGTGGAGTGGAAGCACTGTCTCTTCTTGAAGAAAAAAAAGAAACTATTAATATTATTGTTTCCGATGTAGTGATGCCAGAAATGGATGGTCCTACTTTACTTAAGGAAGTACGTAAAAAATATCCTGATATCAAATTTCTTTTTGTTTCTGGATATGCAAAGGATGCTTTTGCTAAAAATCTTCCACAAGATGCTGTTTTTGGTTTCTTATCTAAACCTTTTACACTCAAACAGTTAGCTCTAAAAGTTAAAGAAACACTTTCGTCATGAGACAAAAAATTACGCAATAGAAAAATTATGTATTATAAGATTTTTTTAGGTGAAATACGAGAGTATTTTGATAACTAAGGCTCGTGGTAGTGTTAGAAAGTTGAATAAAGAAGACCAAATTAGAAATTTAACTAAAATTCAAAAAAATCGCACGTTTTGTGCGAAATTACAAAATAATAAACTTTATCATGTCATCTTCTAGAAAGTGCAAGTATTAAGTATTGACGATAAACTGCATCTATAATACTAAAAAATGCTCTTCCATAGATTGCTGTTATACTCAAAAGGATAAAAGCTGTTGTTGCATATCTACCATTTTGCCATTTCCTTTAATAAATGCTTTTAAAGCTTCGGGATAGAGTTTATGCTCTGCTTTAAGAACTCTCTGTGCTAAACATTCAGCGGTATCATGAATACAGACTGGAACAGCTGCTTGGGCAAGGATTGTTCCTGAATCCATATCTTCTGTAACAAGATGAATAGTGCAACCAGTAATTTTTACGCCTGCTTGTAAAACTCTTTCATGTGTGTTTAAACCTTTAAATGAAGGTAAAAGAGAAGGATGAACGTTTAAAATCCGCTCTTCGTAAAGTCTTACGAAACGGGATGAGACCAGACGCATATATCCTGCAAAGCAGAGAAAATCAGGCTTATATTGATCTAAAATCGTAAAAATACCTTCTTCATGCTCTTCTTTTGTTTTGTAGATTCTACGATCAACAATATGAATAGGTAAGTTATAATTTTGCGCCTTTTTAATACCGTTTGCAAGCGGATTATCACAAATAACAGCAACAATTTCAGCAGGATACTCCTTTTGTTGACTCGCTTGAGCAAGAGCGACCATATTGGACCCATTCCCAGAAATGAAAACAACGATTTTTCTTTTCATAAATGCAATATTCCTTTATAAATTATTCTTTCATTTTGATCTTGGCGTTTTGTTAAAATACCAAGTGAGGTTACAATCTCTCCTTTTCTTTTAAGAGCCTGCGTAATTTTTTCAGCTGCGTGTTGTGCTACGATAATTATCATGCCAATACCACAATTGAAAGTTCTCAACATTTCTGTTTTTTCTATTTTACCTTGTGTGGCAATCCATGAAAATACCGCTGGAACATTGATGGCAGAAAGATTAATTTCAGCGCAGAGAGAAGATGGAATGACACGTGGAATATTCTCAGGAAAACCTCCACCCGTAATATGAGCAAGAGCTTTGATTCCTTCATATTTGCGCATGATAGGAAGAAGCGAGTTTACATAAATGCGTGTTGGTGTAAGGAGTGCTAGACCAAGGCTGTTTTGGGGTGCAAAAGGAGCAGGATCATTCCACTGTAGATGACTTTGCTGGATGATTCGCCGAATAAGTGAAAAGCCGTTGGAATGAATTCCAGCGGCGCTTAGACCTAATATAATATCGCCTTCTATCAAATCTTTTGAAGGAAGTAGCATGTTGCGTTCGCATGCTCCTACAGCAAAACCTGCTAGATCATAATCTTTCTCTGCATATATTCCTGGCATTTCTGCAGTTTCTCCTCCAATAAGAGCAGCGCCAGCTTGTTTACATCCTTCTACAATACCAGAAACGATTGCAGCACCTTGTTCAGGATCAAGTTTTCCCGTTGCAAAATAATCCAGAAAAAAGAGAGGTTCAGCCCCTTGTACAAGTAAATCATTGACACACATAGCTACAAGATCAATACCTATAGTATTATGAATACCAACTTCAATGGCAATTTTTAATTTTGTACCCACACCATCATTGGCTGCTACAAGGATAGGATCTGTAAAGCCAACCGCTTTTAAATCAAAAAGGCCACCAAATCCACCAATTTCTGCATCTGCTCCCACTCGTTTTGTTGCGCGTATCAAGGGTTTAATTTTTTCCATCATAGCGTTACCCATATCGATACTTACACCAGCTTGTGCGTAGGTAAGAGTAGTCTTGAGTTTATTCTTTGTAAGATCTTGATTGCTCATTGGAGACTTCCTTTAATAGAAAATCAGGTTCTAATGTTCTGCAATGCCATGATAGAGCTTTCTCTGCAAGAGATATTGATAAGAAAATCAGCAACTTTTCTTGTACATCATTTTGAAGATGTTTATAATTTTTTGTGTAGAATTTTTTTAGGACATTTTATGAGCAAGATATCAGATAACCATGGCCAATCTTCTTGGCAACTTATGAGAAAAAAAGTGAGTGAGAATACGTCCCGTAACCGTTATAAAACTTATGTGCCAGCATATACTCAATTACCGTTGCCAAATAATATGAAAAAGCAAATCTTTTTTTGGCTTTGTACGCTGATTTTTTTCATTTTTTTTATGTTGGTTTTAGGATCGATTTTGCTGCCTTTTGTGGCAGGGATTGTATTGGCTTATTTTCTTAATCCCGTTGTTCAACTACTTGAAAAATTTGGTATTCGTCGCATGTTTGGTACTGTCCTCATTACCTTATTTATTGTTATTACGTTTGTTGCTGCTTTAGTTATTTTGATTCCTATTATTAGTTGGCAAATACAACAATTTGTGAGTGATGGTTTACCCGTTTATATTAATCGTATTCAAACCTTTTTTGGTGAGCATGATTTCGATTGGATTAGGCGTTATTTTGGCAGTGATCCCAATGAATTACGGAGTAATATTAAAGGATTTTTGGGAGAAGGTTCTGATTTTATCACATCTCTTTTGAATTCACTTTTAAAATCAGGAAAATCTATCGTTAATATCATTAGCCTATTTGTTGTAGCACCTGTGGTAGCATTTTATGTATTATTAGATTGGCCACGTATGGTGACAGCAATTGATTCGTTAATACCGCGCGAGCATCTTGAAACTGTTCGTAGTATTTTTTACGAAATGGATAGAGCTATCGCAGGTTTTGTTCGTGGACAAGGAACAGTTTGTCTTATATTGGGAGGCTATTATGCTATTGGTTTAACAATTGTGGGCCTCAATTACAGTCTTTTGATTGGTATGTTTATTGGCCTTATTAGCTTTGTTCCTTATATTGGCACCATGAGTGGTTTGGTGTTTTCTGTTAGCATTGCTTGGGTCCAATTTTATCCCAATAATTGGGAGGGAATCGTCATTGTGATGGCACTGTTTTTAATTGGCCAATTTATTGAAGGTTATATTCTCCAACCAAAACTTGTGGGTTCATCAGTGGGGTTACATCCCGTGTGGTTGATGTTTTCACTTTTTGCTTTTTCTTCACTCTTTGGTTTTACTGGTATGCTTGTTGCTGTTCCCGCAGCGGCAGCTGTTGGTGTTTTAGTTCGTTTTGCTCTTCACACGTATCTTAATTCTCAGTTGTATTTGCGAAGTGGAAATTCGGAGCCGCTAAAATGAATGGGCATGAAACGCAATTATCTTTAAATTTTCCTCATAATCCGATTTTTCAATTTGATGATTTAGTGGTAACAGATAGCAATCGTATGGCTTTTCAGCTTATTGATCGCTGGCCTAATTGGGGTTTGCCTATCGCAGTTCTTGTAGGAAAAGAAGGATCTGGGAAAACGCATTTTTCTGGTATATGGCTACAAAAAGCAAATGCATTCAGAATTCAGCATAATGAAGTTGATCAGGCTGTTGCTATAGCTTCTTTAGGCAAATCATTTTTAATGGAAGATATTGATGCAGAGGAAATTAGTGAAACAGAGCTTTTTCATTTAATTAACAGTGTTAAACAAGCAAATCTTGATGCGCGGCAAGCTACTTTATTGATGACTGCACGAACACTCCCTTCAGCTTGGAATTTAAAATTAAATGATCTAAAAAGTCGTCTTAATTCGGTCATGTTAGTTGAAATGAAGCAGCCTGATGATGCATTGTTAACAGCTGTTGCCTTTAAATTTTTTTCCGATAAGCAACTTATTGTGCATCCAGATACTGTTTATTATCTTGTAAGTCGTTGTGAACGGTCTTTATTTTCATTGAAACGTATTATTGATTCTGTTGATCAGTTGGCATTACAAAGAAAAAGAAAAATAACGCGTGCTGTTATTGCAGAAGTTTTGAATAAAAGAATTCTGTAAACACTCTTTATCTTAGTTTATTTGTTCTTTCCTCTAATATTATTTCAATATGGGGAAAGAAAAGTCATTTTAATTTTTTCTTTTTTGATATCTGTTACGCGTAAAAAATAGTGTCTTTTGCTTTTATAATGTGTTTAATTTAAATGGCTTCGAGATTTTGTTGTATAATGTTGTATTCTTTCATAGCTTTTCCAAGCATTTTATATATTTTTGCATCTGAAAATGTTTTTAAAAAGAGGTCTTTACTTTCTTTATAATAAGACTTTTAGAGTTTGAAAAAATGTTTATTGTTTTGAATTTGGAGTGTAAGAGAATCTAGAGTTTTTTGAAGAAGAGCCCTTAAGAGGATAGAAAAAGAAGGGTGAAGAATCGATACAGCTAGATTTTATATAAGCACAGTGCAGATTATTGGTTTATATTTCTTCTTAGGGAAATTTTTTATGATTTTTAAGTCTTTTCTCTAAAATTACATCGGTAGAATGCGTTCTGGTATGATGAGAATTGCTTAAAGCAGTATAAAATTATGAAAATCTTATGGAAACATTTATGTTTTTTTAACATGAATTATTTTTGTACGAATATATTTATCGATTGTTACAAAAAAATATTTTACTCTTGTGTTGATGGGTATTGCGCAATATATAGACCGCACATAGCAGATGTGGAGGTTTTTCATTATATGAGCAAAGAGATTGATAGTCAATATCGCCCTAGTGAAGATGAGCCTTTTATGAATGAACGGCAAAAGGCGTATTTTCGCGCTAAATTGGTTTCTTGGAAAAATGATATATTAAAAGAGGCTCGTGAGACTTTGGAAAATTTACAGGATGAGAATATTGGCCAACCCGATTTGACCGATAGGGCATCTTGTGAAACGGATCGAACAATTGAATTACGCACCCGTGATCGTCAGAGAAAACTTATTTCAAAAATAGATGCTGCTTTAGAGCGCATTGATAATGGGACATATGGTTTTTGTGAAGAAACCGGTGAACCCATTAGCTTAAAGCGTCTTGAGGCTCGGCCAATTGCTGTTTTATCATTAGAAGCACAAGAACGTCACGAACGACGTGAAAAAGTTTATCGCGATGATTAAAATCCATATGAATGATAAACAAAAGCTTTCAATTTTCTTGTAGCCTATTGACATTATTTAAATCTGGTGATCCCGACAGGATTCGAACCTGTGACCCACGGCTTAGAAGGCCGTTGCTCTATCCAGCTGAGCTACGGGACCTAACTGATTATTTCCTTTATTTTCTCAACTCAAAATAGCATTTTCAATTCAATGTGTCCAAGATTGCTGCCGATCACTGCGAAAATTATCAGAATAAAAAACAGCACGCCGAATCGACATATGCATCTTTTCTACACGGTAAGGGATAGCATTCTTGCGTGCAAAAGCAATTGCTTCTTCTCTTCTATTAAATCGGATTCTCACTTGACTATTCATATCAGATGTTGCCGTATACCCCATAAGAGGCTCTAACATTTTTGCTTTCATTGGTTCATACTGCAGAATCCAAAAACCTGTCCCCGCCCTTCCTGATTGCATAGCTGTTTTAGCAGGACTATAAATACGTGCAATCATGCTTTTTCCCTTCCAATTACACAACGCTCGAATGATGGCTTCTCACCACGCGTATCCAATAGGGACATTCTCAAATACCTCACAAATATGGTCGGAGCGATAGGATTCGAACCTACGACCCCCTGATCCCAAATCAGGTGCGCTACCAAACTGCGCTACGCTCCGTCATTTACATTTATTTGATGCACATTTCCTAAAATTTTCACAACAGAAGTGCAAGAGAAAAACATACTTTTTTTTAATTTTATTGCATTTCTTTACAAAAAAAGAACATTTCTAAATTTGTTCTACTTAATAATATATTTATTGACAGAAGTAGGAAATAACATCCATATGCACTAATTGATCTTGATTGCTTTTCTGTGAATCCTGAATTCTTAATCAAATCTCATTTGAAAATTATCTCGCTTATTTGTTAATAAACCTAAAAAAGAAGAAAATTCAAATATTCAGAGCCATCTCCCCTCTTCTTCCTCATGGCACTAAAATTTAAACGGAGCAACAATAAAATCATTTCATTAATACAAAAAAATAAAATCTTCATAAAGGCAAAATATGATATCCACGTTTTAAATATATCAAAGCATCCTTTTCCTGATTACAGTTGATTGCAACAACCTCACCAATCAAAACACTATGGGTTGAGTGCTCATGCCAACAAATCAAACGACAATCAAAAGACGCTAAAGCATTTGAAAGACTAGGCGCCCCCGTCTGCAAAGTTCCCCATTGTGCAACATTAAAACACTCATTTTGTGTAAAATTGCAATGTCTCGAAAAAACATCCGCTAATGGACGATGTTTTCCTGCCAAGCTATTAACACAAAAATTTCCATTCTCCATAAATACCTGATTATTCAGATTATGGCGCATAAGACACACAAGAAGGCTTGGAGGAGTATCAGATAAAGAACAGCATGCCGAAACTGTCACCCCACGCTTTCCCTTAACACCATTTGTTGTCACAATATGCACAGCTCCTGCAAAAAGACTCATAGCATCTCGATATTCTTGCGAAGAAACTGTAATATTCCGTTGAAGTTCAGGCATTAAATATGTTTTATGATTCGACATATCTTTCACTTAATAAAACTTTAAAATTTCAAGAGATCTTTCCATAAAAGACCTATAATACATATTTTTCTTTTCCGTCATAACATAAAAGATATTTGTGTCTACACAACAACATGATAAAAACAGTCAATCAAGGAGATTTTAATGCCCCATTCTCATCTCATTTCACCATCACTCTTGGCTTCTGATTTTTCTAAACTTGGACAAGAAATATTAGATGTTGTGGATGCTGGTGCCAATTGGCTCCATTTTGATATCATGGATGGGCACTTTGTTCCTAACATCACCTTTGGTCCTGAAGTCGTTAAAAGTCTGCGCCCATTAACCAAAGCAATATTTGATGCTCACCTGATGATTACACCTGTAGATCCTTATTTGGAAGCGTTTGCAAAAGCTGGTTCAGATATTATAACTATTCACGCTGAAGCCAGTTCACATCTTCATCGTTCATTACAAACGATTAAAGCAATGGGAAAAAAAGCCGGACTTGCACTCAATCCAAGCACCTCTGAACATATCCTTGAATACTTGCTTGATCAATTAGATCTTATCCTCATTATGACAGTCAATCCCGGTTTTGGCGGACAAAGTTTCATTCCAGAAATAAAAAATAAAATTAAGCGCGTTAAAAACATGATTGCAAACCGCCCTATTGATCTCGAAGTTGATGGCGGTATCACCGTTGACACAATTGGGATAGCTGCAAAAGCCGGTGCGAATATATTTGTCGCAGGCTCTGCAATTTATAAAAATGGAAACAAAGAGCTTTACAAAACACGTATTCATGCATTGCGCCAAGCCGCAATTCTCTCACAACAAGGAAAAAAATGATGATCGCACGTTACTCCCGTCCTGAAATGGTAACAATTTGGTCTCCTGAAACAAAATATCGTATTTGGTTTGAAATTGAGGCACATGCTTGTGATGCCCTTGCTCAACTAGGAATTATTCCGAAAGTAGCCGCCAAAGTCATTTGGGAAAAAGGAGCGGCAGCTGAATTTGATGTCAATCGTATTGGTGAAATTGAAGCAATTACCAAACATGATGTGATCGCATTTCTAACCCACCTAGCTGAATTCATTGGACCAGAAGCACGTTTTATCCACCAAGGCATGACATCATCTGATGTTCTCGATACAACACTAAACATTCAATTGATGCGCGCTAGTGATATTTTACTAAAGGATATAGATCAACTTCTTGAAGCATTAAAAAGACGTGCTTTTGAACACAAAGAAACAATTACTATTGGTCGGAGCCATGGCATTCATGCCGAACCGACAACATTTGGAGTTAAATTCGCTCTTGCATACGCTGAATTTTTCCGTTGTCGCAAACGTCTTCTTGCAGCACGCGAAGAAATTTCTACTTGCGCAATTTCTGGAGCTGTAGGAACTTTTGCAAATATTGATCCACGCGTTGAAGAACATGTAGCAAAAGCTTTAGGCATGTGTGCTGAACCAGTTTCCACTCAAATAATCCCACGGGATCGTCATGCTATGTTTTTTGCAACACTTGGTGTTATTGCTTCCTCTATTGAAAGATTAGCGATAGAAATACGCCATCTACAAAGAACAGAAGTTCTTGAAGTAGAGGAACATTTCGCACCTGGGCAAAAAGGTTCATCGGCGATGCCTCATAAACGTAACCCGGTTTTAACAGAAAATTTAACTGGATTAGCACGGATGGTACGTGCATTTTCACTCCCAGCCATGGAAAATGTAGCACTTTGGCATGAACGTGATATTTCTCATTCATCTGTCGAGCGTTATATTGGTCCAGATGCGACTATTACGCTTGATTTTGCTCTTTCGCGCCTCACATCTGTTATTGAAAATTTAATTGTCTATCCAGAAAATATGCAAAAAAATCTCAATAAATTCCAGGGGCTTATTCACTCACAACGAGTACTTTTAGCACTCACACAAGCAGGAATCAGTCGCGAAGATTCTTATCGAATTGTACAACGAAATGCGATGAAGGTTTGGGAACAAGGAAAAGATTTTTTAGAAGAACTGCTCAATGACAAAGATGTTACCAAAGCTTTAAGTGAAGAAGAACTTCGCGAAAAATTTGATCTTTCTTACCACACCAAACATATCAATACAATTTTCAAACGTGTTTTTGAAGAATAATAGAACAACATAGAAAACCCAAATCTTTTCTACCTATAATCAAGAACCTGTTGTAACAAGAAAATAATTCATGAAAGTAAATCAACTCGATATTCTTATTGTTCCTGGCTACAAAGGATCTGGTCCAGATCATTGGCAAACACGCTGGGAAAAAAAATTGTCAACTGCCCGCCGCATTGAACAAATCCATTGGTCAAAACCTGTTTATGAAGAGTGGGTTTATAAAGTTCAAACCGCCATCGCACAAGCTCAAAAACCTGTTATGATTATTGCTCATTCACTAGGAGTTCCTACTGCTATTCAGGCAGCTATACAAAATGCAGAAAAAATTTGTGGCGCTTTCTTTGTTGCACCTCCTGATCTAGCCAATGAGAAAATACGTCCCAAACATTTAATGACATTTGGCCCTTATCATCGCCAAAAGTTACCTTTTCCTTCAATTATTATAGCTAGCCGGAACGACATTTTTTGTCAATTTTCAGTAGCAGAAAAAATAGCTAATGACTGGGGATCATTCCTTGTTGATGCTGGATATTCTGGCCATATTAACGCAGAATCTGGACACGGGCCTTGGCCTGAAGGACTTATGGTCCTCTCTCACTTTCTTGCAAAAATTTGATATAAAAGGTAATCCTTTATTCTAATCGCCTATATATCTCACCCTTTGGATAAATGTGGAATGACAAAAATTAATAAAAGTATCATAGCAAGATCATTGAGAATTTCCATCAATTAGGATAGTATCACTTAGCAATATTATTAAAAACCTCTCAAGGAAAATAGAGAATTATTATGAATCGTCGCCACCGTATTTATGAAGGCAAGGCCAAAATTTTATATGAAGGACCTGAACCAGGAACTTATATTCAATTTTTTAAAGATGATGCAACTGCCTTTAATGCAAAAAAACACGAAATTATCGACGGAAAAGGGGTTTTAAACAACCGAATTTCGGAACATATCTTTAGTCATCTTGGACGTTTGGGCATCCCAACACATTTTATCAAACGCATAAACATGCGCGAACAACTTATTAAAGCAGCGGAAATCATTCCGTTGGAAATCGTTGTTCGCAATGTTGCTGCCGGCTCTCTTGCTAAACGGTTAGGACTGAAAGAAGGGACCCCACTTCCACAATCCATCATTGAGTTCTACTATAAAAATGATTCTCTTGAGGATCCTATGGTGACAGAAGAACATATCACTGCTTTTGGGTGGGCTGTCCCACAAGAGCTAGAAGATATCATGCAACTTTCAATCCGTATTAATGATTTTCTTTCTGGTTTTTTTGCCAGTGTTAACATCCAATTAATTGATTTTAAAATGGAATTCGGTCGCCTATGGGAAGATGAAACAATGCGTATCGTTCTTGCGGATGAAATTTCACCTGATTCTGCACGACTATGGGATATGCAAACACAAGAAAAAATGGATAAAGATCGTTTTCGTCGTGATATGGGGGGGCTTATTAACGCCTATCAAGAAGTCGCCAAACGTCTTGGGATTATGAATGAAAATGAGCCGATACGACCAACAGGTCCTGTTCTCGTGAAATAAACACAAGGTAAAATAATATCACCTTCTATCTATCAATACCCCTCTTCAAAGGGAAAATTTTTTACAATCAGGAAGCAAAAAATGAAAGCACGTATTATAGTTACTTTAAAAGAAAGCATCCTTGATCCACAAGGAGAAGCAATTGTCGGTGCTTTAAAAAGTTTAGCTTTCGAAAGTATTCTTTCCATTCGTCAGGGAAAGGTTTTTGATATTGTTCTTGATGATCAACCTTCTGAAACTGCAAAGAGAAAACTTGAGCAGATGTGTGAAGAGTTACTCGTGAATACTGTCATTGAAAATTATACAATTGAAATTCTTTAAGCGGAAAACTTATGAAAACTGCCATCATTCAACTTCCTGGATTAAATCGTGATCGAGATATGGTTGCAGCATTACATCATATAACGGGAGCTGAACCACTAAAGATTTGGCAAACAGAAACAACAATTCCAGATGTAGATGTTATTATCATTCCTGGTGGTTTTTCTTATGGTGACTACTTAAGATGTGGTGCTATTGGAGCGCGAACACCTATCTTAAAAGCCATTCGTGAGAAAGCACAAGGAGGAACTACAATAATAGGCATTTGCAATGGATTTCAAATTTTGTTGGAAGCGAGATTATTACCAGGTACTTTAATGCGAAATGCTTCCTTGAAATTTGTTTGTCGTGAAATCAAACTTGAAGTTGTTAACGCTAAAACAAAATTTTCTCGATATTATTCTAAAGGGCAAATTATTCGTTGTCCTGTTGCCCATCACGATGGAAATTACTTTGTTGACAATGAAACATTAAAACAAATGGAAGATAATGAACAAATTGTTTTTCGCTATGCAGAAAATACAAATCCTAACGGTTCAATGAAAGATATTGCTGGAATTGTTAATAAAGCTGGTAATGTTCTCGGTATGATGCCTCATCCTGAAAACTTTATTGAGCCCGCCCATGGAGGTATTGACGGTCGTTTATTTTTTCAAGGTGTTTTAGAGTTAGTAAATGGGTGATGCTAGAAACCCCTTGTACTCCATAACTGTAAAAAAGATCTATATTCCGTATTAATGAGTCTATGACCGGCGTTCTTCACAAACAACAGTGGATATTATTCTCTAAATACATAACTATTTAAGACCGGTTTGAGTCTTAAGTCTCACTAAACAAACGAGTAAAATTTTCAGCTTCGGGTCTATGAATATTTTTATTATTAAACAACATTATTGCTATAATATAGGCTGCTAGATTAAAAAATAAAAATGCTAAATTTCGATTAATTTGATGGATAAATACTTATGAAGCCTTGTAATAACATCACTATCACACCAGAGCTCATTGCGCAACACGGTCTAAAAGAGGATGAGTATCAACGTATTTTGACGTTAATCGGTCGAGAACCAACATTTACTGAACTGGGAATTTTTTCTGCCATGTGGAACGAACATTGTTCCTATAAATCCTCTAAAAAATGGCTAAAAACCCTTCCAACAGAAGGAAAATGTGTCATTCAAGGTCCTGGTGAAAATGCTGGTGTTGTCGATATTGGTGAAGGACAATGTATTGTTTTCAAAATGGAAAGCCACAACCATCCTTCTTATATTGAACCTTATCAAGGTGCGGCAACAGGCGTTGGTGGTATTTTACGTGATGTCTTTACAATGGGAGCTCGTCCTGTTGCTGCTATGAATGCATTGCGATTTGGTTCTCCTGATCACCCACGAACACGCCATCTTGTTTCTGGTGTTGTTTCTGGAATTGGTGGCTACAGCAATGCTTTTGGCGTTCCAACTGTTGGTGGAGAAGTAAATTTTGATAAGCGTTATAATGGCAATATCCTTGTTAACGCTTTTGTAGCCGGTATCGCAAAGACAGACGCTCTTTTCTATTCTAAAGCACAAGGCATCGGACTTCCCGTCGTTTATCTTGGTGCAAAAACAGGGCGTGATGGCGTCGGTGGAGCAATAATGGCTTCTGCTGAATTTGATGATTCAATCAGAGAAAAACGCCCATCTGTTCAAGTGGGTGATCCTTTTACAGAAAAATGTCTCTTTGAAGCATGCTTAGAGCTCATGGAACTTGGAGCTGTAGTTGCTATTCAAGATATGGGTGCAGCAGGCCTTACTTCTTCTGCTGTTGAAATGGGTGCAAAAGGAAATCTGGGAATACAGCTTAATCTTGATAATGTGCCCGTTCGTGAGGAAAACATGACGGCTTATGAAATGATGCTGTCTGAAAGTCAAGAGCGTATGCTCATGATTCTCAAACCAGAATTAGAAAAGCAAGCAGCAGAAATTTTTCATAAATGGGGGCTACATTTTTCTATTATTGGAAAAACAACCGATGATTTACATTTCCGCGTATTTCATCAAGGGGAAGAAGTTGTCAATCTTCCCATTAAAGAACTCGGTGATGAAGCACCTGTTTATGATCGTCCTTGGCGCGAACCTACAAAAAAAACACCCCTGAAAGCAGAAGATATCAAAAAAATTAAAAATCTTGATGATGCACTTTTAACCTTATTGAATTCTGCTGATCAAAGTTCACGGCGATGGGTTTATGAACAATATGATACTCTTATTCAAGGAAATAGCCTTGTTTATCCAGGAAGTGATGCAGGCGTTATCCGTATAAGCAACAATAGCAAACGTGCTCTTGCTTTTTCTTCTGATGTAACACCTCGGTATTGTGAAGCCGATCCTTATGAAGGAGGAAAACAAGCTGTCGCAGAATGCTGGCGAAATATTAGTACGACAGGTGCAATACCACTGGCCGCTACAGATAATCTCAATTTTGGTAATCCTGAAAAACCTGAAATTATGGGACAACTAATTTTTGCTATTAAAGGTATAGGGGAAGCTTGTAGAATCCTCGACTTTCCTATCGTTTCAGGCAATGTTTCTCTTTACAACGAAACAAATGGGGAAGCTATTCTTCCGACCCCCACAATTGCTGGAGTAGGCCTTCTTAAGGATTGGTCTAAATTGGTAACAATAAGTGGTATGCAAAATGGAGATAGTATCATTTTAGTGGGAGATTGTGGTTCTCATTTAGGACAATCAATCTATGCGCGTAATATTTTAAATATTGATGCAGGCACCCCTCCCCCTGTAGATTTACAACTTGAAAAAAAACATGGTCAATTTGTTCGAGATGTTATTAATAGCGGTTTTATTCATGCTGCTCATGACATTTCTGACGGGGGATTAGCGATTGCACTCGCCGAAATGGTAATTAAAGCCAAGAAAGGAATCAAAATAAAATTAAGCAATAAATCCCCGCATCATGCAGAACTTTTTGGAGAAGACCAAGGACGTTATCTTTTAGCTGTCAAGCCTCATGCTCTCAGCAGTCTTAAAAAGCAAGCACAAATCAATACCATTTCTTTAACAGAGCTTGGTAGAGTTGAGGGGGATTCGCTCAATATCGAAGGAATCTTAACCCTTTCGGTAGACAAACTTACACAAGCCTATGAAAACTGGTTTCCACAATTTATGGGTGAAGAATAAATTTTTTTTTCTCAAATAGCTCTTACAAAAAGGAGAATAATGATGGCAATGAGTGCCCATGCAATTGAAACGCTTATTCGTGAAGGCATTCCCGATGCCACCGTAAGAATTCGTGATCTTGCTGGTGATGGAGAACATTATGCTGCAGAAGTTATTTCTGAAAGCTTTCGCGGTAAAACTCGTCTTCAACAACATAAAATGGTCTATGATGCCCTTAAAGGTAATATGGGAAATGATCTTCATGCCTTAGTGTTGCAAACAAATATCCCAAAATAATCTAAAATTTCTTCTTGCATTCATTCATTTAAAGAGTATGAGTATAGATTGCGCACTTGTAAAAATCTGAAATATCGAGGGATAAAAATGACAACAGTTTATGATTTTATTGATAACGAAATTAAAACAAACGATGTCATTTTATTCATGAAAGGAACGCCTAATGCTCCGCAATGTGGGTTTTCAGGGCAAGTTGTTCAAATTCTTGACTATTTAGGATTGAATTATAAAGGAATTAATATCTTAACTTCTGTCGAGTTGCGTCAAGGAATTAAAGATTACTCAAATTGGCCAACAATTCCACAACTTTATGTCAAAGGTGAATTTATTGGAGGCTGTGATATTGTTAAAGAAATGTTTCAAAGCAATGAATTGCAGGAACTTTTGAAAGAAAAAAATATTTCCTGTCATCAATCATAGGTATCTTTTATTTAAACTCTTAAAAAAGAGTTTTTCCAGCCAAAATTTTTATTTCAAGGATGCCATATGTCATATTTAATCGATAAACAAACACATAGTGATGCAATTGGAAAAAGAATTGGCTATAAAGAATTTGTTATTCTTATTGCTTCGCTCATGGCTACTAATGCTATAGCTGTTGATATTATGCTTCCAGCTATGCCCAATATTTTGGATGGATTAAATATTCTCAATGAAAATGATCAACATTATATCATTTCGAGTTATCTTATTAGCTATGGTATTGCTCAAATATTTTTCGGTCCAATAAGCGATCGGTATGGACGACGTAGGCTTATTCTTATTGGGCTTGCTTTTTATTCATTTACGGCAATCGGCTGTGCCTTTGTAACGGATCTTTCTCTCTTACTCATTCTACGTATCTTGCAAGGTATTGGAGGAGCTGCTATGCGCGTTCTTACGGTTTCTGTTGTACGTGATCTTTACAGTGGACGAAAAATGGCAGAAGTTATGTCTATTGTTATGATGGTTTTTCTTGTAGCACCAATGGTCGGCCCAGCAGTCGGACAGATTATTCTACTGCTTGGGTATTGGCAATTTATCTTTATTTTCATGGCAATGGTTGGTTTCGGCTTAATGATTTGGATTCAATTACGCTTGCCTGAAACACATCATGAACAATGCCCTCTTTCTTTTTCTGCAGTCAAACAAAATTTATGGATTATTGTAACTAACCGTACAACACTTTGCTACACACTTGCAACTTCCATTATTTTAGGCTGTATTTTTATTGCTGTTAATACATCCCAACAAACTTATGAAGGAATTTATAACTTAGGCTTTTGGTTTCCTATAGCATTTGCAATCGGTGCTGCATTTCAAGCTTTCTCATCATTTATCAATTCTCAACTTGTCGGACTTCTTGGAATGAGACGTATTGCCCATACTATGCTTTTTCTCTTTTGTGTCACTTCCTGTATTTGGTTTATTGGATCGATTTTAGCAGATGGTGTTATCCCTTTTCCTTTTTATATGACGTTATATTGCATATTAATGTTTACCTGTGGTGGCATGATAGCTAATTTTAATACACTTGCTCTCGAATCTGCAGGAGAAATTGCTGGAACCGCATCTTCTGTATCCGGATTTCTTCAAACATCTATCGGTGCAGGAGTTAGTTTCTTTATAGCACAACAATTTGATGAAACAACTATCCCAAACTCAGCAGGATTTTTCTTTCTGAGTGTTATTGCTATACTTCTTGTCTTATGGGCTGAACGCGGTCATCTTTTTAGACAATGTCATAGCAATCCTAACGAATAAACATTGCCATCAAAGATTAATAACACCTCTCCTAGATGATAAGCAAATATTTAATCGCTCCAAATAGGGCATTTTTGCGTTAAACATTCACATATTTATTTTAAATATACACCTCTCAAAGCATTAAATCATTTCACGACAGCACCTATAAATAATATAATGATAAAAAATCTAAAAACCATTGAATACCAATATTTTTACTTAATAAAGATCCAAACGATTATCATGATATTATTTATAAGTAATTGATTTATAATGATAATTTATTGTTTTTTTATGTTGAATTAGAGTCTCGAATAACGTAAGATTCTCTCATTTCAAACCTGCTTATCTTGAATCAATCAAAACCTCTCTTTTGCACATCACAAGTAGGATGAGTGTGTGGATCAAATTTGTATAAAAAGGAGTAAAAATGCTCCTTATGAACCGCCTTAATGCAAGAGCTGTCGCAACATTGAGAGCTAGAAAATATAATGATAGTGCTGGCTTGTTACTTCACAAACGTAAAGATGGAGGTGTTCAATGGATTTATCATTATACCATTTCCCATTTCCTGAAAACACAATCACTGCCCTAGAAAAAAATGTTTTTATTGTTTCAAAAACTCTTGTATTTCATTGAAATGATTTATAAGAAGAATTTTTTATTCTTTTTTTTCAATAGCTTTTATGGGCGCTGGCTTCTTCATCTTATGACATGCAAGCAAATAGTTTTGATTAACTTAACTTGGACAAAATCAGAATAAATAAATTAACCTTATAAATCAATATATCATAAAGCTATACAGGATTTTCCTGTTTATAAAATGCATTTAATTAGTAAATTTTCCTGATTTTGGAAATTCTTTTGGAACCAAACGCCCTACTCCCGCACGCATTCCCATCCATTCAATGAGATCATCAGCTTGACGGTTAAAGATTCGATTAGCCGTATCTTTCCAACTTAAACCTTCTGATAAATTAAAAGTCTTTGCATCAACAATACCACCTTTTTTGTAACGCTGTAAGCGAACACCTTTACCACGATTCATTTCTGGTATTTGTTCAATAGCAAAAATAAGCATTTTGCGATTTTCACCAACCACTGCAATATGATCACCATTTACCGGAATACAAAGTCTTACCTTATCAGGATATTTTACATTCATTACTTGCTTTCCTTTTCGTGTATTGGCAATCACTTCTGCAGCACGGACAATAAAACCATTTCCGTGAGATGAAACCAAAAGTAGTTTTTCCTCTGCATGATGTACAAAAGCTGTCAGAACATCATGCCCATCGTCCATATCGATTAAAAGACGGATGGGGTCACCATGCCCTCGCCCTCCAGGCAAATTATTTGCACCAATAGCATAAAACTTCCCACCAGTGCTTATCAGCACAATCTTGTCTGTTGTAAATGCTGGAAATGCTACCTTTAAACTGTCTCCTTCTTTAAAAGAAAGTACTTTATAATCGTTCAAGTGTCCCTTCAAAGCACGCATCCATCCCTTTTCAGAAACGACAATAGTAACCGGTTCTTTTTCAATCATTGCTTGTTGGATATCATCAAGATCATGTTTTGGTGCCTCTTCAAATGTCGTACGTCTTTTTCCTAAGAAAGTTTCAGGACCAAAAGTATTTCGAATCTTTTTGATTTCTTCTGAAATTATTTTCCATTGTTTTATAGGAGAGGCCAATAAATTTTGTAGTTTTTCTTTTTCAACTTTAAGGGTTTCAAATTCCTTACGAATTTCAAATTCCTCAAGCTTACGTAAAGAACGCAAACGCATATTAAGAATAGCTTCAGCTTGATTTTGTGTTAATTTAAAATGACTGATCAGCTGCTTTTTAGGTTCATCCTCTTCACGAATAATTTGAATGACCTCATCGAGATTCAAATAAGCAATAAGATACCCATGGAGCATTTCCAATCGACCTTCAATTTGCTCAAGCCGATAACGCGAGCGACGAATGAGCACTTCCTGCCGATGTTCAAGCCATTGCTGTAAACTCTCGCGCAAAGAAAGAACATTGGGTCTTCTTCCAGAAGACAAAACATTAAGATTAAGAGGAAACCTCACTTCAAAATCCGTTAATTTAAAAAGGGATTCCATAAGAAGTTCAGGATCAACAGTACGATTTTTAGGAACAAGCACGATACGGATATCTTCTGCTGACTCATCTTGAATATCCTCAAGCATCGGCAATCGCCGCGCAAGCAATAATTCCGCAGTTTTTTCGATAAGGCGTGATTTTTGAACTTGGTAGGGAATTTCGGTCACAACGATCACATAAGAACCACGACTGCCAGTTTCCTGATACCAACGCGAACGCAATCGAAAAAAACCCCGACCTATACGATAAGATTCCTTAATACTTTTTTTAGGCTCAACCAAAATGCCACCGGTTGGGAAATCCGGTCCCAGCACAAATTGATTTAAATCCTCATCATGTGTATCAGGATGTGCAATCAAATGCAGCGCTGCATCACAAAGCTCTGCAACATTATGGGGGGGAATAGATGTCGCCATACCAACAGCAATACCAGAGGAACCATTTGCTAAAAGATTAGGGAAAGCGCTTGGTAACACAACAGGCTCCCAATCTTCTTCATTATAAGTCAAACGAAAATCAATAGCATTTTCATTAATTCCTTCAAGTAATAATGCAGCTACTTCAGTCATGCGTGCTTCCGTATAACGCATAGCAGCAGCATTATCACCATCAATATTACCAAAATTGCCTTGACCATCAACCAATGGATAACGAACTGCAAAACTTTGAGCTAGGCGCACCAAAGCATCATAAATAGCTGAATCTCCATGAGGATGGAATTTTCCCATAACATCACCGACAATCCGCGCACATTTCGCATAAGACTGTCCAGGGTTTAATTTGAGAAGACGCATTGCGTGAACAATCCGCCGATGAACAGGCTTCAATCCATCACGAACATCAGGCAATGCACGGTGCATAATTGTAGAAAGCGCATAAGCCAAATAACGTTCCTGTAAAGCAGAACGTAATTCTATTGGTTCAACATATTCCTTATCAAACGGTGAATTCATTTTATCAGACATAGTATTAAAATAACAATTCTCACAATAATAAGAAATTATTATAGGACTTATTTAATGAAGAATTTTATGAGTCAGATTTTTTATTAAAAGTCATCTACATAAAAATAAACATTGCAATTAAAACATGAACAGAAAATTATATCAATTTGAAAAATTTATACATGTTCTGCCTCTTTACCATAAGTAATATATGAAAATACTTAATACATTATCGAAAACTTTTTTAAATATCTTTTTTAAGTAATAAAAAACAAAAGAAAGAAATAATATTTCATTATCAAATCAAGATAACTGGCATTAAAAAATAAATAATATTAAGACACTTTACGAACTATTTTTATGAGCAGAAGCCACGCGGATTCCTAAATCACGTAATTGTGTAGAAGTAACATCAGATGGAGCACTCATTAAAAGATCAAGCGCCTGCTGATTCATAGGAAATAAAGAAACTTCACGCAAATTTTTAACATCTTGCAACAGCATAATGATACGGTCAATTCCCGCAGCCATACCACCATGTGGTGGAGCTCCATAATGGAATGCACGATACAGAGCACCAAAACGATCTTCCACGACTTCTTTAGAAAGTCCTGCAAGTTCAAAAACCTTAAGCATCATTTCTGGTAAGTGATTACGAATGCCACCTGATGCAATCTCATAACCATTGCAAACAAGATCATATTGAAAAGCTTTAAGAGTAAGAGGATCTTGACAGGCAAGAGCATTTTCTCCCCCTTGAGGCATGGAAAAAGGATTATGTGCAAAATCAATTTTTTTCTCATCTTCATTCCACTCAAAAAATGGAAAATCAACAATCCACGCCAAAGCAAAACTCTCTCTATTGAGAAGATTTAATTCTTCTCCTACCCGTGTACGAGCCATTCCAGCAAAAGATGCAATTTTTTTTGGATCTCCAGCCACAAAAAAACAAGCATCACCACTTTTAAGTCCAAGTTGTATCCGAAGCGCTTCAACTCGCTGTTCACCAATATTTTTGGCGATAGGTCCTGCTCCTTCGATCTTTTTTTCTTCTTCACGCCAGAAAATATAACCAAGCCCTGGTTGCCCCTCTCCCTGTGCCCATATATTCATACGATCACAAAAAGCACGACTTCCACCCGTTTTAGCAGGAATAGCCCAAACTTGGGCATTTTCATCATTTGCTAAAATCTGAGCAAAAACTTTGAAACCAGAATTATAAAAATACTGAGAAACATCTTCCATAATGATCGGATTACGTAAATCAGGCTTATCAGAACCATATTTCTGCATTGCTTCATCATAAGAAATGCGAGGAAAGCTCTGTGTCACAGTTTTTCCATCTGCAAATTCTTCAAAAATAGAACGCATAATAGGTTCCATCGTTCTTAAAACATCCTCTTGCTCAACAAAACTCATTTCAACATCTAATTGATAAAATTCTCCAGGAAGACGATCTGCTCGTGGATCTTCATCCCTAAAACATGGAGCAATTTGAAAATAACGATCAAAACCTGATATCATTAACAACTGTTTATACTGCTGTGGAGCTTGTGGTAGTGCATAAAATTTTCCCTGATGAACACGACTTGGAACCAAAAAATCACGCGCCCCTTCCGGCGATGAAGCTGTCAAAAGTGGCGTTGTAAACTCCGTAAAACCATTATTTTGCATAGCTCGTCTCATGGCAGTAATAATTTCAGTCCGACGCATAATATTTTTGTGCATAGTTTCCCGACGTAAATCAAGAAAACGATACTTCAAACGAATATCTTCTGGATAATCAGGCTCGCCGAAAACCGGTAAAGGCAGCTCATCAGATTGTGAAAGAATTTCTACCTCTTGTGCAAAAATTTCAATTTCACCTGTTGGAAGCGTCGCATTAATAACCTCATCAGAACGTGCACAAACCTCTCCATCCACACGAATAACCCACTCAGAGCGTACTTTTTCCATAACTTTAAAAGCTGGTGAAGCAGAGTTGGCAATAATTTGCGTGATTCCAAAATGATCACGTAAATCCACAAACAGAATTCCTCCATGATCACGAACACGATGAACCCATCCTGAAAGACGAACTTGTGTTCCTACATCACATCTACGAAGAGCTGCACAATGATGACTGCGATAACGGTGCATATTTTTTGCCTTTGATTATAATACTTACATGCGTTACAAACGCTTTTTAATAATCATTTGTCAAGATATGAGAATAAAAACTCGAAAATAAAATCAATAAAGGACAAATTACAGTAAAATTATGAATCTTATTACACAAACAACAGATCTTAAAATTGCACTTGCTGCACTACATACTTCTGATTTTGTAACAGTTGATACTGAGTTTATCCGCGAAACAACTTTTTGGCCTCAACTGTGTTTAATCCAGCTCGCATCACCAGATGTTACTGTTTTAATTGATCCCATAGCACCAAATATTGATTTACAACCGTTCTTTGACCTTATGATCGATAAAAAAGTTGTAAAAGTCTTTCATGCCGCCCGCCAAGATATTGAAACGATTTATCATCTTGGGGGTGTTATTCCTTACCCTCTCTTCGATACGCAAATAGCAGGATCAATTTGTGGATTTGGTGATTCTATCTCCTATGATCAAATTGTACAACACTGCACAGGGCATCATCTTGATAAATCCTCCCGTTTTACAGACTGGAGTTATCGCCCTTTATCTGAAAAACAACTGCTCTACGCTCTTGCCGATGTAACCTATCTAAGAGATGTTTACTTATTATTGAAAAAAAGATTAGAAAAAAATCAACGTGCTCACTGGATGAATGATGAAATAACAACCCTTTTAAATCCTAAAACCTATGATATGCCAGAAGATGAAGCATGGAAAAAAGTGAAAGGAAAAGTTAAAAAACCACGTGAACTCGCTATATTACAAAAGATAGCAGCTTGGCGTGAACGTGAAGCGCGAAGATACAATATGCCACGTCGCCATATCATGAAAGATGAATGTCTTATAGAAATAGCAACCCAACAACCAAAAGATAAATCTGCATTAAAACGATTGCGCGGTCTTAATAAGAATTGGGATAAACTCCCAATTGCTCAATCATTAATCAAAGCTATCCATGATGGCTTAGAATTAGATCTTTCTACTTTACCCCCCATTCCTAAATATAACCCCCTCAATGATACGCCCGACGCTGTTATCGATCTTCTCAAAGTGTTATTAAAACTTGTTGCAAATGAAAATAACATTGCTCCTAAAATTATTGCAACATCCAATGATTTAGAAAAAATCGCCAACGGAGAAATAAAGAAAAATATTCCCGCTATGAATGGTTGGCGTTATGAAATATTTGGTCAAAAGGCCGAACAACTGCTACAGGGTCAAATAGGCTTTTACTTTAATGATGGGAAAATAAGCACAAAACAACTTTAATTTACATTCCTCTACATACTGAAATTTCCATGAAGCTTTCTAAAGGAAAAACCGCCTTATGTCACAATAAGACGGGAATTAAAAGAAAAAAATTTTACAATTGCATTTTAATAAACCAATTTCATTTGAAAGATGTAGAAAGATCTCTGAGTAAATTTAAAAACTTAAACAGCAAATTCTCATTAAAAATAACACCTAAATCTTTATCAGGTCGACCAAATAGCAACTAAAATACCTAACAATAGCACCTATAAGACATACAACATGAATAAATTAGGATGAAAAATCAAAAAATTTCAAAAGCGAGAGGCTGTTTTATTATTTTTGATAACTTCCTTAATCGTCCAAGAGGGCGTTCTCCTAATAATTCAGCATAATTCTTTGGAATCCGTAGAATAATCTGACCTGTTTTTTTATGCCATAATAAATGAGGTAAAATCCCTGCAACAGAAGCACTAAAAAGATAAGCAATACGCATAGTTTCACCAAGAATACGTGCTTTTTCAATTATATTTTGAGTTGCTAACTGGAAAATGGGAAGAGATTCTTTATCAACCAGTGAATTCGTATTGCGAAAAAAAACAGCAAGCGCTGCATAAAGGCGTCCTTCATGTGAAATTCCTGGATAAGATCCTAATGCTATCTGATTTGCCGCTTCATTGTCTCGATAATCTGGATGTATACGCCAACCAATATCAGCAAGAAGACAAGCAGCTTGGCGATAACGGTATTCATTTTCAGTTTCTGAAATTCCAAAAACTTCAAAGGCATTCGTCGTAAAATCAATAAGCTCTTTTGCTTGTTTGGGCGAACGTGCCCGTAAAATAGCCATTTCTGTGCACGCTGCAATAAGAGGATCTGAAATACGAATCTCCTGTGGCAATCGTGAATAAAGAAAACCTTCACGAACTCCAGCACCAGAAAAGATTATCTTTTCAAATTTCATACATTGAATGAGTTCAATAAGAACTATTGCACCATAAGATAAAAGTTTCCGACGATTCTCTGAAACTGCTGCAATTCCTCTCATATTATCAATATTGCCACTTGCTACAAGACGTAAAAATTTCTCCAGTTCAACGGCATCAACTTCATAGCCATGCATAACAGGGAGCCTATAGTGTTTCACTGCCATATGAAGTTTTGCCAAATTACGCCATGTCCCCCCTACTGCATAAAAATAACGTGTTATACCTTTACGCGTACGGGGAACGAAAGATTTATAAAATTGCTCATGTACAATTTTTGTAGCTACAACACTATCGTTATTTGACATATACTGTAGCCGTAAACCACCTAACGGAAGCGTTATTCCTTCACCGACATCAGAATAATTGATATCAATCAGCTCGAGACTTCCACCACCAAGATCCCCAGAAATACCCTTTGGTTGATAAAAGGTAGACACAACTCCATATGCTGAATACATAGCTTCTTCACTTCCTGAAAGAAGATATATTTTATTTTGCAAAATATCCTCAGCTTGCTGAATAAACGCCACGCCATTTTTTGCATCTCGTGCTGCTGCCGTTGCCAAAATATAGACCTCATCTGCTCCAATTCGCCAGCAAAGTGCACGAAACCTTTTCAGTGTTTGCAACGCCATTTTCATCGATTTTTCTTCTAAAAATCCTGTTCTTGCCACACCGTGACCGAGACCACAAAGAACCTTTTCATTAAACAAAACCGTTGGTGAACGAACAAGCCCCTCATAAATAACCAACCGAACAGAATTTGAGCCAATGTCAATAACAGCAACAGGTTTACACCCTTTTAGCCGGCCTTGAGCATCTATATATGTCATTGGATTTCAGTCTTTACGTATTTCGATTTGTTGCCTATGCAACGCCACCAAGCGCGAAACAGAAGATTCAAAAGACTCATTTCCCCCCGCAAGACTTGTATTGGTCATAAAATATTCCTGCGCATTAAACAGATTTTCACCTTCTTTTGGTATGATACGCTTTGATGTTCCATCTTTGAATATATCAAAACTTTGTTGATTATCAATGAGATTAGCCAACATAATTTGCAAAAGAATCTGCCGATGCACTGTTTTATTAAAAACTGGAACCAATATTTCAATACGATGATCTAGATTCCGAGGCATCATATCAGCAGAACCTAAATAAACAAGTGCATTTTCATTAGGTAAATCTCGACCATTTCCAAAACAGAAAATGCGACTATGTTCAAGAAAACGCCCTACTATTGATTTTGCACGAATATTATCCGAAATTCCTGGAATACGAGGACGCAAACAACATATTCCTCGCACAACCAAATCGATTTTCACCCCTACTTGACTGGCACGATATAAAGCATCAATAATTTCAGGGTCAACCAATGCATTAACTTTCATCCAAATAGCAGCAATCCTTCCCTGTTGTGCATTCGCAATTTCTCCTTCAATATGCTGAAGAATACGATCACGCAATGTTAAGGGCGAAAAAGCAATCTTCATGGTTTCATTTGGACGCTCATATTGCGCAATATAATTGAATAATAACGCAACATCATGAGCGATATCATCATTCGTGGAAAAAAAAGAAAGATCAGTGTAAGTCTTAGCGTTAACAGGATGGTAATTTCCTGTTCCAAGATGAACATACGAGCAAAGGTGTTTTCCTTCACGCCTCACAACTAGTGACATTTTAGCATGCGTTTTTAATGCAATAAAACCAAAAATAACTTGAACCCCAGCACATTCGAGATCCCGTGCCCAACGAATATTTGCTTCTTCATCAAAACGTGCTTTAAGTTCTACCAAAGCAGTCACGGACTTTCCCTGTTCAGCTGCTTCAATCAAAGCGCTAACAATTGGGCTATCATTTGATGTACGATAAAGAGTTTGTTTAATTTCCACAACATTAGGATCACAAGCAGCTTGACGTAAAAATTGGACAACAACATCAAATGTCTCATAAGGATGATGAATCACAATATCATTCTCACGAATAGCCGAAAAACAATCCCCATTATGTTTACGAATGCATTCCGGAATACGAGGAATATAAGGAATAAATTTGAGATCATCACGGGGAATAGCAACAATCTCTGATACCATATTAAGCGCTAAAAATCCATCAAGGATATTAATACAATTATCAGGAACAGCAAGACAATTCGCTATAAATTGGCGTAAATTCTCTGGCATTTTTGCGTCAAATTCAACTCGAATAACTTGCCCACGTCTTCGCCTTTTAAGAGCAGTTTCAAAAAAATGAACAAGATCCTCAGCTTCTTCTTCTACTTCAATATCACTATCCCGAATCACTCTAAATGTACCAATTCCCTTAACCTCATAATTAGGAAACACTTGTTTAATAAAAAGAAGAATAATATCTTCAGATGCAATAAAACGAAAATGATTGCCCTTTTGAGGAAGAAGAACAAAACGTCTTAAAAGCATTGAAATAGGCAACAACACTGTGCGTAAGTGTTGATCAGTTCCTCGAGTCAACTGGACCGCAAGAGAAAGCCCTAAATTAGGAATAAATGGAAAAGGATGAGTAGAATCAACAGGAAAAGGTTTTAGAACGGGAAAAATTGTATCAAGAAAATATTCTTCAAGCCATAATTTTTCAACTTCTGAAAGATCATCAGAACAAATAATTTCAATATCATTCTTTTTTAATTCATCACGTAAAACATTTAATTTTCGTAGCTGCTGAGCCTGCAACTGTGAAATCTCAGCTAACACAACATCAAGTTGTTCCTGTGGTGTACATCCATCTGCACTGCACGCTGTAACATGAGCACGAATTTGAGCGGCAAGTCCTGCAACACGAACCATAAAAAATTCATCAAGGTTTGTTGCTGAAATCGAAAGAAATTGTAGACGTTCTAATAAAGGATTTTTCGAATTATCCGCTTCCATCAAAACACGATTATTAAATTGAAGCCATGAAAACTCTCGATTAATAAACCGTGCCGGATTTTTCATTGTTATATCCGATCTAGAAATTTTATCTGCCACCCTCTTTTCCATATATTGTAACTAAACTTCTTTTATACTTTCTAAAATCCTTTTAAAAAACATCTCACATAACATTTTAGAATAAGTTATCATCATAAGAATATATCAATGCCTAACTTTTCTTAATCATATTTCCATTTAATATTTTAAAATACTTGGAGCGAGCTCAATACGCAAAGCACTAAAAACACGACTACTCTTCTAATATAGCATAAAAGAGGAACAATTTGCCTTAAAGCATCTTGCATTATTATAAGCTTTATTACAAACTCATACTTATAAAATAGCAAAGCTCTATCATTAAGATGATGAGAAAATTTACTTTGGAGTTCATCTGCCATGGCTGATCACAGTGTTCCCCATTTCCAAAATGATCTTGGATATAAAATAATCGAAATTGGTGTAAAAGAGTTTATGTGTGCCGGTGCGACACAACCATTCGATCATCCTCATATCTTTATCGACATGGGAGCAGCTGATGAAAGAATTTGCCCTTATTGCTCAACCCTTTATCGTTATGTTCCCTCGCTATCGTCCAATCAAACGAACCCTTCAGGGTGTTTATATCATCCAGACAAGCTATTATAATGTGTTGTTGAACTTTCTTAAATAACCGCTTTTTAAATTCTGCTTAGTTAATATGAAATCGTTTGTGGTTCAATCACCCATCATCGTTGGAGGAGGAATTGCTGGTTTAAGTACCGCTTTAGCGCTTGCTCATAAAGGAATTGCAAGCACCATTCTCGAAAAGTGTAAACAGCTTGAAACGATAGGTGCTGGTATTCAACTTACTCCAAATGCAACATCTATTCTCGCACACTGGAAACTTCTTAACAAACTCACCGAAGTTGCTACAATACCACATTTTCTTGAGTTAAAAGATGGAATATCTTTAAAAATACGTCTACGTGCCCATCTTATCAATCTAACGGAAAAATCTTGGAAAGCCCCTTATATAACGATTCACCGTGCGGCTTTACAAAAAATTTTATATAATGCAGTGATTGAAAATCCTTTGATCAAATACAAGACAGGCAAAGCTGTTGTTGCATCTACCCCCTCTGCAACCAACATTAAAATAACAACAATAAAAACAGATACAACAATACAACAGCAGCAGCTTTATTCAACCCCTCTCCTAATCGGATGTGATGGAGTTTGGTCAACGTTACGGCAACAATCTCCTTTTTATGAAAAAGCGACTTTTAGTGGTTTTATTGCTTGGCGTGCAACAACAACATTTGATAATCTTCCTAAAAGCTTTCGTTCTTCGTTGCAAAATATGAAAACAATTACAGCGTGGATGGGCCCCCAAAATCATCTTATTGTCTACCCTATTCAATCGTCAGAAAAAACTTTTAATTTTGTCGCCATTACGCATGGAGAGCATTCAAAAGAAGGATGGGCACATAAAGGAGATAAAGAAAAACTCAAGTCTCTTTTTAAAGCTTGGAATTCAAAAATTTTACAAATCTTTGATCATATTGACGAATGGAGATATTGGCCTCTCTTTCAAATGAAACAGAATCGTTTTCTAGGTTTAGAAAGACAAGTATTTGTTGGCGATTGTGCACATGCAGCTTTACCTTTTGCAGCGCAAGGCGCTGCTATGGCAATCGAAGATGCCGCCATATTAGCAGAAGTACTTTCATTGAAAGATCTTTCATTAATGAAAGCACTTTCACTTTACGAAACAACACGCATCCCCCGTCTTGCAGCAGTTAAAAAACGAGGAGATTTCAATAGATTAGTCTATCATGCAACCGGTCCTCTAGCAATCGCACGTAATCTCATGATGAAAATTCGTACATCAGAGAGCATTATGTCAAATCTCAATTGGCTTTATATGTATGATGCTATGAATTCTATACAAAATAATGATAAAAACTTATAAAATCCTTCTAATACTTTGAATATTACAAAGAAAAAAGAGTTTTTCGAATTTAGAACACTGAAAATCAATCATAATTTACTAAAAACAAAAGCAAAAATACCTCCCCCAAATAGCTCCCACCTTCTAATCTTGCTTTAACTCAATTCTACATTGATAACTCCCTGAATTAATTTCATAGTATTTGCAACATGCGAATTCACATTATATCGCTTGGGAAGCACAATCTCGATTTCTCGCAATCCATCTTCTTGAATTAAAACAATCCCAACTTCTCCATTGCCCCCAAGCTTTAAATTTTTCTCAATTTGTGGAAGCATATCAACTGTTTTTATAAAAAGACGCATCATTTTATGCTGCTGTAATGATTCCTCTTCCAAAGACTGAATCGTCTCAATGCGCAAACTAACCCCTTCAGAGCGATTTTCCGCGCTCACCGTAATAATAAAAGATTTTCCGGGTACTAGTATCTCCTCATAATTCGAGAGTGCTTCAGAAAAGAGAACCGCCTCATATTGTCCACTTGTATCAGAAAAATGAATAATTCCCATTTTTTTACCAGATCTTGTTTTGCGCACGTTTTTTGCCACAACAGTTCCAGCAAGTCGTGCAGCCGTTGCCCCTGCTTTAACGGCATTGGCAAAATTACCCCAAGTCTGAACACGCTTTTTCATAAGAATACCTTGATACTCATCCAATGGATGAGCTGAAAAGTAAAAACCTATAGCTTGAAATTCTCGATAAAGCTTCTCAGCCGGCAACCAAGGGGAAGATTGCGCTAAAATTAAGGGCTCTTTTAATCCGCCTGCCACACCAAATATATCAACCTGCCCGCTAGAATTGTCATCGAGAATACGAAGTGCCCGCGCATGAAGAGCCCCAAGATTCGCTAATAAAATCTCACGTGCAATATTAAAACAATCAAAAGCACCAGCGAAAATCAAACTTTCCATCGCACGCTTATTAACAATACGAGGATCAACACGTGCACAAAAATCTTCCAAATCTTTAAAAGTCTTATTTCCACGACAAGCGACGATATGATCTACAACTGTCTCTCCCACACCTTTAATAGCAGCAAGAGAATAATAAATACAATTATCACCAACTTCAAAAATACGATGCGATGTTTGTATGGAAGGTGCAATAACTTCAATACCCAGCCTTAATGCTTCACGCCGAAAATCATTTAACTTATCCGTATTCGTCATATCATACGTCATTGAAGCAGCTAAAAATTCAACGGGATAATTTGCTTTCATATAGGCTGTTTGATAAGAAACAATTGCATAAGCAGCAGCATGTGATTTATTAAAACCATAATCGGCAAATTTTGCTAAAAGATCAAAGATAATATCAGCTTGATCTTTATCAACACCACCAGCAACGGCTCCATTGATAAAACGCGTACGCTGTTTTTGCATTTCTGCATGAATTTTTTTCCCCATAGCACGACGTAATAAATCAGCTTCCCCAAGCGAATAGCCAGCCAGCACCTGAGCAATCTGCATCACTTGTTCTTGATACACAATAACACCTTGCGTTTCTTTAATCAGATGATCTATTTTAGGATGGATAGAAGCGATTTTCTCTTCTCCGTGTTTACGTGCATTATAGGTTGGAATATTCTCCATTGGACCAGGACGATAAAGTGCAACCAGCGCAATAATATCTTCAATACGATCTGGCCTCATTCCAATCAGAGCCTTGCGCATACCAGAACTTTCCACTTGAAACACACCAACTGTTTCACCACGTGCCATCATAGTGTAGGTTGCTTCATCATTCAGTGGAATATTTGACAAATCTATTTTGATTCCTTTTCTGGCAACAAAATCGACTGCCATTTTTAAAACAGTAAGTGTTTTTAACCCAAGAAAATCAAATTTTACCAATCCGGCCTGTTCAACATATTTCATGTTAAATTGTGTAACAGGCATATCGGAACGAGGATCACGATACATCGGTACAAGCTTCCAAAGTGGACGGTCTCCGATAACAATCCCAGCAGCATGAGTCGAAGTGTGACGATAAAGTCCTTCTAACTGGAGTGCTATATCTAATGCGCGCCCAACGACAGGATCTTTTTTCTTTTCTTCATCAAATTTAGGTTCATCCTTAATAGCATCAGCCAACTCCACCTGACTTCCTGGCGTAGCGGGAACCAATTTTGTAAGATAATCCACCTGACGATAAGGAATTTCTAAAACACGGCCCACATCACGCAAAACTGCACGTGCCTGTAACTTACCAAAAGTAATAATTTGAGCAACTTGATCACGTCCATATTTTTTTTGAACATACTGAATAACTTCTTCACGTCTTTCTTGACAAAAATCGATATCAAAATCTGGCATAGAAACACGATCTGGATTCAAAAAACGTTCAAATAAAAGAGAAAAACGCAATGGATCGACATCAGTGATCGTTAATGCATAAGCAACAAGTGAACCAGCACCAGAACCCCGCCCTGGACCAACAGGAATGTCATGAACCTTTGCCCATTTTATGAAATCTGAAACGATAAGAAAATATCCAGAAAATTGCATACGCGTAATAACTGAAACTTCATAATCAAGCCTCTGTTCATAATCTGTAATCGTATACCCTTCCGCCAATCCAATTGTTTCAAGTCTCATTTTTAAACCAGCTTTAGCCTGATTTAATAACTCACTATCTTCTACTTCTAAAGTCGTTTCTGAATTAATAGATTGTTCTATAAAACGAGGCAATATTGGTTTTCGAATGGGCGTAGCAGTATGACAACGAAATGCAATTTCCACACTATTTTCTAAAGCTTCTGGAAGATCAGAAAACAGTGCAACCATTTCATCTTGTGATTTCAAATAATGATCTGGTGTCACACGTTTGCGATCTGGATTAGAGACAATTTGTCCTTCTGAAACAGCCATCAACGCATCATGCGCTTCATACCCCTCTCTCGTTAGAAAAAAGGCTTCATTCGTTGCAACAAGAGGAATTTCATGCGCATAAGCCAATTCAATAAGATCAGCTTCTACTCTCCGGTCATAAGAACTATGCCGTTGTAACTCCACATAAAGACGATCAGCAAAAGATTCTTTCAAATAAATTAAGCGCTCAACAGCGTGCTCTTTTTTTTCCTCTGACAAAGAAAGATTGATAGGTCCTCCCTTACCTCCTGTTAAAGCTATTATACCTTCACTATACACAGACAACCAATCAGCTTTAATATGAGGAGGATCAGTATCACATTTATCAAGATAAGCACGGCTAACAAGATGAACCAAATGAGCATAACCTGTTTCGCTAGCAGCCAATAGAACCATAGAGCAGAAATCAGAAGGATTACGCCATTTAACCAAACGCGAATGATCATTTTTATTACAAAAATCAACAGTAAGCTGACAACCAATAATAGGTTGAACCCCATGAGAAAGACAATGCTGTGAAAATTCCAAGGCACCAAATAAATTATTGGTATCGGTAATAGCGACCGCTGGTGTATGATCTGAAATCGCCTGTTGAACAATCTGGGGAATTTTTAAAGCTCCTTCGAGCAAGGAATACGCTGAATGTACTCTCAAATGAATAAAGCGAGGAAGAGAATTTTTGTTATCTTGCATTTTATTTTTATCTTTTATCACACTTACAATTCCCACTACAAAATAAATGCCAAACAGCCCCCCTTATAAAAGAAAAAACGCTAGTTTATTCTAATCTTTAAAGCCATCCCACATAAACGTGACTTTATTGATATCCATAAGAAAGTTCTATCAGGAAAATACCTCTATTCACAGCAAATAAACGCTTAAAATCAAAAGGAGATAAAGTATATTTCATATAAGCACCTTTATTTGCGCTCTTTTATTACATTTCTCTTTTAAATATTAATTCCTTTTCCTAAAACTCAATGTGTAAATAAAGTAACTACCTTTTTACTGACTTTATCCCCAAAAAGCTTTTCTAAAGGTCTAGAAAAAACAACAAGAGAAGGTTAAATTTTCTCATGCTTCCAAGTCTTCTTTTCCCCCTTTTTAATTCTATTCGAACCCTTTCTGGTATTACACCTAAAGTCTACGGTTTACTGACCAAACTCTTAAATGTTAACCCGACACAACGTGAAGCAACTCTCATTGATCTTCTTCAATTAATGCCATATTCTGTTATAGACCGTCGAATGCGTCCCAATATTGCTTATGCAAAAGAAGGAGATACGGTTACGCTTGAAATTGTCATTGATCAACATCAACCACCACCCCGTGGTTATAACCGAATCCCTTATCGTGTTATTGCTCATGATCAAACAGGAAAAATAAATTTAGTCTTTTTTCATGCCCATCCTCTTTGGCTAAAAAAACAGCTTCCTGAAGGAAAAAAAGTCGTTGTATCAGGAAAGGTTGAATGGTTTAACGGACAACTTACAATGGCACATCCCGACCACATCACCTCAAGCGAACAATCAAATCAGATCCCTCTCATCGAACCTATTTATCCATCGACCACAGGTCTAACTGCAAAGACGCTAAGATGTGCCATACAAAACGCTCTCGATTTTATTCCCCTTCTACCAGAGTGGATAAATGAAAATGTAAAAAAGCAGCAAAACTTTTCTTCTTTTTCTGTTGCTTTACATCGTATCCATGCACCCATTAATCCCGATGATCTATCTTTAGAAAGTACAGCGCGTAAACGTCTTGCTTATGATGAATTGCTCGCTTGTCAATTGGCACTAGGCCTCGTACGTTTGAAAACCAAATCTCTTGTTGGCACTGCTCGACCATCAACAGGAATTTATACTAAAAAGTTACTTAATGTTCTTCCCTTTCAACTTACAACCGGACAAATAAAAGCGGTAGAAGAGATCGCAAATGATCTTGCTTCACCAGAACCGATGCTAAGACTTCTCCAAGGTGATGTAGGCGCAGGCAAAACTGTTGTAGCATTAATGGCAATGGCACAAATTGCTGAAAATTCAGGGCAATCAGCTTTAATGGCACCAACCGAAGTGCTTGCACGACAACATTTTTCTACCATTTCTCGTCTTGCCGAAAAGATTGGATTACAAACAACTCTTTTAACAGGACGAGAAAAAGGAAAATTGCGGACAAATATCCTGAACGATATTTTATCAGGTCAAGTTTCTATTGTTATCGGAACCCATGCTCTCATACAAAATAGCGTTACTTATAACAATCTCGCTTTAACTATTATCGATGAACAGCACCGTTTTGGTGTCCATCAACGTATCGCTCTTACAGAAAAAGGTAATCAACCTAATATGCTAGTGATGACGGCCACGCCCATTCCTCGCACTCTTGTCTTAACAGCTTTTGGCGATATGGATGTATCTAAAATCAAAGAAAAACCAATTGGACGACAACCCATTACAACAGCAACGCTTTCTTTGAAACGTATCGATGAACTTCTCGAGCGAATCGAAATTGCATTAGAAAAAGGAGAAAAACTCTATTGGATTTGTCCTTTAATCGAGGAATCGACAGCTCTTGATCTCACTTCAATTGAAAACCGCTTTGTATTTCTTCGTGAACGCTTTGGAGCACGCGTTGGTATGATCCATGGAAAAATGTCGACAGCAGAAAAAGAAGCCGCTATGACATCTTTTAAATACGGAAATACACGTATTTTAGTTGCAACCACAGTTATTGAAGTAGGGATAGATATTCCAGATGCTTCGATCATTATCATCGAACATGCGGAACATTTTGGTCTTTCACAACTGCACCAATTGCGTGGGCGTGTGGGACGAGGAGATAAAAAATCTTCCTGCATTCTGCTATACAAAGATCCATTGACAAAAACAGCAGCAATGCGCCTTAATATTATACGCAATACAGAAGACGGTTTTGAAATCGCTGAAGAAGATTGGCGCTTGCGAGGAGAAGGAGAGCTTCTAGGAACAAAACAATCCGGCGTACCTGAGTTTCATATAGCAAACCTTGCAGTTCACAGCGATCTTTTGTCAATGGCAAGACAGGATGCACGTTTATTTTTACAACGCGATCCTCATCTTTCTTCTGAACAAGGACAAGCTTTACGGTTGCTTCTTTATCTTTTTGGACACGACAATGCCACACGCCTCTTACGAGCAGGCTAACGATAAAAAAGAACTTTTGATAAAAAATAAAAAAACTCCCTTCAAATTTGATTCCTTTCTTGGAATCACTTCTAGATAACCTAATACAATCCCTACACTATCTTTATGCTTCACGAAAGAATAACAAACCAACAGTTGTATCTTCTCTCTCAACCTGGATTACTCTTGCATTAAAACAGCTGAAGTAATACCATATTTCTTTCCCCATTATATTTACACAACTGAGCCATTTTTTGACAGGTAAGAAATATTTTTATTCTGCCATAAAAGATTTGGTATGAAAAATCCTGTCTTCGGTATCCTCATGCACCAGAGAAAAGTAAGCCGTCATCATAACACAATTTGTTCCACTTGATTATTTTTCAAAAACTTCAGAAATATAAAATCTATTTTTACTCAACCGTAACTGATTTTGCTAAATTACGGGGTTGATCAACATCTGTTCCTAACAAAACAGCCGTATGATAAGCGATTAACTGAATGGGTAGAGCATAAATAATAGGAGCAATAAATTCTGAAATATCTGGCAAAATAATCGTTGATAAAATCTCAAAACTCGCTGCTTCTGCTCCTTTTTTATCAGTTATTAAAATAATACGGCCATTGCGCGCTACCACTTCTTGCATATTAGAAAAAGTTTTTTCAAACCATCGGTCATAAGGCGCCACAACAATAATGGGTATTGTCTCATCCACTAATGCAATTGGTCCATGCTTCAACTCACCTGCTGCATAACCTTCAGCATGAATATAAGAAAGCTCTTTCAATTTAAGAGCACCCTCTAAAGCAATCGGATAAGAAGTTCCACGTCCTAAGTAAAGAACACTTTTTGCATTCATCAAATCACGACAAATACATTCAATTTTACTCTCTAATTTTAAGACCTCATTTAAAATACGTGGAACTTCTGCCAACTGTTGAACCAATTGTTGTTCCATTTGAGCTGAGAGATAACCACGTTGTTTAGCAGCACTAAGTGCTAATGAAGCAAGCGTTGCCAATTGACAGGTAAAAGCTTTCGTTGAAGCAACACCTATTTCCGGTCCAGCAAATGTTGGGAGCATAAAATCAGCCTCCCGTGCCATTGTTGATTGATTAACATTGACAATTGTTGCTGTTTTTATACCCCTCTCACGACAATAACGCAAAGAAGCCAATGTATCAGCTGTTTCACCAGATTGAGAAACAAACAGTGATAATACATTAGATGTTACAGGTGGTTCACGATAACGAAACTCGGAAGCAATATCATTATCAACACTTAAAGCAGCAAATTTTTCAAACCAATAGCGTGCAACTAAGGTTGAGTAATAAGCCGTTCCACAACTCGCAAAAAGAAGTCGATTAATATTTTTCCAATTAATCAAATTCTCAAGTGATCGAACTGCATAATTTCCAAGATCAAGATAATGCGCCAAATTATGCGAAATTACTTCAGGTTGTTCAAACATTTCTTTATGCATAAAATGACGATGATTACCCTTAGAAATCAATAAAGCCCCTTCAAGTAATGTTGTCACAGGGCGTTTTACCGGTTGATTGCGTCCATCGTAAATTGTAACACCTTCCCGTGTGAGAACAGCCCAATCTCCATCTTCCATATAACTAATATGATCAACAAATGGCGCTAAAGCAATAGCATCTGACCCCACAAAAAACTCATCTTTTCCATAACCAATCGCCAGCGGTGGACCAGAACAAGCTGCAATCATAAGATTATCTTCACCTTCAAAAATAAGAGCTATAGCAAAAGTCCCCTGCAGCTTTTTCCAACTTGTGCGCATAGCTTCTTGCGGAGAAAGACCTCTTTTTAATGCACGTGTTATTAAATGCGCAATAACTTCCGTATCTGTCTCTGTTTCAAAGATATAACCATCCTCAATGAGTTCCTTTTGCAATTCTACAAAATTTTCAATAATACCATTATGAACAACCGCAAGCTTTTCAGTCACATGGGGATGCGCATTGCGTTCAACAGCAACTCCATGCGTAGCCCAACGAGTATGGCCAATCCCTAAACTTCCTTTCAAAGGTATTTTTTTTAATTTTTCTTCTAAATGATCAAGTTTTCCTTCAGCACGCATACGATAAAGACGCCCATTATGGACTGTTGCCACCCCAGATGAATCATAACCTCTATATTCAAGGCGTCTTAAACCCTCAAGCAAAGAGGATATGACACAGCTCTTTCCAAGAATTCCAATAATTCCGCACATTTAAAAGCTCCAACCCACATTTTAAGATTTAAATCTTATAAAACAATCCAACAGCCCCTTTATTTAAAACTGTAAATAATAAAATAACTTATACATGGAGTATGGCAACCTCCTACCTACCTTAGATCAGCCCTAAATAAAGAAATAGATTGAAAATGATCATTTATTCTGTTTTTTTTCTAATAAGCGCGCGCGAAATTTTGTTGCATAGCCCTCTTTTATAACCTGTCTTGCACGCCCAAAAGCCATGCTGTTTATAGGAATATTTTTAGTAATAACACTTCCTGAAGCAACATAAGAACCGTCTCCTATCACTAATGGAGAAACAAGTGCCGTATTAGATCCAACAAAAGCATTATCACCAATCATAGTTTTATATTTGTTAAATCCATCATAATTGCAAGTAATCGTACCGGCTCCAATATTACTATGTGCACCAATTTCAGCATCACCAATATAACTTAAATGATTAATTTTAGAGGCTTTTCCTACCTTGGCTTGTTTGACTTCACAAAAATTTCCAACTTTTACGGAATTCGCCAACTCTGTTCCAGGACGTAAACGTGCATAAGGACCAACTTGTGCATCTATACCAACCACAGCACCCTCCAGATAACTAAATGCATGAATAACAGCACCAGATTGTACTTTCACACCTAATCCAAAATAAACATTTGGTTCTATCACTACACCTGGTTCAATTTCTGTATCATAAGAAAAATATACACTTTCTGGTTTTAAGAGTGTAACACCTGATAACATTAAATCGTATGCTTTACGTTTTTGCCACAAAGAATCAGCTTCAGAAAGCTCAAAACAGTTATTAATTCCTACAATATCTTCAAAAGGAACTTCAACGATGCGTACATCTAATCCTCCACGTATTGCAAGAGAAGCAATATCTGTTAAGTAATATTCTTTTTTCATATTGTTATTATCAACCTTCTCTAAAAGAGAAAGCGCATGTTTCCCACGCATAGCGAATATTCCACCATTACAAAAAGAAATCTTTTTTTCTTCATCACTAGCATCTTTTTCTTCTACAATTGCGATCAATTTACCTTCTTTCTTGAGAAGACGTCCATAACCTGTTGGATTTGGGGAATGAAAGCCAACAAAAACAACATCCGCTCCATCAGCAAGTTGCGCACGCACCTCTAGCAATGAATTTTGCTGAATAAGAGGAGTATCACCAAAAACAATGAGAACATCATCTACGTCCTTCTGCAAAGCTAAACGAGCAGATAAAACAGCATGAGCCGTCCCTAAACGCTCTTTTTGTTCAAAAATCATTACATCTTTTACAAATGACTGAACAACGTGTGCAACTTCTTTAGCCCCACATCCCACAACGACTGCTAATTGTAAAGAACCTGCCAATTCTATTTGTCTTAGAACGTGGCATATAAGAGGCAATCCAGCAATTTTATGAAGCACCTTAGGCAGAGACGATTTCATACGCGTCCCCTCACCTGCAGCAAGAACAATAGAAAGACAACTTCTAACCATAAAAACACATAAGACTAACGAGAAAATCCTAAAAAAATCATAATATCGTGCCAGCGAATACTTTCAATATAACTCAACGAAGGATAATATTCTAAAAGCCAAAATGAAAAATCCTGCATAGAGCCTGTTAAAAACAAAATTCCTGTAAAAATAAGAAAAATACCAATAATTTTTTCAACTTTTCCTAAATGAATACGAAAAGCTCCTAAAAACCGCATAAAACTGCTCGAAAACAGAGCTGCCAACACAAAAGGAACCGTAAGACCTAATGCATAAATCGTTAATAGAACAACTCCCTCACCCACAGTTTCTTTTGTTCCAGCCAACGTTATAATAGGCCCTAAAATGGGACCAATACACGGTGTCCAACCAAAGGCAAAAGCTAAACCAATAACATATGCCCCTAAAAGACCAGTAGGTATTTTATGGATCTGAAAACGCGCTTCACAAAATAAAAAAGTAATCCTGAAAAACCCTAAAAAATTTAAACCAATAATAATAATAATAATTCCAGCAGCAAATGTAAACCAATCACGATAATAACTGATGAATTTACCAATTGTACTTGCACTAGCACCTAAAGCCACAAAAATAGTGGTAAACCCAAGAGAAAAAGCAATAACAGAAGATAATAAAGCCCATCTTATAAAGACTTTCTTCTCACGATTTTCTAAACGAAAATCATCAATCCCAATACCTGCCATATAGCACAAATAAGAAGGAACTAATGGTAAAACACACGGCGAAAAAAAAGAGAGTACCCCAGCGAAAAATACCCCAACTATTGAAATTTCAAACAAAATTTAACCCTATCTTTCATCATGGTTTAGCCTTATAAACAAACTATCAATCCATGTCTTCATCAATTCGTTGCATATTTTGTTCATTTGCCACCACACTTATATCTTCATCATGCCCAGAAACAACCGAAAAAACTTTTTGATAAATTTTATCTTTATTTTTAGCAATCGCAATATACTCTCCTTCCGCTAATACGAGTAAAACATAAGCACCAACAGTTTCATGAACAATATCACCAGAATCATTAGCAAGAGACCAGCTTGTATCTGCAAGTGCTTCTCCACCTTCTTGTCGTACCAATTTTAAGACAATTTGAGCTGCCTGATGTTCAAGAGTAACTTCTGTCATTTTATCAGCCTCTACTTGAATCTCTGAACGAACAGTCGCATTAATAGAACCGTAATGGGAAGCAACATGATAGCGTCCAGCTTTTAAACGCACAACTGACTGGGGTTTAACATTTGATAAAATCACTCCCGTATCATCATTTTCCTTTTCATCCTCATAAATAGTGAAATGTAATTCTTTTTCATTAATCACACCATTGAGCAATGTTGCATTTAAGATAACACCACCAGCCTCAAGATCAAAGTCTTCCACAAGACTCTGCCCATTCTCAAGACGAATATGACGCACAGCACTCATATGACCAAATGAGACATGAATAAGATAACTTCCTGGATTTAGATCAAAACGGGCTCTTCCCCCCTTATAGGTTGCTACTAATGGTAATTTATTATCAATTCCTAGAACAGGTGCATAAACCCGCCAAACAAGCCCTTTATCAATCTCCTGATGACTATTTGTTAATCGAGCTTTCAAAATGAGTTGTGTTTGAAATGCTAAATTTTCTTTTTCTTGCTCTTGAGATTTTACAATAAAACTCCTTGATTGTCTCTGCTGCTGACTTTGCCTTTCTCCTTCTTTCGAAAAAGTACAGTGATTCCACACCACTAAAATAATCACCCCGTATAACCACACACATCGGTACATTATTTTTATAAGAATATCCATTTTTACATTGTTGACTAATATAATATTTTTTTCAAGAAACAATATTACTAATGCTATCATTCTAAATTGAAAAACTTACACCACAACCACACGATGAAACAGCATTGGGATTATAGATTTGAAAAGACTGCCCCATAAGATCATCAACAAAATCAATCTCAGCTCCCTCCATGAAAGGAAGTGATAGTGAATCAATAAATACAATTGCCCCATCTTTTTTGAGAACAAGGTCATCTTTATGCATTTCAGAAACCAAGTCATATTTATAAGAAAAACCAGAACACCCCCCCCCTACAACAGAAATACGTAATGCTATTTTATCGGGTTCACACAAAAGTATCTGTGCAATTCTCTCGGCAGCAACATCTGAAATTTTCACATTCATTTTATATATCCTTGCATTAAAACATCAAGAAAGAGTATCCCACACTTAAAGAGAAGTTTATTCGTTATAAACCACTCGCAATTTTAAGATGATAATGGATAGCTTACAATGGATATAGGCAAGATCAACTTCAATTACCAATATCGAGCAGTCTACAGTGCGAATCCGCAAACAAGCCGTGGTAGATTATTCCATGAAACGATGAACAGCACGCGTTCACCTTTTCAACGAGATAGAGATCGTATTATCCATTCTAATGCATTTCGACGTCTTAAACATAAAACACAAGTGTTTATTGCTGATGAAAGCGATCATTATCGTACTCGTCTAACCCATTCCATAGAAGTTTCTCAAATTGCACGAACATTAGCCCGTGCCTTGTGTCTTGATGAAGACCTTGCTGAGGCCATTGCCCTTGTTCATGATTTTGGACACACGCCCTTTGGCCATGCAGGCGAAGATGCGCTTAATGAAGCTATGAAACCTTATGGCGGCTTTGACCATAATGCACAAGCATTACGCATTGTCACAAAACTAGAACAGCGTTACGCAATTTTTGATGGCCTTAACCTTACATGGGAAACACTCGAAGGACTTGTAAAGCATAATGGTCCCCTTTTAGGACCTCATGCAAAAAATAAGGAGGTTCCAATCGATATTTTACAATACAATGCAAAGCAAGATCTTGCGCTCGATTGTTTTGCAGGACTAGAAGCTCAATGTGCGGCTATTGCAGATGATATAGCATACAATGCGCATGATATTGATGATGGTTTACGGTCGCAATTTCTAACACTCGGTCAATTTGAAGATGTTTCACTAACAGCTGCAATATTAAAGGATATAACAGATGAGCATCCCCACCTCGACCAAGCACGACGTGGTTACACACTTATACGAAGACAAATAACAAGCATGGTTGAAGATGTTATCAAACAATCACAAAAAAACTTAGCATACATCAAGCCAACAAGCATAAACGATATTTACCACGCAAAACAAACCATTGTCACCTTTTCACCGATAATGACCGTTTACGAAAAAGAATTAAAAAACTTTTTATTTAAAAATCTTTATTACCATGAACAAGTTCTCTGTCGTCGCAATGCAGCAAAATGCATTGTACAAAAATTATTCAATTGTTATTATGAAAATCCAAATACAATGCCTGAAAATTGGTACAGTCAAACAGTGCACTTAAAAAATCAAGAGTTAGCCCGTCTAATTGCTGACTTTCTTTCAGGCATGACTGATCACTACGCTCTACGTGAATATCACCGTTTATTTGATTGTACAGATAATTTCGTTTAATAGTTTTTAGCATTATCATGGAAGTTAAATATGAATATCTTTAAACACTTCGAAAAAAAAATTAAGAGATCAATTGAATTATCTGATATAAAAAGAAAAAATGGTGACGAGTTAGATTTATCAAAAATCACCGTTGATCCCCCCCGTGATTCCTCTCATGGTCATTTATCAACCAATGCTGCTATGGTGCTTGCAAAATCTATTGAACTCAATCCACGTGCACTTGCAGATCAAATCATAAAACTCCTTAAAAAGGACTCCTCCATTGAAAATATTGAAGTTGCTGGTCCTGGTTTTATCAATATCAAGCTTACAAAATTATTTTGGCAAGATGCTCTAAAATCTATGCTTGAATTAGGCACTTCTTATGGTCGTATCTCAATAGGACAAGGAAAACGTGTCAATGTTGAATATGTTTCAGCAAATCCGACAGGACCAATGCATGTAGGGCACTGCCGCGGAGCCGTTGTTGGAGACGTTCTCTCTAATTTGCTACAATTTACTGGCTATAACATTACGAAAGAATATTACATCAACGATGCTGGTCAGCAAATCGACATCCTTGCTCGCTCCGTGCTCTTGCGCTATCGTGAAGCTCTTGGACAAAAAATTAATGAAATTCCAGAAGGACTCTATCCTGGAGAATACTTAGTCCCATTGGGTCAAGCGCTTGTTCAAGAGTTTGGTGATCAACTACTTACCATGGATAAAGATGAATCCTTATCTCTTGTGAAAGAACGTGCAATTCATGCAATGATGTCCATGATTCGCGAGGATTTAGCTGCTCTTAATATTTATCATGATATTTTTTTCTCTGAGCGAATGCTTTATGCAGATAATGCACGCGCTATTCATAACACAATTAACGACCTTACTTTAAATGGTTATATCTATAAAGGAAAACTCCCTCCTCCCAAGGGACAAAATATAGAAGACTGGGAACCAAATGAACAGACTTTGTTCCGATCAACAAATGTTGGTGATGACCAAGACCGTGTTTTAATCAAATCTGACGGTTCTTACACTTATTTTGCTGCTGATGTTGCTTATTTTCGAGATAAATTAAATCGTCATTTTGATGAAATGATTTATATACTAGGAGCAGACCATACAGGCTATGTAAAACGACTAGAGGCAATGGCAAAAGCAATTTCTGGTAATAAAGCCAAATTAAGTGTTTTCTTATGTCAATTGGTAAAACTCTTCCGCAACGGCCAACCTGTACGCATGTCAAAAAGAGCAGGATCATTTGTCACTCTACGAGATGTTGTCGAGGAAGTTGGCCGTGATCCAGTACGCTTTATGATGCTATACCGTAAGTGTGAAGCGCCTCTTGATTTTGATTTTGCAAAAGTGACAGAACAATCAAAAGATAACCCCATCTTTTATGTACAATATGCAAGTGCACGTTGTCACTCAGTCTTTCGTCAAGCACAAGAAGCGCTTTATATGGAAAGCTTTTCAAATGATACATTAACCGCCTATCTTCATCGACTAACAGATGACAACGAAATATTGTTAATACGTAAACTTTCTGAATACCCACGTATCATTGAGCAGGCTGTAGTTCATAAGGAACCACACCGATTAGCATTTTATCTTTATGATCTTGCCTCCAACTTTCATACTCATTGGAATAAAGGGAATGAAAATCTCAATTTACGCTTTATTCAACCTAATGATAAAGAATTATCCTTTGCAAGATTGGGATTGATACAAGCTATTATCAATATTTTATCATCGGGGCTTACCATCATAGGAGTTGAAGCACCAATAGAAATGCGTTGAAAAAGTTCTATAAATACATACAATAAATACTATGGATAAACTTTTTCATGTATCCTTGCATGAGAGGGGGAAAATTTGTAATTTTAAAATAAATCAAAATTAACCGTTGATTGCGCATAAGTGCAAATCATCATGTGAGAGAAGCTATGAGCGATAACGATCGCAAAAATCTGTACGAAACAAAACAAGATCATGAACACCATGATACTTTAGAAAGAATTACACGCATTTTTAATCCGAACAAACAAATCGGAAACAAAAATGAGCGATTTTCTTTACCGACGAATCAATCAACATCCCACCGAGAAGCATTACCTCATGATGATGATTTTGATTTATCCTTTTTAGAAGAGCAACTGACAGACAATTTAACGCATAACTTATCATTTGATGATCAGAAAAAGCAATGGAATTTACACGCAATCAGCAACGCATCAGATTCAGATATTGCACAAACTGCTTCTTTCAAGCATCTAAAACAAAATAGTTTGTCTGAAGAGAAATATTCTTCACCTGCTAACCATGATGAGGAACAAATTTTAGACGCGCTTTCTCCATTACCAATTCAAAAGAATCAATCACCTCACCAGAAAACACCATCAACCAGTGTTAACCCTTTTTTTGAAAAAAATAACCTTATTTCAAAATCAGAATCAGAAAATTTCTTTTTTGATAAATCTGAAAAACGTGAAAATAAGCGGGATACAGCAGAATCCATGGAACAAGCCTATCTTTCACAAGCAACCTCACAACAATCAGAAACTCAGAATCCACAAAAAAATTATGATGACAATCAAAACTGCTTTGAAACTCCCCTAAACAATCCCTATAAAATTTCAGCGGATCAAGAAAATTGGCTTGAAACTGATATCTCCTCTTCTACAGAGGAAAATAAGTTTTTTTCATCTTCTAACTTTGCATCAGAAAAACAAAAGACTACCAAAAATAAAACAACAGGTGATTTCTCTTCACCTTTATATTCTACACAAGTTGGTAAACAGTCTTACTTAAAAGAGGAAACAAAAGAAAATTATACAAGCAATTATCCTTATTTTTTTGAAGCTCCCCTTTCACAACAAGAAATTTATAGCAAAAAAGTTCCAATAGATAATGATGCTCAAGCCCAAGCCATCAAGAACGCTGAAAATATCTCTACCTCAGACAGCGAAACCTCCTATAACGAAAATAATTTAAATGAGTTTCTTTCCTCGTCAGACTCCCTTAATATGAAGCAAACAGCTAGTTTTTTTGCCCACAATTATATGCACAGAAATACTCTCCCTCCCAGTGTTGATACTTATAAATTTTCAGAGGAAATTGTAGAAAAGACTGGCCCTATTATGGTTCCAGAAGTTCCATATGAAGCCCCAGAATATGATTTACCAACTAGTGGTGGTTTAGAAGAAGAATTTGCTGATGTACTCAATGTAGGAAATATCCCAACAGATAATTTTCCTCAAAAACAACAAAAAAATGAGGTCTTTAATGAAGTTTTTCATCAAACTATGCAAAATTCAAAAGAAGGTGTTTCTATAAACTCTAAAGAGCAAAATGCTGACTATTTTTCTGTTGCCAATATGGAGTATAATTCTTCCTCTTTTACCGAAAATTTACCAGATACAAGCTCAGATGAGATTCCTATGCATTCATCAGCTTCCTCTCCTTTAAAAAATTTTATTTTTAGTAAAATTTTTATCAAAGGTATTTTTCTTCTTATTTTAATAGCAATTGGATTTTCTGGTTATTCTCACTTTTTTATGACATCACACAAAAATGAAGAAACGATTATTATTCACGCGGATAATGCGCCTTTTAAACTCAAACCAGAAACGACTGAAACGAAAAATGATGTTGAACATAATTTAGATATCTATAAACAAACAACTGAACAAAATGAGAAACAGGAGAATGCACAACAATTTCTTATTGATAACTCTGAACAACCTGAAAATTTAGAGAAATTAAATCCAGAAGAATCTTTAAACTTTTCATCACCTTTTTCAAATGAATTTGATGTTGAAGATGCAATCACAGAAGCCAACAGTCATACTGTTCCCACGAAAGAAGTTCAAACTGTTATTGTAAATCAAGATGGTACAGTATCCCTATCTCCCGTGCATCAAATAAAGAGCAAAAATACCGCTCAATCTGAAGAAGCTATTAATCAAACTTCTGATGAACTTCAAAATTCGTCTCTTGTTTCGTCGTATGATTCCGATATAAATGACCAAGAAATAGAACATGATCTCAAAAATAGTATCGATAAAATAATAGCTGAAAATACTTTTAACTTAAATACTGAAGGAAAATTTATCCCAATTCCTTCTCAAGCAGAAAAAAATGCACACGTTGAAGCATCTGCCGCGTCTCACCTCACATCATCAAACAGAGTCACACCACAAAATTCAGAAAATTATTATGTACAACTTGCATCTCAACCAACGTATGAGCTAGCTAAAGATTCTTTAAAAAATATGAAATCTAAATTTGGCTTCCTTATCGATGCCCGTCCTTTAAATATTCAACCGGCTTTTATACCAGGAAAAGGTACCTATTACCGAGTTCGTATTCAAACACACAATCGGAATGAAGCTGTATCTCTCTGTGAAAACATTAAAAATTCCGGTGGAAATTGCTTCATCACACGCTAAATAAATAACGCAACGGTTATTAACCCAGTTGCATTATTTATTCCACAGTCCATTAATTACTTACTGAAAACTTCAGAAATAAAAATCGTTTTAATCTTTTCCTCCTACTGGATTTGCGCTAACTGTATTATTTAAGCTACACCGTTTTTATCTTAGCTAAAAAATTATGTTTATGAATAAATCACTGCGTACCCTTATAGGTATAAGGTACAGAAGGTAATGAATTTAAATCTTTTTGAGGCGTTGTTACGGTCTGACTTGTTTCTGGAGTATTATAATGCGAAATATTTTTAGGAGATTTTGCAAAAAAAGATCCCAAAAAACCAAAAATAAACCAGATAATAACGAGCGCAAGAAGGATAGCAAAAATACCCTTAGCGATTGAAACGCGCTGTTCACGATCTTTTTTTTCTGCAGCCATACGTTCTTCATATGTGTGATAATTTTTATCAATCATGATAGATTCCTTTTCTCAATTCCCTTACCGTTAAATTTCTAGAAAATATGCATATACAAAATTATTCAAATACTTACTTTGAGAAAACGATAAATACAGATAAAGGTTCCATATCACTGCAGAAAGTTGATAAAAGAACTAAGAATAGAAACCAAAATATCTACCATAATCTTTGAATTCTATAATAAAACATTGACACAAAGGTTTTGCTAATAATAGAGTTACGATTAAAATAGCTTATTATTTTTATTGAAAAATAAAACATATTCAAAAGGTTTTTCTTATGAAATCTCCTCTATCATCCCTTCCATTTAAGACAGAAAAACACTTATCACCTCTGCCAAAAGAAAAACGTGAAGAAATTCTAAAAAATCCCGGTTTTGGTCAATTTTTTACAGATCACATGTGTACTATTCAATGGTCTAAAGACAAAGGTTGGCATAATGCCATTATCTCTCAATATAAAGCTTTAGCAATTAACCCTGCAAGTACCGTTTTGCATTACGGCCAAGAAATTTTTGAAGGTCTAAAAGCATATCGTGCAAGAGATGGGCGTATTTTGCTTTTCCGTCCTGATGCCAATGCACAACGTTTTATAGAATCAGCACAAAGATTAGCTATGCCAGAATTACCAAAAGAGATTTTTCTAGATGCTGTTCATCAATTAGTAAAAATTGATCAAAAATGGGTCTCTGATCATCCCGATAGTAGCCTTTATATACGACCATTTATGTTTGGCAATGAAAACTTTTTGGGAGTACGTCCTTCTCAAGAATATCTTTTTTGTATCATAGCCTCTCCAGTTGAATCTTATTTCAAAGGAGAAGAAAAATCTGTCAGTGTTTGGATTGAAACAGATTATAGTAGAGCCGGTCCTGGCGGGACAGGTGCTGCCAAATGTGGTGGAAACTATGCAGCAAGCTTACTTGCACAAAAAAGTGCAACTGAAAACAATTGTAGCCAAGTGCTCTTTCTTGACATGATTGAACATAAATGGATTGAAGAACTTGGTGGTATGAATATCTGCTTTATTATGAACGATAATACACTCGTAACTCCTCCACTTAATGGAACTATCCTTCCAGGAATAACACGTCATTCACTTTTAGAATTAGCGAGACAAATGGGTTTAGAGATAAAAGAGCGTCCTTATTCTTTTAAATCTCTTCAGGAAGACGCAAAGAGTGGACATCTTACAGAAGTTTTTGCTTGTGGTACAGCTGCCGTTGTCACATCAATCGGCCGTTTTAGATATAAAGGAGGAGAATTTATCATCGGAAATGAGACAGTTGGAGAAATTACAAAGCAACTTCGTCTGCAATTGGTTGGTCTTCAAAAAGGAAACATAGAAGATAAAAATGGCTGGGTACATTCTGTACAACTCTCATAATAATAAGCTGATATTCCCATATCTATAAACGCTTCCATGCATATATATTTATCCTCATGGAAGCGCAGATTCTCGCTGAAGATTTTTTTATTTTTTAGTGGAGACAAAAAAAGAAAACATTAATCAAATTTTGAATGATCTCTATGCTGTGCTTTAATATTACGAACTGTGCTTGTATGGGAACGCATTACGAGAGTTTCCGTTTGAATGTAGCGAGACATGAATTTAACGCCAGAAAGCATATTACCATCTGTCACCCCTGTTGCTGAAAATAAAACATCACCCTTTGCCATTTCTTCCATTGTATAAACCTTATTGGGATCACTAATTCCCATTTTAGCTGCACGAGAAATTTTTTCTTCTGTATCAAGCAGTAAACGACCTTGCATCTGTCCCCCAATACAGCGCAAAGCAGCAGACGCTAAAACACCCTCTGGGGCTCCACCAATACCCATATAGATATCAATACCTGTTTCTTCTGGATTAGTTGTATCAATAACCGCAGCAACATCTCCATCACCGATCAAGCGAATCGATGCCCCTGTCGCTCGTACTTCATCAATCAATTTTTCATGACGAGGTCTCTCCATAATACAAACAGTAATCTGATTAACAGCCACTCCTTTAGCTTTTGCAAGTGCATAGATATTATCAGCAGGACAAGCATCTATATCCACCACTCCCTTTGGATAACCAGGACCAATAGCAATTTTTTTCATATAAACATCAGGAGCATAAAGAAGATTCCCCTTTGCAGCAATTGCAATAACTGCCAAAGAATTAGCAAGATTTTTAGCACAAAGTGTTGTTCCTTCCAATGGATCAAGTGCAATATCAATTTCCACTCCATTTTGAAGACCTACTTTTTCTCCAATATAGAGCATAGGCGCTTTATCCCGCTCACCTTCCCCAATCACCACAGTTCCTTCGATAGGCAATCGATTAAGTTCCCTTCGCATTGCATCGACCGCAGCTTGATCTGCAGCCTTTTCGTCTCCACGTCCACGCCAGCGTGCAGCAGCAACAGCAGCACATTCGGTAACACGTACCAATTCAAGTGTCAAAATACGATCAAATCCATTTATAATCTTCTGAGTTGTGGGCATATGAAAAAATCCTACAGAATGAATATTAGAAAAAACATTAATACTTATCAAGCACTAAAAATAAAGCGTTTGGCAAAGGTAAAAACCTTCCACAAGAGACAAAAGCACTCAATCTTGCCTTTTGATTATGATAAAAAAATTATCGATTCTTTGCCATACGTTCAATACGAATGAATTGAGATTTTGCAATAAGATGTCCATCTTTTTCAATTTCAGCAAGTGCCTGTCGCACATTTACTTCTGTTGTTTCATGCGTGATTAAAATAATCGTTTTTTCAATTTGATTTTCTACAAAAGATCTCTGAACAATCGATTCTAATGAAATGTGATTATCAGCCATATGCCTTGCAACCGCAGCAAAAACACCAGCACGATCATGAACATTTAAACGAATAAAATACCCTCCTGCATGATGCGAAATACGTGCTTTTTTATGAGGAGAAAGTTCTAATGCTGGGCGTTTAAAAACAGGTGAATAGTAAAAACCAAAACGCGCTTTTGCTATATCCGTCAAATCACCAATAACGGCGGATGCTGTTGCCATTCCTCCAGCACCAGGACCAGAAAATAGTAATTCACCTAATAAATCACTTTGAATAGAAAGGGCATTGGTTACACCATTTATCTGAGCAATCATTGAAGATGTTGGTACCATTGTTGGATGAACACGTTGCTCTATTCCAGAATCTGTTTTTAATGCAACCGCTAAAAGCTTGATCCGATATCCTAATTCATCAGCCGCTCGGATATCAATTTGCGAAATATTATGAATTCCTTCAACATAAACATCATCCAACGAAACAGCTGTCCCAAATGCCAAACTCGTCAATAAAGCTAATTTATGAGCAGTATCATCGCCCTCAATATCAAAAGTTGGATCTGCTTCAGCGTAACCAAGTCTCTGTGCTTCTGCTAAACAATCTTTAAATGAAAGCCCTTTCGTAAACATGCGTGTTAATATATAATTACAGGTTCCATTAAGAATACCATAAATCCGTGATATGTGATTACCCGAGAACGATTCTCTCATCGCTTTAACAATAGGAATTCCCCCTGCAACGGCTGCTTCAAAATGCAGAAAAACACCTTTTTTTTCTGCAATTATAGCCAACTCTACTCCATGTCGAGCAAGAAGAGCTTTATTGGCAGTTACAACATGATGGCCCGTTTCAAGCGCCTTCTTAACAGCATTATATACAACATCCAATTCACCACCAATTAACTCTACAAAAACATCAATTTCATCAGAGGCAGCCATCTCCATAAGTGAATCAAACCATCTTATCTCACTGAGATCAATTCCACGATTACGGCCTTTATCTCGCGCACTAACAGCAACGACTTTGATTAATTGTCCACATTGACAAGCTAAACTATTCGCTTTTTCACGTAGAATTTGAACAACTGAAGTACCAACCGTACCAAGTCCCGCAATGCCAACTTTTAAAGATTCTGCCATTATCTAACCACTGATGCCTATCTTCATTGAAAACCTACTCTCTTCACGCAATTTTCTCTAATCGCATTATCCCTACTTGTTTAATAAAAATTCCTAAAAATACAAATATCTACTTTCTTCAAAGATTTTAGAACCTTTATTAAAGCATCTAATTCAGCATAAAAATCTGCAAAACTGATAAATACAAGTTTCCATAAAAAATTGCTTTGTTTTTAAAAACCAAAAATCTTTTCATAAAAACTAGACTCTATCAACAAAGCACAAAAAAAGTTATAAAATAATCAATAAATAAGATTGAAAAATTGGTAAGAAAACACAAAAATATCTCTTCTATTTAATAAAAAACATTCTCTCATATGATAAATTAAAAGAATAGACAATAAATTAGATCAGTAAATAATACCCCATCCCCTTCTACCATTCCATAGTTTGAAAAATAGTCCTTCAATATCAAATTTTTAACGTTCTTATATATCGAAATAGAACCTTACATTAAAATAAAAAAAAGCTTAATGTGTATATACCGTAATTCCAAGATATTATAAACATAGCCAATAACTTTACAAAATTCGAATATTTTACTTCAATTTATTGCCATTCCCCTCTCTTTGCAAAATTAACGAATTGAAATGATAAGAACCTAAATCAGCCCTTTACCCACGCCGATTCATTTTCAAATAAAGACCTCACTCAATACGTGCGAGAACAAATGAAGAGTTTTTAATTTCAAATTTCTTGCACTCATGTAAAAAGCAAGATGAAAAACAACTTTTAATATAGTTTGAAAAATTTGCTTTAACATTTTGTAAAACTAAAAAGAATCTATGACCTACTCTTCAAAAGAAAATTTTCTACGATTCATGCTATTTATTAACTTAGTAACAAATAAGAAACCTTCTGTATAAAAGCTCTTTCCAGAAAATTAAATAATATCCTTATATGCAAGTGTAACGATAACAACTAAAAAATATATAAAAAATAAGCGCATTTTTAATGCCATTTTGGTTATTTTTGCCTATTCCTCAAACTGAAAACAAACGAAAATATCATTCATTGAAATGATCCTCACATCAAAATTTTCTATCAATCGTGATAACTCTATACTTTTGTCCCAAAAATTTTAGAAAATAAAATAGTTCAAACAAGCACCGTTCAAAAGTTATTCAATAAAACACATTTTTTTTTAAAAAAATGACACAAAGGGCTTGCGAAGTACAAAGATCCTCTCTATAAGCCTCATGATCGATTTGCGCCCATCGTCTAGCGGTTAGGACATCGCCCTTTCACGGCGGAAACAGGGGTTCGATTCCCCTTGGGCGTACCATAGCCTTTTTACTGTGCACAATCTATTGGTTTTTATGTATCTTTTTCACCGTGAGGGATGCATAAATATTAAGAGAATAGGATTTTAATATGCCTCTTAATTATTGCGAATCAATAGTTCTTTTCGGAGTGTTTTTTTGCCCTACCTGCTGCTCAAAAAGCCTCAACTTCTAAAAAATCAAAATCCTTAAAGACTCTCGAACCGTATCACAATCAGCAACACCACAAGTTGGTTATTCCAAAATGGAAGCGTTGCTTGGCGTCTTAAATCATCTACAAAGTCAAATCGAGCAGAAAGATAACACCATTGCCGAATTGACGCCAAAAGCTGGAGCTTTAGAAGATTTAAAGCGCTCTGATAGTCTGTTTGGTCTCATCGAAGTTGCAAAAATGTTAGAGGTGCGACTAAAAGATTTAACGAATTACTTGCGTAAACATGACTGGGTATATCGACGGGCTCCAAGTGGTCCATTGTTACCTTATCAGGACAAAATTAAGAAAGGATTCATGGATTGTCCCGCTATTACCATTCAAAGACCAGATGGTACAGAAAAGGTACTCCATTCAACGAAAATTACATCCAAAGGATCGGCATGTTTGAGAGAGAAAATTCACGAAGGTGTCCAATAAAGATAGACACCTATTTCTTATGCGATTTGTGGATAGCATTGTTTCAGTTTGTAAATTGTGAATATGTAGATGATAAAAATTGTAGTGCTCTGGTTGACATCATGAATGTAGTAGAAAAAGTTTTGATTTTAAAACTTCAAGATGAAATACTGAATATTACAAAGATTCCTGCAATTCTTACAGGTTTTGGAACTTCAGAACTACCGCACAGCATGAAACCGTCATTGCAAACTTATGCCCTATTTAGAAAGCCCCATTAAAAGGTTGCTTAATTAAAAAAATAGAACTCCCCTCCCTGTTCTCAAAATGGGGAGATGGTTAAACCCTACATTCAAATTTATTGATTTTGGCAAATTCGTCTGCTTTTTCAATTTGTAATATACTAACGTCATAAGCAACTTGCATGTTAAGCCAAAATTCAGCAGTAGTATCAAAAAAACAGGCTAATCTTAGTGCTGTATCGGGAGTCACTGGACCGTTCTCAGCAACAATACGTTCTATTCTCGTGCGTGGAACATTTAATGCTTTTGCAAGAGCATAAGCAGACAGAGCATATTCTTTTAAATATTCCTCTCGTAAAATTTCTCCGGGATGAATCGCTATATAATTTTTCAACTCGACCTCCTACAGATCAATGATAATCTACGATTTCAACTTCATAGGCGCCATTAGTACGCCATTCAAAACAAAGACGAAACTGGTCATTAATACAAATAGAATATTGACCTTTACGCTCTCCTTTCAATGCCTCTAGACAATTTCCCGGAGTACTGCGCAAATCTTTAAGATCAACTGCTTTATCGAGCATAAACAATTTTCTTTGTGCTATGCGTACTAGAGTGGTAAAAAAGCCTCTGGGCGGATTGCCTTCTAAAAGATCTTTACACCGCTTATCCGCAAAAGATTCAATCACCAAATCACCTTTATTCGTTCTTTTATGTATCATAACACGATACCAATCTAAAGAAAAGGATAAATGTTAAATAACAGGAACACTCATGCATCCGAGAGAAACGATAAGGGAAAGCTTTGTTGCGTTGATTAAAGCAGCAAAGACGGCTGCTGGTGACAATATTTTCAATATGCATGACTTCAATTTATTTATTGAAACAACGCCGACCATTAATATCTCAATACAAAGTGAAACGATTGAAGATGGGGATGATTATGGAGTAAGGCGACGTGTTTTAACGCTAAATGTTGAATGTTATGCAACATATGCAGATAGCACACGCTTTGTTGACCAATTAGCGTGAGAAGTTGAAGAGGTTTTCTATGCCAATGCCAATCCCAATACAAAATCGGCTTCCTTAGAAAATCCTCCTCTCTTTATCTCTTGAGAGGTAATGAACACTCCACACAGCTCACCCAATCAAGCAAAGATACCTAAAAACTTCATGTGTTGATTGAAACTTTGAAATGAATAAGGTTCCTCCCCCTTTCTTTGTTAATGCTTCAAACCGTACGCGATACAAAATCGTCCCCCTTAAAACTTCCTTCTCTTATCCCTCTTATCGTGGAAATTTAACCACTTCACGCCCGTTATCAGAAACAGAAAGCCGTTTTAAAGCTTTATGCAAATGTTGACTAAATTCTTCTGCCTCCAAAGCTTTATCATCCCCTAAATCTTCACAACTATTAGCTTTCAAAGCTAAATTCCCCACATTGCTTAAAACCAAGCAGCTAACCTTTGGCTTGATGAGAGGCTTTGATTTTGAATCATCTTCCTTTGGTGCAGCTTTGGCATAAACATCAGCCAAGTGATCAAGCGCAAGCTTTGCCGCTAGCTGTTTTTCTGCTTTAACAGCCTTCACATATTCTTTACGCAAACGCCCATTCAAGCGCACCGCCTGCTGGTCATAAAAACCCACATCACAAAGGCATGGTGCCAAACAAAGCAACCGATTGTTCAAATCATAAACCCGTAAATCTTGATGCAAATTATCCGAATCAAAGCGTACAATCACCTTTTGCCCCGCATGCTCATTCAACGCCCGCGCCCAATAACGATTGCCATAAAAATGGATCTCGCCCGTACCCTTTTGCGCACGCAATGCCTCAGAGGTTAAAAGCCATAAAGCCCGTTGTGCCGCCGTTGCTTGCCGAATAATCGTCCCCTCGGCTTGCAAGCTCTCAGTAAAGGTCTCATCAAAACTGCGCCCCGCACAATTAACCGCCTTACGCCCCGCTTGCGCATTATGCGCCACAATTTGCGCACCAACATGAGCTTTAAACGCTTCAAATCCTATCGCGCGCTTGCCATAATCTTCAGGCTTGGCATCCGGTTTATTGCCCGTATAAGCCCCCGCACAAAAGGGATGTTTCGAAATCGCTTCTGCCAGATCACGCCATGCCCGCTCAATCGGTTTAGACTGTCCGCTATAAGGGGTGGTCCATTGCAATTGCACACCCAAACTCGTCAAAAGCCCTTGCGGATCATCCGGCTTAATCTTAAAATGAAAGCGATTTTGCACACCTCCAGAAATCCACTTGCTGGTAAAGGCACGCCCATTATCCAAGGTCATCCGCTCCGGTATTCCATAAGCTTCCACCATATCCCCAATCACCAAACGCACGATTTCCCAAGTCTCAGCATCCGACAAGCGCCACGATAAAATCTTGCCCGAATAAAGATCTTGAATGGCAATCAGATAAAGCCGCACAGGCTTTTCTGTCCAAGGAACATTCACAAAAACATCCAGCTTATGTCCATCCATATTCACTGCTTGCAGTGCATGCAGGCTTGAGCGATCACGCCATTGTGCCGGATAAAGCTTTTTTGCCTTTTCTTCTCCCTCACGCGCTAAAACCACAACCGCTTTGGAAACTTCCGCCTTAAAACGACGCCGCAAAGCCCGCTCAGAAGGAATGGGCTCAAAACCACGCTCCTGCGCCACCGAAACCATCCGCCGATAACACGCCGAAAAAGCAGGTTTAGAGGAGCGCAAATAATCCGAACAAAAAACCTCCCACGCCCCCTCATGACACGGCGCAAATTGCGAAACATTCTCCTCACCATAACAAGGTGCAAGCGCTGCCAACTAATCAGGGCGCTCATACCCCCTCCACCATCTGCCGCCAATTAAAAAGCGACATCCGGCTCACACCAAATTGCACAGCACTCAAACTTGCCGCATCATGCACCCCCATACCGGCATGGAGCAAATCTTCCCAAAAGCAAAGTGCCTTCAAACGCTCTTCACATCGCCTTTTATGTGCCTTGGAAAGCCCTTCATAACGCTCCCAAACACTTGTCTTTTGATCACGTTGCTCAGCTTTTTTCTCACCTTGACTTTGTTGCGCAACACACACCCCACCACAGCGCACTATCAATACCGTCCGTGCCCCCTCCGGTAATAAGGAAATGTGAACCTCCACAACAGGACGAGAAACCCCTTTAACTTTACATGTCAAACCACTTTGATGACGCCATGTGGTCGCCAAAATCTTACGCAATCCACCCTTACTCTTAGGCAACCCTGGCAAAGCCGCCTCAGCCAATTCAGCAATAGTAAACCATTCCTTCATGACTGCCCCCGTTTAATTTGCACCGGCGTTGCACGCATGACTTTCAAGCGCACCGCAATCTCCCGCTGTTCCTGCTGGAGCCGCGCAATTTCTGCTAACCGCGCCTCATCTCCTTGCAACAGCAACAATCCATCTTCACTCACCACCTCATCCCAGAGCCAAAATGCCTCTGTCGCCCGCACAAAGGCTTTAAACCGCGGCAGAGAAATATCCACCTGCTTACTTTCTGCAACATAAGCATCCAAACTCGCCTTACTTAAACACCCAATCCCTAAATAATGCGACATGCGCTCTGCAATCTCACTGCGCTCATACCGGCATTCTCTCAAAGCCCGCGCCATAGCGCGCTTTATACGAGAACGAAACCGCTCTAAATCAATCTGCGCAACGGGTTCACGACAGGGAAAAACCGGCTTTTGGAAAAAATCAAGCTGCCCGCAACCATGCCTCTTCATGACAGCACCTCCCCTCGTTCTCTTGCAAGATAATCACAAAACCGCGCCTTTGTCTGCGCATCTGCTCTCTGCCACACCTCTAATAACTGCGCAAAAATCCGTTCCTGTTCATTAATTTGCGGCGGCGTATTAACCCCATTGACCAAATCAACAGCCCGCCGTAAAACCCCCTCAACCTGTTGGAGCGCAATCGCCACCCGCCGTTGCGCAACCGGCTCCATCTTGGCTAATTTTAACAACTGCGCTTGATTATCCGCCAATGCTGTCCCCCGCAAAACAGAGCGCAACTCCGTCTGTAAATGTTGGGCAATACAGTTAAGACGTTTTACAACATCTTGAGAAAAACCAATGCGGTCCGCCACATGTTTAGCAAAAGATAAAGTTCTCCTCTTGCCATCTTCTCCCTCCATTTGAGCAATAGGGTCAACTTGGCCCAATTGCTTTAAATGTGCATCACCACCGATCAAAGGTGCAACTTGCACCTTTGCCACTTTGTCTCCTTCACACCCGATTTTATTGTCATTTGAAGAGGCATTATCACTGATTTGAGCAATAGGATAAACTTTACCCAATTGCTCTTTTTTGACTTTATGTTGATTACTACCGTCCCCACCAACCTTAATTTCCCCATACTTCTTTTCCCACAATTCGCGGTAAGTCTGGACAAAAAGTGCACGATCAATCACTGACAATTCATTGCGAAACAGGTTTTCAGCCACTTCTAAAAGCGCGGCATTGTCCTTATCAGCCTGCACCACAACCGCATCAATGTCACTATAGCCCAAAAGCTCAGCAGCACGAAGCCGATGCGCACCAGCAATAAGCGTATAATTGCCTTCCTTAGCATTGGGAGTATGGCGCACCGTAATCGGATTCATCAATCCCTCCCGCACTATTGATTGTGCAAGTGCCTTGGCATGCTCATCATCTACAGGGCGTATACGCTCCGGCACCACAATCACATCAAGAGCAAGCTTTTGAAACTGTGCCATCACGCTGCCGCCTTTCTGATCTCTTTAAAGAATAAATCCATCGCACGCCCCGCCCATCTTCGATAAGCTTTCGCAAAAACGGGTTCTTCCAAACGCCGGTTAATCACTTGCAAAGCAAGAAAGATAGCAGTCTGCTTCCGTACTTGCATGGCAACAATACGCCGCCGCGGCACCTCAAATTGATAATGCAAAATATGAATAGCAATCTGCCGTGCTAATATCGCATCAAATAAGCCATGCGGGGGGTCAATAATATACCGTATCGGTATATGTCGAAAGCCTCCACTCACTGCTTTTAAAGAACAGGAAAGCATCATTTGTAATCGCTCAGCTTCTGAATAAGGATTAAAAATTTCTCTTTTTGCCTCTGGCATCCATAAATTATAAGCTGCAACCATAACCATCCCCCATTAGTAAAATCCGCTTACCACCTATGGAAAACAAAACTACCCAAACGGCTGTTCTATGATGCAACTCTATGCAATTTATCTTGCCTATTTCGTACTGATCTTTAGACATTGATAAACCTTTTTATCTTATGGTATTTAAATTCATGGCAAATGCGCAAAAACGCAAAGCCGTGTAACGGAATTCAAGCAGCATTACCGCGCAATGCGGACTGTGTTGCCGAATCTGTATTGGCATGTTTTGCTGCTTTAAAAATGCGACGGCGACTTTTGGGGTAGCGGTCGTAAAAAACTTGCTCGACGGGCAAACCGATAAAATCGGCAATAGCACGTTCGGCTTTCTCGTTAGACCGTGTCCAGATATGTTGAACACTGGATGACGATAGTTGATAAGCTTTCGCGAGCTCCGCCAAGGTCATGTTACGGCGGCGTAGCTCAGCTAAAATACTATGGCGATCCCATTTTTGTGTGGTTGTCATAAGTTTCGCTCCTGCTTTAAACGGATGCTCAAACCATCCGTTTTTTGTGGGGTTAATGGTAGAATATCTGCCCTCAATAGCGGGCGGTAATAATAGGTATATACCAAATAAATTGTTTTGCAAACAATTTATTTGGTGTTGAGGTAATTTTTTTGGCACGTCCGGAAGTAGAACCTAAAACACCACTGGCAAAGCGGTTGCGTGAAATAAGACGAATATTCGGAAACGAAGAACGGAGTATTTTTGCGCAACGCCTTAATTTACAACGTAATACCCTTGCCAATTATGAAATTGGGGCACATGAGCCACCATCATCAGTAATTAATGCTTATTATACAGCCTATAACATTAATCCTCATTGGCTTGTTACGGGTGAAGGCGAAATGTTTAGCGACATGGCAAAAGCGAAAGCAGCAGGTTTTAAACCACAAACTATCCCTACTGGACTCATGAAAAAACTCGGTCGCATAGCTTATACAACCTATCGCGATGCAAAAATAAAACTCCCCCCTGAAGATATAGCGGAACTCGCGGCGGAACTTTATAAAAAACTGCAAGAGCTTGTTCAAAACATCAACGATATGGAAGAAGTCGAAGCGACTTTTCCTCTTCTTAAGATTCATTTAAAGCGTCAAATCGAAGCTAAAAGAGTACATCTAGAAGCTACACAAGATACGGCGTAATGTTCCTTTAAAATGAAAAATACAGGCGCGTTTCTCCTTACATGAAGAAATTGTAATAACACTTTGTTTTTAAAGAATTATATTTGCAAAAAATAGAAACGCGCCATATGGCGCATATCTTTTTTGCTTTTTTGGTCATTTTTGGCTGATTTTGCAATGCGTTTCACATTTTATTGGATTTTTTTCAAAGGGTCTTCAAAGGCGGTTTTCTGGGCTTTCACAGACTTTTCAAAGCCTTCTTTCATTTTTACCATAAAAACGCTCTTTTTTCTGATTTTCACTCTTTTTAGCTCTTTTTTACAATTTTAGGTGTCAAAATCTATTTTGACAAAACGCGCTTTTAATGCTAAATTTTATACATAAAAACAACAAATTACCACGTATTCCTACCTAATCCTAGCTTTTCCCATTTAATGCAAAACCTACTGTCAAAATACACTAGTGTTAAAATCTACAAAACTTGATGACAAGCTATAGCAAGAATCTACACTTAAATAAACGCAGATGGGGAAATTCTATTCCCCAATTTTATTTAGCATCTCATATTTTAAAAAAGTTTATGCAACAATAAATTATTCATGCTATAAAATAAATGGTGGGTGATGAGGGAATCGAACCCTCGACCCGCTGATTAAGAGTCAGCTGCTCTACCGGCTGAGCTAATCACCCATAAATTTCTCAGAGGATGAGAATGAGCGCCTCTATAACGTTCCTAAGATTGAATGTCTAGATATTTTATAATTTTTTATATAGCCTCATTGTCTGTAAGGTTAAAAATGTGATATGCGCTACTTGATCTTACATAAAAATGAACCCATTATAAGGGGCTTTATAAATAAATATTCTGATTGTTAGACGGAATCTATAGTTGGAGGATTATCGAGCATAATGCCCGAGCAAAATTTAGAGGAACCTTCTTGTGGTTATAGACGAGATGGGGCATCATTTTGTTTTATCAATAATCACATGCATTTAAGCAATATTTTGTTGTTGTTTTTCTTTGATGTAAGTTTTTTACATTCAACATCCATGATCCAATATACGAATAAAAGCTCATGATTTTTTGTCAAATGCACACTTTTAAGCTTTTTAAAGGTAGAAAATGATGGAATGGATCACTGATCCGCATGCGTGGTTTGGTTTGGTCACGTTGGTTTTTCTCGAAATTGTTTTAGGAATAGATAATCTTATCTTTATTGTAATCTTAGCTGAAAAATTACCGCTGCATTTGCGCAACCGTGCACGCTTTATAGGCCTTACTTTAGCATTAATTATGCGGCTTTTCCTCCTTACAGTTATTGGGTGGATTATGAAGCTCGACACAGTAATTCTTTCACTTTCATCTTTTGTATTTAGTTGGCATAGCTTTATTTTAATCGGTGGCGGAGCTTTTTTGCTGGCAAAGGGAACACTAGAATTACATGAAAGGTTAGAAGGAGTATCACATGAAAGAAAAACTGGCGTTTCTTATGCTGTTTTTTGGCAAGTAATTGTTCAAGTCGTTGTGCTGGATGCCATTTTTTCACTAGATAGTATTATTACCGCAACAGGTATGATTGCAAAAGAGCAGGCAGTAGTTATGTATATCGCAGTCATTGCTGCTATGGGAGTAATGATGTGTGGATCGGGTGCACTTATGCATTTTATTAATCGTCATCCCACTATTGTAATCCTTTGTCTTGGATTTTTGATGATGATTGGTTTTACTCTTATTGTTGAAGGATTTGGTTTTCATATTCCAAAAGGATATTTGTATACGGCTATTGGCTTTTCTGTTCTCATCGAAGTTTTTAATCAAATCGGACGTCGAAACCGTGAAAAAATGATTACAACTAATGATCTACGGAGTAAAACCGCTGATGCTGTTTTGAGACTCTTAGGAGGAGGAATCAAAGATAGTAATCTTGCTGAGACTGTAGATGTTATTGCTGAACAGGCCGCAGCTTCTGAATTGTTTAGACCAGAAGAAAAGGAGATGATTCGTGGCGTTCTCGATTTAGCTGATCGTCCTGTCCGCTCTATTATGTCACCCCGTAATGAGATTGAGTGGTTAGATTTAAATGCTGATGAAAATGAAATGCGTGAAGAATTACAAAAAGTTAAACACAGCCGCTTAATTCTTGCGCGTGAAAAAGTGGATGAATTTGTTGGCGTTGCATTGACAAAAGATCTTCTTTTGAATTTGGCTGAAGGAAAAAAAATTAATTGGAAAAAAGCTATGCGAGAACCCCTCGTTGTTCATGAAAACACAAGTGTTTTACGATTAATGGAGCAATTGCGTCATTCTTCAATTCAACTTGCAATTATTGTTGATGAACACGGATCTTTTGAAGGGATTGCAACACCAACCGATATTCTTGAAGCTATTGCAGGTGACTTTCCTGATGACGATGAAGAACTCATGATCGCAGAACAACTTGAAAATGGAAATCTTCTTGTAGAGGGATATGCTGATATCCGCCGTTTAAGCGGTTATCTTGGGCGTAATCTTGTTGATGAAGCAGATCGTTATACGACTCTAGCAGGCTTTATGCTTTGGCAATTTGGCCATTTACCCAATGAAGGAGAAAGTTTTGAAATTGAAGGTTTACGCTTTAAAGTTATCGAAATGGAACGCCGCAATATATCTAAAATCCTTATTTCTCCACTTGTATTACCAGAAAAAAGCCAACTCTCTTGATAAATAAGGGTGAATAAAAAATCTTTCTTATCATTAGAAAATGAAAAAATAGAAAAGTGAAATTAATCACGTTGGCATGTTTTTATATTTTTTCAAGCGTGAAATAATAGATAGATAAAAGTTAAATTATCAACCTACTTTCAGCACAAAAAAGTTTTCATTGATGATTTGGAAAGAATATTAAAAGAGAAAATAACGATATGTATACAACATAGTAACCCATATTCTTTCTTATTTTCTTTGTATAATTGAATTACGCTGCATTTCTTTATCACAGGTTCAAGGATTTTCGTATAAACAATGTGAATTTCTTTAGAAGAAAGAAGCTATGGGATTCCTCTTTTCCTTCATAAAACAAAAGTGACCACTTTTCACTGATGAGAGCATTATAAAAATAAATAAAGTGTTTTTAAAAATCATTTTAATTCCCCGTCATTAAAGCTTTTCCTAAATAAAATGACAACTCTCTAATGCTATTTGAACAAAAATCAAAACTATCCCTATTATGAAGAACATAATAAGATCCTGATTCCAAAGAACAAATTTAAAAAAGTAAGAAAAAATCCTCAAAACTTTCTGAAATAATTTTAAAATCCTCCTAGAATGCGAAGTATTTTTATTCGCCATTTATTTGTTATCAAAATAATAAAAAACTTCATATTCAAATATATGCTACACTATTTAAGAGGAAAACATTATCTTTTTTCAAAACCATATTCTTTTCTTTATCCACATGAAATCATAAAAAACATTTTTTTCTTTACACCTCATTTATATCATGCTTCGATATAAAATGATGCCTTTTTTAATGTAATTTAATCTCAAAATAATTAAAGGGAACCCCAAAAAAATGAACTACAAACAAAATTTAAAAGATAATTCTCACGATAAATTGCAGCGTGGACTACACAACCGACATGTACAACTCATAGCCATTGGTGGTGCTATTGGAACAGGTCTCTTCATGGGATCAGGAAAAACAATTAGTGTAGCAGGTCCATCCATCATACTCGTTTATGCTATTATTGGTTTTGCTCTATACTTTGTCATGCGTGCTATGGGAGAATTATTGGTTTCTAATTCACAATACCGATCTCTTATTGATTTTTCAAGCGATATGCTAGGACCAGGAATTGCCTTTTTTGTTGGTTGGAGCTATTGGTTGAGCTGGATTGTAACTGGAGCTGCTGATATTATCGCCATTATTACTTATATGAACTTTTGGTGGCCAACACTCAATCCATGGTTTACCGTTTTTGCTTGTATTAGTGTCTTTTTAATCTCTAACCTCTTTGCCGTAAAACTATTTGGTGAACTTGAATTCTGGTTTGGTCTCATCAAAGTCCTAGCAATTTTAGCATTAATTTTTGTTGGATTTTATATGATCGCTACGGGCTTTACCTCTCCAAATGGCACGGTTGCTTCTCTCAATCACGTATGGAACGATGGAAATATTTTTCCACGAGGAATAACAGGCTTTTTTGCTGGATTTCAAATTGCCATTTTTTCTTTTGTTGGGATAGAAATTGCTGGAACAACCGCCGCTGAAGTAAAAGAACCTAAAAAAATTCTCCCAAAAGCAATTAATGCAATACCGGTCCGAATTGTACTTTTTTACATCTTTTCGCTCACTGTAATTATGTCTGTCACACCTTGGGACCAAATTGTTCCAGATAAAAGCCCTTTTGTATCAATGTTTTTACTTGCAGGCATTCCGATAGCTGCTGGCTTGGTAAACTTTGTCGTTCTCACCTCAGCTGCCTCTTCAGCAAATAGTGGTATTTTTTCTACTAGCCGTATGATATACGGGCTTGCAACACAAAAAGGTGCCCCTCCACTTTTAGGTAAACTCTCCAAATACCACGTTCCAGCTAATGCTCTATTCTTTTCCTGCTTATGTATTTTAATAGGATATACAATTGCCTCACTCTCTCCAAGCCTCATAAGTGCTTTTACAATTGTAACTAGTATTTCAGCCATTGCGTTTTTATTCGTATGGTCTGTAATTTTAATTAGCTATATTGTGTATCGCCGCAATTATCCTCATCTGCATGCTGAATCCATCTATAAAATGCCGGGAGGTGTTATCATGTGTGGAATAATCTTAGTTTTCTTTGCCTTCATGCTCTATTTGTTAACATTAGAACCTGACACTCTAACAGCCTTAAAATATAGTATAGTTTGGTTTATTTTCTTAGGTACAATGTATTTTATGTTCGTAAGAAAACATACAACTCCAAATAGTAAATAAAAACATCTCAAAAAAAGGGTAACTAAAGTTACCCTTTTTCCACAGAAGACAGGAGCTATCTGCAAAGAATTCTCTCTGAATTCTACATACATTTTTTATTAATCAAACATTTAAATTTTATCTAAAAAAGTAGAAAAATAAAATTTGTATGCGAATTTTTTCTAGTTTCAAACAGAATATATCCTAATAACTATCTACAATAAAAAATTCTACGAAAATATTTTTCAAATTTATTTTAAATACACTTTCATTTTTTTTAAATTTTAACGCATTTTAAATTTTATATAATAAATATTTTTATAATTTTATTTACATTTTTTCTATAAAATTACATTATAATATATATTCTATTTTAATATGTATAAAATATTAAAAATTAAAATTTTCAATAAATTAATTTTTATAATATATGGAATTAATTTATAATATTTTTTCTTTATTACTTAGCTAGTTCATGTTTCAGAAGGAAGGATTTTAACTTAAAGAAATTTCCCCAAAATGAATAAAGAAATTTTAGAAAAAAATCCTCAGCTAAACATAATAGAGAAAACCAAATCCTAGCATAAAAGAAAACCCTGTTATGTAAACACATAACAAGGTTTTTCATGACTTTATCAATTTCTCAGGTTATTCTTTGGAATATAGAACATTATGTATAAAATTACAAGCGCTAATATACAAAAAAAACGTGTCTTAATAGGCACATCTTTTGTGATATCTTTAAACAGGAATATCGCTTCAACTTGAAAAACAACGAGAATACAGTGCCATCATAACGTTGCATAAGAAAGTTCTTACACTCTGTATGCTTTAGAATATAGCACCATTTATTAATTAATTCAACTTGATAAAAATATACTTGCATTTATACAAAAAATATGTGATTTTCTATTTGTTTTTTTGTAATTAATTCTCCTTATCTATAATTATTTTTGAAATATAAAAGCCGCGTTCATAAGAGCACGGCTTTCTTTTTTGCTATAAAAACAGCCCTCGCGTTATTTTTACTAATCTTTACAACGGTATCATTTTCATAAATTTCACAATCTTTAGGAATCCCATATACATAATAAGGATTCTGTTCTGTATATGAATAACCATCTCTTTTTAATCTTGCATTGCCATGCACCAAACCTCTAATGGTATGATGACCAGTCACTTTTGCATTTCCATAAACAGAACCGTAAATCTCAGTATACCCTCCCCACGTTAGCATTTCCATCGACCTTGCCATAAATTTTTGCAGCACCCCTAACAACAGCATGAACATAGGCATTTTCATAAACGCGGGCACAGTCACATACATGGGCTTTGCCATAAACATTACCCATTATTAAAAACCTTAGTTTCATAAATATGGGCAGGATTTAAAATAAAAGCATTATCATATATCCAGCAATTGCCATAATGATACTATGATGGCATCTCTCTACACAAAGAACGCAAATCGTAAAAGACTAACTCTTGAAGCTATAAAAAAATTAGAGATAGAATCAAAAAACATCATAAAATCAAGATTCATCAATTCCCTCATATTAGACATAACTATTGTATTTTACTTACTCTTTATATATTATACAAAGCAATGAATTATCATTATAAATCAATTTGTTGTTGCAAATAAATATTACATCTTTGCTAAACTGCGCGTGGCAGCTTCAGCTCCATATTTAATTCGAGTAAAAATAATAATCGAAGTAAAAGCTGGTTTTATCAAAACTTTATTTAAAATATCCTTTTCTTCACTCGTAAGAATACAATATAATTTTTGATTAATTTCTGTCACCACAGTTCTTTGAGGGAAAACTTCAATCTAAACCGAGTCATTAAGTCAACATTGTGCAAGCATAGCAATTCCTTTTAGCATCGTAGCAGAAAAGGTGCTGTCTGACACCCTTGATGCAAAATCTTTGAAATTTGCTTGATATCATGAATAAATTCCATATCCAACATACGATCTGCTTCATCCAAAATCAAAAAACGAGTTTAAGAAAAATCAACACACTTTTTGCGAACAAAATCCCTCAAAATGCCCCGGAGTTGCTATCAAAACCTCCACACCTAGCTCCATACGTCTAATCTATTTTAAACGTAATACCCCCCCAAAAAATAAAATACATAAAAAGATGTGCCACTTTTGGCACAGCGCAAATTGTCTCATCAATCTGAACAGTAAGTTCACGGGTTGGAAATAAAATCAAAGCGCGCGCAAGCTTCGAACAGCGTTTATCACCTAAAGCAAAAACCTGATTTAAAGTAGATAAGCCAAATGCCCAGGTTTTTCCAGAACCTGTCTACGCAATACCTAAAATATCGTGTCCTTTCAACAGAGCCGGAATAACTTTTTCTTATATAGGCTCAGATTTACTCATCCCAGTAAATAAGTAAATTCTTAACCAAACGAGTAGAGTAATCAGCAAAACTCTCCACTCAAGAACCCAAGCAAGAAAACCCCTTGACATTTTAAATAACGCAAAATAAAAAATGCATTTTATTGTTATATCTCTTGTTTTAGTAAAATTTTAGTCCCTCAAATAACAAAATCAAATAATGTTTGATCGTTAGTAATATCACGATAGTGCCAACCTAACGCTTGAAATTTTTCCTCTAAAAGACAAAAATTACCGTATTTTTTTGTTTCAATCGCAATCAATACAGAACCAAAATTTTTCGCTGATTTCTTAAGATATTCAAAACGCACAATATCATCATCCGGTGATAATGTAGAAAGAAAATGACGCAATGCACCAGGCTGTTGTGGAAAACTAAAAATAAAATATTTTCTCAAGCCTTGAAAACGTAAAGAACGCTCTTTAATTTCTGGCAAACGCTCAAAATCAAAATTACCTCCTGAAATAACGAGAAGAATTTTTTTGCCCTTTAACTCTCGAGGAGGAATACTATTCAGTGCATCAATCGATAAAGCACCTGCCGGTTCAAGAACCACACCTTCAATATTAAGCATTTCAACCATCGTAGAACAAACGCGATTTTCAGGAACTGTAATGACACAATCAGGAGAAAATTGCTTTAAAATTGTATAATTTAGTGCACCAATTTCAGCCACCGCAGCACCATCTACGAATGTATCGATACTTTCCAGTTTAACACGTTTTCCACCCTTCAAACAAGCAAGCAAACTTGCAGCTCCTTGCGGCTCTACAAAACAAAGCTTTGTATTCCAACCATATTCACGTAAAAACTTACTCACCCCACTTGCCAATCCCCCCCCTCCTACCGGCACAATCATTAAATTTGGCTCACCTTCTCCATTGAGTTTTTTCCATTGCAAAGCAGCTTCGCAGAGCACTGTTGCCTGCCCCGTAATAATGCGAATATCATCAAAAGGGGGTGCCATCACACCCCCGCTCTCGACGACAAAAGATTGCGCAGCTTTATAACATTGATCAAATGTTTCACCAACCAAACGAATATCAATAAACTCTTCACCAAAAATACGCGTCTTCTCAATTTTCTGTTGTGGCGTTGTCATAGGCATAAAAATCACGCCTTTACGTTTAAAATAACGACAAACAAATGAAAGACCTTGAGCATGATTTCCCGCTGACGCGCAAACAAATACAGAATCTAGCGATATACTGCTAAGCATTTCTGAAACAAAGTTGAAAGCACCACGAATCTTATAAGACCGCACTGGTGTTAAATCTTCACGCTTCAAATAAATTTCTGCATCATACTTTTGACTAAGAAAATCATTTTTTTGAAGTGGCGTTTCAGCAAACACGTGCTGCAATTCCCCCATCGCTTTTGTAACGGCTTGAATAAATTTACCCATAACATTAATCATTTCATGCTTTGTATATTATTAAGACTTTTTCTAGCTATAAACGAAACTATTGTCAGTCAAAATTTCACTAAAAAAACAAAAAAAATTTCTTTTGTCATTAATTCTTGATTCAATAAAAGATATAGCTTATGAGAGAACTCTTATCGCGGACGTGATGAAAACGGTAAACATAGCAGACTTAAAATCTGCCGGCTAAAGGCCTTGCGGGTTCAAGTCCCGCCGTCCGCACCACGATATGTGGATTTCCCCTTATTTTTCAGTATTAGAAATTAGAAAAAATTAAACCACCTTCTAAACCACCTTCTAAACCACCTTTTGAATCGCACTTGGAGCGATTTCATTTGATAGCAAGATTATATACAAAAGGCAATTTTATAAATAAAATCAAATAAAAACAGTTAGTTATAAATATATAAAAAAGTAAAACGCGCAATCAGGTGATAGCGTAGAGAATTCTAAATAAAGAAAAAATAGGTGCACCGCCGTCGCACCAACCGATGAAAACTTCAATTTCTTATTATTTAGAAGATAATTATCTTTGGATTTACTTTTCACAAATCTATAATGATATCATCAAATGAAACTGTAATAATATGAAAAACGAATCATTCTTTCTTCGCAAACAAATACTTCATCCACACCTTGTAAACTAAAAATTGCTTATTCTTAACCATTAACAATCCAGATAACGCTCCCTTCCTTTCTCATCGTCATTCAAAGTCAAAGCCTCTTTTTTTCACTATAAAATAGCATTTACAATGCATAAAATTTAAAAAAACAAAGGCCCTACCAAAGATAGGACCTCTTAAACTACTAACCTACTTTAATCTCACAAAAACTAAAATTTGTAAGCTATTCCTGCACGAAAATCATTCGTCTTATACTTAACTTCAATATCGTCTTTAAATTTCTTTTTACCAAAATCTGAGTAACGATATTCTGCACGTAAAACAAGATTATCTGCCATTGCAAAGTCAACGCCACCCCCAAGAGTATAGCCAATCATCGTCTCTGTCGCATCCGATATTGCTTTTAAAGGCTCAGATCCTGCAAATACTACTGACATAACATCCTGAAATTTTCCATAAGTAACGCCACCAGCAATATAAGGCATCACACGATGAGCAGAAAACCCAACACGCATTCGTGTGGCACCAGTCCATTTTTGCTTTAAAGTATGATTATAAGCTACATTATCCTTTTCTTCTATTTCTTCTGTATGCTCTGCATCAAAGCTTACCCTTTTGTGACTTTTATGCTCAGTATCAGTTCCCTCAGTACCCAAGCCAACAGCTCCAGATTCATTAATCTGAAACTTTGTTTTTGTATTCTTTTTTTCCGACAAAAGGATAGTTTTTGTATTCTTTTTTTCCGTCAAAAGAATATCTGAATCAATTCCCACAATAAAATTATTACCGAGATCAAAATTTATACCCGCATAAAGACCACCAACGAATCCAGAAAGATCAGGCACATACTGTTTCTCGACGGATACCCATGTTTTACTTTTACTCGCCTCATCAGGATAAAGAGGAATATCACCATCAGGCATTAGTGCGGAGATTTTACTTGAAAAGCCACCAACTTGACCCCCAAAATAAAAACCCGCCCAAGAAAAAGGTGAAGAAGCAACAACTTCTGCAGTACCATGTACTAGCTCTTCGCGAGCCACCACATCTGCCGCTTGTACTATAGAAGATGAAACCAAAGAAAAAACGGAGGCTGTTATAAATTTTGTATTCATAAAATTATACCTCATTGCTAAATTTAAATATAATCAAAAATAACATTTAGAAAAATAAAGTTTTATAAAATTTTATGCTTAAAAATCACATGTACTCCTTTATAGTCACATTTAAATATATTACTATAAAAATATATCATTACATCAAAATTAAATTTTATCAAATAAATTTTAATAACTTTTAAAATATTATTAATAATTAATAATTTATATAATATTATATATAATAATAGATATATTCCATTGTTAAAATTTAAGAAAACATAATACTTTTTTCATAAAAATTCCCGCATAAAAATCATTAAATCAAATATTTAATAATTTTTTCATGAGATAAAATTTTAAGTGAAGTAATCATTTTTTAAAAATTGATATTTATTGAAATATATAAAAATACCTAAGTATTTTTATATATGATATGCATACTATAGATATATTCCACTGTTAAAATTTAAGAAAATATAATACCTTTTTCATAAAAATTCCCGCATAAAAATCATTAAATCAAATATTTAATAATTTTTTCATGAGACAAATTCTGAAATGAAGTAATTATTTTTAAAAATTGATATTTATTGAAATATATTAATAAAAATACCTAAGTATTTTTACATCTGATCTGCATAATATAGATTCTACATATATAAAAAATACACCTAACTTTCACTAAGCTCACGCCTTTTTCTACCACTTTTAAACTATGAGGTCATTAACACAGGCAATATCATTATCCTTCTAAAACTTATCTCATTTAAAAATTGCTCTACCCCTACTGATTTCTATATTATCATCTGCCTTTATTGCAAAACGGTCTTTATTAGGAAAAGTTATAAAACATCCCTTCATACAAATTGTAATTGTTTGATGAGGAGTTAAAGAAATTTTTGAAGGTATACTTCCTTCAACAACCATGATAAATTGTGCCTTTAAATCAGTATTCTTCACTGTTGCGGCAAAAGTCGTTATGGTAAAAATACTTAACAAAATAACTGTCATCAAAGCATGAGTATATTTTATCATTGTAAGATTCCTTCCTCAGCAAAACGCTTATATAAAACAAATCGAAGAGCGTTGGTTACATGAGAAGATGAAGTAATGTTAGGGACATAAATAGCCAAATTAAAGGAAAAACTCTTACAATCAAATGCAGTAAAAATCACTTGGGGACTAGGATTTTTTAAAACTCCTTCTGTCGCTGAAGCAATCTCTAACAAAATTTCAGCAACATGCTCTGGAGAAACTTTAGATGCAGTAGTAACTGGAATATCAATTCGTCCTATTTTATTACGCCTAGTCCAATTACTTACGTTATTATTAATAAGGCTTGAATTGGGAATAATAATAGCCTTACGCTGAGGTGTCTCAAGTTCCGTGGCACGCACGCTAATACGCTTAACCACACCACTTACCGATCCAGATTCTATATAATCCCCTATTTTAAATGGTCTTCCAACTAAAATAATAAGTCCGGAAACAAAGTTTTGAACAATATTTTGTAAACCAAAACCTATACCAAGTGAAAGTCCTCCAGCTATAAGAGCAAAATTTCTAAGATCCAAACCTGCCATTGATAATCCTATCAAAGCAGACACAATAACGCCACCATAACTTACAACTGTCTTGATAGAGTTACGTATACCAGAATCGAATTCTGCATGGATCAACAGCACACTATCTAGCCAACCAATAAATCGACGAATAAAGAACCAGCAAACACAAAAAGAAATAATTCCTGTTCCAAGAGAAATCAAAGAAAGAGTAATATTTCCAATCTGAAAACCAGCAACCAATTGCCACAATACTGCTTTCAAATCATAATAGGAAAATCCAAACTGTACGGCTATTGGCATTGCACAAAATACAACAACAAATAAATTGAGAAAACCGCTCATAACAATTCCCAATTGATTCATCGTTTTTTCTTCTAAATGAAACCTCTGCATCAAAAGATGACCAATCGTTGTTTTCATAAATTGCCCTTTAGTTCCAAGTGCTTGAGCGCTTTGTATTCCTAAATACATGAGAACTAAAAATGCTCCACCAATCATCACCTGCTGCATAACAAAACGTGCTAAACCAACATAGCCTAAAAAATTCAACACAAACAGCAATACCCCCAAGACAATAAGAGGAATGCGTATATAAAATGACCAAAAATATGGCTCTCTTTTTTTTCCTTGAAAACTCCTACATTTAAATCGCAAAGGTACACATGCTATTATAAACAGCAATAGTGCTCCAATGAAAACAGTAATAAAACTTTTAGCAATCGTCAAAGATAGAGGAGCTGAAATAATTTGATAAATACTCTCCAGAACAGCATCAAATGCTAAAACGCCACCTAAAGAAGTAAGCAAAATCACTAATTGAGAAGCAGATGATGGTGTAACATTAAAAAGACGTACCTGAAACCTATTTGGGGATAAAAGAACAATAGATAAGCGATTAATTAAAAATACTAAAACAATTTGACAACCAATCATATCAAAAACTGTTGTAAGTTTACCTGGATCTAAGCTAAAATTCCGGAACAAAAACAGTACAAGATAAACGCAAAGAGTACATACAAGCGAAGGTAAGAGAACTGAAATAAAAGCGATCAACAAGCGTTGTAAATAAGATATTTCCTCATTAGAATTCATAAAATGGTCACACACATATACAAGAACTTTATGAGAAAAATACGAAAGGCCCATAGTAATGAAAAGTGGAATTGAAAAAGAAAGAAAGAATTGTAACAATTTGAAATAAAATATAAAATTCCACCAAGAATCTAATAATAAAAGAAAATCTGATGAAGCCTCTTTTGTTTTTTGAGTGAGCTGTTTAACCATCGGCATCGAAAACTCAAGCCTATATGTAAGTGTGCGTTTAAAAAGCTCACGAGATTGAGAAATAGAAAGTTCAGCTATTCTATTTGCAGCCAAAAAAATTGCTTCAAACTGAAGCATTATACGATTAATTTTACTTTTTTGCTCTATCAAATAAGAATATTCCTTTACTGAACTTTTCAGTTTTTTCACATCATGCTTGAGCTCAATTAACTGATCAAGAAGTGCATTAATTTCATTAAGAGGAGAACGTAAAACAAATGCTTCTTCTATGGCCCGTCTACTGATATCTTGAGCTCGCAATCGCAGTTCTTCCAAAACACGCTCATCTTCTGATTTTCTGTCAAAATCTTTTTTTAAAGTTTGAGTATTTTCTTCAAGATTCTTAATAATAATCTGTTGTTGCTGAATAATTTCATCAACTGAATAAGAAGCTATTGTTTGTTCGACAATTGTCTTTTGTTCCCCCCTATTTCCCCATGCAGCCGCATTAAAAACAAAGATAATCCCCAAAAGAAAAAAAAGTATGTGGATGTTTTTTCTACAAAATAAATACATATCTACCTTAATATACACAAAAAGGATTTTATAACCCTTTTTAAAATATGCTATAAAGTAGGTAATTTCAACTTTTGTAGAATAATCTTATAAAAGCTTTTCCTTATCCTATAATACTGATAATAAGAGAAAAGGAAATAGTGAGCTAAACTCAATAAGATTAAAGAAGGCACTGTAGTATGCTTTTTTTGTACCTCTATTACAAAAAAGAGAATTTTCTTCCTTTGACAACTTGGATTTTTCTATCCAGTTTGGGAATATTCCTGACGAGCAACCTAGGAACGCGTGCTGATTTAATCAAACAGTCACACGCCAATAATATCATTAAAACGAATAGATTCGATTTACAAAATGAGCATAATCAGTCGAATGTCACAACAATTGAAAGCAAAAAACTTGTAACACTCCTTAACGAATCTATTTTTATTAGAATCTTCCCCAAAATCTTAATATTAGATCTCCTTTCAATAAAGGTCTCAACCATTGACACACGGCTTCATGATTTTCAAACACAATCTCCACGTTCTCCTCCAAATGAATGTATTTCTCTTCTAACTTGAATTATAGAACTATCATCTTATTTTACTTATGCTTTTAACTTTAATAACTGTTAGATTATCTATTAGCGGAATATATCATGCGTACACCTGGTTGGTTGACTACCTTTTACTGTTTTATCCTATTAAGCAGCATTTATATTGCCTTGCCCAATCTATTTTCACAAGAACAGGTTAAAAACTTAAAATTTTTACCCGATTCCCGTGTGACACTTGGCCTTGACCTTCAAGGAGGCTCTTCTCTCTTACTCGAAATTGATAGCAAAGCGTTAAAGCGCGATCAATTGCACATAGTTTTAAATAATGTACGTAATACATTGCGTGAAAAACAAATCCGTACATCAAGCATTCGTATCATCGAGGATAGTATTGTTGCCATTATTTCTGATCCATTACAAACTAAAAAAGCGCTCTCTACTTTAAATACATTAATAACCCCTATACATAGTAGCTTTAGCGTTACAGAACCTAACATCACGATCAGTGCTCAAAATGAAACGCTTCGTATTACATTAACGGAAGCTGGTATTAAAGACCGTATGAGTAATGCTATTGAACAAAGCTTAGAAATCATTCGTCGTCGTATAGATCAAGTTGGTGTTTCAGAACCTGCAATCCAAAAGGTTGGAAATAATCGCATTATGGTTCAATTACCAGGTTTACAAGATCCAAAACAACTGCGTGATCTTTTAGGAACAACCGCTAAAATGAGTTTTCATCTTGTCCCTTCCAATGTAGACATAAATACTCCCCCTATAGGTGTTTCAATTCTTCCTGGATATACTGATGAGACACAACATTATGCAATTTATGATCAAATCGCCTTAGATGGAAATGTTCTGAAAGATGCCCGTGCAGGTTTTGACCCACAGGTGCCAGGACGTTCTATTATTTCATTTACTCTAGATTCCGCTGGTGCAAAAATATTTGCCGATATAACACGACAAAATATTAACCGCCCTTTTGCTATTGTTCTTGATAATAAAGTTTTAACTGCTCCCATCATCAATAGCATCATTCCCAATGGACAAGGTCAAATTACAGGAAATTTTGATCCCAAAGAAGCCTCAACTCTGGCTGCTCTTCTCCGCGCTGGTTCCCTTCCTGCACCACTCACGATCATTGAAGAGAGAACCGTAGGTCCAAATCTTGGTGCTGATGCCATCCAAAGGGGACTTTACACCGGCATAATTGGCTTTATTCTTGTTGCAATTTTTATTTTTCTTCTCTATCGTATTTGGGGATTAATTGCAAATATAGCGCTCGCCCTCCACACGATTCTAACATTTGCTGCGCTAAGTGTCCTCGGTGCTACACTGACCCTCCCTGGCATTGCTGGCATTATCCTCGGCATTGGTATTGCTGTTGATGCTAATATTCTCATCAATGAACGTATCCGTGAAGAAAGCCGAAAAGATGTGAGTGCTTTTGCAGCTCTAGATCGTGGATTTAAACGCGCTTTTGCAACCATTGTTGATGCAAATATTACTGCAATTATAGCGACTGTTTTACTATTTTGGTTTGGCACCGGTCCCGTTCGTGGTTTTGCCGTAACAATGTTACTTGGTATTATCATATCCATGTTTACAAATATCATCATTGCACGCATCATCATGATTTGGATTGTCCGTAAATGGAAAATTAAAAAAATACATATTCACTCTGCTTTCAAAATTACCCCACAAAACACAACTTTTCCCTTTATGAAAGGGCGCTTCATTGGTATTGGCGTCTCAATTGTTTTATCAATTGCTTCAATTGTTCTTTTTTTCAAGCCTGGCTTAAATTTCGGAATTGATTTCATTGGCGGTAACCAAATGAGTATTACCACGAAAGTACCAGCTGACTTAGCAACTCTGCGTTCTAAGTTTTCTGCTCTTAATATTGGTGAAGTTACCCTGCAAAATATTGATAATGAAAATACCGTATTAATTCGCATGCAAAAACAAAGTAATAGCGAAATACAACCAATCATCGCCATTGATAAAGTCAAAACAGCTGTACAAAAGATCCATCCCGATGCCACATTCGATCAAATAGAAGTTGTCGGCCCCAAAATTTCAGACGAGCTTGCCACAGCTGCTTTTACTGCTGTTATACTTGCGGCTATTGCCATGTTTCTCTATATATGGTTCCGCTTCGAGTGGTTCTTTGCCATTGGAGCAATTATCACACTCATTCTAGACACCACAAAAATGATTGGCTTTTTTGCTTTGTTTCAATTTGATTTTAATTTAACAGCTATCGCTGCACTCTTAACAATTGTTGGATATTCTATAAACGATAAAGTTGTCGTCTATGATAGGATGCGCGAAAATATGCGTCTTTATAAAAAAATGCCGTTGCGCGAACTGATTGATCTGTCAATTAATCAAGTTCTTGCACGTTGTTTTTTTACATCAGCCACAACAATTCTTGCGATGCTTCCCATGGCAATATGGGGGGGAAGTGCTGTTCATAATTTTGCATTGCCTATGGTCTTTGGGATTATTATTGCAACATCATCCTCTATCTTTATTGCGGCTCCTATTTTGCTCCTTTTAGGAAATTGGTGGCGTGAACGAAATAACCGCACAAAGACTAAAGTGAAATGAAAATACCTTTTAATGTATTATACCTCTCTTCTCATAGAAATATCATCATTTTCATTCATTCACGTTTTGATCAAAAATAGTAAATAATCCATGCTCCACGACACACCACTTATCACTACTATTGTTGCAGGTTTATGTTTAGCATTTTTTTTGGGAATGATCGCTAGCCGTTTACGTATTTCACCACTTGTAGGCTATTTATTAGCTGGTGTTATTGTGGGACCCAACACAGGTGGATTTAAAATAGATTCTGCTATTATTGGTCAGCTTGCTGAAATTGGTATTATTTTGCTCATGTTTGGGGTTGGACTACACTTTTCATTAAAAGATCTTTTATCCGTCAAAGCTATTGCTATTCCTGCTGCCATAGCCCAAATGGCATTTTCTACTTTTCTAGGCTTGTGCCTTGGTCTGATCATGGGGTGGAGCTTCAGCGGTAGTTTGATCTTCGGTCTTGCTTTATCCATAGCAAGTACTGTTATCATGTTACGTGCTTTGCAAGAACATCATCTTATTGAAACAGAAAAAGGACGCATTGCCGTTGGATGGTTGATCATTGAAGATTTAGCAATGGTCCTTATACTTGTCCTCATACCTTCCTTGGCAAGTGCTCTCAGCAATACAAGAAAAGAAGCATTGGATCCTCTTGTTCAATGGTTGGATTTGAGTATTTGGGGTATTTTTGGTCTCACCATCATGAAAGTGATTATATTTATTGCACTTATGCTCGTTATTGGGCGGCGCATTATTCCATGGCTTTTAAAAATGAGCGCACAATCAGGTTCACGTGAATTATTTCGTCTTAGCGTCTTTGCTATTGCATTAGGAGTAGCTTTCGGAGCCGCTCATTTATTTGGTGTTTCTCTTTCTCTTGGCGCTTTTTTTGCCGGTATGGTCATGAGTGAATCAGAATTAAGTCACCGTGCTGCTGAAGAATCTTTACCACTGCGCGATGCTTTTTCTGTTCTCTTTTTTGTTTCTGTAGGCATGCTATTTGATCCAGAGAAACTCTTAACTCATTTTTTCCCTCTCTTAGCTACTTTATTTATTATCGTAATCGGAAAATCTGCTGTTGCCTTTTTCATTGTCAAAGCTTTTCGCTATTCTAATGCAACGGCTTTAACTATTTCTGCAAGCCTTGCCCAAATCGGAGAATTTTCCTTTATCCTTGCTGGTTTAAGTTTAAGCTTAGGAATTTTAAACAATGATGCCCATGATTTAATTCTTGGAGGCGCAATTTTTTCTATTTTGCTCAATCCTCTTGTTTTCATTGCCTGTAATAAAATTAAAAAACATTTAGAAAAATTTTCTGCATCTTCACAAAATACCCCCAAAATTATTGATACTGATTCACAAGACTTTGATCAAGATTTGTTACCGATAACCTCAAAAAACAACCATATCGTAATTATCGGCTATGGTCGTATTGGTGAATATATTGCATTGTCTTTAATAAATAGAGGTGAACCTATAGTGATCGTAGAAGAATCAAAACGCCTCTCTGATAAAGCAATTGCAAATGGCTTTGAGGCTATTTGCGGCAATATCATTCAACAAGAAGTAATGAAGGCAGCAAATATAAATAATGCATACAAAGTTGTTATTACAATGCGAAGTACCATTGAAGTGGGAGAATGTATAGTGAATATACGTGATATGAAGAAGGATATCCAAATCATCACGCATGCATTATCCGATACAGAAACAGCTTATCTCATTGATTTAGGTGCTGATATTGTAGTAACTGATGATGAAGAAATTGCCAATAGCATTATAGAACATATAACGGAACAGAAATCTGTAATAAAGTATACCCAATTATGAAAATTTACAAAAAACATAAAATGGATAAAGAAGCGTGAAAATAAAGAAATTTATATGGCCATTAATTGGTATCTTAGCAATGCTGTTATCTATTCGGATTCTTTATATAAAGCTCTCTACCATTTCGTTTGGAGATGTATTGGAACGCTTGAGCAATTTAAATGCACAGCATTGGTTATTAGCCTGTTTATGTTCTCTCCTAGCTTATGCTGCTCTTGCTGGATATGATCGAATTGCCTTACAACATCTAGGTCATAGAATTTCTTGGGTTTTTATTGCTATATGTTCATTTACAACCTACGCTCTTTCACACAATATCGGCGCTTCAGTTTTTTCTGGTGCTGTCGTGCGTTATCGCGCTTATAAAATGAAAGGATTAAATGGAACAGAAATCGCAATATTAGTAGGTTTTTGCTCTTTTACTTTTGTAATCGGAACAATTTTACTTCTGGGAATCGTTTTGGTTTTGCAACCTACAATTATCACCCTCATTCATGAAGAGATTCCTGAATGGCTGGGAATGACAATTGGAGTAATCTTACTCAGCTGTATAGCACTTTATACCTTTGGCAGCTGGCTTCAGTTGAACCCCTTACGCTTGAGCAAAAAAATCCAACTTTCCTATCCAAAGTTAAAAATTGTTATTCAACAGCTTCTCATTAGCCCCCTAGAGCTTTTAGGAGCGGCAGGAATTATATATGCTGTTCTCCCACACAATGCAGATATTCATTTTATCTCTGTTCTTGGTGTTTTCCTAGCATCCTTTACGATTACTCTTCTCTCGAATGCGCCAGCAGGAGGCGTAGGAGTTCTTGAAGCTCTCTTCATAACAGGCATGCCTAACATAAATCCAACCGATGTTATCGCAGCACTTATTGTCTTCAGAATACTTTATTTGATTATACCGCTCATCATTTCATTATTTGTAGTTGCTATTTTCGAAGCACAACAATATTGGAAAAGAGCCTCTAAAACACCACCTGAATAAATAAAAGGCTATTAACAACTTCTTTTCGTTTAACATCTAAATAGAATATAATCATACTTAATGCAATTGCATATGTGAATTAATACGATCATTATTTGTATTTATTTCTTTTACATTAAGACTTGAAATAACTTTTATAAGAATCTTCTCTCTATGAAAAACATAGGAATATTTAGCTCTTTTCCTACAAAAATTCCTATAAACTTTTAAATATATATCCATATCAAAAAACAATCGTTTCTATAATCTTCAATTAATATTTAATCTTAAATATTAGAGATACTATTTCACCCTGTAATTGGTTTTCATTGTTTGATAAAGCACATAATTGCAAACCTCTGAAAAAAACAAATGCTCAAAATTAAAAACCTATCTGAAAATAACTTCATTTTACTATTTGAAAAAGAGAAAGCATCCTAGATCAAGAACACTTCAATAATCTCTTTAATAAAACGAATTCCTATAAATGATCATATAAAAATATAGAAATAATGTGTATATATACTGCGCTATACTTTTTTTGCACTCTCTAATAGAATCATTTCTCTCACAGAACAGGATACCATCGTTTAGCCAATTCACACGCCTTCTTTAAAGTAACATTTCTCAGCATTCATCCTTCTCCATTCCACTTAACGACAATATTCGAGCTACATATGCATCTGAATCACAAGCAAAACTAAAAAGAAGCCTCTACGATAGCTATATTCGTTAGGCAAGCAACCATATTTGGGCTCGCAAGGAAGTATTTAGCCTACATTTCTGGAAACGGATAGATAAAAACATTCGCTGATAGCATATAAAATATTACAGAATAAATACTCTTCTCTTTAGATCATCAATCTTTGTGGTTATTTTTGCAAAAAGCAGAAATCAAAAGAAGGGAAAAATATCTTTAAATCTGGTTGCATGAATAGAATAGCGATAACTCTTTTTGTACGTAATCCAGCTAATAAACAGCCATCTAAAATTGACCATCATGATCTAAGTAATAATCTTTCTACCAAAGAAAAACTAAGAAGATTAAGTACATTGACAATGTATAAAAGAAATAATGCAATCTAAAAATTTTATTCAAATTAGTTCTAATGAGAATCATGATTGAATCAAGAAAAGAGCGATAGATTTTGAGCAATCTATTTCAATGGGGAATAAAATATTTTAGCAGATGCTAAGCTTTTTGAGAGAATATCACCTGATATATTATCAAATTGAAATGCTTCGGTTTACAATTTCTCACATCTAGAAATTAAATTTCATTTACAAATGAGCCGCAACCAATCCGTTCAGAATACTCAAGCTCAAAAGTTCTTCATCAAACGAACCAATGTATTAAATTTTATTTCACGTTTTTCCTTCTCTGCATCACCCTCATCCAATACACTGGATAAAACATATTACTTGATGAGGAAATACATAATATTTTGAAGATTATAAAATTTCTTATTTTTCTCATTCATAGCAAACAACATATTAACATTTCTTATAACAAAGAAATGCATTAGAATCACAATATCTTTTTCTATTTTCAATCTAAAAAAATCAGTCTAATTCCAACACAACACTATTCTTTTACAATATCGTTGGAAAATTACCGCTTATTGCTGCCCTTGTTATCAACCAATAACGATGTATCAATGGCAAAGTTGCATTTTCTTGAAAAATCGCAGCCTTCAGCTGTATAGCTCTTTGAAGAGAAGCCGGTATAATTACTAACGGAAGAAACGCTGGTTTAAGAGTTCTAGGTAAAGCACGGGAATACTTGTAAAGTTGAGTATAATGATCGCGTGATAATGTCACCATAGCTTCAACAATGCAGCCCTTTTGTTCATCACTGAGACGATGAGATTCTAAATCCTCCCTATTCACGCCTACAGCCTTCAACATATCAGTAGGTAAATAATATTGATATCGTGATTGCATGAATGATAAAAGACGCAATACACCACTTAATCCTTGAGCAATTCCTCCATGTTCATAGATATCTGTAAAATCTTGTGCAATATCAGGATCTAATATCTGACAAGAAAGCTGTAAAATTATACTTGCTGTCTCACTACAATAATGCTCAAGATCATGAAGTGTTTCTATTGGATTGTGATAGAGATCTAAAATTTGTGCATCACAATAACGTAAAAAAGCTGTCTTAGGTAACTTAAAAAGAGCCATTGCTGTCAATAAATCACTCAAAATCGGATTATTTCCACTCGTTTGCATTTCACCATGAGAGATAGAATCATACCACCAACGCAATCGTATTTCCCCTATGAATGGATCATGTACACTTTCGCGAATACGAGACACTTCAGCATTAAATGCATAAAGAGCAGCCAATGCATTACGCTTTTTTTTAGGGGCAAATAAAACTGATATATAGCGATCACGATCTATGGTACGTAAAGTATTAAGACAATAAGGAAGAAAACCTATCATTCCACGAACCTATTAACGTCCCTTCTTCAGCAATTAAATTAATCTCCTATTTTTAAAAAATGAGGGATAGGCAACTACAACACCGAAAATAAAATTTTCAAATATTTCTCTTAATGTATTATAAAAAAATGATTTTTTCTGGTCACTCTTCTTAAGCATACCCAAAAGTCAAGCCGTTTTGATTTTTTTAAGTTGGCTTCGCACTAAATAAAACCGCCCTATGAGAAACAATATTCTCAAAAGCACAATAAAATAGAGAAAATAAATATGTGTTTGCTTTTTTCTCTACATAATCAATTCCCTTAAGACAATATGCTTAACAAAAAATTCCCTATTCTAAAATAAAATAATTCTTTTTAGAATAAAAATTAATAAATAAAGCAACTCTTATGAAGAATTGTTATTCGCTTTATATTTTCACTGTAACAAAGAACAAATCATAAACTTCTTCAAAGCATATAAATTTAATTTTCCTAGATTTCATCTACATGATATTTTCCATCTAAGCACGAAAACCTTTTAGCTTTCAATTTCAGAACATCCAAGAATATCACAAAGAATTGAATACACAAAAAATAAAATATTTAAAGGTTTGAAAACCTATATGCCAGAATCTATTCATGCCAATTCAAGAGCAATGTGCAAAAAAATTTCACAAAAATACGATCACACTGTGTATATTACTGAAAATAACAATTAAAAAACTACAATCAACCCATCACCTCTATTATTCACCCCAAATTATTGAATCAGCAACCATACTAACATATAAAAAGAAAACCTTTTAAGAATTATGCCCTACAAATTATTTTTTCCCTTTTCATCAACCAAAGTTTATCTCTTCCTCTAATTTTATATATAATAATATATTCCCAAGTAAGCAAATAGGGTATAGTGCTGAAATTGACCCCCAGCATAAACTTTCTATCTTTGCATCCATATTTTATTTCATAATTTATTCTTACAAAGAGATCAAATAAGTAATAACAGTCACAGTAAAAACCGATATTGTCACAATTTTTCTTAAATTTTTGTTACATTTTTTGGTTTGCATCGTGATGCACTTCCATTTTCAAGGAATTTAATGATGGAAGAGCGCGCACCTATTAACTCCCTCCATTTTTTTATTTAACAGCCCTTTTTAATACCAATTCTTAAAATTTATTTTGTTTTTTCATATCTTTAAAAATTTTGAAATTTTCATCAATAGTTATCAAAACACCCTATGTTTTTCTCTATTCTTTTTATCCTTTAAGGCTTACCAACCCATGACTATACCTTTTAAAAATAAGAAAAAATAATAATCAAACAATGTACTTTGTAAGTAAAAGCATCCTATAAAAAAAACATTCAAAATTAACCTTAATTCTTTTACAGAGAAATTTATAAAAATTGCTTGCGTAATATAATATGAATCTCCAACTAGAAACCTAAAATAGAGAAAGTATTTATTTTATAAACAATACCTTATTCTACTGCAAATAATAATGCAGCAACAGCGCGACCTTCAGCCAACAAAACATTAAATGTACGTACCGCTGCTCCCGTACTCATCGTATCTGATGAAATACGTTTTTCCCATAAAAGAATCCGTAACTCTTCAGGTAATCGCAATAATTCAATTCCAGTACCTATTAATAAAACTTCGATCTCAGATGCTTCTTCTAAAACTCGAGATATATCCCCTTGAGTAGGAATAGGCTCTACCATATCAATACCATAAATACCTGATGGGACACAAATAATAGAACCTCTATGTGACATATCAGCAAAACGAAATCCACCATTTCCATAAGCATCAATAGGTGCACGACTTGGAAAATGCGCCTCGCGAATTTGAATTGCATCGAACATGAACAAAGATCCTTTATTTTAGAAAACCCAATTATCTTTTACTTCTCACCAAAAAAGTTAACGAAATTTTGATACAAACATTGATATGTCAACCATAGTTTATAAGAATATTGAGGTAGAAATTCTATAAACCCAAATCCATTGATATAACAAATACGTGAAAATTTGATAACAAACCATGATCAAATGCTATACCTGTTTAAACAAATCTACCTTTTAAAAAATTCCCTTAGCTTATTTACTTTAAAATAAGAAACTTCTCTTTATAGAAACAATGATCCTATTTAAAATACAGAAAAGTTTTCCGTAACAATCCATAAATAGAGAAATCTTTTTCTTTAGGATTACAAAAACAAATCCTCCAATAAAACTGTCTTTATTTTAAAAATTTTTATCAAAATGCTTTTAAAAACGTAACAAATTGTAATCACATCTCAAGATACATTTTCTTTTGATATAGCTTTTTTCTCCTTAGATCCATTTATATTTTCTTTCGTTGTCGTTTTAGATTAGACTTTTGTGGTATTTTTGTTTTAGCATTAAACTTTGATTTTTTTTCTGCAACCGGTTCACCTTTAACGCGTACATCAAACAATGTTGAGCGAATAACACGAATAATAAGATTTTCACCAATTTCAATCTCTAATTCACCACTCTCATCGTGAACCTTCGTAACCTTGCCGATAATACCACCACCCGTTATAACAGTATCACCACGACGTACTGCATCAAGCATTTCTTGTCGTTTTTTCATTTGTACACGCTGTGGACGAATTATAAAAAAATACACAATTGCAAATAGTAAAATATACGGAACAATGCTAACAAATGAAATTCCACTGAAAACATCACCTGCACCTTGAGCATAAGCGTTCGTAATAAACATTTTTATCTCCTATAGTTAAATTTCAAGTATTTCCCACTCCATTAAAGATTTAGAAAAACTTTCCCTAAAGAATTTATCATAAAAAATGATAATTACATGATGTAATTTCAGCCTTAAAAAAACCTTAAGAGACAGAATACAATAAGAAAAATCCTTAACTATATGGATAATTCATCGGTTTCAATGTTAAATGATAAGCCTAAATACAAGTAAAACGCTCTCATTTCAACTCTTCTGAATTAATCAAAATGATTTTCTTGCATGTCACACCTGTGAAAAAAGCCTTTAGATAAAAACTATTTAAGAAAGGCGTAAAATTCCTTTTCTCATACTCCTTTATCAAATACAAGAGCAGTTAAAACATTGAGAACCGACAAAAGCATGATGCTATAGTCTGATATCTATATAAACACAAAGATGATAATATCTAATGAACCAAACTAACTGCTTTCCTTAAAGCAGTGATTTTTCTACTGCAGTACTCTTTGATCTTAAAAAATCAATTGTTTTTGATAAAATTTCTATCAACAGAAAAATTTCTCAAATTCAAAAATCATTAATAAATTAGTTTTCCAAATATTTAAGAGGATCAACAGGTAATGAATTCTTACGCATCTCAAAATAGACACGTGGAGTTTTAACATTTCCTGACACACCAGACTTAGCAATCTCATCACCACGCCTTATCCTTTGTCCTTTGTTGACAACAAGCTTACTATTACATCCATAAATAGTGATAATATCATTTTCATGTCGAATCATGACAACATTACCGAGCTCTTTCAATCCATCTCCCGCGTAAATAACAACGCCATTTTCTGCTGCCTTTACCGATGACCCTTCAGGTACAGCAATATCTATTCCTCGATTCATTATTGTTCCTTTTTTTTGACCAAACTGACTTAATAAACGCCCTCGTACTGGCCAACGCATCCTAGAAATTCCTGTGGCTTGCGGAGTCAGAATATTATCTGTCTTGGTAACAGTACTTGATAAATCAGTTGCATCATCATTCAATTGCATCATCTGTTTGGAAGAATTTTTCTCAGAACTTGATCTATTCATCCTTACAGAAAGTGGTGTTGTTACAGGAGATTTATATACAGGAGAAGCCTCCTTGTGTTTTATAGGGAACGGCACCTGAGGTTGGAATGAAGATTTTGCTGTTGATGCCGCCCCATCATTATTCTTGTGCGCATTTGAAGTTGCTAAGGTACGCCTACTTGGAACCACAAGTATCTGACCAATATAAACAGAATTGCTATTGATGCCATTTGCTAATTTCAATGCCTCAACACTCACCCCAATCTGTCGTGCAATACTGAGTAGTGTATCTCCACTCTGGACAATATAAGAATTCCGCTGAAAAATAGGTGAGTTATCCATTTGTGAACGAGAAAGCGTTCCAAGACTCCGTGGAGGTTCCCCCATAACTCGACTATCTAAAGAAGCCATCCTACCTTGTTGTGGAGAATTATAGGGAGAATTATCGTCTACCCACGAATCATCTCTTGGTTCCACAGGTGGCAATTCAGTGCTTTGTATTATACCACCACTGTACGATAACATTCGCGAATCCGTAGACATAGTGTTAGATATATTTGATTGAGGCGATCCCATACGATGAAAGGCAATATCGGAAAAACGCTGTGTACCAGAACTACAACCAGCAACAATAGTTACCGCAGCACAAAAAGTTATTTTCTGAAAATTATGCCTGAAAATATTATCCAAAGCCGTTAAACACATAGTTTTGCCCACTCATCAATACTCAACTCATTCCATTAAAGCTTTTTAAAATTACCGAAGAGTTAAAATGAGATGCTTTATTCATAAATATCTCTATCTCTGAATAATATCAAAATGAATTTAGTGTAAAACAAAAAGGCGAAATAATTTATGCTATTTTTAAAACTTTAAAGTATCTCCGCAATACCCTTAATAAAAGGTTGATAACGCACTTGAAAAAGTTTTAAACATTCAAATTGGCTACCATTTTTTGTATAGCACGTTACCGTTTGTACTCCTTCATCAGGTCCTATAGCCTGAATAAGAATTCCGTTTTCAGCTAAGAGTTCTAAAAAATCCTTGGGTTCATCAAAACGTGATGGCCAAATAAGAATTCGATCAAATGATCCCAAACCTATTACACTATGACTTCCATCAATCTGCCGTATAACAATATTTTCAATTCCCAAAGTTTGAAATCTTTGACGGGCTAAATCTACAAGTGTTTTATAACGGTCAATTGTCATCACCCGCTCACTTAGACACGCCATAAGAGCAGTACAAAAACCAGATCCTGTACCAATTTCTAAGACACGATGCTTCTTTTTCAACGATAATGCGGAAAGAATTAAGAGTTGTTCTTCCAAACGTTCCATATATTCACCACACTCAAGGGGAATAACTTTATTATCGTAAGCGCTGTTAAACCAAGGGGCAGAAACAAACTGTTGACGCGGAATTTTTTCTAATGCCGAAAAAAAGCACACGTCATCAATGCCTTTGCTACGTATTTTCAATACAAGAGCAGCCAACTCCTCACGAAATTGTAAAATACCCTTTTTCTCCATAATATCATTCAATCTTTAATGAAAGAGCTTTTCTCTCGCACCTAAAAACCATTTCTTTTATAATAGAAAAACCTTGCATTTGCATCTTATCACCTTTTAGCAAAAAATGCAGATTGTCCCCCTTTCGCAAAATTAAATCATAATACAACGCATGCCTCCCATATAGGATTGTAAAACATTTGGAACAATAATTGATCCATCAGCCTGTTGATAATTTTCAAGTACTGCAATAAGACAACGACCAACAGCTGTCCCAGAACCATTAAGGCTATGAGCAAAATGCAATTTTTTATCGCCTTTTTTACGATAGCGAGCATTCATACGGCGACCTTGAAAATCTCCACAAACCGAACAGCTCGAAACTTCACGATAACATTCTTGACCAGGAAGCCAAACCTCAATGTCATAGGTTTTACGCGCCGCAAACCCCATATCTCCCGTAGATAGAACCACTGTGCGAAAAGGCAAATCAAGTCGTTTTAATATATCTTCTGCACACTCTGTCATACGTTCCAATTCAATTAAAGACTGCTCTTCACTGGTGATCGAGACCATTTCTACCTTCCAAAATTGGTGCTGACGTAACATACCGCGTGTATCACGACCAGCTGCTCCCGCCTCTGAACGAAAACAGGGAGACAAAGAAGAAAATCGTAGTGGCAAATCTGATATTTCAAGAATTTCACCGTTAACTAAATTGGTTAATGGTACTTCTGCTGTAGAAATAAGCCATCGACCATCTGTTGTTTGAAAAAGATCTTCCGCAAACTTCGGCAATTGTGCTGTTCCATAAACAATCTCATCACGAACAAGAAAAGGCACAGAAACTTCTGTATAACCATGCTCATTCACATGCACATCAAGCATAAATTGTCCCAATGCTCGTTCCAACCGTGCTAACGCTCCTGAAAGCACTGTAAAACGTGTTCCAGATAAACGACTAGCTCGCTCAAAATTCATCTGCTTGAGATTTTGACCAAGTTCAAAATGCTCCTTTGGTATAAAATTAAATGTTGGAGGTGCACCAAAATGTCGAATGACGACATTATCACTTTCATCTTTACCTTCTGGAACATCATCCAATGGAATATTGGGAAGTGCTGAAAGAATTTTCTCAAGACTTTCCGTCAGCTCTTTTTCTTCAATTATTGCAGAAGAAAGAAATACTTTAATTTCTTCAACTTCAGCTCTAAGCTGCTCAACCATTTGATGATCAGACGCAGCTAAAGCTTGTCCTATTTCCTTTGAAACGGCATTGCGACGTTCCTGTGCCAATTGCACCTTAGCAACATGCGTTCGACGTGCAAGATCAAGTTGTATTAACCTTTCAGCTTGTGGCTCGAGACCTCTATTTACGAGTGCTTTATTTAATTTTTCAGGATTTTCACGAATCCACTTAATATCAAGCATCAAAATTCCTCATTTATATTGTTTTTATTCACTTCTTAACTCATTGCATAAAACTATACATTCTTCTTAAACAGATTTTCTTCTCTTTTTATACCATAAGCAATTAAAATTGAGATCTCATCAAGTGCTATCGTTGGTAACGCCACTGCAAACATTGTAAAAAAATCTAAAGGGATTACTATGATTGCCATAATGCTAAAGGACAGCAAGATAGCCTATTTCCGTTTAGACATCAAATCATGAAACGTTAAAAATCGAACTTTTGTTAAAAAACTGATGACAAAAAGTAAATGAAAAATCAAACAAAAAACTAGGATAAACGATATCATAACATTCAAATAATCGGAAATACGCACTATAAAATCTATTCTTAAAAGAACAACTGGAAGAAATTATTGAGAAAGGCTAACAACAATGCATAAACAAACATTCTCCCCATACAAAATGAAATAAGGATACCCATGAGAAATGGTAAAAAAGCCACACGCTCATTTTATAAGGACCTGGTGCGAGAAAACTATAAAACTGAAAAATCGTATAAGGAAAAGATAAAATAATCCTCCCAAAAGCAGCAAGTTTTATCTTTATTAAAAAAATTCCTATATTTGTGTTGATTTCATACGGATATTCTTAGGATTACTCCCTATATTTTACTGCCCCCTAATACGACCATAGTAAAAAAATTAAGATATAAGCTTAAATAACATAACGCATTGATTTATAAATATAAATTATCTTTACTGCCAAATACTGTCATCTTTTTCCTTCATATTCTTTCAGAAGGTTTATTTCGTTTAGCAACACCGCTTATTAATTCAGAATTTTTACCACACCCGAAAAGCACAAATATAATCAATAAAATTACAATTAAGTGCATTGGTAAAAAACTACTGCCGTATTTGTCTAATACTATATGCTTTTGAATTTGATTTCATTTATTCATGTTTACTCTAAAGAATATATCACAAATCATCCTATATCACTTATATATTTTTTCTCAACTTAAAAGCAATTGCATACTTTTGATTGCAAAAGAACTTTTTATCATCTCATCTCTTTAATAACACAATCCACTCAAAAATAATAAACTGCTTCATACAAAATTTAAAAGATTTAAAAGCTTTTCTAAAATAACTTCATCTAATCTCTTAAAACTAATCATTTTTCTGCAAATACTATACATATATTTATTCAGATTTTTTCCTTTTAAACAGTGTCACACATGTAATTTACAAAAATTTCTGCCCAATTACCATTAGCAATGAAAAATCTTACAAAAGACTTTCTTGCTACATTATTAACTTCCTCAAAAACTATTATCTTACGAATAACATTTATTCTTTGCGTTAGCAGGAATTTTTTCATCGTTTCACAAATAATATGAACCATCATCGCATTCGATTAAAAAGCTGATGAATGAATAAAACCTTTTAAAGGAAAGCATAAAATGTACTTTCTAAACTAATCATCCGGGCAGCTATCTGCCCTAGTTACAAGTCTCACAAGCCTAAGACCTACTTTCTCATAACATCCCGCGCTTAACCTATCTCAGTATTGAATACAGAACATCCATTAAGACTAAATTACATTTAATCAACAACACGTAATCGAAGTATAACCCATATAGAAAAAATCCCTTATCTTAGTCTTTTTAGAAAATTATCCCAACATTAAAATTGCTAGATAAAACAGTGTTAGAGACAGAGAGAACTGTTTATTTTAATTTTAAATTTCTCATTCCATAAGACAGCTTGCAAAGCATTATCAATTTTTAAAAGCCTTATTTTAGCATCAGATATCATCATCTAGCGTTTAGTAAATCTATAAAGTCAAAGCGTTCGTTCCAACTAATGAGATTCATTCACTTAAAATACTCTTTAAAAAAGCTATATATAACACAAAAACTTTATTGCTTTACCCATAATTTACGCTCACTTTTAAGAAAAAACTGATAAACGTAACAATACTTTGTTTTTATCGGGCATTTTAAATTCTTTAATTTTTAACACAATCTATTAATAAATTTGAAAACTAAGCTTAAAAATTTTAACAAATTTTACTTAGGATTCTCGTTAACTGACGCCTTTCATAGCCTTCTTGTGAGACGTAGCAATCATAAAATTTTCTTTATCATCTGACAAATACTCTATTAAAATGTTTGTTCCTGTCTGTTTTTCAGATCAAAAGATTTCCTATCTTAATAATTAATCTCATAAGATAAAAATAGCCCTGCAAATAAGTGCTCCCATGACATTAATATTTTTCTGTATGTGTATAATTTGTGGATGAGAGTATTATCTGATTTCTCCAAAAAAATTTTATGGATATCAATTCTATTCTTCTATGCTAATAATCTAGTACAGTTATATACATGCTAAAGTTTATTCCATGAATTATCGGCATATTTATCATGCAGGCAATTTTTCTGATGTTTTTAAACATATTATTGTTACCCGCATTGTAGAATATCTCAAACGCAAAGAAAAAGCTTTTCGCGTTATAGACACACATGCAGGAATCGGCATTTATAACCTCTCTTCCTTAGAATCCCGTAAAACAGGAGAGTGGCGTAAAGGTATCCAGCGATTCTTTTCAACTCCTATCCCAAAAGACTTAAGAAATCTTCTTTGTCCATGGTGTGATATCATTGATACTCTTAATAAAGGGAAAAAAGAAATTGTATTTTATCCTGGATCTCCTATTCTCATTCGCCAATTATTACGAAGACAAGATCGCCTCACTGCAATAGAATTGCACAATGAAGATTATCATATTTTAGCAAAAAACTTTACCGGCGATTATCAGACAAAAGTTCTGCATTTGGATGGTTGGCTTTCCTTAAATGCTCATTTACCACCAAAAGAAAAACGAGGATTTATCCTTGTTGACCCTCCTTTTGAAAAAACTGGAGAATTTTCTCGCCTTATTGAAGGCTTAATGAAAGCTTACCGCCGTTTTTCTGGAGGGATCTATGCTTTATGGTATCCTGTTAAATATGACAAAGAAATTGAAAGTTTTCTTCACGCGCTTTGTCAAACAGGCATTCCTAAGATTCTACAGCTTGAAATGCGCATCCGAAAAAGCTCAACTCCACCTACCATGAACGGATGTGGTATGATTATTATCAACCCTCCCTATCTTTTGGAAGAAGAAATAAAAAAACTCACCCCCCTTCTCATCAACCGTCTTGGAGAAGATGAAAATGCTCAAATAAAGCATAAGTGGCTTCAAAAAGAATATCTATTATACTAGATTTTTAGCTATATTTTTTAAATAAAATATCAGCCGTAGAATATAAAGGCATTAAATGATGAAATTTTTCGTTTTTTGGAGTAAAGTTAACATAACGATAAGCGTGAATTGTTTTTTCTCTTTTAGAAAATGTGGAATTTTATCATCATAGATTTTCTACTTCAATCGTTTTAATGAATAAATTAGGCAAATTGATAAAATTGTCTTAAATAAGAAATTTGATCTTTTTTATAAAAGATAAGTACTCTAAAATTACACTCTTATGCTATAAAATATCATTTGTAGAAAAAATATAAAGACATAAATAAGTTATTAATAGAAAAGAATATTTCATATATTAAAAAAAAATATATCCTTATAAACGGAATGATCCTGAAAAATAATACAAATTATCCACCGACTAACCGAGAAAATCTTTCTTTTTTCTCTGATATTACATGGAATAATGCCCCTCAAAACAATGAAAAAAATCAATGCCAAGGTATCAAATTCATACAAGATTTTGTTAGACATCTCCCCCATAAACCAGGGGTTTACCGAATGATAGGTGAAAATGGTAACATTCTCTATGTTGGCAAAGCACGTAATCTAAAAAAACGTGTTTCAAACTACACACGTGAACAAGGACATAATAACCGTATTACCCGCATGATTCGTGCAACCTATCATATGGAGTTTATCGTTACCCACACAGAAACAGAAGCACTTCTTTTAGAAGCCAATCTTATCAAAAAATTGCATCCGCAGTTTAATATATTACTACGTGATGATAAAAGCTTCCCTTATATTATGGTTACAGATGACCATCGAGCACCTGCACTTTATAAACATCGTGGTGCTCGAACACGAAAAGCTCAATATTTTGGTCCTTTCGCCTCTGCTGGCGCGATAGCACAAACAATTCATGTTTTACAACGCGCCTTTTTATTACGGACCTGTACTGACGCAGTTTTTGAAAACCGTACGCGCCCCTGTTTGCTTTATCAAATTAAGCGATGTTCTGCACCTTGTACACATGAAATTAGTGACAGTGATTATAAAAAACTAGTAAAAGGAGCAAAAGCATTCCTTTCGGGAAAAGATCAATCTGTTAAAAACGATATGGTTCAAGCTATGTATAAAGCCGCAGAAAATCTTGATTTTGAACAAGCAGCTTCCTATCGTGATCGCTTATCAGCCCTTTCTCACATACAAAGCCATCAAGGTATTAATCCTCAAACGATAAAAGAAGCAGATGTTTTTGCAATTGCACAAAAAGAAGGAATAACCTGTATTCAAGTATTCTTTTTTCGCATGGGGCAAAATTGGGGAAATCGCGCCTATTTTCCTAAAGCAGATCCCTCTTTTTCCCGCCCTGAAATTTTAGCAAGTTTTCTTGCCCAATTTTACGATGATAAACTACTTCCAAAAAGCATCCTTTTATCTGAAGAAATTGAAGAAAAAACACTTCTTACAGAAGCATTTAGTCTCAAAGCAAATCATAAAGTGTCTCTCTCCTTCCCCCAAAAAGGTGAACGGAAAACCCTTGTTAATCATGCCTATCTCAATGCTCATGAAGCACTTGAACATAAGCTTTCTGAAACAGCTACCCAGAGAAAATTGCTTCAAATTCTTGCTGAAACATTCCATCTGCCTTTTCCTCCACGCCGTATAGAAGTCTATGACAATTCTCATATTATGGGCACAAATGCTGTCGGAGCAATGATTGTTGCTGGTCAAATGGGCTTTATTAAAAATCAATATCGCAAATTCAACATTCGCTCAACAAATATTACACCTGGCGATGATTTTAGCATGATGAAAGAAGTGATTAAACGAAGATTTACACGTCTTATCAAAGAGCATGATCTACCAAATAAGAGGAATGATATAAAAGATAATGATTTTTTTCCCAACTGGCCCGACCTTATCTTAATCGATGGTGGTGAAGGACAAATCAACAGTGTGCATGCAACCCTTGCTGAATTACAATTAAAAGACCTCTTCACAGTTGTTGGAATCGCCAAAGGTACTGACCGTAACGCGGGACGCGAACGATTTTTTATAAAAGGTTTTGCCCCTTTTACACTTCCTCCCCGTGATCCTATCCTTTATTTTCTGCAACGTCTTCGCGATGAAGCACACCGTTTTGCAATTGGAACTCATAGAATAAAACGAAAAAAAGCAACATTCAAAAATCTACTTGATGAAATCGAAAATATTGGTCCAACAAGAAAACGTGCGTTGCTTCATCATTTTGGAAGTACCAAAGCTGTTGCTGATGCCTCACTTGAAGATTTGAAAAAAGTTACGGGTATTTCTATGTCAATTGCACAAAAAATTCATAATCATTTTCATGAAAAATAGTCTTGTTTCATAACCTTAGCCTTGTTACGTTTAGGCAATATATACTCTTTCACAAAAATTAAAAATGGCTCTATGCGAAATCATACTTTTTCTTTTCCAAATATTTTAACTTATGCACGAATTGTTGCCGTTCCAATGGTTGTTGCCTGCTTTTTTTTAGAAGGGCGACTACAATCGAGTGATATCGCGCGCTGGATTGCTGTTTCCATTTTTATCATTGCATCTATTACTGATTTTCTTGACGGTTACCTGGCTCGTATTTGGGAACAAACATCCAATATTGGTCGCATGTTAGACCCAATTGCTGATAAACTTCTTGTCTCTGCTTGTTTGCTCTTGCTTGCCGCAAACAGTACCATCGCTGGATGGACACTATGGGCAGCCATTATCATTCTTTGCCGAGAAATTCTTGTATCAGGATTACGTGAATATTTGGCAGAGCTAAAAGTTAGTGTTCCTGTCTCTCGTCTTGCAAAATGGAAAACTTTTGTACAGATGATCGCTCTTGTATTTCTTTTAGCAGGACCGGCCGGTAATAAAATCCTCCCTTATACGGTGGAATTTGGCATTACTATGCTGTGGATTGCTGCACTCCTTACATTATGGACAGGATGGGATTATTTTCGTGCAGGTTTAAAACACGTCATCTCATGAAATAGTCTATAAATTCATCTTTTTGCAATTTAAGTGAAAAAAGAGCTACCTTGAAACTTACTTATTTAAAATCTACTTAGCATGAAACGATCAAAACACTTCTTTTGCACATCACAAACGCAGCTAGTATATAAATAAAAAATCTTTGAGAAACGAATAAACATACTTTTTATATTTCCTTGCAAAAACAGTTGCAACATTAAAAACCGAAAAAGTTAAGAGCGCTTCATATCCTTCCCCCCAAAACTATAATTCTTGTAAGCAAAAACTCAAAACATAGTGTTTCAGGTTTTTGCTTCTTTATATTTTTATTAACCAACAATTTCTATCTCAGAAAACCAAAAAGCGATTTCTGTTTTTGCAGTTTCAATACTATCAGATCCATGGACAGAATTTTCGCCAATCGACAAAGCATAAACCTTACGAATTGTTCCTTCTTCTGCTTCACTAGGATTTGTAGCACCCATTATTTCACGGTTTTTAGCTACTGCATTTTTACCTTCTAAAACTTGTACAACTGTTGGGCCAGAAGACATAAATTCCACTAATTCGTTAAAAAAAGAGCGTTCTTTATGAACTGCATAAAAATTTTCAGCTTCACGCTTGCTCATCCACACACGTTTAGACGCAATAATACGCAGCCCTCTATCCTCAAGCATCTTTGTAATTGCACCAGTCAAATTGCGACGTGTTGCATCTGGTTTAATCATCGAAAAAGTACGCTCTAAATCCATTTTACCACCTTTATTTCATTTATAACATTTTCTGGCGATTTCTATAACGAGCCAGAAACCCTTTGCCAAGTGACTCTCTAAAAATCTACACAAATTCTCAAAACGTAGAATTAATTAGAAAACAACTTCAATAAAAATAGAAATACCTACAATTTCTCATCTCATCATAAAAATGCAACTGTCTATCTGAAAATGTCGGCTCTGCTTTTATACTCCCAAACATCTCTCATCAAATGACCACTTAAGCAATAAAAAATTAATAAGAAAAATCTAACACGCAAAATATATACCTTTTATGAAAACCTCCTTATTTAAGAAGACAATGCATTGATTTATAATGATAATTCACTGTTTTGTATGTTGAATGAGAGTCTCGAATATCGTAAGATTCTCTCATTTCAAACCTCTCTATGTTGAATCAATCAAAACCACTCCTTCGCACATCACAAGTAGGATGAGTGTGTGGATCAAATTTGTATAAGAAAGGAGTAAAAAATGTCTCTTATGAACCGTCTTAATGCAAGATCTGTCGCAACATTGGGGGCTGGCAAATATAATGATGGTGCCGGCTTGCTTCTTCATAAGCGTAAAGATGGAGGTGCTCAATGGATTTTACGGTATACCCTTCATGGGTGCCGTCGTGAAATGGGATTGGGTGCTTTAAGAGATGTTTCTTTAAAACAAGCCCGTGAATTGGCAACAGGATGGCGCTCTGTTCTACGTGAAGGGCGTGACCCTATTAAAGAACGTGAAAAACAAAAGCGTGAAGCAATAAGCAATCTCCATTATTTAAAAGATATTGCTTTAGAGGCTTTTGAAAGTCGTAAAGCTGAATTAAAAAATGATGGTAAGAATGGAAGTTGGTTTTTACCATTACGCCTTCATATTCTCCCTAAATTAGGTTGTCTGCCCGTTTCTGAGATTACACAAACAGAGATACGCAATACCCTTGCCCCTATTTGGCATACAAAAACTGGAGCTGCTCGGACAGCATTGATACGTCTCAATCTTTGTCTCAAACATGTTGAACATGACATGCAAGGAACTTATCACATTGTTTAAACGATACAATATAAAAAATCTCTTTATATGTTGCATTGTTTTCAGAAAAAATCGACCCGTGGCATTGCAACACCAAAACCAGACATTAATCTGATTAAAGAACGTCTCAAGTTAGCAAAACAATTAGAAAGAAATTAAAATGATCAATGTTTTTCACGGTAGTTCCAATGTTTATGCGGATCTTGGCTTTTCAGATTCCAGAGAGATGCTTATCAAAGCGCAACTTGCTCATAAGATTAGTCAAATTCTGAAAGAAAAGAACTTAACACAAAAACAGGCTAGTCAACTTTTGAAAATGACTCAACCAAAACTGTCTAAATTCTTAAATGGAGAATTTCGAGGAATTAGTGAAATGAAAATGCTTGAGTGTTTGGCAAAATTGGGAAACGATATAAAGATTATTGTTAATCCGAAAGAAGTTAAAACGCTTGAAGGACATTTTGAAGTTGTTTTTTCTTCTTAAACTTCTTTATGATTTGCTTTTTATGTTCTATTCATACATGGCAATCTTATATAAAAAAGGGTCAAATGAATCATGCATAAAAGGATGGATTCTTAAGTGAATTCTTATAAAATAATTGCACTCAACATTTTGACTTTATTTCTTTTTTTATATTATACATTATCATCAGAAGGAACCTAGACACTTCGTGTCTAGGTTTGAAAATCCCCTCAAATACTGAAATCAATTAAAGGATAATCATTTAGTTAGAAACTATAGCGTACACCTACAACACCCTGAAAGGACTGTTTTATTTTACGTCCTTTAACATAATGTGCTTCACCATAGAACTTTAACTTTTCACCCACCAAACTGCTCAAACCTACCCCTAATTTACCCGCATTACCTGATAAATCACTGGTAAATGAATGACGTCGATTAATTAACGCATGATTGTTATCTTTGTTCTCACGCAACCATGCTGCTGTAATATACGCAAATGATGAAGACGCCATACGAGAACCAAATTCATACCCTAAAGATAAACCAACCTCACTGCGTAACGAAGTGAAAGGACGCAGATCACCTGTCATTTCATTCGATAATTTGATTTCTTTACCCTCAACCTGCAACCAAGTAAATTGTCCATAAGGCTGTAGCCAACTACTCTTTGACATCTTAATACGATAACCAGCTTCAATAGAGGAACCTACTGCCCATTGCGTATAACTCCCTTCAATCCCTAAACCATTCGTTGAAACTGCTTTTAGAGTATTTTGATAATGATTGTATTTTAAAATACCATCTAAATACCAACCGCTATAATCTAAATAAGTTATATAAGCACCAATACCATATGTATTTATACCGCTAGTACCACCACGCGCATGCGCAATGCGAACTCGATCATAACTGCTAAATCCCCCTATATAAAACTCACCATTTGCCCATTCGCTTAATCCATTGATCCCTACAACTAAACCTGTCTGATCCAACTTAAAATCTATATGCTCTGTGGCAATACTCTCTTTAGACTTGATCGCATAAGTCCACAACGCTGCATTCTTTTTACTTTTAGCTAAAATGCCTCTTCCCATACGTGCAGTTTGTATTTCATTGTGAAACACCATCGCTGGAGCTACAGACAAAGACAATACCGCATCTGTAGAAGGTGTTGTTAAAAACTGCGAAACCGAAAGCGTATCGCTCAAACGTAGAGAACGTTGAGATTTATGAACAGGACGCAAAATCATCTGATCACTTGTCAATGAAACATCTGCTAAAAAAACTCCTTGCTGTTGTGCATCAGAAAAATGATGAAAATCTGATGAACCTGATACTTCAGCAACTCGATGCTCTTGAGAGGGAGATATTGAAACATTAGAGACATTTTGTGCTTTCCTTAAATGACGTGGGGGCCGTGGTTTAGCTGACTGTTTTGAAATTGATTTACGAGAACTGGTATTTTTTCTCCCAGAAGAAACACCCCGATCAGACTGCAAACCACTACCAGCAGATAATTCAAGAGGAACCTTCGTTTTTTTATTCATACACCGTACTTCAGTATTCGAACGTTCCATGTCTCTAGACACTCTTCCTAAATACCAAATTGCAGCATTACCACTAGAACCAGCACACCTTTCCCTCTTCCATAATCGATATTGGTAGGTTCCACCATCAACTGTTGTAATTTCTCTGCCAGAGCGATCTTCCAGAGTAAAATTGGCTCCTCCATCTTGGCTTTTATCAGTAACTAACGGAAACTCAGACACAAAACTATTTTTTTGTGAAAGAAGTCCTGTAATTTCAGCTCCAGAATCTGTAACACTTATTCTGTGATTACCTGTGCCATCGCCAATCGACAAGTAATCACTTGCAGCTCCCGTAGCACTAATATTGAATCGAAAATGCAAATTTCCTGAAAGTCTCTCAACATAAAGCGAAATATGACGCGGATCATAAAGAATAGAAGAAAAAATAACAGTCCCATCCTGCCCCCCTAAATCTTCAATTTTAATTTGAGGTTTATGGTTAATATCTCGTTTACCAACCTCAAATATTACCTCATCAGCCCTTCCTTCTAGAGAAATCTTTTTCTTAGTAGTATGGTTTGTCCTATCACCAGCAAATAAATAAAGTTCTCCGCCACCATTGACCCTGACTTCTCCAATAACATCTTGCATATCAACATGGAACCACGATTTAGCTGCACTGTTAACGGTCAGACTATCCACAAAACCATTAGGATATACAACTTGAGTTGCATTCCCACTCAAAATAGTACCATAAGATTCTCCTAACGCTAGAACATGCTGCCTACCATTCCCAGAGACCTCTGTTGCTATTGCTCTCCCACCCTCTTTTCTTTTTGCCGCATAAAGATTTTGTTCGCCACCATTCCCCACTTTCGTATACCAAGCCCACGCCCCATCATACACATTCTGCTGTCCTACTTCTACCTCATCACCAAAAACTGTACTATTAAAAGCACTGCTTTTTCTCTCCACGTCTGTAAGATCAAGACCTTCTTCTTCATGTACAAACTGCTTACCTCCACGAATTTTAGCCTCTATTGCATTTCCTCCACGCGTAACTATCTGAATCCCCCCTCTTTCAATAGTGGACCCTCTAGATGTTGCTCCATTTTCAACAATCTCAACACTGCCATCTCCAATCACAATATTGCTGCTAAAAGGAGAAAGAACCAATGCTAAACCTTTTTGTAACTTCTCTCCTTCTTGCACATGTTCTACTGTTGTTAATTCTCCGTTCCTGCTTTCAATTGCATTTGCACCCTGCACAAGGAAACTATTGATCATCAATGCTGAAAAACTTAACTTGTATTTATATCGCATTATCCACACTCCACTCTCAATTATTTAGAAAAATATCCCGCGGCTCCGTAGGTAACACGTCTTAGATTGTATCATAATGTGTTTTATTTATGTCTAATTACAATTTAATAGTGTTATTTTTATATATACAATTATAAGTTGTATATCTATAAACCACTAAAAAATTATAATTTAAAGCAAAAAAACTGAATAAAATTCAATTTGTTCATTTGAAATATTTTAAAATTATAAATGGAAAAAATGCTCGTGCTTTTAAAAGAGAGTGTGAACATATCTTACTGTTTCAACACTCTCGAGAAGATACAATCGGGCATTATCTGTTTAAAGTTGCAAAAACACATTTGTAAAGCTAATCAGCCATATACACAAATATTTAAAAACTATAGCGTAATCCTAAAACACCTTGAAGAGCATTCTTAATCTTATGTCCGCTTAGATAATGTGTTTCCGCGTAAAGTGTTAGTTTATCATTGACCGAACCGTTTAAACCAATTCCTAATTTACCCGCACTACCTGACAAATCTGTAATAAATTTATATTGGTTATTAATGGTCATATAATTATTATCTATATTTTCGCGCAACCAAGCAGCCATAATGTAAGCTGTTAATGAGGTTTCTGAATTCACAAAAAATTCATGTCCTGCCATCAAACCAACTTCACTGCGGAATGAATTCAATGGACTTAGATCACCTATCATTCCATTAGAAAGTCTTATTTTTTTACTTTCAACCTGCAAACCTGTTAACTTCATATAAGGCTGCATCCAAGTATTCTGTGCCGGTTCAAAATAACAACCAATCTCAAATGCCCCACCTATCCCCCACTGATTATAATGACTTTGAATAGCTAAGCCATTTGTTGAGATGGCTTTCAAATTATCTTGGTAATAATTATATTTCAAAACACCATCCATATACCATCCGCGATAATCAAAATAAGTTGCGTAAGTTCCAACACTATAAGAGCTCAGATCACTATCACCACCCCGGGCATGAGAAACACGTACTTGATCATAACTACCGAAACCACCAATATACAACTTTCCATGCATTAATTCACTCAACTGATCAGAACCAAAGACTAAACCTGTTTGTTCAAGTTTAAAATTTGTATGGCCTGTCGCGATGCGTTCTCTGCTCTTAATTGCATAAGTCCATAGTTCAGTATCTTTCCTATTTCTGTTCCAAATTTTTCGACCATTACGCACATTTTGCAACTCATTGTTAAAAATAAGTCCAGGAACTACGAACAACGTTAACACTGCATCTGTAGAGGGTGTCGTTAATGTTTTACCAGGAACAAAAGGATTTTCCGAATCTGGAAGAAAACTTTCTGATCCACCGAAGCTATCTGCAGATAAAAACCAAACTTTTCCAGTTTCATTTTCTCTTTCTTTCAAGCTATACATATAAGTTCCACCATCAATGGCATTAATTTTTTCACCCTTGAGATCTGTCAGCGTAAAATGCGCTCCACCACTTTGATCCGTAACTAAATCACGCTGTTTTGAAAACGGATCAATGATTTCAACTCCAGAATCAGCAACACTTATTGTATGATTCCCAGCGCCTTTCTCAACCAACAGATAGTCACCTCGGTTATGGGCAATCGTGGTATTGAATACAAAATGTAAGCTTCCTGAAAGATTATTTACATGAAGCTGAGAATAATATGGATCAGAACCAGTAAACGCAAAAATAACATCCCCGTCACCACTTAATTTTTGTATCAAAGAGCTTTTTCCATCAAACTCATCAGTAATAGAGTACAGTTTTGTATCTTTTCCATTTAAAATAATATCTTCTACTGACGTACGATGTTGATCATTACCTGCATAAAGATTAATTTGCCCAGAATGATTCACATATGTCTTACCTTCTAATCTAGCTCCAGCCTTCACCCATGATTTTGTTACATCATTCATTGTTAGATCTTTTACAGATCCATCAGTATATATTTCTTGAACAGCATTCTCATTTAAAGTCACGCCAATAGCCTGACCGCCTTTTAAGATACGTTGTTTACCACCACTAAAAACTTCTGTGTCAAATGCAAAAGCACCATTTGCACTTTGAGAGTTTTTTCCAACCTCTTGTATGCCCCCTCGCATCACTTTCGTATTCCAAACTTTCCCTCCATCATATATTTTTTGTTGGCCTAGTGTTTCATTTTGACCATAAATGACAATATGAGAAGCACTACTCCCTTTAACCTCTCCTCTAACATCTCCCTCGCCAAAAACAAGCTGCTCTCCACCATAAATTTTAGTCCCCTCTACTTTTCCTCCATTTCCAACACTTTGTTGTCCACCTTCTTTAACTACAGCATTTTTCGAAAAACCTTGTTTTCCATTTAAAGCCTGAACATTTTCAATTCCACCATATTCAATTTTACTATTCTCACTGAATCCCCCTGCATACACATAAAGCTCTGCACCATTCCTTATTGTGTTATTAATGGATTGCCCTGGATCATCAGTCTCACCATCATTTGAAACATATACTTTACTTTCATTATCAAGGATATAATTTTCTAGAAGCGCACCATCTTTAATAAAGATAATTTCAGATTTTTTAAAAAACGCAACATTTCGTCTTGATGCATTATATCCAACATTGTCACGACGACCAGCGTGCTTATCCATAGTAAAGTCGTTAGGCTTTTTTAAAAAGCCTAATTTATTGCGCATCCTTTCAATAACATCATTAGATACTCCAAGTATGCACCTTCCTGTTTTTATATCCTTATTGTATTGATCTTGGAATACTTTGTCACTTTCATAACTTGAAGATTGACAAAAAAGCGATGTGCTCCCCTCATTTGCAGCAGCAGTATGCACAAAACAGCTACTCAACATGAATAGCCAAAAATTTCGTTTCCATTTATATTGTATAGCCATATCCTCCCCCTTTACGTCCGCATAGCCACCAAACGTAATTAGCTCTACAAAATATATTTTCAACCTTGAATTGTAATAATTCTTCTTAAACGCATTTCTTATTTCGTAAAAACTGTTCTTTACGATCTTCCAGATGTTTTTTGATCAAGAACATAAACACATTTTTAGGACTTCTTTAGCATTTCTTCAAAATTTTCTTATCGAAGTAAAAAATATACAATAAAATGTATAAGAGTATAATTTGCCATAAAATAAATCTGCAAGCTTTAAAAAATTGTTTTCTGACGTTTCATTAAAGACTTTTTAAAACCATTCATACATTTAAAGATAACTAAAGGATAATCATTTAGTTAGAAACTATAGCGTACACCTACAACACCCTGAAAGGACTGTTTTATTTTACGTCCTTTAACATAATGTGCTTCACCATAGAACTTTAACTTTTCACCCACCAAACTGCTCAAACCTACCCCTAATTTACCCGCATTACCTGATAAATCACTGGTAAATGAATGACGTCGATTAATTAACGCATGATTGTTATCTTTGTTCTCACGCAACCATGCTGCTGTAATATACGCAAATGATGAAGACGCCATACGAGAACCAAATTCATACCCTAAAGATAAACCAACCTCACTGCGTAACGAAGTGAAAGGACGCAGATCACCTGTCATTTCATTCGATAATTTGATTTCTTTACCCTCAACCTGCAACCAAGTAAATTGTCCATAAGGCTGTAGCCAACTACTCTTTGACATCTTAATACGATAACCAGCTTCAATAGAGGAACCTACTGCCCATTGCGTATAACTCCCTTCAATCCCTAAACCATTCGTTGAAACTGCTTTTAGAGTATTTTGATAATGATTGTATTTTAAAATACCATCTAAATACCAACCGCTATAATCTAAATAAGTTATATAAGCACCAATACCATATGTATTTATACCGCTAGTACCACCACGCGCATGCGCAATGCGAACTCGATCATAACTGCTAAATCCCCCTATATAAAACTCACCATTTGCCCATTCGCTTAATCCATTGATCCCTACAACTAAACCTGTCTGATCCAACTTAAAATCTATATGCTCTGTGGCAATACTCTCTTTAGACTTGATCGCATAAGTCCACAACGCTGCATTCTTTTTACTTTTAGCTAAAATGCCTCTTCCCATACGTGCAGTTTGTATTTCATTGTGAAACACCATCGCTGGAGCTACAGACAAAGACAATACCGCATCTGTAGAAGGTGTTGTTAAAAACTGCGAAACCGAAAGCGTATCGCTCAAACGTAGAGAACGTTGAGATTTATGAACAGGACGCAAAATCATCTGATCACTTGTCAATGAAACATCTGCTAAAAAAACTCCTTGCTGTTGTGCATCAGAAAAATGATGAAAATCTGATGAACCTGATACTTCAGCAACTCGATGCTCTTGAGTTGAAAGAGTTGAAGAAACAAAAGCTGGAGATTTTTGCCGCAGGCTTCGGTGATTTTCCCTTTGACGTAGCGACTTAATAGCATGCTTTTCTGTAGCTGTAAGAGTTAAAGGAGAAGAAACCGGTTGTTTTTGACTTAAATGTCGCGTAAATCTGCTCCTACCCTCCGGAAAGCTGTTAAGAAATGAAAATTTATCAATAAATACTGCAGATAAATACCAAACTTTTTCACCCCCATCCTCACTAATTCTCTGTTTTAAACCATAAATATAGGTTCCACCATCAATAGCTTTAACATTTGCACCAGAAAAGCTTCTTAGCGTAAAATGTGCTCCCCCACTTTGATCAACAATTAAATCAAGTTCTGTTAACGAAGGATCAACAATTTCAATACCAGAATCTATAATATTGACTGTATGAGAATCACGACCATTCTTGATAAAAAGATAATCACCCTCTCCTTCTGCAAGGCTAACATTAAAATCGAAGTGTAAACTGCCCGAAAGATCATCAACATAAAGCTGAGAATAATGTAAATCAGACTCTGTAGAAGTAAAAATAATATTTCCTACCCCACTTAATTCCTTAATATAAATTTCTGTATTTCCATATCCACTAGAAATAGAGTACAATTTAGCATTTTCCCCCTCTAAATTGATACCATCTACTGTAGTCGGATGATTTTGATATTCAGTATAAGAACTATCATTTCCAGCATAAAGATGAAGTTGTCCCAAATCATGAACCGTTATTTTCCCTTCTAATATTGCCCCAGCAAAGGCCCATGAATTGGCTCCCTCTTCAATTATTAGATTTCTTACAGTGCTACCAGCATGAACTTCTTGAGCAGCGTGGCGGTGTAAAATCACAGTATCCGCCATTCCTCCTGTTAATATCCTTTGTACACCGCCCGCGAAAACCTCAGTATTCACAGCTAAACCACCACTCTTTTGTAGAAAATCGTCATCATCTACAAACCATTTAGCAAGAGTCTGTATTCCCCCCTTCATAATTTTCGTTCCCACAACCATTCCATCATCATATACATTCTGCAATCCTGGTATTTCAGCTTGTCCATAAATTGTAGTGTTATAAGCGCTGCTCCCCACCACCCCCCCATTGTCATAACCATCTCCAAAAACAAGCTGCTCCCCACCATAAATTTCAGTTTTCAAAGCAGATCCTCCTCCCTCTACTCTTTGTTTTCCACCCTCGTAAATAATTGTAAATTCTGAGATTCCCTGTTCTCCTATAATCTCTGAACCACCATTTTCAATTGTCGTATTCTTACTGAAACCACCAGCCTCAACATAGAGTGCTGCTGTTTCTTGAATCGTATTATTAATGGATAATTTCAAATTATCCGTTTCTCCATCACCAGAAATGTAAACTATGCTATTGTCGCTGAGTATGGAGCTTCGCAAAATTTCGTCACCTGTACCTATATTGAAATCCTCTGCATAAAAACTGAAATCGCCTGTATAAGAACTGACTATGGAATCTTCTGAAAAGGAAACCGTCTTTTCTCGCTCGAAAAATTTAGCTATAGGTAACCTCATATGAAATGAAGGGACTAAAGGAGAAGGTTTTTTTTCTGGTGTAGATAAAGACCAAATTTTTCCACCGTTATGATCTTTCTTCCTTAGAGCGTACATGTAGACTCCACTATCAAAAGTAGAAATTTCTTCACCAGAAAAATCTATCAGAGTAAAATGCGCATTTCCACTTTGATCATGAATTAAATCGAGATCGAAAATTAAATTCTGATTTAGGAGAGGAGAGTTGACAATTTCAACACCAGAATCGATCACACTTATTTTGTGATGACCTGCTCCTTTTTTTATAAGAAGATAATCACCGCGCTGCTCTGCAAAATTAATATTAAACCTAAAATGTAAATTCCCTGAAAGCTCATTAACTTCAAGTTTAGAGTAATGTGGATTAAATACGGTAGAAGTAAAAATAACTCGACCATTACCACTTAAATTTTCAATCAAAGTGCCTTCTCCATCAGTATTAGAAGCAATAGAGTACAATTTGGCATCTTTTCCATTTAGAACAATCTTTTCTACTTCAGTACGAGACAGACCAGCACCAGCATAAAGATAAATTTGCCCAGAATCATTAATCTTTGTGCTTCCCTCTAATGTCGCACCATGATGTAACCATGATTGTGCTTGATCCTTAATTATTAAATCTTTTACATAGCCTCCTAACTCTATTGCCTGGAAAGCAGTCCCTTGTAAAAGCACTCCAATAGCGATTCCACCAGCCAAAACGTGTTGCTCTCCACCAGAAAAAACCTTCGTGTCAAATGCAAAACTGCTATAATTATCTAAATTTTCTTCCACATAAAGATTTTGTATTCCCCCTTCCATGATCTTTGTACTAAAAACCTCTCCATCATCGTACACATTTTGATATCCTAATACTCCATTTTCACCAGAAACTACCGTATCATAGGCTCTGCTCCTCACCATCTCACCTTTGACATCAGACTTTCCTGAAACAAACTGTTCACCACCGTAAATTCTAACCCCTTCAGCATTTCCTCCACTTTCAATCCTTTGTCGCCCACCTTTATAAACAATAGTATCCTGCGAAAGGCCCTGTGTTTTAACAAACTCAGTACCACCATTTTCAATTCTAGTATACAAATTGAAACCACCGTTATAAACATAGATTCTCCCACCACCACGAACCGTATTACTAATTGAAGTTTCTCCATTGCTATCAACCTTCTTATCACTCGTGTCAAAGCTAAGATCCGCAATAGAAACACTTATTCCTTGATCAATTGTGAGTTCTGTGAGTAAACCACTTGATGAGCCAATATATGATTTCAACCCAAAATCTGAAACTTGAGAAATTTCCTCATCAATGGTATGATTTGCATCTAAATACCAGATTTTACCGATACCCTTATTGCTTCTGTGTTTCAATCTATACCTATAGGTTCCAGCATCAATAGTTCCAATTTTCTCACCAAAAGTGTTTTTTAGAGTAAAATGCGCATTTCCACTACGATCAACAATTAATTTAAGCTTTTTGTGAGAAGAATTTGTAATTTCACGCCCCAAATCAGTCACACTTATTGTGTGATTCCCTGAAGCACTTTTTTTAATAAGAAGGGTATCACCAACCTGCTTGGAAAAATCAACATTGAAATCAAAATGTAAAGAACCTGAAAGATAATCAATATTAAGTTCAGAGTAACCCTTATCAGTCTCAGAAGATGTAAAAATAACTCTACCGCTTCCTTTTAAACTCCTAATGTTGACCTGTTTTTTTTCACCGTTATTGTCAAGAGCAATAGAATATAGCTTGGCATTTTCTCCATTTAAAATAAGATTTTCTACTTCCGTAACAACTTCACCGGTACCAGCATAAAGATAAAGACTACCAAAATCATTAACATTTGTATTTTCACCTAATATCGCACCAGCAGATAACCATGATTTTGCTTGATGATTAATTGTTAAATTATCCGCGTACCCAGAATCATAAATCTTCTGAGTAGAATTATCATATAAATTAACCTCCCTCGCATTCCCTCCTGCAAAGATATATTGTGCACCATTTTTAAAAAGTTCGGTACCAAGTGCAAAAGCCCCCTCATTTATTATGAAATCTTCATCTTCTGTATCCGCATCTTCTGAGAATGCGTTATTAAAATTCTCTTTACCATCAAGCTTCTGGATACCTCCTTTCATAACCTTTGTGTCAACAGCCATCCCCCCACTATAGACACTTTGTAGTCCTAACATTCCATCTTCAGCATAAATTTCAGTATTATAAGCACTACTTGCTTTATCTTCAGGCAACCAACTAGATCGAAGGCTACCTTTACCAAAAATAATCTGCTCTCCACCATAAATTTTAGCCCCTTCTGCATTTGCACCACTCTCAACAATTTGTTTACCACCTTTTCCAACAATTGCATATTCTGAACTGCTCAAGTTTTGGACAAACTCAATCCCACCATGCTTAATTTCCGTATCCCTACTAACACTTGCTGCATTAATGTAAAGTTTTCCATCCTCTTGAACTGTATTATTGATGGAATATCCCGCATCTTCATAGTTAAAGCTATTTATTTCAGAATCATCGGAATAACGGTTAGCAATATAGATAGAAGCACCATCGCTTATTATTGAATTTGTGAGAACTTCAAAAAACAGATTTTCTAATCCCTTCCTTCCCTTTTCTGAAGATTTACTTCCTTCTACTGTTTTTTTATGCACTATCCTTTTTGATTCCTCTTTTTTTTCTTTTAATCCCCTCACTTCTGATAAAAGCCTTCTTGTCTCTTCTAAATATTTACTGATCCCTACTGGTGTTAATAGCTTTTCTTTTAGTGTGACTACTTCATCTGCGCTCGCAATCTTGATAAAAAAACTACTGGTCATTAACGCATAAAAACTTAATTTTAATTTGCATTGCATTATTCACACTCCATAATTTCAAATTTAAACCTCCCCATTTAGAAAAAAGTACATAGACCAAAATGACACAATGCAATTGCTTAACCCCGTATCTTTTAAAGACAATAAAGCCTTCTATGGATTAAACTATGAAAGATAAAATATACATCATGTATTTTAAAACGCCTACACAACTAAAAAACTATTTTATTTTTTCATACACTTAAAAAGTGTTATAATTACATCTATGAAAAATTTTTTAATATTTTTGAGACACTAAATACTGATCTACACATAAGATTGATCCCCCAATAGATAAAAGTACATTAAACTAAAGTGCACTAAACTTTTGAAAAAACAGCAATATGAACGAGAGCAGCGTTTCTGGCTACCTATTTCCATCTTCTATAGCATTAAAATAGCGTTTTTATTCTATTCAATTTGGATAATCTATAGAACACTTAATTCATGTGCATCAGTCCATAATCATTATTCTAGTATAATTGACTCGACACTGATTTAAAATTTTTATAATTACATTCAGTTGATTCAACATTTGATTTTCCATATACTGAAAGGGACATTTTATTCATGTCTACAAACTTAGCAATGCAAGGTACAAGCAACAGAAATTCCTCTCGTCGTATTTTGTTTGCAAGCCTTATTGGCCCAACAATTGAATTCTTTGATTTCTACGTCTTTGGCACTGCTGCGGCTCTCGTATTTCCTTATATATTTTTCCCAACACAAAATGATCAGATTGCCATTTTACAATCTTTTCTGATCTTTGGAGTAGCCTTTTTTGCTCGCCCCTTTGGATCAATTGTTTTTGGACATTTTGGAGATAAAATTGGCAGGAAAGCAACACTTATCGCTTCCCTTCTCACAATGGGTCTTTCAACAGTTATTATTGGTTTTCTTCCCACGTATGAAACAGCTGGATGGTTTGCCCCTTTCCTCTTAGCCTTGTGCCGTATTGGACAAGGAATGGGATTAGGAGGAGAATGGGGGGGAGCTGTTTTGCTTGCAACAGAAAATGCTCCTCCAGAAAAGCGCGGCTGGTATGCGATGTTCCCTCAATTGGGTGTTCCAATCGGTTTGTTTTTATCTATTGCTGTTTATCTAGGTCTGTTGCATTTCCTTGATCGTAGTGCACTTTTAGCTTGGGGTTGGCGCATTCCTTTTCTTGCTTCGGTTGTTTTTATGATTATAGGACTATGGGTCCGCCTTTCAATCAATGAAACTGTTCAATTCCAAAAAACTCTTGAAAGTAAAGAACATGTCAAAGTTCCTATCATCGATGTTTTTTTAAAATGTCCAAGAATCCTATTTCTTGGGATATTTTCTGGTATGGCAACTTTTGTTCTGTTTTACTTGGTCACTACATATTTGTTAAGCTATTCAACAAACCATTTGCAATTGCCATTTCATAAAGCTCTTCAAATTGAAATTATCGGTGCTGTTTTCTGTGGTTTTTTTACTGTCATTACTGGAAGACTTGCTGATCATATTAAACGTAGAACTTTGATGATTTGGATTACTATCATCATCGGTATCTATTCTTTTGCAATTCCTTATTTCTTGAATTCTGGAGTTATAGGAGTCCTTGCAATGTCTGTCATTGGTTTATCTATCATGGGAATGATATACAGTCCTCTTGGTGCTGTTTTGGCTTCTCCATACCCAGTAGAAATTCGATATACTGGTTCTTCTATTACTTTCAACTTATCTGCTATCGTAGGGGCATCTCTCGCGCCTTATATTGCAGAATATTTGGTGCAGCATTTCGATACGTCTTATATCGGCTATTACTTGCTTTTTGCTTCTTTTATTTCATTAATTTGCTTCATCAAATTTACAGACGATGAAATATCCAACTAAAATATAATAAAGAAGAATGAAATAAGGACTGGCAGCAAAAATGCTGCCAGTTTCATTTTTAAAGGCATAGGATGAGGTATTTTCCACCATAATATTCCTGCAAACAATACACTCAAAAAGAAAAATAAAAAATCTACAACATCGCTCATATAAGCAATAGAAAATACCCGCGATAAGATATGCGTTGTCCCCAACCACGAAACACACAAAAAAGCCAACATCACAGCCCATAAAACAAGCAAAATCCGATCAATCATCATCGTGCTGTTTCATTTTTTTATTATAGAGTATATTTTTAGCATGCCTAAAAGAAAAATCACAATAAAAATCCACCGCCCTCGCCCTAATCTTTTCGCAATAAAAAGTGCTGGATTTACTATTCCTATCAATCCTATAAAAATCAGAAAAGCAGATATGAGACACATTAAACCTGTTTTTCCCAATAACGATCTTCAGTTTGCTGCCAATATGTTAAATTACGATTTTCCATTTTATATTTTTTCCACTGTGCACGAACGAGCTTCAACTGCTCATCACTTTTCCCATCAAATATCACAACAAGCCGTTGATAAGCATCAATATCCAAACAAACAGCCCCTTCTATGAGAAAACGAATCTTTGAATCATTCGGATTTTCTTGTCCTGTAGTAAGAAATACAGGCTGAAAATTTGAATATTGATCACACTCAGTTCCATGTCCAATAAATGATTCATCAGCATAAACCCATAAATGTATATCCATAGAATCGCGTTGTTCTTCACTCACACACTGTATTGTTACTTTCCCAAAACGAACCAACGCACGTTCTACAAGCGTCGGCAAAACATCTTTCAGCGTTGACTGTGTCAAATGATAGAATAAAATATCCAAACTCTTAAATCCTCATTACTCTTTGAAAAAAGCTAACATCTTTTTAGAAAAACTTCTATATTCTTAACACAAAAGCAACAGCTCAAGACATAAACCTCTTCCTGATTAAAATGCATTATATTTTTGCATGTTTTATTTAAAAGACAAAAAACAGTTGTTCACATATTCATAAAGATTTTAAGTTATTTTCTAGATTCTTTATAGACTATAGTTAAAAATAAAATATAATATTCTAGAAAAGAGAAAACTTCATGGTAGTTTAATGTTATCTGGTAAAAATGTGTAATCCATAAGAAAGCTATTTTATAACATTTTAACTGAAAGCAGTATAGAGTATTTGCTACCGAATTAAAGATTGAGGATGTTCCCCAATTTATGTGCATTATTGAGTTTTACATCCTAAAACGCCTCTTTGTTTTGTTTAGTTCTGTCATGATTGCAGCAGTAAGCGTTAGTTGGACAGTACAAATTCTCGCACGGATAAATTTTCTCACAACAAGTAAACAAACACTCCTCACAGTCTTACAATTTTCACTCTCATTGGTTCCTTCTATTATTTTTCTTGTCATTCCATTTGCATTAGTGATCGCAACCACAACTACCCTTTCAGCAATGAATCAAGACTCAGAACTTGCTGTCATCAATGCTTCCGGTTTTCCTAGGAGGACTATTTGGAAACCTATTCTTCTTCTTGCTATTGTTGCATCATGTATCTCCTTTTCTATAGCTAATTTTGTCGTTCCTCAAGCGCGTCTTCATATGCGGCAAATGCTAGCAAATGCCCATTTTGATCTTATTAATCTTTTCATCAGTGAAGGGAGCTTTCAAACACTCGCTAATAACCTTTACATAGAAATTGGCGAACGGAATCCAAATGGAACACTTGAACGTCTTTTCATTGCCGACCAGCGTGATCCTAAGACTGATCTTTTTTATTATGCAACAAAAGCATCAATTATAAATAATCAAAACGGCTGTTTTTTAATTCTCAATAACGGCGAAATAGAAAGAATCAATCATCAAAACAACAGCGTTTCAATCGTTCAATTTAGCTCCTATACCTTTAGCTTAGGAGAATTTATCCCTAGTGATAAAACACCCACTCTTTATCCCAAAGATCGGTCTCTCTCTTATTTACAAAATCCTGACCCAAAAGATTCCTACTATCAACGAAAACCACTCCAATATAGAGCTGAATTTCACCGTAGACTAACACAATGGCTCTACCCAATCGTTTTTTCACTTATTGCATTAGCAACGGCAGGACACGTATGCTCACATCGACAAGCACGTCATTGCGCTAATTTTTCCGCAATTGCCCTTTCTTGTTTAGTGTATTGGATCGGGTATTTTTTTGCTGAAAAAGCAAAAAACGATCTTGAATACGTTCCTCTCCTTTACATTACGCCCATAGGAACAAGTATATTTGTCCTTTTTATGCTTTTAACCAATCATAAAATTGAAATCCCCACAAAACTTAATGAGGTTCTTCAAATCGTTTTTCAAAAAATAATAAATAAATTTAAACATCGAAAATCTCAAGACTGGTCGGATAATATACCATGATTGGGTGGACACTTGGACGATATTTTTTTATCCGTTACCTTAAAATAACTTGTTATTTTTGGGGTAGCATTTTCATTCTTGCTCTTTTAATCGATTTTACAGAAAATTCCGGTAGGCTATCCTCTTTTCCGCATTATACAGCAAAAAATTCATTTCTCCTCTCTGTCTTACGCATCCCTTTTATCATGCAACAACTTGTCCCTTTTATCGCACTCTTTTCTGCAATGGCAACGCTTACCTCGCTTAACAAAAAACTTGAACTTGTGGTGACTCGTTCAATCGGTGTTTCTGCATGGCAATTTCTTATGCCAGCTTGTTTAGGAGCTTTGCTTTTGGGATTATTTTCAATTCTTGTGATCAATCCACTTGCTGCATGGGGATTTTCTCAAGCAGAAAAAATGATAACTGAATGGCGCAATAATAATGTACTAACACCCCTTCAGAATCCACGTATTCATTGGTTAACACAGCGTACAAATTTAGGCAGAACAACCATTGGTGCTAAATTTATCACTGATCAAGGACTTACTCTTCTCGATGCAACCTTTGTACAATACACAGACAATGCAACCATCAAAAATTGGATTAACGCTCCAAAAGCAACATTAACCAATGACGCTTGGCTATTAACAAATGGAACAATCTATAAAATCGGGCATCCTCCTGAAAAATTTACCATGATGAAGATAAAAACCAATCTAAAACCTGAATTTTTAACGGAACGATTAGTGAATCCCGCGACTATTTCATTTTATCAATTGCCAAAAAAAATTATGATTGCACGTTCATTTGGTTATTCTGCTAATAATTTTGACATGTATTTACAATCTTTGATTGCATTACCAGCCTTGCTTGTGGCAATGACTCTCATTGCAGCGACTGTATCTTTAAATTTTACACGTTTTGGACAATCTAAAACATTAATTCTTGGTGGCATCATAGCAGGGTTTATATTTTATGTTATTTCTGTCCTTGTCCAAGCTTTTGGTAATGCTGGATATATTCCACCAATTATTGCAGCTTGGACACCTGTTGTTATTGCATTATTTTTGGGAATCTCTTTTTTACTCCATAAAGAGGATAGCTAAGTGAAAGCATTAATACGTAAGAAAATTATTTTAAAAAAGTTAAGTGCTCTCGCTTTTAAGAGTGTTATGGGGGGTATTTTAGGGGGAATTTTACCTTATTGTGTTCACGCTCAAAGCCTTATGTCTTCTTCTCTAGGTCGCATTCAAAATCCAGAACGTCCTCTTTTGCTCTCTGCGAATGAACTCATCTACAATCGTGATGAAAACACTGTTTCTGCCCAAGGTAATGTCCAAATCGAATATGATGGCAATAAAGTTACCGCTCAAAAAATTATTTATAATCAAAAAACAGGACGGCTTATAGCGAAAGGGAACGTTGAAATTACTCAAAAAGATGGTCATAAAATTTATTCCAATCAAATTGATATGACCAAAGATCTTGGCGAGGGTTTTGTAAACGCCTTACGTATTGATACAGCCAATAATGTTCACTTTGCAGCCCAAAATGCTACACGCAAAAACAATCAGATAACCATTTTTGAAAATGCAACCTATACAGCCTGCGAACCTTGCTCTTATAACCCCGATAAAAACGTCCTGTGGAAAATTAAAGCAAGAAAAATCATATGGAATAATAGCGTTAAAAAAATTCTGTTTGAAAATAGCAGTTTTGAAATTTTTGGTATCCCGATTATAAAATTTCCAAATTTTGAACTCTATGATCCAACCGTCAAGCGTGCTAGCGGTCTGCTTACTCCCCATTTTTTTTATACTGATTATCTTGGTATAGGGCTAAAGAATTCTTATTTCTGGAATCTCGCCCCCCATTATGATTTTACCCTTTCCTCTACGGTTTATACTCAACAAGGACTTTTAACCGAAGGAGAATGGCGTCAACGTTTAAAAACGGGCCGTTATAATATTCGCTTTGCTCATGTATATCAAATGAAACCACATAGATTTGATAATGATACGATTGATGCACAGTATAAAAACCGTTATATGCTGGCAACAAAGGGAGACTTTCGTATTAATTCACACTGGACTTATGGATGGGATATTCTTGCACAATCCGACCGGCATTTTAGTCGTGCGTATAAACTCGAAAACTATAGCAATCCCACACAACTTTCTCAGATCTATCTGAATGGTCTTGCAGAAAAAAACTATTTTGATATGCGTTTTTATCATTTTCAAATTCAAGATTCAGTCTTGAGTGATCCTCATTATGAACGTCATTCTCGGCAAGGGTGGGTCCTACCACGAATCGATTATTCTTTTACACCAGCTGACCCCATTTCTAACGGAGAGCTTACCTTCCATAGTAATATGCAATCAATTTATCGTCATCATGCTGACTTCAGTTCTACCGACCGAAATGGAACTCCCCTCAACTTAGTAAGACTTTCTGGGATGGCTGGAAATAGTTTGCGTTTAACAAACGAGATTCTATGGAAAAAACGATTCAACACGCACAATGGACTCATCTTAACCCCCCTTCTTTCTCTACGGACCGATATCATTACAACTAATGTACACGAAGATCACGCAGATTTTATAAAAAACAATGCCTTATTTACAATTCGTGGTTCAACAATTCGTAGCATGGCAACAGCAGGGTTGGAACTACGCTATCCCTTTCTCATTACAGCTAATTATTCTACGCATATTATCGAACCAACCGCCCAAATTTTTATACGCAATAATGAACAATATATCGGACAAATTCCTAATGAAGATGCACAAAGCTTCGTCTTTGATGCAACTACGCTCTTTCAACGGGATAAATTTTCTGGTTATGATCGTGTAGAAGGTGGCACAAGAGCCAATCTAGGTCTAAGATATTCTGGAAACTTTGACGATAATTGGTCTCTTTATGGCCTTCTTGGACAATCTTTTCATTTAGCAGGAAAGAATTCTTTTGCAGAGCAAGACTTTGTTAATGTAGGCATTCACTCTAGCCTCGAAGCAAAACGTTCAGACTATGTTGCCATGTTTGGTACAAACCATAAAAGTGGTTTTTCCTTAGAAACGCGAGGACGCTTTGACAAAAAAACAGGAAAGATTCGCCGTAGTGAAATCGAAGCATCACAAAAATGGAAAAATTTTTGGGCATCTGTGCAATATGCTTATATCACAAGCCAACCATCTTATGAATATCCCAAAGAGCGCCAAGAAATTTCTTTTCAAACTGGCTTTAAACTAGCAGACTATTGGTCCATTAATAGCAACACTGGTTATGATTTAGTATCTGGTACATTTATAAAACGAGGGATTAGCTTGAATTATACAGATGAATGCTTCGGGCTAACATTTGGTTATCAACAAGTAACGAATCCAGGGAAAAAAACACCTTTGCAAAACTTTAATTTCTCTTTTTCATTACGTACAATTGCAGATATTGGAAAAAAGATAGATTCGAATTTATAAAGGGAATGTATAAGTAATTTAACTTATCATTGTTTTTATGAAAGAAAACGTATATTTAAAGTTGTTGATGAAAATTAATAAACAATGCGAAAGCCTATTTACATGAATAAATTTAAAAAGCGTCTTCTTGCTTTATTTTGTATTGCACCTTTGAGCGTAAACATCCTGCTAGTAAATGAATTTTTGATTTCAGCAGTTTTTGCGCAAACTACTATTGTTATTACAGTTAATGGCAACCCTATTACAAACTATGATCTACAAAGACGCCTTGCTTTTCTTAAATTACAACAAAAGCAAGGCAATTTGGTGGTACAAGCTAAAAAAGAGCTTATCGACGAAAAGTTGAAAAATATTGAGATTAAACGCCGTAATGTTGAGGTAAGCAATGATGAAGTTGATAGAGCTTTTGAGAACTTTGCAACGCAAAATAATATGACGATTGATCAACTCAATCAGATTCTGATCCAGAATGATATCACTGTGCAACACTTTAAAGATTACATCCGTGGACAAATAGGATGGGGGCGTCTTGTAAACGCACGCTACCAAGCTCAAACTAATATAGTTACTGAACAAGATGCTGTACGTAGAATCTTAAAAAATGGTGGTGTAAAACCTTCCACTAACGAATATACATTACAGCGAATTATTTTCGTTATTCCTGCACATCGTCGTTCAGAAATCTTTGAAAGGCGCCAAAGAGAAGCAAAGAATTTCCGCGCACATTTCCATGGATGTGCAAATTCTCACAATCAAGCAAGAGGTATTTTAGACGTTACTATCCGCCATTTAGGAAAATTTCTAGAGCCCCAACTTCCCAGTGCATGGGAACAAGCTATTCTTGCAACACCTGCTGGAAAAATGACAACATTCCAAGAAACATCTGATGGAATCGAAGCAATTGCTGTCTGCAAAATAAAAAGAGTTTCTGATGATTATGTTGCTCGGTTGTTATTTTCGCTTCAAGACAGTAAAAAAAGTAGCCCGCAAAAACTTGAAGAATTAAGCAAAAAATATTTGGAAGAACTGCGACGAGTAGCGCGTATTCAAAATTCATAATGGCTGCTCTTGTTGTTAGCGGTGGTGATCCCGCCGGAATTGGTCCTGAAATAGTATTAAAAGCGTGGAATTTGCGTGTTACACGCCAAATCCCACCTTTTGTGCTTCTTGCTGATCCAAGTGTTATTCGTTCACGTGCTCGTTTTTTACAAATTGATGTTGAAGTAGAATCTGTTTTAATCAATAACCCCGTAAAAAACTTTCAAAACGCTCTTCCTATCTTACCATTAAAAAATAAACAAAGTGATCAATTAGGAATACCTTCATTGAATAATGCTGCTGGAATCATTGAAGCAATTCAACGCAGTGTTCAATTAATTCAAAGTGGCCATGCATGTGCACTTATCACTTGCCCTATTGCAAAAAAGAATCTTTATGATGCTGGTTTTCAATTTCCAGGTCATACAGAATTTTTAGCTGATTTGGCACATAAAGCTTTTCATAAGTATTATCATCCAGTTATGATGTTAGCAGGACCTAGATTAAAAACGGTGCCAATTACTGTTCATACGCCATTCAAAGATGTTCCTTCACAACTTACCCCTTATTTAATCATTCAAACAGCATTCATTACGGCACATGACTTAAAAACGCGGTTTAAAATAACATCACCCCGACTAGCTGTTGCTGGTCTTAATCCTCATGCTGGAGAAGAAGGTGCAATGGGAACAGAAGATATGGAAGTTATCACTCCCACTATTAAATATCTTAAAAATAAAGGACTTAATATTACAGGCCCGCTTCCTGCTGATACAATGTTCCACGAATGCGCAAGAAAGACATACGATGTTGCTCTTTGCATGTATCATGATCAAGCCCTTATCCCTGTTAAAACATTAGACTTTGATACCACTGTTAATATCACATTAGGTCTACCTTTTATTCGTACATCTCCAGATCACGGAACTGCTTTTGATATTGCTGATAAAGGTATAGCTTCTCCCGAAAGCTTTATTGCTGCTCTTAAACTTGCAAATCAACTTGCAAAAAATAGTTTGATACCATGCCAATAGATAATCTCCCTCCTCTGCGTGAAATCATTGATATATATGGATTACAAGCACAAAAATCTTTGGGGCAAAATTTCCTTCTTGATCTTAATTTAACCTCTAAAATTGTTCATCAAGCAGGAAATATAGAAGGAAAAACTGTTATTGAAGTTGGGCCAGGTCCTGGAGGTCTTACACGTGCCTTACTGGCAAAAGGCGCCATTGTAACAGCAATAGAACGCGATAAACGCTGTATACCAGCTCTCTTAGAAATAGAAAAACACTATCCTCAAAAATTAAAACTTATTTGTAATGATGCTCTGAGGCAAGATTTCTCAAAACTTTTTGAAACAAGCTCAGAAAAACCTCGCATTATTGCAAATCTTCCCTACAATATTGGAACACAACTCTTATTGAATTGGCTTTTGACCGAACCATGGCCTCCTTTTTATGAATCAATGACATTGATGTTTCAGCGTGAAGTAGCCAAACGGATTACGGCCAAACCTCAATCTGCTCACTATGGGCGCCTTAGTGTTCTAACTGGCTGGCGTACCATTGCTAAAATTGCTTTTGATGTGCCTCCTCAAGCTTTCATACCTGCGCCTAAAGTAACTTCTTCCGTTGTTCATATTATTCCGCGAACACAACCTCTTTCCTGCTCTGCTCAAAAACTAAGTCTCGTTACAAAAATTGCTTTTGGACAAAGACGAAAAATGCTTCGTCAAAATCTTAAAACTCTTGGCGGTGAAGTGCTGTTAGAAAAAGCTGGAATCGATGGAACACGCCGTGCTGAAACGCTCTCGGTTTCAGAATTTGTAACTTTAGCGCATCTAATGCTCTAAAAAGTGCACTTTTTTCCCTACACTCTTTTTTAATAAAGGTATTTATCAATTTTTTCAGCAATAAGTCCATCAACAAAAGAACCAAGAAAAGTACAACGCTCGCGTTTTACGGTTTCAGCTAAATAAATTGATTTAATAAAAGATAAAGATTGATCTAAATCTTCGTTAATCACAACATAATCATAAGAACGCCAATGCTTTAACTCCGTTTGTGCATTTTGCAATCGTAAATTGATGATATCTTGATTATCTTCTGCTCGACGATGTAAACGCGAAACAAGTTCTTTCATTGATGGTGGAAGGATAAAAACAGATACAGTATCTCCTAACATTTTTTTTTGCAGTTGTTCGGTACCTTGATAATCAATATCAAATAACATATCATGACCAGCACTCAATGCATTTTCAACAGTTTCACGTAAAGTACCATAATAATTCCCGTGAACTTCCGCCCATTCAATAAATTCATCTCTATCACACTTATATTCAAACTCTTCCTTTGAAATAAAGTGATAATGGAGTCCTTCTACTTCACTGGGACGCCTCTTCCTTGTGGTTACACTTACAGAAAGCTCTAATTGCCCATCCTTTAGAAGTAATCGAGAAATTGTTGATTTACCAGCACCTGAAGGTGACGAAAGAATAAATAAAAAACCCCGACGTTGATTTGTTTTTATAGCATTTACTTTACTTTCAAAGACTGTCATCACGCCGCTCTACTTTATTTATAAATTTTCTTCACAATTTGAATAATACATTAACTCAATTTGTCTCACAATCAAATGTATTTGCTTTAGTAGCTCTCAATGTCACTCTATTCTTCTATTGAGATAATTTATCAGTAGTATATTTACTTCTTTCTTAAATATTTCTATCCATACGTTAAGCCTACTTGTAACATACAAGAAAATGATTTTTTATAATTTTCATACAAAAATTTAAATAGAAAAATTTTACTATATCTTAGGTTCTTATTTCACGATGCAAAAAGATGCGTTATCATCAATCAATGTCTTGCCTTTAATTCTCTCCACTTGCGAACATTCATATTATGTTCCTCTAAGGTTCTAGAAAAAACATGTCCTCCTGAACCATCAGCAACAAAATAAAGCACATCACTGTTTGATGGCTGAGCCACTGCTTTCAAAGAATCCCGACCTGGATTTGTAATCGCTGTTGGTGGCAAACCAGTAACTTTATAAGTATTATATGGTGTCTCTTTCTCAAGATCTGAACGGTAAATTGCACGACCAGATGGCTTCCCTTTTCCCCCAAAAAGACCATAAATTACCGTTGGATCCGATTGAAGACGCATACGCTTTGCAAGGCGGTTATAAAACACCGCAGCAACCATTGGTCTATCTACTGCAGTTCTTGCTTCTTTTTCAACAATTGAGGCCAAAATAACAAATTCATCAATTGATTTAATAGGTAAATCAGGTGAACGCGTCGCCCATATAGCGTGAATTAATTTTTCCTGTCCCTTACGCAATCTATTTACAATTTCTTTACGCGTTGTCCCCCGAACAAAACGAACCGTATCCGTCAACAAGTAGCCCTCTGGAGGCAAAGTCTTTGGAAGATCTCCAATCAAAATCTCATTCTCCGCTAATCGATCGAAAATTTGCTGAACCGTTAAACCTTCTGGTGCTGTAAATGTATACTCAATGGATTTTCCCTTCACAAGAATATCCATAATATCTTGCATAGAAGCATGTGCTGGAATTAAATATTCACCAGCCTTCAAGTGAGCCGTTTTTTGATAATAACCCACCCCGTAAACAAAAATATCTGGTGATCGAATGAAACCTCGTTTTTCTAATAATAAAGCAATTTCACGAATTCCCATACCAGGATGGATAAGAATAACTTGTTCTTGCTCAATTTTTCCCTTTTCCTCAAAAATGCTTTTTCCAATATAAAGAAGAATACTTATGCCGAAAAGAACAATCACAATCAGCATGAGAAAAATATGACTGAAAATAACCAAAGGATTACGGACAATAGACGATTTACTCGTTTTTTTATGTATTAACATGTTATGATTATCTGCTAAATGATTTCAAAGAAGGATTTGCTCTGTCCTTTAGTAATTTCCTATTTTTCACATTGGAAATAACCCTTCAATAGCGATTCAAGTACAATCTTATAAGTGCTCATTCACTTTATAATAAAATTGAAAACTTAGAAGTAGAAATTAAATAAGAATACTTATTATTCTCTAAAACGTTGCATTACCAAAGATGCATTTGTTCCACCAAATCCAAAAGAATTGGAAAGAACCGTATCAATTTTTCGTTCACGTGGTTTATGTGGCACAAGATCAATTTTTGTTTCAACCGCTGGATTATCAAGATTAAGCGTCGCTGGAGCTATATTATCCCGTATAGCTAAAATACAAAAAATAGCCTCAGCAGCACCAGCAGCACCAAGCAAATGCCCGATAGATGACTTCGTTGATGACATAGAAACTTGTGGAGCATAACTCCCTAAAACACGTTCAACAGCCGCTAGCTCTATGGAATCAGCCATCGTTGATGTACCATGAGCATTAATATAATCAAGTTCACTCACATTCACTTGTGCACGCTCAAGAGCAGCCATCATACTACGCTGCGCACCCTCCCCACTTTCTGAAGGCGCTGTAATGTGGTAAGCATCACCAGATAAACCATAGCCAATAACTTCAGCATAAATCCGCACTCCCCTCTTTTTTGCATGTTCCAGCTCTTCTAAAACAATAATCGCCGCTCCTTCACCCATCACAAAACCATCACGATCAGCATCATAAGGACGCGATGCCCGTTCAGGATCATTGTTGCGACAAGTAGAAAGAGCTCTACAAGCAGAAAAACCTGCAAGAGATATTCGATTTATTGGAGATTCTGTCCCCCCTGCCACCATTACATCTGCATCACCGAACATAATCAAGCGCGCTGCATCACCGATCGCATGCGCCCCTGTTGAACAAGCCGTTACAACTGAATGATTAGGACCACGTAAACCATATTGAATAGATACATAACCAGAAGCAAGATTAATCAAACGACCCGGAATAAAAAAAGGAGAAACACGACGGGGACCTTTATCACGAAGAGTACAACCAGCTTCAACAATACCTTCAATTCCCCCAATCCCCGATCCAATTAATACACCTGTACAAACCTGATCTTCATCACTCTTAGGAAACCATTCAGCATCTGTAAGTGCTTGATTAGCAGCAGCCATTGCATAAACAATAAACGCATCAACCTTACGTTGCTCTTTAGGTTCCATATATAAATCAGCATTATATGTACCCTCTGTTCCATCCCCCAAGGGGATACGCGCAGCAATTTGGCACGGCAAATCTGATACATCAAATTCAGTGATACGCCGAACACCACTTCTTCCTTCAAGAAGTCGTTTCCAACAACATTCAACATTACCAGCTAATGGAGATACCAATCCTAAACCAGTAACAACAACACGTCTCATAATTCCTAACCTTGAACTAAATTTCACCTCTCAAGGCTCTCTGTTCAAAAGAGATCCACAGAATTTAGGCAAAAGCAATTTATGCCTTTGCCCTTTAATAATTATGCAGAAGCTTTATCAATGAACTTGACTGCATCACCAACTGTGAAAATCGTTTCTGCAACTTCATCTGGGATTTCTACACCAAATTCTTCTTCAAAAGCCATAACGAGTTCAACGGTATCAAGGCTATCAGCCCCTAAATCATCGATAAAGCTTGCATTTTCTACAACTTTATCAGCATTAACCCCAAGATGTTCCACAATAATTTTTTTAACGCGCTCGACTGTATCACTCATGTTGAAATCCTCGAATTTATATTTTTCCTATAATTTGGTTAACTATATCGGCTCATCTAATCAAGTAATAGATGCATCACTTTAAAAGATTTTAGCAATGATTTAAAATATCCTGTGGATATCCCTACAAAATAAGCCAATTTGACATTCCGATATCAATTGATTAACGACCATCTTAAAGAAACAGATGCATCTTTCCATTTCAATCACTACTATCTAAAATAATACGGATTATAAATCAATGTTGAATAAAGAAAATACTTAAATCATTACCATTCCACCATTGATATGGAGTGTTTGACCTGTCATATATGCCGCTTCATCGCTTGCTAAATAAACAGCAGCAGCAGCTATTTCTTGCCCACTCCCCATACGCTTCATTGGAATCGCAGCCATAATATTTTCTTTTTGCTTTTCGTTAAGCTTGTCGGTCATTGCAGATTTAATAAATCCTGGTGCAATACAATTAACAGTAATGTTTCGCGAAGCAATTTCTTGTGCTAACGCTTTCGAAAAACCTATCAAGCCTGCTTTTGCAGCACAATAATTCGTTTGCCCAGGATTTCCTATAACACCGACAACAGATGTGACGTTAATAATCCTTCCGTAACGGCGACGCATCATAGAATGTGTTAATTCACGGGTTAAAAAAGAAGCAGCTATTAGGTTAACTGCTAAAACATCATCCCAATCTTTATCTTGCATACGCACCAAAAGACCATCTCTAGCGACTCCCGCATTGTTAACCAAAATATCAACACCATTCATTTCTCTTTCTGCAACTTCAGCCAATTGCTTAATCGCTTGCCGTTCAGAAAGATTAGCGGGAAACACAAAAACATTCTGTTCTAATTCTGCTGCTACTTCTCTAAGCTTGTCTTCACGTGTTCCATGAAGTCCAACAATAGCCCCTTGTGCATGGAAACACCGTGCTATTGCCTCACCAATTCCTCCTGATGCTCCGGTTACAAGCGCTTTGCGCCCCGTCAATTTAAACATTTTTTTAACTCCTTAAAGATTAAACGCCAAGCATCCCCAACGCTGCTTCTATTTCATTAACTGTTCCAATTGTTACTCCCTTTATATCCTTGTTAATACGCCGTGTTAAACCTGTTAACACTTTTCCAGAACCAACTTCAAAAAGCGTATCAACCCCATTAACACCAATCCATTCTATCGTTTCACGCCACCGCACCCTCCCAGTCACTTGTTGAACAAGAAGAGTAGCAATACGCTCTGGATCACTTTCTGGTGCAACAGAAACATTGGCAATTAAAGGAATAATAGGAGGTATTTTGCTAACAGTCAAAAGTGCTTTCTTCATGGCATCAGCAGCGGGTTGCATTAACGACGAATGAAAAGGTGCAGAAACCGGAAGAAGAAGTGCCCGTTTTGCACCTTTTATTGATGCCATTTCTACCGCCATCTCAACTGCTTTTGCTTCACCTGAAATAACAATTTGCCCACCACCATTATCATTAGCAATTTGACATAGTCCTTCTCTAGAAACAGTTTCGCAAATTTCTTCCACAACTTGCTCTTCCAAACCGATAAGTGCTGCCATAGAACCTTCACCAACAGCAACAGCAGCCTGCATGGCATTGCCACGAACACGCAAAAGCCTTGCCGTATCTGCAAGACTAAATGTACCAACAGCACAAAGGGCTGAATATTCCCCTAAAGAATGACCAGCAACAAACTTTACTTTCTTTTCTATATGAAGCCCTAATTGTTCCATCACACGAATAACAGCCATGGATACTGCCATTAATGCTGGTTGTGCATTTGCTGTTAACGTTAAAACATCCGCTGGTCCTTCAAAAATGATTTCTGATAATTTCTCACCTAAAGCATCGTCCACTTCCTCGAAAACCATCCGCGCCGCAACAAATTGTTTTGTAAGCGCCTTCCCCATACCAACAATTTGACTCCCTTGCCCTGGAAAAATAAAAGCAGCACTCATTAATCGACTCCTCAAATTGTGCAATTAAATTATTTTCTTTTGACCTTATTCATCCACACAAATCAAGACACAGCCCTTTATTTAAAACGAAATTTTCTCTTAAAATTATATTTTAAAGGTGGAATTTGATATAAAAACCTAGGAAAATATGGTGCTATAAACTGAATAACACCCAAACTTATGAAACTTCCTAAAATTATGCCTGCCAAAATATCAAAGGGATAATGTACACCCACAAAGACGCGCGCCCAACAAATCAAGCATAGAAATATCATAGCAAATCTAAAAGCAACTTTGTATTGATAAAAATAAAAGCCAGCTGTATAAGCTGCAATCGTCAAGGCATGATTACTAGGAAAAGAAGCTGTTGCGCGATGTTGAATCAGCGGTGTTGTCAAACCTACAACGAACGGGCGTGGCTGAAAATAAAAAAGAGAAATGAGATAACCAATGAAAAGAGCAACACAAATGCTTACGCAAATGCTTAGCACTCCACATCGTTCCCTCTCTCTACCATAAAACCACAACACACAAAGATGGAGAGGAATAACGTAAATTAAAAACTTTGCACAAAAAATACTAAACAAAACTAAAATCGACCAAGATTGATGATTCCCGGCAAACATTTTAAAGAGTGTAACATCAATTTGATTTAAGGAATCCATTTCTCTCTCCCATTTATAGTATTATAGCGCCATCTCTTTGTAAAAGAGGAAAATATACTGCAAACATATCAAGATTTAATAAATCAATTTTTTTATGTGCGTAAACTTGCTATTTTTAAAGATAACCTGTAAATGTGAAACGTTCATTGCCGGTACTTTAGCTGGAGGTTGAACGGAGGGCTGTAAAATATCAGTAGGAAATACAATGTTTCCGGCCTCCCGTATCTCCGCTCTCGGATGTCTCAAATTGTAAATGCGTCCTTTCTTCTTTGGATTTCCCGAAAAGACAAGTCGCAGAGGCTTTGCGCTAAAACCGGTGAAGTTTAATTGAAGAAAGGCAAAACAATGGCTCTTTATGAACATATGTTCCTTGCCCGACAAGACATTACACCACAGCAAGTTGATGAACTTTTGAGTCTTTACAAAGGTGTCATTGAAACACATGGTGGCAAAGTTGGGCGTGTAGAAAACTGGGGACTTCGTCCTCTTGCTTATCGTATTCGTAAAAACCGTAAGGCTTATTATGTATTGGTCAATATTGATGCACCAGCTACAGCGATTACTGAAATGGAACGTCAAATGCGTATCAATGAGGATATTTTACGTTACATGACCATTCGTGTAGAAAGACACGAAAAAGACAAATCTGCCATGCTCTCGCACCTTGATCGCAATGGGCACGTTAGTCATGATGAAGAACGTCTTCGTTTCTCTCGTCGTCAACGTGAAAGTACTATAGAAGGGGTAGAATGATGACTGATACTAATCAAAACTCTGTACGTCGTCCCTTTCATCGTCGTCGTAAAACATGTCCTTTTTCAGGAGCCAATGCTCCCAAAATTGACTATAAAGATATCAAGTTGTTACAACGTTATATCTCTGAACGTGGGAAGATTGTTCCTTCGCGGATTACAGCCGTTAGTCAAAAAAAACAGCGTGAATTAGCTAATGCTATCAAACGTGCTCGCTTTTTAGGCTTACTTCCATATGTTATAAAGTAAACTATCAAACACTACGCAACTGGAAAATCTTTCCAGTTGCTTTTCTTGTATGGTTTAGAAAAATAGCTTATTATATACTGTGTTAAGCTATTAAACAGTCAGAGTTGAGGTGTTGATATACCTCTAACTGCAAAAAGCAGGACAGCAATACATGAAAAAAAATCGCACCTATGAAATATTAACCGGTGTTTTGGCGGGATTGTTTGCTGTTGTGATAGGAATGGCAATCATCAGCGTTGCAAATATTGCGCCTTATTTTTCTTTTCTTCTGGGCTGCTTTCTTTCATTGCCAATTTTTATTGTTGCGTTCGGTCAAGGGACATTTGCCAGCTTTATTGCCTTAATAAGTGCTACTATTATTCTTGCTATAGCTGCTAATATCTACATTGCCCTTAATCTTATGTTGTTATCTTTTCTTCCTGCTTGTTATGCCTCTTGGCTTCTTGGACTTGCACGACCAGCACAAAAAGAAAACACACTGATATGGTACCCATTGTCATCCATTATTTTTCATTTAACTAACTTTATTGCTCTTATAGTGACCTTCATTGGACTCTATATAAAAACCCGCCCAGATACCACACTTGTTGCAAAAAAAATCACTGAAAATATAGTACAAACTCTACAGCAATCTCAATCCTTAAAAGAGGCCAATATACTTGCTATTAGTGAGTTTTTAATGGCACATGCTCCAACTTTAGCAGCTATCGCTCTGACAGTTTATAGTTTGATTTTTCTTATTGGTAATCTTTATTTTTCAATGATAACAGCCCGATATCTAAAGTGGCTAAAAAGACCTCGAGATGATTGGAGCAAAACTTTCCGTCTTCCAATTTCTGGAATTGTTATTTTCATTGTTGTATCCATCGCGTCAATGGTTGAATTAAACACTTCTCTTAATTTGGGTACACGCGTTTTTAGCTCTGCGTATACTATCATTATATCAATTAGTGGTCTAGCATATCTTCACAATATTACAAAAGGAATAAACGGTCGGATTATTATACTTTCTCTTGTCTACATTGCTATTTTAACTGTCGTTTTTTCCCCACCCATCTCTTTCATGATGCTTTTGATGGGTATTTGGGCTACTATCCAACACAACTTTCAATCACGCAAAAAACTTTACTAAATTTATTTGTTCGAAAGGAAAAACTATGGATATTATTCTACTTGAGCGCATTCCTCGTCTTGGTCAGATGGGTGATATTGTCTCAGTTAAAGATGGTTATGCACGTAATTTTCTCTTGCCCCAAGGTAAAGCTTTACGCGCAAACGAAGCTAATAAAAAACATTTTGAGATACAACGTACACAACTTGAAGCACGGAACCTTGAACGTAAAAGCGAAGCGCAAAAAATTGCTGAAAAACTTGATGGTCAATCATTTATTGTTGTTCGTTCTGCTGGTGAAACGGGGCAGCTTTATGGATCTGTGTCAACGCGTGATATTTCTGAAATCATAACAGATCAAGGCTTTTCTATTGAGCGAAATCAAATTGAACTTAACCATCCAATAAAAGTGATCGGTCTTCACACTATTACTCTTAGCCTACATCCTGAAGTTCAAATTTCTGTGGTTATTAACGTTGCGCGCTCCACCAGCGAAGCACAACGCCAAGCAGAAGGCAAAATCCTCACTTCTGCCGAAGAAATATCTAATATTCAAGAAGAAATATTAGAAGAAAGTCAGGAGGAATTATTGACAGAAGAAATTGATGCAACGATATAAGCGATATTAATTAAAAAGCTTAATTTCTATTTTTTCTTTCTGTTTTTGTATTTTTTATTGCATTTAACACTGGTCATAAAATACTCACTTCTTAAAATTGAGTATTTTATGATTATTATACATAAAGAATCCAATTTTATGAAAGAATTATAGATATATTCTATAAAGCATTGCATGCTAGAAATGATCATATCAATTAGAGAAAATGCTTCTTGTTTTTTAGCATAGAAGTAAAATCGTTTAAGATTCTACCAAAAGTAAAATTTGTATGAGCAGTGAGTTGATTACCACCTCACGTTCTCTGAAATAATTTCAATTATGAAAAGAAATAATTTTACTTCCACCAACATTAAAATTTTAAGGTCGAGTAACTTCGAAATAATTAAATTTAGAACGCCAAAATTGGCATTTTTAAAATCATATATTATAAAAAATATAAAAAATAGCTGTTATTAATACACTAATGACGAATAAACGACTTAAAGAGAATTTTTAAAAATTATATGATTTTAACTTAAAATAAAAATTTTTAGCTCTATTCTTTAGAATATACAGCTTTCAATTTATCGCTTAAAGTAGCTAAAGCTGAAATTTTAGTGGAAAAATATTATGGAAGAAACTAGCGTTGTTAATATCAGCTCTTCAAAAAGAGAAGATCCCTCTTCTTTTCGCCAACTCCCGTATAATATTGAAGCGGAGCAAGCATTGCTTGGAGCAATCCTTATTAACAATGATGCACTTGATCGCGTTTCAGACTTCCTAAAACCAAACCATTTTTTTGAACTCTTACATCAAAAAATCTATAAGATTTTATTTCAAACTATCCAAAAAGGAAAACTTGCAAATCCAGTTACCATCAAACCCTATATTCCAGCTGAAGAAAAAATTGGAGATATTACTGTATACCAATATGTTGTCCGCTTAGCTACAGAGGCAGTAACTATTATTAACGCCGAAGATTATGGACGCGTCATTTATGATCTTTTTATCCGCCGATCTTTAATTAACATTGGAACTCAAGTTGTTAATACAGCCTTTGATGCTCCTGTAGAGCTTACACCTACCCAGCAAATTGAAACTGTTGAAAATCAGTTATTTGAACTAGCAGAAAAAGGAAAATATGGAAGTGGATTCGAAAATTTTAATGAGGCCATCAAAAAAGCTATCGATATGGCAAGTGCTGCGAAAAAGCGCTCTTCACAACTATCAGGGATAGCTACCCATATTAAAACACTTGATGAAAAAATGGGAGGATTACAAGCATCTGACTTAATTATCCTTGCAGGACGCCCTGGAATGGGTAAAACCTCACTTGCTACCAATATTGCCTTTAATATTGCTAAAGCTTATAATCAGTATAGCAACGTCCAAGAAAATGAAGGAGGCATTGTAGGTTTTTTCTCACTTGAAATGTCCTCAGAACAGCTTGCAACCCGTATTATTTCTGAACAAACAGAAGTCTCTTCTTCTGATATTAGACGTGGTAATATTTTAGATGAACAATTTTCAAAAATTATTCGCGCGGTGAACCAACTACAAAAGGCACCGCTTTATATTGATCAAACTGGAGGAATATCAATTACGCAGCTAGCTGCCCGTGCACGACGTCTCAAACGACAACATGGTTTGGATATTTTAATTATCGATTATATCCAACTCATGACAAGCAACTCAAAGCGTTCATCTGAAAACCGTGTTCAAGAAATTACAGAAATTACTATGGGACTCAAAGCTTTAGCTAAAGAATTGAATATTCCTATTCTTGCTCTGTCACAGCTTTCACGTCAAGTCGAAAATCGAACAGATAAACGTCCACAACTTTCAGATTTACGTGAATCTGGTTCTATTGAGCAAGATGCCGACATCGTTCTGTTCGTTTATCGTGAGGAATACTACCTCAAAAATGAAGAACCCAAAGTAGGAAGCCTTGAACACACAAAATGGCAAGAATTAATGGACAAAGCTTTTGGAAAAGCTGATGTTATTATTGCAAAACAACGCCATGGACCAACAGGAATCGTGCAGCTTGCCTTTCAATCGGATTTCACACGCTTTAGCGATCTGGCTGATGGCAGCTATCTTCCAGAGCAAATTGGTTAAACTATCATAACACGCAACCATATTCTTATCTGTCAAACCTGTGGGAAAATTCTTCTCATTAGAAAAAAGCAATGCTTGTTAAAGAATAGAATTTCTTTACAGAAAATTTTTTTAATGATTCTAATTGTCATTATTCGCTGTTTAAAAAGCTCTTGATTAATACCCATCTTGATAATATGGAGGTAATAATATACCTCTTAATATTCTAAGCAGAGAACATATATTTAAAATCCATCACCAATTTAAATCTTAACATATTATCCCTCCTTTTACGAAAATTCTTCTTCACAATACACTTATTTTCTATTTTGAAATTCGAAAATAATTACTGCTGTCATGTAAGGACAGTTATCATATGAAATATCAAAAAATTTTCTCTTCGGAAAATCCCTTATCTTTTAACAAAGATATTTTTTAATCTCTCTAAAAAAGCTATCCTACTTGCTGCATATAAAAAACAAGTTGTTTTTTTAACATTACAAGACAGAATAGATTCTACAATATGCAAAATATTCTTGATATAAGATTATATAAACACTGATATCTTACTAAAAAGGAAGTATTAATAATTATGCCATAAAAAAGAAGACTGCGATAGTAGATTTGATAATTTTGATGAAACTATCAAAAGAGTTATTGATCCAGAAAATCCTGCAAAAAACGCTCTTCACAACTATCAGAGGTAGCTTTCTATCCTAAAACACTTGATGAAAAAATGGAGAAATTCCAACCATCCAAATTAATTATCCTTTTAAAATTCCATAATATGAGTAAAGCTTCTCTGACCATCAATATTGCCTTTAAGATTGCTAATGCTTATAATCGCAATAGAATTATCCAAGAAAATGAAAACAGCATTTTAGGATTCTTCTCACTTGAAATATTCTTAGAACAGCTCGCAATGCATATTATTTCTGAACAAACAGCAATTTTTTCTTTTTATATTCAAAATGGTAGCATTTCAGATGAACAATTTTTAAAAATCATTCATACCGTGAAGAAACTACAAAAAGCACCACTTTATATCAACAAAATAGGGACACTATCAATCACACAACTGGCAGCATATGGACAACGTCTCAAGCGCCAACATAACTTAATTGTCCTGATTATTGCCTATACCCAGTTAATAATCAAAAATTCAAGACATTCACTTGAGAATCATATTCAAAAAATCACTCTAGATCTTAAAACACTGCCTAAAAAATTGAATATTCCCATTGTTGCTCTTTCACAGCTTTCACACCAAGTTAAAAATCGAACAGATAAATGCTCACAACTTTCAAATTTAGGTGATTTTAGTTCAATTAAACAAAATGCCGTCATTAGACCTTTTATTTTTAAATATCGCAAAGCAAATTATCTCAAAAATGTAGAATTTTAAGTCTATTAGACTTGAATATATGAAATGGCAAGACACAATGAACAACATTTTTAGGAAAACTGATATCATTAATGCAAAACAACACCATGGCTTAACCAGAACTGTTCATCTTTCCTTTCAGTCTGTTTCCATACGCTTTAGCAATCTGGCAGATAATGATTATCTTAGAGAAAAAATGGGTTCACACTATGACGCGTAATCGTATTCAATTTATCTGTCAAAATTGTGAAACCATTCATTCCCGTTGGGTAGGGAAATGTAGCGCTTGTGGAAAATGGAACTCTCTTATTGAAGAAAATGTAAATAGTGGCATAGGAAGTGGCCCTAAGCAAAGTATGCGTAAAGGACGCATCATCACACTCACATCTCTTTCTGGAAATATCGAAGATGCTCCACGCATTCATTCTGGCATTGCTGAACTTGATCGTGTTACCGGTGGGGGCTTTGTCCGTGGATCGGCATTACTTGTTGGTGGTGATCCAGGGATTGGTAAATCAACATTACTAACCCAAACAGCTGCTGCCTTATCACGCAAAGGCCATAATATCATCTATGTCTCAGGTGAAGAAGCTATTGCGCAAATTTGTCTGCGCGCGCAAAGACTTGGCGCTAACAATACAGAAATAAAACTTGCTGCTGAAACCAATGTAGAAGATATTCTTGCAACCTTAAACGAGCATAAAAACCTTGATATGGTGATTATCGATTCGATTCAAACCCTATGGTCAGATACCGTAGATTCAGCACCTGGCACTGTCACACAAGTACGTATCGGTGCTCAGGCAATGATTCGCTTTGCTAAGAAAACAGGAGCTGCTGTTGTTCTTGTTGGTCATGTTACAAAAGATGGGCAAATTGCTGGTCCTCGGGTTGTGGAGCATATGGTTGATGGTGTTCTCTATTTTGAGGGGGAAGGAAGACATCATTATCGCATTCTCAGAACTGTAAAAAACCGCTTCGGACCAACAGATGAAATTGGTGTCTTTGAAATGTCTGATAAAGGTTTACGCGAAGTAATAAATCCATCTGAATTGTTTTTAGGAGAACGCAATGAAAAAGCACCTGGTGCTGCTGTATTTGCGGGCATAGAAGGAACACGCCCGATATTAGTAGAAATTCAAGCCCTTGTTGCTCCCTCTTCCCTTGGTACGCCACGACGTGCAGTTGTAGGATGGGATGGAAATCGTCTTTCTATGATTCTTGCCGTTTTAGAAGCCCATTGTGGCATTCGTTTTGGACAGCATGATGTTTACCTAAACGTGGCAGGTGGATACCGTATCTCAGAACCGGCCGCTGATTTAGCTGTTGCAGCTGCTTTGGTATCCTCGCTTAGTAATATCCCTTTGCCAACGGATTATGTCTATTTTGGTGAAGTTAGTCTTTCGGGAGCTACCCGCACTGTTGCACATACAGCACAACGCATCAATGAAGCAAAAAAACTTGGTTTTCAAGGTGCATTTCATCCTACAACAACAACCGAAATGATAAAACCGTTCAATTTTCAACAAAAAACTTTCTCCAATCTTCCCGAACTCATTGCCATTCTTACTACAAGTAAAAAATGGTCTGCACTACAGGAAGATTAATATAGAAAAAAATATATAAAATACAAAATATTCTTGCTATAAGAATAAAAAATATATTCGCATAGTATCTTAAAAGAACGCAACTTTATGTATAAGGAAAAAACAAATGATCATAACAATCCTTGATGGAATTGTCGTAGTAGTCATCCTGTTGTCCACTTTTCTTGCTATGCTTCGAGGATTTTCACGTGAAGTATTATCATTAATTTCTTGGGCAATTGCAGCTGTTACTACACTGTTTTTATTCAAGCCTATCTTACCTTTCTTTGAACAATATCTCTCTAATAAAATAATTGCATTGATCACAACATTAATTACCATTTTTATTATTGTTCTTATTATTACTTCAATTATTACAATGAAGATCTCTGATTTTATTATTGATAGTCGAATTGGTATCCTTGACCGTGCTATTGGATTTATTTTTGGAGCGCTTCGCGGTTTATTTATTATGGTTATCGGTATGTTGCTAATTAATGCACTGATTAAGCCTGAACATCAGGCAAATTGGTTAAAAAATGCAAAAACAAAGCCTATTTTAGATTCGCTAGGACAAAAAGTTTGGGAAATAATCCCAAAAGATATTGAATCTGTTCTCGAAAAAGCAGAAAATTTGTTTAAAGATAGGGATAAAAATACGCATGAACAACACTCTCATGAAAAAATAATTCTAAAAAATAGAGAATAATTTTTCATCAGAAAAGAAAACTAAATAATGTAAAATGTGATATTAATGATTTCCCCAAATCACAACTGAAAGAATATGATGATAAAAAGCGATATTTTCTGTCAAGAATTTTCATTAGATGATGATATCCTCCATGAAGAATGTGGAGTTTTTGGTATTCTTGGGCATGAAGATGCAGCAACATTAACAGCCCTTGGACTCCACGCTCTTCAGCATCGTGGACAAGAAGCAGCTGGTATTGTTTCCTACCATAATAAAATGTTTCATCAAGAAAAACATTTGGGTCTTGTTGGTGATCATTATACAAACCCCGCAACACTTGCGCGTTTACCGGGAAATCGCGCTATTGGACATACTCGTTATTCAACGACTGGAGAAATAGCATTACGTAATGTTCAACCCCTTTTTGCTGAATTGAAAGCTGGAGGCATTGCTATTGCTCATAATGGTAATCTTACCAATGGGCTTACATTGCGTCGTGAACTCATTGCTTCTGGTGCTATCTGTCAATCAACATCAGATTCAGAAGTTTTTCTCCATCTTATAGCCCGCTCACGTTATGAATCATCCTCCGATCGCTTTGTTGATGCGATTCGAAAGGTAGAAGGTGGGTATGCTATGTTAGCGCTTACACGTACAAAGCTTATTGCTGCCCGCGATCCAACAGGGATTAGACCCCTCGTAATGGGAGAACTTGATGGTAAACCTATCTTTTGTTCTGAAACGTGTGCACTTGACATTATTGGAGCAAAATATGTCCGTGATGTTAAAAATGGAGAAATAATCATATGTGAAATACAAAAAAATGGAGAAATTACTAAAAAAATTATAAAATCAGAAAATGAAAAACCAGAAAAACTTTGCCTGTTTGAATATGTTTATTTTTCCCGTCCTGATTCAATCGTTGGAGGACGTAGTGTTTATACAACACGCAAAAATATGGGAATTCGTTTAGCTCAAGAAGCTCCCTGTAAGGGGGATGTTGTAGTTCCTGTTCCTGACGGAGGCACACCTGCCGCAATTGGCTATGCACAAGAAATTGGAATTCCTTTCGAGCTTGGTATTATTCGTAATCACTATGTCGGACGTACTTTTATCGAACCGACACAACAAATTCGCGCTTTTGGCGTCAAGTTAAAACATTCTGCAAATCATCCTATAATTAAAGGAAAACGTGTTATCCTAGTTGATGACTCTATTGTACGTGGAACAACATCCCTTAAAATTGTGCGAATGCTCCGCGATGCAGGAGCAAAAGAAATTCATATGCGCGTTTCTAGCCCTATGATTTTCTATCCTGACTTTTATGGTATTGATACACCTAAAGTTGAAAGTCTTTTAGCAAATCAGTACCCAGATTTAAAATCTATGTGCGATTTTATTGGAGCCGATTCATTAGAATTTCTTTCAACGGATGGATTATATCTTGCGGTAGCAGGAGAAAAACGAAATAACGCTGATCCACAGTTCACTGATCATTATTTTACTGGATATTACCCTACTCATCTGGTTGATCAAGAAAATCTCTCCAAAATTCATCAATCATCTGTTCTCAAAACAAGAGATTAATGATGACAAAATTCGACTTTAGTCTCCATGGGCATGTTGCACTTGTTACTGGTGCATCAAGAGGGATTGGCTATTATTTAGCCCTCGAACTCGCTACACGTGGTGCTGATATTATTGCTCTTGCACGAACAGTCAGTGGACTTACTGAATTAGATAATCAAATTCGAGAAAAAGGTGCTCATGCAACTCTCGTTCCGTTTGACTTGCATCATGTGGAAAACATTGATGCTCTTGTTAACTCTATTGCCAAACGGTGGAAAAAACTGGATATTATTGTAGCAAATGCAGGAATTCTTGGAACACTCTCACCAATAGCGCATATAGAAAACACGGTATTTGAAGATGTTTTTCAAATAAATCTTATCAGCCAATGGCGCCTACTAAAAGCCGTTGAGCCGTTATTACGTGAAGCTGAAGCTGGACGAGCTATCCTGTTATCCTCAAGTGTTGCACACGTTGCACGCCCTTTCTGGGGAGCTTATGCAGCCTCTAAGGCTGCTTTAGAGATGATTGCCCGCTGTTGGGCAGAAGAACTCAAACAAACCTCCATTAAGGTTAATTGTGTTAATCCTGGTGCAACACAGACTGCCATGCGCGCTAAAGCCATGCCTGATGAAGATCCACAGAATCTTCCCTCACCACAAGACGTTGCAAAAAAGATAGTGCATTTGCTATCACCTAATTTAAAGGAAACTGGAAAACTCTTTAATGTCCCCAAAAATCGGTTTGTAGATTATCATATACCTGATTGATCATTATTTGAGAGTTAAATAACTTGAACTTCTCTCTTTTTTCTTTTCTTCTCAAAAGAAACAAGCGACTTTTTATGATTCTTGGATAACTCTAGTCTCAACCTTTTTCTCTTCTAAAGCAGCACGTTTATTATAAGCGATAAAACTATAGGGGAGAAAAATCATATAGCTAATAGCTGTAATCAATAAAGTTTTCCATGTATAAGTTGCAAGAAAACCGACATAAATAACAATGACCAACATGCACGGTACAACGATATCACGCCTCAAATTTTGATCAATTGTTTTTGCATTCCATACTGGCAAACGGCTAATCAAAAGAAAGGCAATAATTACAGTATAAAGACTAAAAAATAATGCCCATCCCCAATTGGGTACCAAACCAAGAGCGCCTAAATACGTAGGCAATAAGAGTAATAACGCTCCTGCTGGTGCTGGGACACCAATAAAATAATTTTTCCGCCACTTAGGTATATTAGTATTATCCAACATCACATTAAAACGCGCTAATCGCAAACAACAAGCAACACAATAAACAAGGGCTGCAACCCAACCAATGTGATGTGCTTGATTCAAAATAAAGGAATAAACAATAAGTGCAGGAGTAACACCAAAATTTATAATATCAGCAAGAGAATCCATTTGGGCTCCAAAAGATGAACTACCATCTATTAAACGTGCAATACGACCATCAGCACCATCTAAAACTGCAGCCAAAAGCACCATTAAAATAGCAGCTTCATAGCGTTGCTCAAAAGCCAAACGAATACTGCTCATCCCTGCACAAATTGCTAAAACCGTAATGATATTGGGAATGACATACCGCATTGATGTAGGAGAACGCCGACGATTTGCAATGTCATCATGCTGTCCCTCCGGATTGAATGAAGAAAATGGTGAAAAATTTTTCATTGTGTGTCCTAATCGTATCTGAAGTCCGTTGTAGCACTCTTATCATCAAAAGACCCCAAAACTGTCTCTCCAGCAATTGCTGTCTGTCCAACTGCAACCCGCAATTTCATTTCAGTTGGTATATAAATATCAAGGCGCGAACCAAAACGAATCAATCCAAATCTCTCACCAGTGATAACAGCATCATTTTCTTTTGACCAACAAACAATTCGACGAGCAACCATCCCCGCTATTTGCACAATACCAATTTTACCATGTTTGCTATCAATTATTACCCCATTACGTTCATTAAATTGACTAGCTTTATCAAACTCAGCATTGGTAAACTGCCCTGGCTGATAAACGATAGAATCTACTGTACCACTTATAGGAATACGGTTGATATGGCATGAAAAAACATCCATAAAAATGGAAACACGGATCATTTCATTTTTCCCTAACCCTAATTCTTCAGGTGGAACACATACTTCTACACATGAAACACGCCCATCTGCAGGTGACATAACCCAATTTGAATTCAAAGGGATCACACGATCTGGATCACGGAAAAAATATATACACCACACAGTGAGAACAAGACCACACCAAAACAACGGACTCCATATCCAACCAAGAATAAGCGAAATAATAAAAAACGCTACAATAAAGGGATAACCTTCTTTATGAATCGGTACAAAGCTATTATGGACAGATTTTAGCATACTCATATAATTTCCTATTCATCGCAAATTTAAACAAATAACCAATGTTTTTGTTCCTCTTGTGCCTTTTTGGCTTTAATCGATCGCTCATTATAAAGATATAGATTACATTTTGCCCTACTTATTTTTCACGATTAACACCACTCATCTCATCTTCTTCACGCATTTTACATAATTGTTCTTCACCTTGTGATTCTTCAAGCTGCTTATTCCACATTGAAGCATATAAACCTTTCTTGCGTAAAAGTTCTGTATGCGTCCCATTTTCAATAATACGACCACTTTTAAGAACTAAAATTTCATCAGCATTGATAACCGTAGAAAGACGGTGAGCAATAATCAATGTTGTGCGCCCACGTCTTACAATATCCAATGCTTGTTGAATTTCCTGCTCTGTTGCCGTATCAAGAGCTGCTGTTGCTTCATCTAGAATAAGAAGTGGGGGTGCTTTTAAAAGTGTCCGTGCAATAGCCACACGTTGCTTTTCACCACCAGATAATTTAAGACCACGCTCTCCTACCAAAGACTGAAAACCCTCCGGTAATATTTCAATAAATTTTGATATTTGTGCCATTTCAGCAGCTTTACGCATCTCTTCATCTGTAGCACTTGGGCGCCCATAGCAAATATTATAGGCAATTGTATCATTAAATAACACTGTATCTTGCGGTACCATACCGATTGCTTCACGCAAACTTTTTTGTGTAACATCACGAATATCCTGTCCGTCAATTGTTATAGATCCCGCATCAACATCATAAAACCGAAAAAGTAACCGAGAAATAGTTGTTTTACCAGCACCCGATGAACCGACAATAGCGACTGTTTTTCCTCCGGGAACTTCAAAATTAATATCTCTAAGAATCTGACGTGTTGAATCATAGGAAAACTTTACTTGATGAAAACGAATGGTTCCATCACTTATCTCTAATGGTTTGGCATCCGATTTATCAACAATCTCTTTCTGAACATCTAAAAGATCAAACATTGCTTCAATATCCGTTAAACCTTGTCGAATATCACGATAAATTGAACCAATAAAATTCAATGGAATAGAAAGTTGCATTAAAAGCGCATTAATAAAAACAAAATCTCCTAAAGTTTGTGTCTTATAAAAAACTTCATACGCTGACATCAGCATCAAGATCGTCATTCCAATCCCAAAGATAAGAGCCTGACCAAAATTAAGCCAGCTTAACGATGTCCAAATTTTTGTTGCGGCTTTTTCATAACATATCATAGAAGCATTAAACCGATCGGCTTCTAGAGTTTCATTGCCAAAATATTTAACTGTTTCAAAGTTCAAAAGAGAATCAACAGCACGAGTATTCGCCTCAGTATCTGCTGTATTCATTTTTTGCCGAATACGAATCCGCCAATCACTCGCCTTAATAGTAAATAATGTATATAATCCAACTGTTACAACGACGATGAGAAAATAATTCCACCCATAACTTATGTAAAATACAAGTGCCGTTAATATAAATTCTAAAACTGTCGGTACTGTATTGAGAATTGAAAATCTTACAATAGCTTCAATTCCTTTTGTACCACGCTCAATTACGCGAGAAAGCCCACCAGTTCGGCGTTCCAAATGAAATCGCAAAGATAACTCATGAATATGTACAAAGATTTTATAAGCCAATTGACGAACAGCATACTGCCCAACAGTGGCAAAAAGAGAATCACGTAATTGATTTAATCCAGCCTGCATAATACGTGCAATATTGTACGCTAAAACGAGCATGATGGGAATAATCCAATTGGATGGAAACTTTTCAGGAAACTGAAAGCTTGAATCAAGCACATTCATAGAATATTTAAAAAAATATGGCACAGATATGAGAATGAGCTTGGCTAAAACAAGATAAAATATTGCCCATAGCACACGCATTTTCAAATCATGCCGATCTATTGGCCACAGATATGGCCATAAATTGCAAAGTGTTTGCAAAGTCTTCCCTGTATCTGATGATACAGTTTTTATCATTTCACTGCGATTCATAAAGCTCTTACTCTAACATCCACACAAACAGCTTTCCTGTCATTATCTAGATTTATCTCTTCATGACATTTCTAATAAATCATCTCTACTCGTTGTCTGAAGTTAAACTGTTTTTTTTAAAGGAACAAGAAATAATCCATTATACAATTTATTATTTGCATCCGTATTCTCATACCACTCTGCTGCAAATAAATTTTCAACCTTTACGTACTTTTTTCGATTCTGCTTGAAACCACTTTTTCGTTTTACCAATTTCTTTAAGAGCGTCATCAAGAACTTCATCATTTTCTACTACAATCATCGATTTCTTACCCTTTTCCTTTTTTATGACTGTGCAATCATCATTGGTTTCCCAAAAAAACAAAAGCTAATTCATGTAAGTGACAACCTTTAAGACATGACATTATAATGAGATCATTAACAGTGATCTCTAAGTCATGTCCATTTGAAAGACTCCATCTAAAATTACAATATATTGATTTATCGTTATTCATATTGAATGAAAGTCTTTAATATCGTAAGGTTCTCCCATTTCAAAGCTGTTTATCTTGAATCAATCAAAACCATTTCTTTGCACATCACAAGCAGGATGAGTATGTGGCTAAAAAACCATAGAAGCAAGGAGTGAAAATAATTCTTATGAACCGTCTTAATGCAAGGGCTGCCGCAACATTGGGGGCTGGTATATAATGATGGTGCCGGCTTGCTTCTTCACAAACGTAAAGATGGAGGTGTTCAATGGCTTTATTGTTATACCATTCATGAGCGCCGCCGTGAAATAGGCTTAGGAGCATTGCGAGATGTCTCTTTAAAACAAGCCCGTAAATGTGCAAATCTAATGGCGTTCTGTTTTACATAAGGGGCATGACCCTATTAAAGAACAAAAGAAACAAAAGCGTGAAGCAATAAGCAATCTCCATTATTTAAAGGAGAATATAATGGAATTTTATATTATTATAGGTATGTTGCCTAAAATTAGTTGTCGATCTTATTACTTTCCTTTATTTATAAGAGCAATGGGTCGTGGTAATCTTAATCAAATGACACCAATTGATTCAGTTAGCAATTTTGTTATATGAAGTATTAGTTGGAGAAGCTATCTATAATCAGAATATTAGTAGCGTTCAATTATTATCTGTTTTACTTATTTGGCAAACCCTGAGTGCATCTTTTAATTTTTCTGCGCGCTATTCAATTTTTTCGTCGTCTTATTGCAGGACAGAATGCCCCTTTTTATGAGAGCTGCTAGAAGAAGAAAGTTAGAGTCATTTTATTTCCCACAGGGTTATACGCTCACCACTCTGCGGATCCTTACTATCTTTTAAAAGAATCCCCGCAGCTGCAAGCTCATCACGAATTGTATCCGCAGCTTCCCACTCTTTATTATGGATAAGCCGCATTCTTTCAGCAATCCGCTGATCAATAAATTCTGAGTCGAGAAAAGTTTTTCTTATAAATAATGGACAGTCTCTTTCCTTAATCCACTCTTGCCGTAACAATCCTAACAAATTCATCCCATTTGCAAGAGCCAACGCATTCCCCTTTTTATAAAATCTTCGCAAAAGAGTCAATGCTTTTGGAGTATTAAGATCATCACTGAGTGCATCAATTAAAGTATTATCAGTCGATTCACTATTTTCCATTTCTCTCTTTTTGCTACGGAGCAATTCATACCAATGGTACAACTCTCTGCTCGATTGCATCAAACGCTGCGTTGTCCAATTTAATGGTTCACGATAATGCGTTTGCAACATCGAAAAACGCACAGACAAACCAGCCCAATTTTGTTTCATTTTATCGGTTAAAACACCATTAAACTCAAAAAAATTATTCTCTAAAATGGAACGAATGGTTATGAAATTTCCAAAGCTTTTCGACATCTTTTTTCCTTCAACTTGTAAAAACCCATTATACATCCAAAAATTAGCCATCCGCTCCGTTCCAAAAGCTGAACAACTTTGTGCAATCTCATTTTCATGATGAGGAAAAATTAAATCAAGTCCACCGCCATGGATATCAAAAATATTAGCGGTTGGATCATCACAGATTAAACCACCGCCGTACGGTGCTAATAACTTTGCCATTGACATTGCAGAACATTCAATATGCCAACCTGGACGACCTAAAACAGGAATTCCAGCCGGAGATTCCCAACCTGGTTCTCCTTCTACCGAAGGTTTCCATAAAACAAAATCCATCTCCTCCCTTTTATAAGCAGCAACATCGATACGCGCCCCTGCCTTCATTTCATCTACAGAACGATTTGCAAATGCCCCATAATAAGGAGGTTTTTTTATACTACTTACAGAAAATAATATGTGATTTTCCGCTTTATAAGCGTACCCTTTTTCAAGCAATCTTTCAATTAAACAGCGCATCTCTTCTAAATGCTCGGTTGCGCGCGGCTGGCTAGTTGGCAATAGACAACCAAGGGCTATTGTATCGTGTTGAAACTGGGAATATGTACGTTCTGTTAATTGACGAATAGCGTCATTCAATGACAAATTTGGATACTCGCGAGCCGCTCGGGCATTAATTTTATCATCAACATCTGTAATATTACGCACATAGAGAACATGCTCATGGCCATAAACATGCCGCAATAAGCGAAATAAAATATCAAAAACAATAACAGAGCGGGCATTTCCTATATGCGCATAATCATAAACTGTCGGGCCACAAACATAAAGACGTACTCTTGTTGCATCTATTGCTGTAAAATTTTCTTTTTTACGTGTCAACGTATTATAAAATCGCAACTCTTTCATCACTGACTCCACAAATGATATTATGCGCCACTCTTTTTAGATGTATCATGCCTCAAATTATCGCATCCTACGATTTAGGCTAAAAACTTTTATCTTCTAATAAATTTTTCTTCTCCATTGTATTATTGAGGCTATATCCATCATTTATCATAATGATAATCTATTTTATTGGATAAAAGCATTTTATGAGAGAGATCTTCTCCCTCCTTGAACAAAACGAGCTTAGAAAAAATTCTATGAGCACGACAATAAAATTTAATAAATTTACATAAAAAATAGACTGTAAGAAGCTAATATTAAATTTTTTATCACAAAAAACTTTATCAGTATTTTCAATATTCCATAATGGTTTCCTTACTGTCTCCTACGCCCTACATTTTATAATCAATAATTGAAAAAATGTAACAATAACTCTATTTTTGATATCGTTCTCATGACACAATTATTTTATCTGTAAAGGATTTTATTCAAGGAAAGAAATAAAAACTATGCATTCTAGATTGATAAACATCCTTATTTTAATATTTATTGCAAGTTCAATGCCAACTTTTGCGCAACAATCCCCACCTTATGAGAAAAAATTACTCCGATTAGCGGAAATTTTGGGATCACTCCATTCTCTCCAAAATCTTTGCAAACCTCCAACAAACCAATGGTATGACTACATGAACGCCCTGATTGAAGCAGAACATCCCATTCCACAAAGACGTGCTTATTTTTATGAAGCGTTTAATGAAGCGTATCGTGCTTTCTCAGAAAATTATCCTTATTGTACACAAGCAGCAATTGAAGCCAATCAAAGATACATTGATGAAGGAAGAAATTTATCCGAAAACCTCCTCATGCGTTATAAATAATTAATCCATACAAAAAATATTTCCTTCCATTTTAGCAATATCAATGATAATCTCTTCACAAATGACAATCAACCAACTCTGAAAATAGAAAAACCTTTGCAGAATAATGCCTTGACACGCTTTCATTCTTATGAGTGGCTTTTCCCATAAAAAATCATTCTTTGGCTTCCTCCCTACTCTTAACGCTAGTTTGTAAATCATCTGGGTTTTTGTTAAACAAATTCTTCTTGATTTCCTCTTCATTTGATTCACTCAACTAAATGCACTCAAGATTTGAAAACAAGCCTACGCATATTCAATATGCACCCCAAAAATGCTTATGTGCTAAAAAAGCTTGATCCGCCTTATATTCCTACTCTAAGAGATAGTATTTTATAGCACAACAGACTAAAATCTATAAAATTTAAACTGTTTACACCAAAGTTTCTACAAATTTAACAGGCTCTCCTTGGGAAGGCGTGACAACTTCACCTTCCCACATAACACGCATACCTCGTACAATAGTTCCAACAGGCCAACCTTTAACCTTTTGCCCATCATAAGGTGTCCAACCGGCACGAGAACCAATTAAACTATTGGTAATAGTTTCTTCTCGCTTAAGATCAATAATGGTTAAATCAGCATCATATCCCACAGCAAGGCGTCCTTTACAACTTATCCCAAAAATACGACTAGGGCCATGGGAAGTAAGATCCACGAAACGCTCAAGAGATATTTTCCCTGCATTCACATGTGTCAACATAATTGCTGCTGTTGTTTGCACACCTGTTATTCCTGAAGGTGAAGAGGGATAAGACCGAAGCTTTTCTTCAAGAGTATGAGGAGCATGATCTGAGCCTAAAATATCAATAATCCCCTGCTGAACACCATACCAAAGAGCTTCACGGTGACGCAACCCACGAATAGGTGGATTCATCTGAATTAATGTACCAAACAACTTATAATCAGCATCTGTGAGAGTCAAATGATGTTGTGTCACTTCAATTGTTGCAACATCCTTATGTTTTTTTAGAAAATCAATTTCTTCTGCTGTTGAAAGATGTAAAATATGAATCCGTGCTTTTGTCTCATGTGCAATTTTTACCAAACGTTGTGTACATTTTAATGCCGTTACTTCATCACGCCAAATTGGATGTGATGATGCATCCCCCTCAATACGCAATATTTTACGCTCTTTGAGCCTCGCCTCATCTTCAGAATGAAAAGCTGCACGACGGCGCGTATTCTTCAAAATAAAGCGTATACTTTCGTCATCATCGACCAAAAGATCACCCGTAGAAGACCCCATAAAGACTTTCACTCCAGCTACACCAGGAAGTCTTTCTAATTCAGACAATTCATGCGCATTTTCACGTGTTCCTCCAACCCAAAATGCAAAATCACAATGCATTCGATGAAATCCGCGTCTTAGCTTATCGCTTAATGTTTCTTTTGATATTGTCAATGGTTTGGTATTAGGCATTTCAAAAACTGCTGTAACACCCCCTAACACAGCGGAATACGAGCCACTTTCCAAATCCTCCTTATATTCATTGCCTGGTTCACGAAAATGTACTTGACTATCAATAATACCCGGCAAAATATGAAGCCCCGTACAATCAATCACCTCACCAGCTGACGCACATGTAAGGTCACCAATTTCAGCAATGCAGCCATTTGTAACACCAATATCACGCTTACTTCTTCCATCATGATTCACAAGTGTTGCACCTTTAAAAATTGTATCAAATGTTTTAAACATAACCATGATCCTTACATATTGCTCACTTATCGATTATGTAACTTTGAGCAGAAAGGCAAGAACCATGATTGAAAAACAAAATGCCATTTGCTTTAAAAATCGTAAAATTATTCAAATTACAGGCGAAGAAGCAACAGATTTTCTGCAATCCCTAATCACAACAGATGTAAGAAAAATCCGCCCACAAGAAATTTTCCCTGGAGCCCTCTTATCTCCACAAGGCAAGGTCCTTGCTGATTTTCTGATTGGCAAAAAAGAAGATGGTTATTTGATTGATATTAGTATGCCTTTAGCCGATACGCTCCACAAGCGTCTGTTACTCTATAAACTGCGTAAAAAAATAGAAATTACACAACCATCACAAGAACTTGTGACAATTTTTTGGAATAATGAATCAGACACTTCGAATTTTAATTCAAGTTTTGTTGATAAGCGATTCCCACCAAAAGAAAAAATAATACGAATCTACGGCAAAACACCTTTTTTGACTTCAAAGTATCATAACATATGGAATCACCTGCGTATCCGTTATGCAATTGCAGAAAGCGGTCAAGATTATGAAATCGGAAAAGTCTTTCCTCATGATATTAATTACGATCAAATCAATGGACTTGCCTTCAACAAAGGGTGTTATATTGGACAAGAAGTCGTTTCACGAATGCACCATCACCGTGCAGCACGCCGTCGTATTTTGATTGTAAAAGGGCAGTGTGAATTAACCCCTCAAGCTAGCATTGAAGCGGGAACAAAAGTGCTCGGATACTTGGGAACATGTGTAGAAAATAAAGCTCTTGCTTTAATGCGCATTGATCACGTCAAAGATGCTATGGATCATAACATTCCCTTTACTGTAAAAAATATTCCTATCACCATAAGCATTGCTGAAAATATGAATTTCACCTTTCCTGAAAATACCATAGAAAACACTCATGGCTAAAGCTGAATTATTAAAAAATGGAGAAACACGTGCTTGGCAAAGAATGCTTTCTGGACGGAGACTTGATCTTCTCAACCCCTCTCCTTTGGATGTTGAAATTGAAGATATTGCTCATGGACTTGCCCGCCTAGCACGTTGGAACGGTCAAACACGAGGGGAACATGTTTATTCTGTTGCACAACATTCAATTTTAGTTGAACAAATATTTCGAAAACTTTTCCCCCAATCGCAAAGCGAGGAATGCCTTTACGCTCTTCTTCATGATGCACCGGAATATGTCATCGGAGATATAATTTCACCCTTTAAAGCTGTCATAGGAAAACAATACGAATACATCGAAAAACGTATTCAAGATGCTATCTACATGCGCTTTTCTCTTTCTGTTGATCTTTCTCAAAAACTTTTAAAAAAAATCAAACAGGCCGACTGCATCGCAGCATATTATGAAGCGATCACACTTGCTGGATTTAACACAGAAGAAGCCCTGAGCTATTTTGGTTCTCCTAATAACATTTTACCCAATAACCTCAACTTACATCCCTATTCCACACAACAAATTGAAAAAGATTTTTTAATTCGCTTTCATGACTTGGATACTCAAAGATCATATTAAGCTCCTAGCATTGTTTATTTCTTGTCATTACAACTAAATATATCACCTTTTTCCGTTCATAGCTCATGCGTATTTATACAAAAATAAGCAAACGCCTTTTTTATCAGCATTTTATAAAATTTGCATTTCTACAATTATTACTCTTAATAATTTGTAGCTTAAAAAATATCATTGAAACCAAAAATTCTCTAACACTTACTCTCAATAAAAACCTCAAAAAACTCTTACTTATTCGCTAATAATTTATAAAAGCAATAGAAAAAACATCATCCAAATTACATAAAAAATATATGAAATAATGTACACCTAATATCGAAATAACAAATATTTCCTTTTCAAACTTTTCATCTTAACCGAAAGTTTATTTTAATTTATAAACTTCAGCATCCGCTGGAAAAGCACGAGATATAACATCCTCTGCATAATTTCTGATTGCAGTTTCCATGACTTGTTCAAGGTCTCCATAGCGGCGAACAAATTTTGGCACATGAGCACCATAACCTAACATATCTTCCATAACCAATACTTGTCCATCACATTGATTGGACGCACCTATACCAATCGTAGGAATAGAAAGCTTTTTCGTAAGTTTCACTGCTAAAGGTTCGACAATCCCTTCTAAAACAACAGCAAAAGCACCTGCCTCTTCAATCGCTGCTCCATCTTCTTCAATTTTTTGCCAATCACTCTCCTTGCGTCCTTGTATTTTAAAACCACCCAAACAATTCATCGCCTGGGGTGTGAGACCAATATGTCCCATCACTGGAATGCCGCGTTTACATAAAAAATCTATTGTTTTCGCCATATAAACACCACCTTCAAGCTTAACTGCACCACACCCTGTTTGTGCAAGGATACGCGCTGCATTTAAAAAAGCTTGCTCTGGACTTTCCTCATAAGACCCAAAAGGCATATCAATAACAACAAGAGCTTTTCGAGACCCACGCACCACGGCTTTCCCATGTAAAATCATCATATCTAAATTAACAGGAAGTGTTGTTTCAAACCCATACACAACCATACCAACACTATCACCAACCAAAAGGATATCACAATATGGATCAGCAATCCGCGCAGTATAAGCTTGATAAGCTGTTAAAGAAACAATTGGCTGTTGTCCCTTTCTTGAACGTATTTCGGAAGATGTTATACGCTTGATGATTCTTTGTACACTCATTTTCTGCCCTTCTCTTGCAATATATATTGATCAATAAGTCTTACCTTACCAAAACGGACAGTAAGGAGTAAAACTGCAGGTTTATCCAATGTTCCTTTAACCATGCATAAACTTTCCATATCTCGTAAATCCACTGCTTCAATGATTGCACGCGTTTCTTGTTGTAAAATATCATGAACAGCTTTGCACAACTTATCAACCGACCGTTCACCTTCATGGTAAAGCTTTTCAGCAGCTCTTCCACTTTCAGGAATAATTTTGGCAGCTTTACGATCTTCTAATGTTAAAAACTGATTGCGGGAAGAGTATGCTACACCATCTGCTTCACGTAAAATAGGGACTCCAATAATCTCAACAGGAAACGCTAAATCTGCAACCATACGCCGAATAATTAAAATTTGTTGAAAGTCCTTTTCCCCAAAAAAAGCCTTATCAGGCTGAACAATATTAAAAAGCTTAGCAACAACACTCGTTACACCGCAAAAATGGCTCGGACGTAACTTTCCTATTAAAATACGTGATAATTTTTCCACCTCCACAATTGTATCATTTCCTAAAGGCCACATTTCTTCTACAGAAGGAGCAAAAACACATTCCACATCCACTTTTTTCAATAAAACACAATCATTCCTCAAATCTCTTGGATATTGAGCAAAATCTTCATGAGGCTCAAATTGTTTTGGATTGACAAAAATAGACACCAAAACTCGATCACACATTGCCCTTGCACACTGTACTAATGCAAGATGACCATCATGTAATGCCCCCATTGTTGGAACAAGCCCTATCGAAAAACCTAAACGCCGCTCCTCTGAAGTATATCGTCTAACTTCAGCAATTGTCTTTAAAATTTTCATTTTCCCATTCTATTCACTTAATTATTAGGTCAATAAATTAATGCCTACATACCAAATCGGTGCTTAAACAAGTGTATTAAATTTATGCGCACTGACGGCTGCTTTATGTCTCGTGGCTCCCAAACATAACGCATAAGAAAAAAGCCAGTTAATATAAAACCATTTATTATGTCACTAAAATCAGTAGGACGAGTCACTCTTTGCACAAGAAACTGTGGTAGAATGAGAAGTTTTTTTTTCCAAGGTTCTCCAGCTTCTTCACAAACAGCCCGTCCAGACCTTGGCGATACGTAATGAAGCTTTTCTTGACGACCTGTTACAGTACAACAAGATAAATCAAGACCAAAACCAAGTTCTTCAAGAAGCCTCATTTCAAAACGTACCAGTAACTCCGCATTTACAAATGGTTCATCAAAGTTCTGCATAAAAAGGTGTAAAATATCATATAAAATAGGGTGAGGATCACGCTCAGGAAGAAGTCGTAAATGAAAAGTTAACAATTGCAAAGCATAAAGTGCTTCTGGTAACCAGATTAATCGTGCTGCATGTAAGTCAAGAGGTTCAAGCCGAAAAATTCCCAAATGTTCTTCTAAACGTGCCGACCATTCAGCCTCAACAAAATTGCCAGGTTGAAGAAGAGCAACCATCCGACGCGAACGCCCCCCTTTTACCACTCCCATATAACGCCCACGTTCACGTGTCATAATTTCAAGAATAACACTTGTCTCACCATATTGGCGTGTACCAAGAATAACACCTTGTTCTTTCCATTTCATTTGATTTTAATTAATTTTAAAAATCCTATTTTAAAAAATCCAATCCCATTTCGCGATAACGTTCTGGATCGGTATCCCAATTATTGCGCACTTTCACAAAGAGAAAAAGATGAACCTTTTTCTTCATAACTTCCATGAGTTCCTTGCGTGCTGCTTGACCAATTGCCTTAATTGTATCGCCTTTTGCTCCTAAAATAATTTTCTTCTGACTCTCACGCTCGATATAAATAACTTGATTAATTTTAACGGAACCATCTGAACGCTCTTCCCAGCCTTCTGTTTCAACAGTAGAGGAATAAGGCAGTTCATCATGAAGACGAAAAAAAAGCTTTTCACGCGTAATTTCAGCGGCAAGATGACGTATGGGCATATCTGAAACCTGATCTTCCGGATAATACCACGGCCCTTCCTGCATCATCATACTGAGTGCATGAAGTAAATCCTTGCAACCAGAACCGTTCAGAGCAGAAATCATAAATGTTTGCGCAAACTTCACACGTTCATTTATTTTAGTGGTTAACATTAAAAGAGATGATTTAACAACTGTATCAATCTTATTAAGAACAAGAATTTTTTTCTGTTTCATATTGTTTGCAATATCTAAGATCATATAAACTTCATCCGAAAGACCACTTTGAGCATCAATTAAAACAAGCAGAACATCAGCACTCTTAGCACCTCCCCAAGCAGCAGATACCATGGCATGTTCCAACCGCTTATGGGGACGAAAAACACCTGGTGTATCGACCAACACAATTTGCACATTATCATGAATGACAATACCGCGGATCAAAGTGCGTGTTGTTTGTACTTTATGCGTTACAATTGAAATCTTTGTTCCAACCAATTGATTAACCAATGTCGATTTACCAGCATTAGGCATCCCAATAAGCACAACAAATCCAGAACGTGTTTTCATAATATCACTCATAATTATTTTTTCCTGCTGTTTCCCATACACCCTCTCGTCTTAAAATTTTTTCAGCTGCCATTCTTTCAGCATATCTTTTAGAACTTCCCTGCCCAATCTCTGAAGCAAACCCCTCAATACTTACCTCTACTATAAAAATAGGATCGTGATCTGGACCTGAACGCTTTATAACCTGATAACGTGGTTGTACATTTCCTTGGATATGCGCCCATTCTTGTAATTCTGTCTTGGCATCACGTCGACCCGCATCCATTTCCTTTGCCCGACTTTGCCAATATCTTTGAATAAAAGGGCGAACGCCTTCCAATCCTCCATCGAGATATATCACAGCAATCAGAGCTTCCACGACATCTGCATGCATATTAACGAGTCGACGCCCCTCGAGATTTTTCATCTCAAAACCAACATGAATCATATCCGGCAAGCTCATTTCGCGTGCGATATCAGCACATGTCTGCGCATTAACCAGATGATTCAAACGAACTGATAATTCACCTTCACTTGCTTGAGGAAAAAGCTGATACAGCATCTCTGCAATCAAAAGTCCTAAAACTCGATCACCTAAAAACTCTAGGCGTTCATAATTCCCCTGTTCCGAATCTTGTACACTCGCGTGTGTTAATGCCTTTTTTAGTCTCTCTTCATCTTTAAAACGATGCCCTGTCAGCTTGAAAAGCTGATCAATCATTAGACGTTTCATCGTTGTTTCCTTGCTTGCTAAGCGGCAAATCATGAACCGTATTTATGAAAGAAAACAAACGCTTCCACCGTACATCAAATGGCCAGCGCCAAATCTGCCAACCACTTGAACCATTACTGATAGAAAAGAAAATCAAACCTGCGCGACCAATAAGATTTTCTTCTGGAACATAGCCTACCGCTAAACGACTATCATCTGAATTATCGCGGTTATCTCCCATCACAAAATAATGTCCTTGAGGAACTTCAAAGACTTTTGTATCATCAATTTGTGGGTTAAAAGCTAAATCAAGCGTATCATAGCTAACACCATTGGGCATTGTCTCCCGATAAACTTTAACAGGGTAGTTAACTTCTGTTATATCCAAATTATCAATCTCCCCCATAAAGTGACGCGAAACAGCCTTATCATTAATATAAACAACACTTTGACGAACTTGGATACGATCACCTGGCAGCCCAACAACGCGCTTTATATAATCAATCTTCGGATCACTCGGTAAACGAAAAACGACTACATCTCCACGTTGAGGTTGAGATGCCCAAATACGTCCATAAAAAATGGGAGGAGAAAAGGGGATAGAAAAACGAGAATACCCATATGCATACTTAGAAACAAACAGATAATCCCCTACTAATAAAGTAGGACGCATTGAACCGGAAGGAATACTAAAAGGCTGAAAAAAAAATGCCCGAATAAACGTTGCCAAAAGAAAAGCCTGTATTAAAACACGAATCAATTCAATAATTCCACCTTTTTTTTCTTTTTTATGCACTTTATCTTCTAGGATCATCGCCAATTACCTTCTCATCACAGATCTAACTTTTTTTCATCATAATATTCAAATAACAAAAGTACAATCTCTCACGCTATCTCTCCACGTGGAAATGCTTCGATAATAATAAATGCCTGCGCCCAAGGAAAATCATCCGTTATGCTGAGATGAATAACTGCCTCATAATGAGGAGGTAATAACTTTTGAAGTTGCACTTGCGCACGATTTGTTAATTGCATTATTGGTTTACCAGACGGCAAATTAACTACCCCCATGTCTTTCCAATTGATACCATAAGCGATCCCAGTTCCTAAGGCTTTTGCACATGCTTCTTTAGCAGCAAATCTTTTTGCATAAGAAGAAGAACTTTTTTTGAGATTTCCGGATCTATTTCTTTCAACATCCGTAAAAATACGTTGGATAAAACGCTCACCATAACGAACCAACATTCTCTCAATACGTCGTATATCAACCAAATCATTTCCAAGACCAACAATCATAAGATATTACCCAATCTTTCTTACGAGGAACAATTCTTCAAACGCCTTTTTTTATAACCTTTTGATATCGTTTTTGTTTAAAACGAATCGTCGCTCTATAAACACCTATATAAGATAAACCACCAAAAACAACACCCAAAAGAGTTCCACCTAAAATCATAGGCCTCATAATTGTATCCCATGCGCCTTTAAAAAGAAGAGAGAAATTTGAAAATGTAAAACCATTAAACAGAGCACGAATTTGAGAAATAGAAATCTCATTTACATCGCTAAAAAACGATAAACAAAAATAGCCTACTTTATAATCAGCCATGACAATCAATAAAAATGTAAGTGGATTAGAAAAAACCGTCCCAATGATTGCGGCAGCAAAGTTTGCGCGCAAAATCCAAGAAAAAAATATTGCCAAAAAAATATGCAGCCCAAAAAAAGGAGAACAAGCTAAAAAAATGCCAATAGCAACCCCTAATGCAACTTCATGGGGCGTCGCTGATATACGCAAAATACGTTTATGTATATAACAAAATGAACGAAAAAATGAACGACGCGGCCATAACCAAAGTCGAATACGCGTTACAAAATCTATTGGTTCTCGACGACGAAAAAGCATATGACTCTCAATACACACCTTTTGATGATGAAATAATCTTTATCATCCAAATTAATCTTTTTAAGTTTTTGCACAAAAAAAAATAGAAAGACAATTAAATATTTCGACTGCCTGGTTTAATCACTGGAAGAACAGAAAGGGCTGCCGGAAGTTCATCACTAGCATAAGAAGCTATCTCATATTCAGCAAGCGCAATCAATGGAACTCCAATATTGACCTTACCACCAGAACGATCAAGAATACATGCACTTGCCAATACCTCTGCTCCTGCTGCCACAAGCGCCTCAACGGTCTCACGAATGGAAAGGCCCGTTGTCACAATATCTTCAACAATAACAATCCGTGCACCCTTCTTAATTTCAAAACGACGTAATTCAAAGACTCCATTGACACGTTCTACCCAAAGAGAAGGAACACCAAGATGACGTGAAGTCTCATATGAAGGAATAAGACCGCCAATCGCGGGACCAACAACATAATCAATCTTTCCATCGATAGATTTTTTGATTTTTTCCGCTAATTCACGACATAACTTTTCCGTCAAGCCAGCATGCATGAATACTTTTGCCTTTTGCATATAAGTCGCACTATGACGCCCTGATGTTAAAATGAAATGCCCTTCTAGAATAGCATCTGCTTGTTTAAAAATATCAATAACATCTTGTGTATTCATTGTAAAATCTTTCCTTTTTATCCATGAACCCGCCGTACTGTACTCACTGAACCTGCCTCTTTTAATTGAGAAAAAATACGATTTAAATGTTTTAAATCCCAAACTTCTAAATCCATCATAATTTCTGTAAAATCTGATGCTATACGGATAAAAGACAAATTTTGGATATTGGCATCGTTAGCAGAAATTATTTGCGTAATTTCAGCCAAAGAACCAGGGCTATTTACAACCAAAATATTCATCCGTGCAGGAAAACGTTCATTCATTTGAGCATCAATATCCCATCGAACATCAATCCATCGTTCTGGCTGATCATCATACGCCATCAAAGCTGAAGACTGTATTGGATAAATCACAATCCCAGCCCCTGGCTGCAGAATCCCAACAATCCGATCTCCAGGCACAGCTCCTTCAGGTGAAAAACGCACAGGTATATCTCCACGGGTTCCTCGAATAGGTAATGCTTTAGATTGATGATTCTCAACCGTTGCATCCTTTTCATTTTCTGGAACTTTAAAAATCATACCTTGAGCATTTTCAATATTAAACCAACCTTCTTCTCCAGGCTTAAAAGACGACTTTTGTACCACACGTTGATCTTGATAATCAGGATAAACCGCTTTAATCACATCAGCGGAAAACAGCTCACCCCGCCCAACAGCGGCCAATACATCCTCCACATCTTTACGTGCCAAACGTGATAAAACTTTCTTCAGAACATCTTTTGAAAATTGTTTTCCCATATATTCAAATGAACGCTCAAGAATCCGATACCCTAAACCCGAATATTGCTTACGTACCGCTGCACGACTTGCTCGTCGAATAGCTGAACGTGCTTTACCTGTCACAACAAGAAATTCCCACGCAGCTGGCGGAATTTGAGCGTGTGAACGAATAATATCAACCTCATCACCATTTTTTAATTTGGTCATTAAAGGCATAATACGACCATTAATTTTCACACCCACACAAGAATCACCGATGTCTGTATGGACAGCATAAGCAAAATCAATAGGCGTAGCTCCTTTAGGAAAAGCAATTAATCGACCTTTCGGCGTAAAACAAAAAACTTGGTCTTGAAAAAGCTCAAGTTTTGTATGTTCTAAAAACTCTTCTGGATTATCTCCATCAGATAAAGATTGTATCGTTTGACGCAACCATGCATAAGCATTTGTTTCGCTTGATAACTTCGAAGCCGAATAATTGGAACCGTGCTCTTTATATATGGAATGAGCAGCAACCCCATATTCAGCAATATCATCCATGGCCGCTGTTCTAATTTGTAATTCGACGCGTTGTCTCGAAGGACCTACAATTGTTGTATGAATAGAACGATAATCATTTTGCTTTGGTATCGAAATATAATCTTTAAAACGACCAGGAACCATCGGCCATGTTGTATGAATGACACCAAGAGCACGATAACAATCATTTACTGTTTCAACAATCACACGAAATCCAAAAATATCCGATAACTGTTCAAAAGATAACGCTTTACTTTCCATTTTGCGAAAGACCGAATAGGATTTTTTCTGACGGCTTTTAACATCTGCTTTAATGCCATGCTCAAAAAAAAGTTTCGTCAATTCATTTTCAATTGTAAAAAGCAAATCACGATTGTGTTTCAATAACTCAGAAAGTCGATTGGTAATCGTGCGATAACCTTCTGGATTTAAATAAAAGAAAGAGAGATCCTCTAATTCCTCGCGCATATCCTGCATACCCATGCGACCAGCAAGTGGAGCATAAATATCCATTGTCTCCTCAGCAATACGTCGACGTTTATCATCATGCATAACACCAAGAGTACGCATATTATGAAGACGGTCAGCAAGTTTAACTAAAAGAACACGAACATCATCAGAAATAGCAATAAGAAGTTTACGAAGATTTTCCGCCTGTACGGCTTTCTTTGATACAAGATCAAGCTTATTAAGTTTTGTGAGTCCTTCAACCAACTTCCCAATTTCAGATCCAAAAAGCTGATCAATTTCTGCTCGTGTAGCGCTTGTATCCTCAATTGTATCGTGCAAAAGAGCAACAGCAATCGTTGCCTCATCCAACCGCATATCTGTCAAAATAGCAGCAACCTCTAAAGGATGAGAAAAATAAAGATCACCTGAAGCACGCTTTTGATGTGCATGCTTTCTCATTGCATAATCATATGCCTTGTTTAAAAGAGCCTCATCTACGTCAGACTTGTAACGTTTAACACGCCCAACAAGCTCATACTGACGCATCATTCGAGCATATCCTTTATTTTTTCACACCTCTAATCCTTATTGAACAGGAACACTTTATTAATAAAAAACGAGAAAAATAACTGCTCCTTATACGACAAGGCACATTCACTCCTATAATATAAATCACCGCAATTAATAATCATCACTTTTTTCTGGAACAATTAAACCTTCAATACCTGCTAAAAGCTCTTCTTCTGACATATGATCAAATGAAGTTCTTTCTTCTTGCGATGATGTACTAAGAACGCTTTCAGATTCATCTAAATGGGTAATAAACTCATTTACCATTTCTGGCTCATCTATTTCCACATGCTTTTGCAACGAATGAATAAGATCTTCCTTTAAATCAGCAGGAGACAGTGTTTCTTCCGCTATTTCACGCAAAGCAACAACTGGATTTTTATCATTATCACGATCAACCGTAATTTGCGCCCCTTGTGAAATCTGACGCGCCCGATGACCTGCTAAAAGCACTAATTCAAAGCGGTTATCAACTTTATCAATACAATCTTCTACCGTTACGCGGGCCATTTATGCTTCTTTCCCAAATAAAATTCAATAGCGGATAAGAGGATTATATACAATAATCAAAATAAAACACAAGAAAAACAATACAAGCTTTAATGTTTTTTGCCTAAAGCACTTAAGTTTCAGAAAACTCTTGGAAACTTGATAAAAAATGTACACCGCATTCATGCTGGTTATCAAACCTGATCTTAAAAGCACTCCAATAGATTGGAGCCAAACAAATAAGGTATTGCTCAATAAAATATCTCTCTGGAATCTTTTTCCTTTTACAAAGGAACAGCAGCTCTTTAAAATCCTTTGCAATAACAATAGTCTTGCACAATTTTTATGATGATATCTTTATTAAAGACAGAATTTTTCTTTGAGCAACAAATGTATTGCACTCTTAACCATCGAATAAATTACTGAAAGATCGCCTCTCCTTATATAATTGTTAGCAATAAGTTTACATTACACTTTATTATAAAAACAGTTTATTTGTATTTATTATAGCTTGTTTATAAAAATATGACCCATCATATACTCCATAAAAGACTCAAACGAATAGAAAAAACGATTGACTCCTAACACCATGAATAGCCAACTAACATCGCTTTACCCAGAACCGCCTCAAAATTGCAATTTATGCCCTAGGCTTCATCAATTTATCGCCGGCTGGCGTATGAAAGAACCAAATTGGTATAACGCCCCGGTACGCCCATTCTTTCCCTATAAAGGGGCAAACACAACACGCCTTCTTATTGTTGGTCTTGCTCCTGGACTACGCGGAGCAAATCGAACTGGACGTCCATTTACTGGTGATTATGCTGGACACTTACTTTATTCTACTTTAAAAAAATTTGGTTTTGCTCAAGGAACCTTTGAAGAAAGAGCAGATGATAATCTTGAACTGATTGATGCAGCAATCGTTAACTCTGTTCGTTGTGTTCCACCAGAAAATAAACCGACCGGTACAGAAATTAATACGTGCCGCTATTTCTTTTCGCCTCTTTTAACAAATCTTCCCAAACTTAAAGCTGTGATTACCTTGGGGACCATTGCCCACCATTCAACGATACGCGCCCTTAATGCAAAAGTTTTAGCTCACCCTTTTGGACATGGAGAAGTCAATAACATCGGCAGATTACGCATCTTTTCAAGCTATCACTGTTCTCGTTATAATACGAATACTGGTCGCTTAACAGACGCTATGTTTCACCAAATTTTTCAAGCAGCAAAAACATACTTAGATCAATGCTAAAACCATTTTAGAAGAGCTATAAATAACGGATATCCAAACCGTATCTCATCATCCATATCTTTTTAAAAGCCTTGCTTTTTCACGTCCCCAATCACGTTTTTTTTCCGTTTCGCGTTTATCATGAAGCTTTTTCCCACGCGCTAGAGCAATCTCCAACTTAACGCGTCCTCGTTCATTAAAATAAAGCTTGAGAGGAACAAGTGTCATCCCCTCACGAAACGTCGCATTAAAAAAACGGGCCATTTCACGTTTTGAAATTAACAACTTACGCAAACGTCGCGGTTTATGATTAAAACGATTAGCCTGCGTATATTCAGGAATATAGCTATTTACTAACCACAATTCCCCATTTTCAAAACTAGCATAACTTTCAGCAATATTAGCCTGATTGGAACGCAAAGACTTTACTTCCGCGCCCTGAAGAACAAGACCCGCCTCAAGACTATCGAGAATTTCAAAATTAAAACGCGCTTTACGATTGTCAACAATTATTTTCCGTATGGGAGCATTCTTTTTTTTATTCATAGCTTTGTCAAAATCATTTTATGCGTTTAAAAGTCCAGCATAATGGAGAGCTGCATCAATAACCTTCTTTGTAGTCTCTGCTAATGGAACCATCGGAGAACGCACAGTATCACCACAAAATCCTAACTTTGCAGCAGCATATTTAATACCTGCTGGGCTAGGTTCAATAAACACAGCACGATTGAGAGGCATTAGGCGATCATTTAATTCTTGTGCTGTTTTATAATCTCCACGAAAACAAGCAGCTTGAAGCTCAGCACAAAGCTTGGGAGCAACATTGGAGGAAACCGAAATACACCCGACACCTCCATGTGCATTAAAACCTAACGCAGTACAATCATCACCGGAAAGCTGTACAAAATCCTTGCCACACTTTTCACGTTGTTCACTAACGCGCTCAATTCTACTCGTCGCATCCTTAACACCAACGATATTTTTAAAATCTTGATAAAGGTCTCTCATAGTTTCCACTGCCATATCGATAACAGAACGACCAGGGATATTATAAATTATAATCGGAATGGAAATAGCTTTGGCAATGGAAGAAAAATGTTTGTATAAACCAGACTGATTTGGCTTATTATAATAGGGAGTGACAACCAAAACTGCATCTGCCCCGGCCTTTTCTGCATATTGTGCAAGCTCTACAGCCTCACTTGTGCTATTTGATCCCGCGCCCGCAACAACAGGAACACGCTTTGCAACCTGCTCAACACACAATTCTATAATTCGCTTATGTTCTTCATGACTTAAAGTTGCTGATTCACCTGTTGTCCCAACAGGGCTTACACCGTTAATCCCTTGCATGATCTGCCATTCAATAAAATTACAAAATGCCTTCTCATCAATTGCACCCTTATTATCAAATGGTGTAATAAGAGCAGTTACAGCTCCCTTGAGCATGATAAACTCCCTAACAATATTCGCTTTTATTTTCTAATAACCGCCTTTATAATTTTTAAATCTTAAATAGAGCATAATCTTGCTCTATCATTCAAGCAAGATGAATTTCACAAAAGCTTCCACAATATAAGCATGTCCCTCCTTAAATTTTGCACATTTCCTTAAAACAAACAGTCTATCTTAACGCGTTTTTCATGTTTCTGTTCTATAAATTCTTAAAGTTTTCACAAAAAGCAAGGTCTTAAGGTCTTTTCTCTATGCGTGTATCTCCCGCCTCTATTTTTGTATCAACCTTTACAGCACTTATACTGGCAATAAGAATTTTATTTTCAAGTGCATATGCACAAACACCCCTCTTGCACGGGAAAACGCCAATCCCTTTGGCACGCCCTACTCCCTTTTCCATAAAAAAAGAAGCTCAAAAACCTCTTCAACAGATACACCCAACATCACACAATATTGTTACACTCCAAAAATTGAAAGCTGGGCTAGATGCACTAGCAAACAAAAATATTGCAAAAACAATAAGCCTTCGTAACTCAATGGAAACCCATAGCCTTGATCGTCATATTTTGACATGGGCGCTGGGGATATCAAACCAAGCTAATTTATCAAGTTCTGAAATATTTAATGCAATCAACACGCTAAAAGGATGGCCCGGTCAAGAAACGATGCAAGACAATGCTGAACGTGCTTTTCTTAACGAAACCAATGTCCCACATGCAATCCTCCAAAAATTTTCTCATAACCCACCACGGACAGCACAAGGCATGGCTCTCTTCGCTAAAGCACTTATCGTAACGGGACAAACCACCCGTGCCCAACATATTATTGCACCATGGTGGCATAAAACACAACTGAATGCAAAAGAAGAAATGTTCGTTCTTCAAAATGCAAGTGATGCATTAAAACCTATTGATCATTTAAAACGCATGCAATGTATGCTATACATACATCGTTTCGATTCAGCAGCGCGCGTTGCAAAACTAGCTCATGCTCAATCTCTTTTTGATGCTTTTCTGGCCGTTGAACAAAAGGATCCCAGTGCCACACAAAAATTGCAAGCTATAGAAAGGTTATGGCAAAAAGATCCTCTCTTTCAGTTTTCTCGAATGCGCCATCTTCGTCGAACAAAACAATATGATGCAGCCGCAGCACTCATGATAAAAACATCAAAAGATGCATTCCGTTTTATGAACCCTCATTCATTGTGGAAAGAACAACGCGCTCTTTCTCGTGAAATGCTCGATTTAAATAAACCAACAATTGCTTATCAACTTGTTGCAATGCACACTGGTCTGCCATCTATATTGGCAATCGATGCTGAATTTCATGCAGGATGGTATGCATTACGATTTCTTCATAACCCTAAATTAGCAATGCACCATTTTTCACGCATTCCTCAACTATCTTCTTTACCTTTTTTTGCATCACGTGGATATTACTGGATGGGACGAACAGCAGAAACGCTAGGAGAATATAAAAATGCCCAATATTACTTTCATCGCGCAGCTCATTTTGGTGCAACTTATTATGGACAATTAGCCGCTGCACGGCTCAACCAAAAAAAGCTTAAAATTTTCTTTCCAAACCCAACAAATATTGAGCGACAACATTTTAGTGCACGAAAAGCTATCAAAGCAATTCAACGTCTTGAAGCTGCCGGCTATGAAAATCTTGCTAAAGTTTTTTATAGAGAACTAGGAAAAAAAATAGAAAGCCCCGGTGAATTAGCTCTTCTTGCTGCTATGGCAGAAAAAAATGGTGATTATTATACCAGCCTCAAAATTGGAAAAATGGCTGTTATTCAGGGGAAAAATGTCGGAGCACTTTCTCATCCTCTGGGAGCTATACCAGCTTCTGCCAATATATCTGCAGAAGAAAAATCGCTTCTCTATGCCATTGCACACCAAGAAAGTGAATTTAATCTAAAAGCCATATCAAAAGCAGGCGCACAGGGTATACTCCAATTACTTCCTACAACAGCAAAAGCACTGGCAGAAAAACACTCAATCGCATGGTCTCCTAAAAAATTCTCCAATGATGCGAATTATAATGTGACATTAGGCGCCCATTTCCTTAATGAACAATTGGAACGTTTTAATGGATCCTATATACTAACGCTTATTGGCTACAATGCGGGTCCCCGTCGTGTCAATGAATGGATAAAACGTTATGGCGACCCTCGAAAGCTACCTCTCGATAAAGTCATTGATTGGATTGAGCGCATCCCTTATACAGAAACACGTAATTATGTGATACGTGTCATGGAAAATTATGGTGTCTACAAAGCAAGGCTCACTGGAAAAATAGATATAAAAACCGATCTGCTTTCTGGTCGATGAAAATAATATGCCTTAACTTCCCAATAGCATTTGAAAACATTATCGAACAGTATTTTGTATTCCTTTCTAAATAGAATCCCTAAGCATTTCCACTGGTAAGATGCAAGCAATTTTAATTGATTCAATAACCGACAATAGCATAGAGGTTATAAATATAAGAAGAATAAAACGAATAGCTCAATACTTTTACTGTCGTTCATCAGTCAATATTCAAAACTTGTCAACAGCGTATTTTGAAAGAATTTTTTCTATCATATAAGACTGAAACTCCCAAATAGCTAAAATGGGATGTATTTCTTATTTATATTATTGTTTTATTTTAATATTTATAAATCTATTTCACAATGATATATTTGAAAAGTAATTAAAAAAATCTGACACAAATAGTCCAAAAATCTGCGTCACATTAACTCCACTTAATAAAAGCCCTAGCCCTATCATCTCCTCACTTTTAATCTTGCACCAACCCTTTCATTTAGAGTATTTGGAAGAATTGTATTCACTGTTTATTAAGTTTTTTATCCATTCCCCCCCCTAATTCTGTCATAAAACAAGCGAAAAATTTTGATTACTTCAATGTCAAAAAGAGTTAGAATAAACTACAACTAAACTCTTCTTTAAAGTATAAAATAATAAATAATCATTATAAATCAATATATCATCCGAATATCTGCCCCATAAAAATCAGCTAAATATTAAAGATACTCTGATAATTTTATTTACTTTTGATGGTGGTGGCGGTGGAAAAGAACCAATGCGTTGAAGTGCCACCATAGCTAATCGATCAAGTTCTGGATCTCCGGCAGAGGCAACAACACGACTAGAAAAAATACTCCCTTGCTTATGCACCCTAAATTCTAACTTCACCGTTCCTTTAGTCCAACTGGTACGCTGTCCTACAACATAGTTTTTTTGTCTTTCTAATTGCGACTGTACCTTTGCTAACCACTCCATTAACAACATATCTTCAAGTGCTGCTGTCCTAAGACCCTGTTTGGCAGCAGATGAACGTACAACCTTTACAGATGGCAGTTTTACAATTGCCTTTGGTATCGGTATTATTTTTTTTTCAAAAAACTTATCTTCCAATTTTTGAGGAAGAGCTTCTTCTAAAGTTTCTTCTGTAAAATCATCTTTTTCTACAGTATGAAAAGACTCTTCAGTATGCTGGTGCTCTTCTGGTTGAACTTCATCCACTGTTTCCAATATCTCCGGCTCTTGCTCTGCAAAATCTGGCTGCAAAAGTTCTGCTTCTGTGCTGACATTTGCTAAATCTGGATCACAATCCTGATTCGACGAATCCATACCAACATCTAAATATAGAGCCTCTTGGGCAAGAGGGAGCATAACCGTCGAAGAGAGCCCACCATTACTTACACCGGAATTTTGAAAATAAAACTGTATTCCCAATGCTATATGCAAAAAAAGAGCACCAATAAATGCACCAATCCAAAGAATTAATAACCGCCTGGTATTTGCAAAGCCCATAGTTTCTTCCGCCAATATTCTAAGTGCAATGTGCAATATTTTGGTATTCTATCTTATTAGAACAGGCAATTCTAAAATTGCAACTTTTTTCTTGACTGATTTTATCATGTTTAATATGGTTTCTCTGTGATTTTAGTTTTTAAATCATTTCCGCTTGGTTGACTACTTTATGATAATGTTAAATCAAGTATTTTTAGATGTAAAACTTCAAGCTTAGAGAGGGGATGTTAAAAAAGGTTATAATTTGTTATGCGAATAAGACGAAAAAATATCCATAAAAGCTGTATGATTTTAGGTGCGTTGTCGGTCTGTATACCTTCATTTGCTGTTGCACAAAACAGTGAGAAGGATGTTGTAACTGAACTTAAACCAATCCTTATTAAAGGAAAAAAAATAGAGAAAACTAATTCAATAACTATTCTGACTGATCGTAAAACCAACAAGAATATTGATGAAAAACAAATAAGTGATGTTTATGACGTTAGTCGCCTTAACCCTTCGGTATCCTATAACTCAGAAAATAATAGTTTCGTTATTCGTGGCTTAGATGCGAATCGTGTTCTTACAACAATGGATGGTATTTCTCTTCCATGGTTTGATGATATATTGCGTGGGGGTGGTGGAAATACAACTTTTGATTTCAATGCACTTTCTACGTTCGACACTATTCAAGGATCAGATTCTAGTCTTTATGGTTCTGGTGCACTAGGGGGGATAATTGCGTTGCGCACCCTCAATCCTGAAGACCTTATCGCCAAAGGAAAGAATTGGGGAAGCCTTATAAAAGGTGGTTATCATTCTGTTGATAATAGTTGGCGCATTAATCAAGCTTTTGCTGTACGAAATTACCAAACATTTTTGCTTTTTCAAGGATCTCATATAGAAGGCCATGAGCGCAAAAACATGGGAACAATCGAAGGATATGGAGAGCGTACGCGTAAAAACCCTTCTCATTTTGATAAAAATAATTTGCTTTTTAAAATTCATCAATATTTGAGTGATAATCATCGACTTGGTTTTACTGCAGAGCGTTTTAGCCATAATAGTAACACGCATTCATTAAATTCATCTAAAAGATATGCTCCAGGTTCTGTTTATGAACGGGATAAGAAACTTCGTGAGCGCTTTTCTCTTTCTTATAATTATAATGGTAATGGCGACACAGTTCTTGATGCATTTCGTGGATTATTTTATTGGCAAAGGCAATCAAATCATTACGTTATGACTGGTGTTCGTATTGCAGCACCCAAAGGGGATTATTTGAGAGATAATTTCTTGTATAATACCAATTATGGTTTCAATGCTGATTCTCTTAAAAAAGTGAATTTTGGCAGTGTAAGCCATACATTAAAATTTGTGACGAATGCTTCATCATCTAAATTTCATCACTATTTGTTAGGAAAAGATAATTGTCATGTAAAAGAATACGCTCGAGGATGTCTTTTTGTTCCTGCTAATCGGTCAGATTCACCAGATACAAATGGTTACAATTTGGGTTTTGTTTTTGAAGATGAAATTAGTTTGGCTGATGATCGTTTTCGTATAACGCCAGGTGTCCGGTATGATTGGTATAAATATGTTCCTCAAAAAACATCCTCCTATGAAAAAGCGCTAATTTCTGATAAGTTTCCTCCGAAAAGAAATGGGTCACGCTTTTCTCCTAAATTGCGTATGGAGTGGGATATTCGTGATCAAGTAACATTCTATGCTCAGTGGGCACAAGCTTTTCGTGCACCACGTATTTCAGAGCTTTACGTTTCTTATATCAAACCTTCTGCGTATTACGTGAAGGGCAATCCCGATCTTCAGCCAGAAACAAGCAATGGGTATGATGTTGGTCTACGCTATGGAAATGAAAATTTCAGTGGTTTCTTCAATGCCTTTATCAACCAATATAAAGATTTCATAGATACTGAAGATAGAGGTCCGTCAGAAGAATTCAAATTTGCGCGTCGACATTATATGAATCGTTCGCAAGTGAGAATTTTTGGTTTTGAAACAAAAGCGCATTTAGATCTTAAAAATGGTTTTCATAGCAATGTTGCTCTTGCCTATTCAAAAGGCAAAGATCTTGACAAAAATGAATACCTTAACTCTATCCCCCCTTTGAAAACAGTTATCGGATTAGGGTATGCAAAAGAGGTATGGGGAAGTGATATTATTTTTACTTTGGCAGCAAAACGTGACAACGTAGCTGAAGGATCTGACTACCAAAAAATTCCAGGCTACCATATCGTTGATATGATAGGGTGGTGGAAACCATTCGGTGAAACGGGACCTATTCTAAGAGCTGGTATTTATAATATTTTCAATACAAAATATTGGAATGCATCGGATCTGCCCTCAGGGAATAGTACAACACCGAAGGATTATTATAGTCAGCCTGGTCGTAACTTTAAGATGTCATTCGTGCAAAAATTTTAATCATTTCTTTTAACTATTAAAAATTATATTAATAAAGGATAAATCGTTTGTATTTCTATTTTCAGCATCTTTAAAATTACAAAAATTTTATAGAGAATTTTAAATTCTTTCTATTTTATCGTTTTTTGATTGTTTTGCTATTGGGAGTAGAGATACATTTTGTAATAGAATGAACTCTTTAAGAGTTCATTCTATTTCCTTGGAATTGTAAAATTTAAAAATTAGTTCTTGAGTTCAGTAACATAAGGTGAAATCCATGACACATACAGCTGAAATGATTATTCGCTTGCGTGAAGAAAAAAAAGAAATGCGAAACCGTGATTTTGCAGTTTCTATTGGTATATCTGAAGCAGAGCTTATTGCAGCCTATTGTGCAATTGGAAAAGCAAAAAGACTACAAACTGATGTTGCTACTCTATTGGAAAATGCTCCTCGACTTGGAACAGTCATGGCATTAACACGCAATGAACATGCTGTTCATGAAATAACAGGGTGTTTTGAAAAAATCATTCAAAACCAACATATTACTATAACACTCGGTAAAATTGATTTGCGTATTTTTACAAAACAATGGAAATTTGGTTTTGAACATGATGTCATCCTTCTTGGGAAACCTGCAAAAAGCCTACAATTTTTTGATCAACATGGCGTTGCTATTTTAAAAATCTATTCTAAAGATATGACAAATATGGAAGAATGGGATAAACTTGTCGAAAATCTTCTTCTTGAAAACCAATCTTCTGTTCTTGATGTTCTTCCTGTTTCTCTCCCAGTTCAGTGTGACATAACAGAATTAGATATTGAAAGATTTCGGAATTGTTGGCGGAAAATGACAGATGTGCATCAACTTCAAAAAATTATTTCTGAATTTAAGATTAGTCGACATCATGCTGTAAAATACGTTGGTAATGAATTTGCCAATGAATTACACGTCGAAGCTATTGAAATGATGCTCAACCAAGCTGCACGACGGGAAATACCGATTATGTGCTTCGTTGGTAATAAAGGATGTATTCAAATTTTTAGTGGGATCGTAAAAAATATTAAGAAAATGGGACTTTGGCTTAATGTTCTTGATCCAGAGTTTAACCTTCATTTACTCACATCTGGGATTGATAGTGTGTGGCATGTTCGCAAACCTACCAGTGATAGTTATGTCAGTTCACTTGAGGTTTTCGATAAAAATGATGAAATGATTGTTCAATTCTTCGGCATGCGCAAAGAAGGTCAAAAAGAGCGCGAGGATTGGCGTTCTTTATTGAAGTCCCTTCCTCCACATAAAGAATTAGTCGTCGCTTAGAAAGATAAAATATGCTTACACTTCTTTTACGCAGGCAACTAAGTTTTCTTCTTTTTTTTATACTGCTTTCTCTTAGTTTCTTTTCTCAACGACTCATCGCTGAACCTACCACGCGTTTTTCTGAAAATGCACGAATTGTCTCTATTGGTGGCTCTCTTACAGAAATTGTTTATGCATTAGGAGCTCAAAATCAGCTTGTTGCCCGTGATAGCACAAGTGTTTATCCCAAAGAAGCTCTCAAACTTCCTGTGCTTGGCTATATGCGTACTCTTTCACCTGAAGGTGTTCTATCTCTTGCTCCAGAAGGCATCCTACTCGTTGAAGGAAGTGGGCCTCCTTCAACAATTGAAATTCTTAAAAAGACATCAATCCCTATCGTAATCATACCAGAAAACTATTCTCGAGAAAGTGTAATAGAAAAAATTCGCCTTGTTGGAAAAGCCATCCATCGTGAAGCACAAGCCGCTGAATTAATTCAAAAAGTGAGCCGTGCTTTTGTAGACAATGATGCTCTTCTGGCAAAAGTAACAAAACCAAAGCGTGTCCTTTTTATTTTCTCTGTACAGAATGGGCGCGTTATGGCATCCGGAACAGATACAGCGGCTGATGGTATTATAAAACTTTCAGGTGGTATCAACGCCATTACTGATTATAAAGGGTATAAACTTCTCAATAACGAAGCATTATTGAAAGCAAATCCCGATGTTATTTTGCTTATAAAACACAATGAAAAATCCATTAATCTTGAAAAACTTTTAGCTATACCCGCAATTCAAGCAACAATTGCAGCCCAAAATCAGGCTATTAAACAAATGGACGCTATGTACCTTTTAGGATTTGGTCCGCGTACGGCAGACGCATCAAGAGACCTTATTCATATACTTTATGGCGCAAACTAAAATGACAAAAACAGATAAATTGGTCGATAATACATCTGAAATAAAAAAAACCAAAAAAATGAATCGCGAACATTTAAGAAAAGTATTCTTATTAGGTTTAATAATATTCCTTATCTTTAGCATTTTAAGCGGACTTTTAAATGGTGCTTCAAATACTTCTTTCTTTGATTTTCTTTATATCATGTTTACGCAAGAATTTTCTGTAAGTAGTAAAACGCGTGATTATCTCATATTTATTGAAATAAGATTTCCTCGCGTAATCCTAGGGTTACTGATCGGAGCAGCTTTAGCTGTCTCTGGTGTCATGATGCAAGGGCTTTTCCGTAATCCTCTTGCAGATCCTGGAATTGTAGGTGTATCAGCAGGAGCAGGTCTTGGTGCTGTTTTAGCAATCGTTGTAGGTTTTGCCTTTCCTGTTTCATTTGCACCTTTTTTAGAGCCTTACAAAGTTATCATAGGCGCTTTTTTGGGTGGACTTTTATCAACGATTGTTCTCTACATAATAGCAACGCATCATAGTTTTACCTCTATTGCAACCATGCTGCTTGCTGGTATTGCTCTTGGTGCATTAAGCAGTGCAGTTATCGGAACATTGATTTTTATCGCAAATGACCAACAACTACGCGATATCACTTTTTGGAATCTTGGCTCTCTTGCGGGTGCTACATGGTTGAAAGTATGGCTCGTTCTCCCTTTCATCTTTATTGGTCTTCTTTTCTCTCCTTTTTTATCACGTGCACTTAATGCTCTTGCACTCGGAGAGGCTGTTGCAGGCCATATCGGTTTCCATATTCAACGAGTTAAAAATATTGCTATTCCTCTTGTTGCCCTTATGTGTGGTAGTGCTGTTGCTGTCAGTGGTGGTATTGGTTTTATTGGTATTATTGTTCCGCATATTTTACGTCAAATCATTGGTCCTGATCACCGCTATCTCATTCCTTACTCTGCTCTCTTGGGAGCCGCATTACTTATCTTTGCAGATACATTTTCCCGTTTAATTGTTGCCCCTGCAGAATTGCCAATTGGAATCGTAACAGCACTTTTTGGTTCCCCCTTCTTCCTGTGGATCCTTATATGCAAACGAGGAACAAACTTTTCATGATTGAAGCAATAAATGTCTGCGTTCAGCGCGGAAAGAAGCAGATTCTTAACCATATTAATTTTCAAGCTAAAAGTGGTGCTTTTACCATTATTATCGGTCCCAATGGTTCAGGGAAAAGTACTTTTATCAAAGCACTGAGTGGGGAAATTCCTTACAGTGGGAAAATAACCTTAAATGGATATGATATACACCAAACAAAAACTTATGAAATGGCAAAGATGCGCGCTGTGCTGCCACAATCAACAACGCTCGTATTTCCCTTTTTAGTCTATGAAGTTGTACGGCTTGGCCTTTATGTAAATCAATTTACCATTGCCAAAGCTGAACTGCAAAATCTTATCCAAAAAGTTTTAGAGCGCGTTGATCTTTCTGATTATGGTAACCTGTATTATCACCAATTATCAGGCGGAGAACAAGCAAGAGTACAACTTGCTCGTGTTCTTTGCCAAATCTGGAAACCCATTTATAATGGAATTCCTCGTTGGATGATATTAGATGAACCTATTGCTAGTCTCGATATTCAACATCAACTTATCGTTATGGATATTGCTAAACAATTTGCCCATTCTGGTGGTGGCGTTCTTGCTGTCCTTCATGATCTCAATCTCGCAGCACATTATGCAGATAACATGATCTTATTAAAAGAAGGAGAGATTTATTGCAAAGGAAATGCAACTAATGTTTTGACAACAAAAAATCTCCGCGATGTTTATCATTGTTCCTTAAATGTTTCTGAATTACCTAAAAAAGACATTCCATTCATACTTCCTCAAACAGCATCCCCCTATGAAATTAGATCCTAAACATATCGATTTTAATCGAGAAATTAAAGTACATAGCCAAATGAAAATAATCCCCCAAATACACACAAATACCTCTTCTATAATAATTATATGTATTATTTATACTTTCTAAGTACAGTTAGAAATCTATTGCCTTTCTCCACTCCATAAAAGATTTATTTATAGCTTAATAGTGTTCTTTTCTCATAACACATAATTTTTGCTTTAGCTCTTTTTATCGATAAATACATATTGATCATTTATCTGCCTCTATAGTCAATAAGAATATCAAAGATAATCATATTTTTACTCTTCTCCCTCTATAAAAAATTGTTTATTAGTACATCCAAAGAGTTAAACTATTCAATGAAATCCTTTCAAATGAATTGAATAATAATTTCTGTAGATCCCTTAATACAAAAACAATGCAGCATATAGGAATAACGAAAGGGTATAATAATCACGTTTATCTGTTTCTTCACAAACATACAACGTTTGTACTCAAAGAGTATAGCATTTACAGATAAAACCTACACCACGGTAACGCAAAGAAATTAACAACAAGATAATAAATCCCTTTATGAGATAAATTAACTCATCCAAGGGAAACTGTTTTTTCACAACAACATATTATAAATATTATACTTTCTCATACCTCCGATTAAATAATTTTATCACTTCTATTCCATCAAAATACTTTATGAGAAAACATATCTCTACATTATTTAACGGCAAATTTTGAATGATTTTTACACATTTTCTCCATATCATCATATGATGTGCTTTTTTAGAATAACTTATATTCTTAACTCTCTCTTCCAATCATTTTTAAATTGTTTTTTGCCTCCCCCAAGGATCATCTTAACAGTCTAGGTTTTCTCTTCACATACACATAAAAAATAACGCGGAATTGCTCCGCGTTAACAAAATTATCAGGATATCTAGATTATTCATTACCCAATCATACTCATGATTTTATAGCATAAACAACGGTCGTATTAACAGGACGCGTTTCTTCCTCCCCCGTTTGAGAAAGAGTCACCTTGTGTGTATGCGCACCAGAAGTATCTGTTATCCCTCTCAGAGTCTCATTAAAGCTATAATAATCCGATGATCTTCCAATATCACCAACTGCAAACCCTACTGTTTGATACTTAAACTTGTGTGTGTGTTCTCCTGCTGTTTCAATTTTCCCAATATGTGTATGCGATTTTATGCTATCTTGTTGTAGATCTGCAAATTCTCTACCTCTATCCAAACCCCGACCAGCATCAAAACCGCGTAAAAATATTCCTCTAAAATCAGGAACTTTAAAAGTTACACTACTCTCTTTTCCCCATTGATCACCTATTGCCTTGAATAACTGTGGATAATCTTCACACCTATAGGTCTTACCATCACATAAAAGCCAACCATGTGGCACATTTTGCGTAGCAAATGTTGCAATGAATCCAGCAGGAAAATTTTCTATCTTTGGTGGTGTAGGATTTAACAAATACCAACCCTCATGCTCTTTTATTAAAACACTCTTATTATATACTATTTCATAAATGCCACCTGTTTGCAGTTCTCCCCCTTCTAATGGTAGAATCCCCGCATAAGTGGCTTTATAGATAAGCTTTTCTCCTATATTATTCACAGTTACTGTCGTCGTGCCAATATTCACGCCACGAGCTTTAAAACGTATAACGATATCATCGTTGTATTTCTTTATAGGTGAAACAGTCTTTAAGGTAATTAATGTTGTCTTAGCGCTCGTATTTACCACAAAGTTTGTATCAATAGATCCTCCACTATCTGCAAGATATTCACGCACACGCTGCATCATCGCCCGCGCGCTATCATTAACAGAACTAGGCGGCTGACCTTCTGCCCAATTAATGATACTATCTGAATGAGCATTTTCATCAGCCTTTAATGACCAATCGTAAATATTAGACATTCTAAATCCCCCATTATTTTCATAATTTTTCTAACAATTTCTCATTCTGTGCACTAAAATATGCTGCCACTGTTTATGGCTACATTATAATCACTGCACCATACGTATTCCCGCATTTTATCTGTCTTCACTCCCTCCAATTTAATAACCTAAATTCATCAACCATTTTTCATAACATCAGCCTTAATGTTTCCACTTCTAATGGATAACGGATCCACCTTATCTGAGGTTACTTAATATTTTTTGTTACTTTTCTATTGTTAATCGTTATGATTGCAGATTTTGTATTTCGTGACAAAGTATTAAAAACACCGATTGAAATTCCCTTTATAACGAATTTCATATAACTATTATTGAATGTAATAATCTGCTATCCACACAGAAAATTTCTACTTAAAAAATTCTCTTTTTTAATAGCCTAAACCTATCTCATTGCTATCTTATACGATATGTTTTAGATGAAGATTCTTTATCTTTTTACTATCATTTTTATTAAAATTCTAAAAGTTAGATTCAAATTCTTTGCATGCTTTATTATATTATTCATATACAGACAGTTTAAAATGTTCTATTTTATCTAATTTATTCCTGAAATTATTTTACTAGATCGATCTTAATATTTTTGGAAAAAGTTTCTTTTTAACCTAAATACGCCATAAAGATTATATTCAATATAATAACTTCTTCATCCTTTAATTAAACTGTAAATGAAACAATTTAAATACTTAAAGAAATATCACAAACCTTCACCAAATCTGAAGATTATATCCGATCTCCATACAGATATTTAAGAAACATAACCTTGCACTCTAAAAATTTTCACAAACACACATCGTTAGTTTAAAAAACCAACGCTCTGTAACCAACTTCTCTCTTTATACACTTAGCTCACCCCTCACCATTATTATATTTTATTCTATGTATATTTTTTTTGCAAGAACAATAAATCATTCTAAACAGCATCCTGCAATTATTAGTGTTCTCCTTAATGCATAGAACGATCAAAATATGACATATTAGGAAATGATTTTTAAAGTAGGCACAATAAGAGAATTATTTTACAGTATTCTGAATTATTATTCAATATAGAATAAAGCCAAATCAAAACGCTAAACGATCTACTTTCTTCTTGATAATCTATTTTTAATTTTACTATTTTATAAAATAAGCACCATTATAATTCATCAAATTTATAATACATTCTTTTATTATTAAAAAACACACAAAAATATTTCAAAATATATCTTTGTGATTGACAATGTCAGTATTTAAGCCAATCATGTTTATGCTAATATAAAGTGTTTACATGGGGGAGTGCAGTTATTATTCCAAAGATATTGCATTAAGCTTTTCAAAAAAATTCTTAAGCTTTATTGAAGGTAACTTACTACAAACTATTATAAGCATTTCTTCATTCAAAAGTACAGAATTGATCATTTGGATATATCCCCGTTAACATCACACTTTAATTTTTGAACTATGTGTTTAGAAGGAAAAAGTTTGTGCCCAAAAATATTCCATCAATCAGTTGCAGCTCCTTTCCCGCCTCACGCAAAGTTTATCATCAGAGTCCTCTTTTTTCTGATGTGCGTGTTCCATTGCGTGAAATTTTATTGACCGATGGTAGTGGTGAAAAACCTTTAAATGTTTACGATACTTCTGGCCCCTACACCGAGAAAGATGCCATCATTGATCTTACAAAAGGTTTACCCGCAATTGGCTCATCCTGGCTCTCCAAGCGCGCTGATACTGAACCTTATCCTGCACGTTTAATCAAACCCGAAGATAATGGATTAATCTATGATAACTCTCCTATACCAGTATTTGAACAAAAACGACCTGTTTTACGAGCCAAAAGTGGCAAAGCAATTACGCAAATGGCGTATGCACGCGCAGGTATTATTACTGCCGAAATGGAATATGTTACTATACGAGAAAATGAAGGGTTAGCGATAAAAGGCCAACAAAAAGCGCACTCAGATATAGTGGGTGGTAAAATACCAGAAATTTACACAGCGGAATTCGTTCGTAATGAAATTGCAAATGGACGAGCTATCATTCCCCAAAATATCAATCATCCAGAATGTGAACCAATGATTATTGGACGTAATTTTCGTATTAAAATTAATGCCAATATTGGCAATTCAGCAGTCACTTCATCGATGGCGGAAGAAGTTGATAAAATGATTTGGGCTATTCGTTGGGGAGCAGACACAGTCATGGATCTTTCGACAGGAAAAAATATTCACAATATTCGTGAATGGATTATTCGGAATTCTCCTGTACCCATTGGAACTGTTCCTCTTTATCAAGCGCTTGAAAAAGTACAAGGTGTTGCTGAAAATTTAACATGGGATATTTTTCGCGATACTCTTATTGAACAAGCAGAACAAGGAGTTGATTATTTCACAATTCATGCCGGATTAAGATTACCATTTATTCCTCTGACCATTGATCGTGTAACAGGTATTGTTTCACGAGGCGGTTCAATTATGGCAAAATGGTGTCTTCATCATCACAAAGAAAGTTTTCTCTATGAACATTTTGATGAAATTTGTGATATTGCAAAAACCTATGATATTTCTCTTTCATTAGGAGATGGCTTACGCCCTGGCTCTATTGCCGATGCCAATGATGAAGCACAATTTTCTGAACTTAAGACTTTAGGAGAATTAACAAAAATTGCTTGGGAAAAAAATGTACAGGTTATGATTGAAGGACCGGGACATATCCCAATGCACAAAATTAAAGAAAATATGGAGCAGCAATTAGATCTCTGTCATGAAGCACCTTTTTATACTTTAGGACCTCTTACAACTGATATCGCTCCTGGTTATGACCATATTACATCAGCAATTGGTGCTGCTATGATTGGATGGTTTGGAACCGCTATGTTATGCTATGTCACACCTAAAGAACATTTAGGACTTCCCGATAAAAATGATGTCAAAACTGGAGTCATCACTTATAAAATCGCCGCTCATGCTGCTGATCTTGCAAAAGGTCTGCCTAGAGCACAATTACGCGATAATGCTCTTTCACGTGCACGATTTGACTTTAGATGGCATGATCAATTCAACCTGTCTCTTGATCCAGAAACAGCTTGTACCTTTCATGATGAAACAATGCCGAAAGACGCTCATAAATTGGTGCATTTTTGCTCCATGTGTGGACCCAAATTCTGTTCTATGCGTATTTCCCATGATATTCGTGATACTGCAATAAAAAGTGAAGGTATGGCTGCTATGGCTGAAAAATATCAAGAAAATAATGACCTTTATATTGATACTACTGAAAAAAAGAAAGTAAATAGTTGAAGAATATTCTTATCAAAGGTGCTGGGATTGCTGGTTTAACCGTTGCTTTTATGTTACAACAAAAAGGTGCTCGTGTTACTGTATCAGCTCCACTCCACTCTCCTATAGGGTCATCCAGCTGGTATGCAGGCGGGATGCTCGCTCCTTATTGTGAAAAAGAAAATACTGAACAGATTGTGGAAGACCTTGGTGTCCAAGCTATACAATGGTGGCGCCAAACATTTCCAGATCTTGTTACACAAAAAGGTACTTTAGTTGTTGCTCCTACACGCGATAGAGGAGAACTTGAACGGTTTTCACTTCGCACACATAATCATAGAACCATAAACCATGCGGAAATAATTCAGCTTGAACCAGATCTTGCAGAACGTTTTGATTGTGCGCTTTTTTATGAAAGCGAAGCGCACCTTGATCCCCGCAAAGCACTTATCGCTTTAAAAGAAAAACTGATAGAAAATGGTGTATATTTTGTTGATCTCAAAATATCTGAAACAAATTTTGATATAATCATTGATGCAACAGGAATAGCACATTTAGGAAAAGATAAAAATCTACGGGGCGTGCGTGGTGAAATGCTACTCGTGCGGAGTACAGATATTAAAATTTCCCGCCCAATTCGTCTCCTCCATCCACGTATACCACTCTATATTGTTCCGCGGCAAGATGATATTTTTATGATTGGAGCGACAATGATTGAAAGTGATTTTGGTGGTGCAATTTCTGTAAGATCCATGATGGAATTGCTTAATGCTGCCTATACATTACATCCTGCTTTTTCCGAAGCAGAAATTGTTGAATCCGGCGTTGGTGTTCGTCCAGCTTATCCGAATAACTTCCCTTCCGTATGCAAATATGGTAATCATATTTCAGTGAATGGATTTTATAGACATGGCTTTCTCTTATCTCCAGAAATGGCAAAACGAGCGATGAAATTAGCATTGGAATAAAACATGCAAATATTTGTTAATGGTAAAACAATTCAAACGGAAACCTCTTTTCTCAGTCTCTTGCTTGTGGAGTTAGGATATGAAGGGGATTGGCTAGCGACTGCTGTTAATGCTGAAGTTATTCCTGTAGATGCACGCGACCAATTTATTTTGCATGAAGGAGATAAAGTAGAAATTTTAAGTCCAATGCAAGGAGGTTAATATTATGTTGAATCTTTATGGGCGTAAATTCTCATCCCGTCTTATGTTAGGTACAGCGCAATATCCTTCTCCTGTTGTCCTTCGTGATGCCATTCACAAATCGAATACAGAAATTGTAACCGCTTCATTACGTCGAGAAAGTGCAGGTGGAAAACAAGGAGGGCAGTTTTGGCAATTTCTTCAAGAACTCGATCTAACAATACTTCCTAATACCGCTGGTTGTTATACTGTTAAAGAAGCTGTAACGACAGCTCATTTAGCTCGTGATCTCTTTAAAACCTCTTGGATTAAACTCGAAATTATCGGTAATTCAGATACCTTACAGCCAAACGTTTTTTCTTTAATTGAAGCCGCAAAAATTTTAAACAGTGAAGATTTCAAAATTTTTGCCTATACAACTGATGATCTCATTGTTGCTGAAAAACTCTTAGATGTTGGTTGCCGTGTCATTATGCCTTGGTGTGCACCTATTGGATCAGCAAAAGGCCCTCATCATACCGATGGACTGCGTTCCATCCGTGCTTATCTTCCTGATGTTACCCTCATTGTTGATGCTGGCATTGGACGCCCATCCCATGCCGCTATTGCTATGGAACTCGGTTATGATGCGGTCCTTCTTAATACCGCAATTGCTAAAGCAGGTGATCCTATTTTGATGGCTGAAGCGTTTTCTAAAGCTATTCAAGCAGGTCGGATGGGATATAAAGCAGGCATTCTTGAAGCCCGCAATGTAGCAATCCCTTCAACGCCCATTATTGGTAAAGCCGTATTTTGATGAAATTGGATCCATTTTACCTCATTGTTAACAATGCTGATTGGATTGAACGTTTGATTCCTTTTGGTGTTAAACTCATACAATTGCGTATGAAAGACAAAGATCTTAAAATGATCAGTCAACATATTAAGCATGCAAAAAACATATGTGATAAATGGGGCGTACAATTAATTATTAATGATCATTGGAGCCTAGCAATCGATGAAAAATGCGATTTTATTCATCTTGGACAAGAAGATTTAAGCAATGCTGATCTCCTTGCAATTCGTAAAAATGGTATAAGATTTGGTCTTAGTACCCATGATGAACATGAATTGGATATCGCGCTCTCTGTTAATCCTGACTATATCGCTCTTGGTCCTATTTATCCAACAATCTTAAAAAAAATGAACTGGAATCCCCAAGGGTTAGAAAAAATTAAAGAATGGAGAAAACGAATTGGTGTTTTACCTTTCGTTTGCATCGGTGGTTTAACACCAGAGCGTGCAATAGATGTCTTGAAAATAGGAGCCAATAGCGCTGCTGTTGTAACCGACATTATTCTCCATAAAAAACCTGAAGAGCGGATACAACAATGGATCAAGGTAACGCAACCATGGCGTTAATCCCTTCTATTCTCATTGTTGCAGGCACAGATCCAACAGGAGGTGCTGGCATTGTTCGTGATATAGAAACAGCTACATATTTTCACATCAAAGCTAATTTGGCCATCACATGTGTGAATGTACAAAATGATAATCAGGTTACTGAAATTGTGCCCATGAATGAAAAACTTATCGCCGCACAAATGCGCATAGCCTTAGAATCTAATCCTGTAAGCGCAATAAAAATTGGTATGACAGGAAATCAAGCAATTATAGCAGCAATTTGCCATGTACTCGAAGATTATCCTCAGATTCCAGTTATTCTTGATCCCGTCCTGGTTGCCTCATCAGGAGGAAAACTGACAACAGAAAAAGTCATAGAAATTATGATCAATCGGCTTCTCCCACACATTACTCTTTTAACACCAAATCGAAACGAACTCGCTCTTCTTAGCCAAAGTCCATTGGCATCTAATGATAAGCAAGCAATACAACAAGCAAAAAAACTTTTGTCATTGGGAGCTCGCTCTATTTTAGTAAAAGGCGGACATGCGGAGGGGCCTCTTGCAATTGATAGCTTCATTGACAAAATTGAAGTCATCAATATTTCTACTCCACGTTTAAAAGGAACAATGCGTGGAACAGGTTGCATTCTATCAAGTGCTATTGCAGCGCATTTAGCATTAAATGAACCTCTCATTTCAGCTGTAAAAAAAGCAAAAGAATATATCCACACATTGCTTTTAACCCATTGTGAAAAAAAAATTTAAAGTTTTATTATGTTTAAAAAATATTTATTCTTTAATTATAATAAATAATATTATTTAAATAGAAAATTATTAACAAAATAAAAAATTATACTTAAATTTATAAATAAAACAGTATGAAATTTACTTTCATAAATTATTAAATATAGACTATAATGCTCAAAAATGTTATTGTTTACATCACTTGCGTTCAGTAAGAAGTTCTTTTACTATAAAGAGATCAATCTGTTTTTAAAGTTAAAATAGTACTTTAAAAGATTTTTCCATTTTAAAATGTATATAATCACAAACGCCTATACTATACGATCTATCTTTTTTGTGGAAAAAATGTTGTTATCATTTTTATAAAATAACGACGAACAAATATGTTTATAAAACTTGAAGGATAATTTTGTTTGATCTATAATCTCTGGATCATTAGAAAAAGTAAAATGTTAAATCAAACGCCGTACTCAATTTCCTATGAAGAACTCTTAAACTTTTATAAAGAAAGTGGTGCGGATGCCGTTCTGACAGACTTCCCTATTGATCGTTTTAAGCAGTCTGCTTGTTCAGAGAGAAAATTAACGCCTGTTGTTAACATTTCTGGTAATCAACAAACATCTGCCAAAACATCTCCAAGCGTAAAATTAGATAATCATCCACTGTATAACTCTAATCCTATACACAACGAATCCGCTGCTATAGAGAGTGCAAAAAGTGCAAAGACACTTGATGAATTAAAATCTGCCCTCCTTGCATTTAATGGCTGTTCACTAAAATTGACAGCGAAAAATACCTGTTTTTCAGATGGAACAGCAGGAAGCCCCCTAATGCTCATAGGTGAAGCACCAGGACGAGAAGAGGATATACAAGGAATTCCTTTTGTGGGAAAAGCAGGGATGTTACTTAATAAAATTCTCGCATCAATTGGTTTAACAAGAAATAATGTTTACATTGCCAACACTATTCCTTGGCGTCCACCAGGAAATCGTACACCAACACCAAGAGAAGTGGCATTGTGCCGCCCTTTTATTGAGCGGCACATTTCTTTAGCACGTCCTCGTGTTCTTATAGCACTGGGAGGCGTTGCTGCACAGTTTCTTACCGGATCTCAAAATGGGATTATCCGAACAAGAGGGAAATGGCATATCTATGAAAGCGAAGATAATATAAAAATACCTGTTATGCCAACTTTTCACCCTGCTTACCTTCTTAGAACCCCTAGTCAAAAGAAGCTTACATGGATAGACTTCTTAGAAGTAAAAAATCGCCTCGACAGCCTTTTGTAATTCTTTAATCCTATCTTGCTTCTAAAATTAAAACACCCTTCTTTAACTCTTAAAATACTAATGGGAAAAAACTATGAAACAACCAATAACATCTATTTATCGTTTGGAAGACTACCAACCAACTCCTTACGCTATCCCTAAAACACACCTTTCCTTCCAATTGGCACCAACAAAAACCTATGTTACAGCCATATTGTTTATTGAGCCCCGTCACGATACAGAAGAATTAACACCTCTCGTTCTTTCTGGTGATGATCTTACTTTAATTTCCGTTTCTATTAATGATGAGATATTAGCCCCAAGCACTTATAAAGTGACGCCTTCACGTTTAGAAATTCCAACGCCACCAACGGCTCCTTTTACATTGAAATTGGTTACGGAACTAAATCCTGAAAGCAACCGCCAACTTATGGGGCTCTATCTTTCAAATGGTGTTTATTGCTCACAATGCGAATCAGAAGGTTTTCGTCGTATTACTTATTTTTACGACCGTCCAGATGTTCTTTCTACCTATAGAGTGAAAATTGAAGCAGATACCCAAACAATCCCAATCTTGCTTTCAAATGGTAATCTGGTGGAAACAGGAACTTTAGAGAATAATCGCCATTTTGCCATTTGGGAAGATCCTTATCCCAAACCATCTTATCTCTTTGCTTTAGTAGGTGGAGATCTTGATAAGTTAGAAGACCATTTTACAACTATATCTGGACGACGTATCGAGCTTGGTATCTATGTAGAAAAAGGAAAAACCAAACGCGCAACCTATGCAATGGATGCTCTTAAACGTTCTATGCGTTGGGATGAACAATGTTTTGGGCGCGAATATGATCTTGATGTTTTCAATATTGTTGCTGTTTCCGACTTTAATATGGGAGCAATGGAAAATAAGGGACTCAATATTTTTAATGATAAATATGTTCTTGCAGATCCTGAAACAGCAACCGATCAAGATTATAGAAATGTTGAACGTGTCATTGCACATGAATATTTCCATAATTGGAGCGGTAATCGTGTTACCTGTCGCGATTGGTTTCAACTCTGTTTAAAAGAAGGATTCACTGTTTATCGTGATCAGGAATTTTCATCAGATCAAAATGTACGCAGCCTACAGCGAATTGAAAATGTAAAAGCATTAAAAGCAACGCAATTTGCAGAAGATGCAGGACCTCTTGCGCATCCTGTGCGTCCTCGTCAATATAGCCAAATTAATAATTTTTACACAACAACTGTTTATGAAAAAGGTGCTGAAGTTGTTCGCATGATACGGACTATTTTAGGTCCTACTCTTTTTCGTAAAGGCACTGATCTTTATTTTCAACGTCATGATGGACAAGCTTGTACAATTGAAGATTTTATTGCCTGTTTTGCTGAAGTGTCTGGTAAAGACTTCTCCCAATTCATGCTATGGTATGAACAGGCAGGAACACCCAATGTAGAAATCGATAGTCATTATAGCGATGGTGTTTTAACAATTCATACAAAGCAACATATTCCCGCAACTCCACAACAAAATACAAAAAAGCCCATGCTTATCCCTATCGTATTTGGCTTGTTAGGATCTAAAGGAGAAAACCTCACCTATGAAGCAGATACAGATATTCAATCAGATGTTATGCTTTTATCCAAGGAAAGCCAAACGTTTACATTAAAGGGACTGCGTGAAAAACCCGTTTTATCACTGCTGCAAGACTTTTCAGCACCAATCATTCTACACACGCCATTCAATGAAAGCGAACTTATTTTTCTTGCACAACATGATGACAATCACATCAATCGCTGGCAATCTCTTAATCATTTAATGACGCAAGCTTTGATTCAAAGCATTCAAGATAAAACACAAGAAAAAGCAACACTCCCTTCTGCTTTGCTAAAGCTGATTGAAACGATCATAACAGATGAAACCTTAGAGCCTGAATTTCGTGCCTTTTGTTTAAATTTACCTAGTGAAGTTGAGCTTGCTCATACAATCGGTAAAAATATTGACCCAGATCGTATTCATTGTGTCCGCAATCAGTTTTTAGTTTCACTTGCACAAACCCATCAAGAGCTCTTAACAAAATTCTATGAACAAATGCAAACCCAAGAGCCCTATTCACCAAACACTGCACAAGCTGGAAAGCGAGCATTAAAGAATATCATATTGGATTATCTTTCCATTGCTGAAGCCAATCCAAATCGTGCGGCGATACAATATGCAACAGCTAATAATATGACTGACCGTATGGCGAGTATCGCTATTCTCATGAAGCGTTTTAATGAGAGTGCGCAAGCACAAAATGCCTTAAATGATTTTGAAAACCGCTATCGGCATGACCCTTTGGTCATGGATAAATGGTTTTCTATTCAAGCAATGGTTGCTGGCACATCAACACTCGAGAATGTTCAAAAGCTTATGCAACATCCGCTGTTTTCACAAGATAATCCTAATCGTGTACGTTCCCTAATCGGTGTTTTTGCCTCTAACAATCTCACGGGCTTTAACAGGATGGATGGAGCGTCTTATCATTTTCTTTGCCAAGTCATTTTGGAAATTGACAAAAAAAATCCACAGCTTGCTTCACGATTATTAACAATGATGCGCTCTTGGCGACAATTAGAACCTATTCGACAAAAAAAACTTGAAACTGAATTAAAAATGATTGCTGCTGCGCCAAAACTCTCAAGCGACATCTCTGATATTATCAACCGTCTACTCACCTGAAACAAAAAATATTTTAAAAATAAATTCTACAAGTTACTTGATATTAAACCTATAAATAGACAATTTCAGCCTATTTATAGGTCATGTTTAAAGTGGATTTTTCCTTTTCATCTTCAAGTTCATAAAAGTAAAATTATTTTTTTAAAAAAAAGACTGGACAGAAGACTCCTGTTTTGATTCATTGCATTTTATGGGGTTACTATGAATATCGAAGCAGTTTTTAAATCACATTATTCCAGAATTAAAGGAACGAGAGATGGCTAAATTGGACGCATATAATGCGCCAACAAAGATATATGCTGATTCAAAATCGAGCGCTCAAAGTCATAAAATGCAGACAAAGCGCATTTATCTTCTTTCTGGCTCTGTCCATCAAAAGCTTCTCTTTATTGAACCTTGGTTACGACGCTCCCTGCCATTTGTTATTTTAGCATTTCTTATTATACTCGCAGCAATTCGTTTTCTATCAATCTATGATTGGCGTAGTACAATTGATAAAAGTACACATTCTACCATCATTCTTTTAGCCTCTCATCTTACCAGCACAATTGATCATGACTTATTAGCCATTTCTCAGAAAGAAAAAATCTTCACCCTTTCTCACAGTCATTTGCAAAATATCCTTACTACTTTACAGAATAAAAATCTCATTAATCCTAGCACTCTGATCGCCATCGTTGATCAAAAAGGCAATATCTTAGCTTCATCTAGTTCAGAGATCGCTTTAGGAAAACCTTTGCAAGATTTTATCTCTGACAGTATTGCTTTACAATCTCTTAGACAACACGTTGGAATTACGAAAATTACAATAGGCACAGATACCCCTGCTCTTGCTTCATTTCATCAAACAGAAAATGGGCAATATGGCGTATTCATTAGCGAAAAAATGCAAGCTAGCACTAGGGAATGGCGCAATTTTTTTTCGCTTAATATAATTCTATTCATCGGAACAAGTAGTATTATTCTTGCTCTTCTTTATGCTTATTATAATCAACTTTTACGGGCACGTAAGACAGATCTTATTTCAGAAAAAATTCAAAATCGTATTGATATGGCAATGATGCGTGGACGTTGTGGACTATGGGATTGGAATATGGCAAGTGGACGCGTCTATTGGTCACGAGCAATGTACGAAATGCTCGGCTATCTCCCTCAAGATGCATTGCTTTCAATTTCCCAAATTAGCGCCATTATCAATCCCAATGATACCAATTTTTTTGATCTTGCTAAAGAATTAATGGCAGGCAAAAAAAAGCATATTGATATCAATGTTCCTATGCGTCATGCTGATGGTCATTATGTATGGATGCGACTTCGCGCCGAAATTACTGAAGAAGAAGAACCTCATTTAGTTGGTATTTCTTTTGACATTAGTGAACAGCAACAATTAGCTGAACAAACAGCTCAAGCCGACCTTCGTATCCGTGATGCGATTGAAAACATTTCAGAATCTTTCGTCTTATGGGATGCTGAAGGACGTTTAGTTATGTCGAACAGCAAATTTTGCGAATATGCCGCTATTCCTAAACAAATTCTACAATCAGGTATCCAACGTGCAACCGTCGAAGCCATGGCTCGCCCTGCTATCAGTGAATATCCTCTTAAAGATGATGGCACTGGTAACTTAACAAGTATTCGCCAAACTGCAGATGGTTGTTGGCTTAAAATTAATGAACGACGAACCCAAGACGGAGGACTGGTTTGTATTGGTACTGACATTTCTGAACTTAAACAACAACAAGAAAGATTTGAAGACAGCGAAAGACGTCTTTTTTCTTTTATTCAAGAACTCAAACGCACGCGAGGAAGTGCTCAACAACGTGCAACAGAAGTTGAAAAACTTAATAAAAGTCTGAAAGCAGAAAAAGAACGCGCTGAAAGTGCTAATAAAGCTAAATCAGAATTTTTAGCTAATATGTCCCATGAATTGCGCACTCCACTAAATGCTATTCTCGGCTTTTCAGATATTATGTTGCAATCAACTTTTGGTCCTCTTGGTTCACAACGCTATAAAGAATATATGCATGATATTTATAATTCAGGAACCCATCTTTTAACTCTTATCAATGATATCCTCGATATGTCAAAAATCGAAGCTGGAAGATTTACGCTTGATTGTAAACATACCAATCTTGAGCCCATCATTAGTGAAGCAGTACGCATACTAACGCCTCAAGCTCAAGAAAAAAATATTGCTGTTACAACAAACATTACTCCAGAACTTCATGCTGAAGTTGATAGTCGTGCCATAAAACAAATTTTTCTTAATCTCATCTCTAATGCAGTTAAATTTACCCCTTCTGGCGGGAATATTGATGTCTGCGCTTTCAAGAAAAAAAATAACCTTATTTTTAAAATTACAGATACAGGTGTTGGTATTCCTCAATCAGCAATTAAAAAACTTGGTCAACCTTTTGAACAAGTTGAAAATCAATTTACTAAGTCTCATACGGGCTCAGGTCTTGGATTAGCCATTTCACGCTCTCTGTTAGAACTACACAAAGGGAAACTTGAAATTACTTCAAAAGAAATGAAAGGAACAATAGTAACGATTATAATGCCTATTACACAAAGTTAACTTTGTTTTTAATTTCTCCATCTTGTTCTCGTTGTAGCAAAACCTGTTTCCGTTTGGCTCCCCAACGATACCCTGAAATAAAACCATTTTTACACACAACACGATGACAAGGAATAATAACTGCTAATTCATTACGTGCACACGCATTAGCAACGGCACGAAAAGCATTTGGCAGACCAATACGGCATGCTAATCTCTCATATGAAATTGTTTCACCACATGCTATATTACATAATGCTGTCCATACTTGTTGTTGAAAAACTGTACCATTTATATCTAAGGAAAAATTATATCTTTTTATCAACTTAGGAGTTTCTATCATGGCTATAATATGAGAGACTTCTCGCTTAAAGATATTGTCGCCCACAACTTGTTGCGCCTCACCAAAACGTACCATGAACTCCTGCAATAATTGCTCTGTAGTATCTCCTAATGCTATGTGACAAATCCCTTTTTGAGACTTAGCCACCAAAAGCTTTCCTATTGATACATCTTTCAGACAGAATATTCTTGTTTGAGAAGTGTTCAGCATTTAAACTTTCTTTATACTTTAAAAATTTTTGAACATCGTACATAAATAAAAAGAGAGTATTTTACCCCTATTTTGTAACCAAACAAGATCATTTTAAACTATCTCTTTAGGCATTGTAATAAAACATACTCTTATCACCATTTTACAAAATGAGATCATACATAGATTAACTGTTTTCTCGCCAAAAGAACCAATACTTCAACCAGAGCCAAATATGCCCCCTTGCCCATTCATTTCATAAACTCTTTACCGACAAGTCCTAATGTGAAATTTCCATGCCCTATATCGCTGCTCTAAACAACAGTATTTTACGGAACAAAAAACTAGACTTCCTATTTTATTTGACGTCACTCCATCAAACCATAAATAATGGCTTATGCTTTATTCCCCACAACACGTTTGAAGATTCTAGTTTTCAGAGCACTATTATTTTTTATCAAATGTCATACTTTTGATACACTGATAAGATGGCTCAACTCAAAAAAGAAATTTATCTTCAATTCTATGAAAAAAAGCATGGAAAAAGTATTTTAATGCTTACTTTCTTTATCACTTAACTTATAAAATAACTGTAAACTAAAACCTTAAAGATTTTGCCTACCACAATCGCATACAGATATTTGTCATAGGAAAAAACCATGCCCAAACGCACAGATATAAAATCTATTCTTATTATCGGAGCAGGACCTATTATCATTGGTCAGGCATGTGAATTTGACTATTCAGGCACACAAGCCTGTAAAGCCTTGAAAGAAGAAGGTTACCGAATTATTTTAATAAACTCTAATCCTGCTACGATTATGACAGATCCAAATCTAGCTGATGCAACTTATATAGAGCCCATTACTCCTGAGATCGTTGCTAAAATTATTGCACATGAACGTCCCGATGCCCTTTTACCTACTATGGGAGGACAAACAGCTCTCAACACCGCTTTATCATTAAAACGTATGGGTATTTTAGACCGCTATAACGTTGAAATGATAGGAGCCAATGCCGATGCTATTGACAAAGCAGAAGACCGTGCTTTATTCCGCAAAGCAATGGCAAAAATCGGGTTGGAAACGCCACGCTCTCTGTTAGCCAATGCAACAGAACTGAAAGAAGAAAATCGCCGACAACATGCGAAAATGCGTGCTGAACTTAAAGCAAAACTTTCTGGTGCTGCACTTGACAAAGCACTCGAAGAACTTGAGAGCAACTGGCGACATACCGAAGCTGATCGAAAACAACATTATATCGCCCATGCAACAGCAAAAGCAGTTCAAGCTCTTGATGTTGTTAAGCTTCCAGCTATTATTCGCCCTTCATTCACCCTTGGTGGAACTGGTGGTGGAATTGCTTACAATCGTTCTGAGTTCTATGAAATTATTGAACGCGGACTTGAAGCTTCTCCTACAACAGAAGTATTGATTGAAGAAAGTGTTTTAGGATGGAAAGAGTATGAAATGGAAGTTGTTCGTGATAAGAACGACAACTGTATCATTGTTTGTTCTATTGAAAATATTGATCCAATGGGGATTCACACGGGTGATTCGATCACCGTAGCACCTGCTCTTACTTTAACCGATAAAGAATATCAATGTATGCGCAATGCTGCAATTGCTGTTTTGCGTGAAATTGGTGTCGAAACGGGAGGGGCCAATGTACAATTTGCTGTCAATCCTGAAAATGGACGCCTCATTGTTATTGAAATGAATCCGCGCGTTTCTCGCTCTTCAGCACTTGCCTCAAAAGCAACAGGTTTTCCCATTGCCAAAGTAGCAGCTAAATTAGCTGTTGGTTACACACTTGATGAATTAAAAAATGAAATCACAGGTGGTGCAACACCTGCATCATTTGAGCCTTCTATTGATTATATTGTGACAAAAATTCCTCGTTTTGCTTTCGAAAAATTTCCCGGTTCATCACCTATCCTCACAACCGCAATGAAATCTGTAGGAGAAGTTATGGCAATTGGACGCACTTTTCAAGAATCGTTGCAAAAAGCACTACGTGGACTTGAAACAGGGCTTACTGGCCTTGATGAAATTGCAATTCCTGAACATGCGGAAGGTGATGAAAAAAATTCTATACGCTCAGCAATTGCAATACCAAGCCCTGATCGTCTGCGCTACATTGCTCAAGCCATGCGTGCAGGCTTACCTTTAACTGAAATTCACCAAATCAGCAAAATTGATCCGTGGTTTTTGGAACAAATAGCCTCCATCATTGAAATGGAACAACGCATCTGCATCCATGGATTACCCCAAGACGCAGATAACTTGCGTCTGCTAAAAGCTATGGGCTTTTCAGATGCGCGATTAGCCACCCTTACCGGACAAGATCCCGATGACATTGCAGCTTTGCGCAAGTCCCTGAATGTTAAACACGTCTTTAAGCGGATTGACACTTGTGCTGCTGAATTTTCTTCTCCTACAGCCTATATGTATTCAACATATGAAGTTCCTTTTGCAGGTGTAGAACACTCGGAAGCATACGTTTCTAACCGTAAAAAAATTGCTATTTTAGGCGGTGGACCAAATCGCATTGGGCAAGGTATTGAATTTGATTATTGTTGCTGCCACGCTGCTTTTGCACTGCATGATGCAGGATTTGAAACTATTATGATTAATTGCAATCCTGAAACAGTTTCAACCGACTATGATATCTCTGATCGCCTTTACTTTGAATCTTTAACAACTGAAGATGTTATCGCTATTTTAGAAGAAGAACAAAAAAAGGGCGAACTAGTCGGAACCATCGTACAATTTGGTGGACAAACGCCATTAAAATTGGCAAACACTCTAGAAAAACACAATATCCCTATCCTAGGCACTTCACCTGACGCCATCGATTTAGCAGAAGATAGAAATCGCTTTCAGAAACTGCTATTTAAGCTTAACTTAACACAACCTCAAAATGGTATTGCCCACTCAATCGAACAAGCACGTCTCATTGCATCTAAACTAGGCTTCCCATTAGTTGTGCGTCCCTCTTATGTTTTAGGAGGACGTGCTATGCAAATTATTCGTGATGAACGTAGCTTACAAAATTATTTACTTGAGAGTGTCCCTGAATTAATTTCAGAAGATATCAAAGCCCGTTATCCCAACGACAAAATAGAACAAATCAATATATTACTTCATAAAAATCCGCTTCTCTTTGACACCTACCTAACAGAAGCAATTGAAGTAGATGTTGATTGTTTATCAGACGGAAAAGAAACACTAATTGTTGGCATTATGGAACATATCGAAGAAGCTGGTATCCATTCTGGTGATTCAGCATGTTCTTTACCAGTCCATACGCTCTCAAATAAAATAATCACTGAATTAGAGCGCCAAACCAAAGCATTAGCACAAGCACTTTATGTTCGCGGCTTAATAAATGTACAATATGCCATTAAAGATGGCACCATTTATGTCTTAGAAGTCAATCCCCGTGCTTCACGTACTGTTCCACTTGTTGCAAAAACGATAGGTCGCCCTATTGCTAAAATGGCTGCACGCATTATGGCAGGAGAAACACTTCACGATGCGCTTCAAGCTTATGGTGGCTTACCTTCTTCGCCGGGAAAACAACATATTGCCGTTAAGGAAGCAGTGTTTCCTTTTGCTCGTTTTTCAGGTGTTGATACACTTCTTGGTCCAGAAATGCGCTCTACTGGTGAGGTTATGGGTCTTGATTATGAATTTTCGCTTGCTTTTGCTAAAGCACAACTTGGAGCTGGTGTAAAACTTCCTAAGGAGGGAACTTTATTCGTTTCTGTAAGAGATGAAGACAAAAAACGCATCTTAAATTCTGTAAAACGTTTAACTGAGCTTGGCTTTTCTGTTGTCGCCACAAGTGGAACACAAAAATTTCTCATAGACCATCACATCGAAGCAAAAAAAATCAACAAAGTTTTGGAGGGGCACCCTCATATTGAAGATGCTATTCGTAATCGCCAAATTCAATTGATTTTTAATACAACCAGCACTGCCAGTGCCATCTCAGACTCCAAATCATTACGTTATGCAGCTCTCATGCAAAATGTCCCCTATTATACAACGATAGCTGGAGCTGAAGCCGTCGTAAAAGCAATTAAAGCACTCAAAAAAAAGCGCCTTGAAGTACGTTCACTACAAAGTTATTTCAATTGAATTTTTTCTATTCAGAAAAATATAGACTGTTTTCTGATTTTTTCTTTATATAAAAAATGATTAAGGCTTGCTTTTTGTGCTAAAAACTTTTATAAGGGCCTTGTCGAATTTTCGGTTACGTGACTTTCTTTCCTGTGCGGTCTGCACTTTTGGCGAAACTTCCCCACCTGATTTCGATCTATAACCGTATTGAAGAATAAAGGATTCAATACTCAATATAATTATATATTCTAAGGAGTTTCCTATGTCTACAGGAACAGTTAAGTGGTTTAATACAACAAAAGGTTTTGGATTCATTCAACCTAGTGATGGTAGTGCAGATGTATTTGTACATATTTCCGCCGTTGAACGTTCTGGTCTAAGCAGTCTTAATGAAGGGCAAAAAATTTCTTATGATGTTCTTCAAGATCGTCGTTCAGGAAAATTTGCCGCTGGCAACCTTGCAGCCCTTTAAAATTTAAATTCCGCAATATGTTATTTAAAAATCTTCGTCTGTAACGGCGAAGGTTTTTTTATTTTGTGTAAATCATAATTTACCTTGTAAAAACAACAGACTGCTTATTTCCTTTGCACAATTTATCACTCCCTATCTTTCTTCTAAAACTTTCATAAAATCTAAGAGGAAACTATATTGCACAAATGTCAAAAAAAACTGAGTAAAGGTATTTTAGAAGTTTTTTTATTGCATACAATATAATCTCTTATAGAATATCTTTAAAGCAAATAATCATTTGTCGATATAATATAAGGATTTAAAATTATGGCTTTTATTGCCAACAAGTTGTCTCGTATCAAACCTTCTGCAACAATTGCTGTCTCCCAAAAAGCTCGTCATTTAAAAGCACTCGGACGCAATGTCATTGCTTTAAGTGCTGGAGAACCAGATTTTGATACTCCAGATAACATCAAAAACGCAGCGATTGAAGCCATTCGAAGGGGAGAAACAAAATACCCACCCATATCGGGAATTCCAGAATTACGCCAAGCAATTTCTGCAAAATTTAAAAGAGAAAATAACCTTCTTTATCAACCAGAGCAAATTATTGTTGGCACTGGCGGAAAACAAATTCTCTTTAATGCATTTATGGCAACTTTGAATAAAGGAGATGAAGTCATTATCCCATCTCCTTACTGGGTTAGTTATCCAGAAATGGTCGCACTTAATGATGGTACACCTGTCTTTTTAGAAACAAAAGCGGAATTTTCTTATAAACTCCAACCACAAGAGCTCGAAGCTGCCATTACCTCCAAAACCAAATGGTTTATCTTTAACTCTCCTTCAAATCCATCAGGTGCTGCTTATACATATAATGAACTAAAAAAACTAACCAATGTTTTAGTAAAATATCCTCATGTATATATCCTCACCGATGATATATATGAACATCTTACGTATGAGGATTTTACCTTTGTTACTCCAGCTCAAGTAGAACCAGCGCTTTATGAGCGTACACTCACAATGAATGGTGTTTCAAAAGCCTATGCGATGACAGGTTGGAGGATCGGTTATGCAGGAGGCCCACAAGAACTAATTAAAGCTATGGATACCATTCAAGGTCAGCAAACATCCGGCACGAGTGTTATTTCACAATGGGCTGCTGTTGAAGCACTCAACGGGCCACAAGACTTTATCGCTAAAAATAAAAATATTTTTCAAGCACGCCGTGATCTTGTTGTTTCCATGCTAAACCAAGCTCCTGGCATCCACTGTCCAACGCCTGAAGGTGCTTTTTATGTTTATCCTTCTTGCACAGGACTTATTGGCAAAAAAACACCTAACGGCCAATGTATTAAAAATGATGAAGATTTTGTCATAGCGCTTCTTGAAACGGAATCTGTTGCTGTCGTCCAAGGATCTTCTTTTGGACTTGGATTAACTTTTCGTATCTCTTATGCAACATCAGAAAAGTTACTTGAAGAAGCTTGCTTTCGTATCCAGCGCTTTTGTAACAGTTTAATCTAAAAGTTTTAATATCATCGCTTGTGATCGTTTTTTATCTAATATCAGTACATCCGAGAAAATTCGGAAACCGTATCATGGACCGAGTCAATCGACTCAAAAAAAATAGCCATCAATAGACACAACATAAAAATAAAGGCCGCAGATAAAGATCAAATAAATTCAGCTACCAAAAAAATGCATCGCTTTATTCTCAGGCGAGATGAAAAACCTTTTTGGTTTTCTATACTGAAAACAAAAATTTTAATTTTACTAGAAAAAATCTGAATTTAAGAATTTTTTTGTTTACTCTCTTCATTAAACAAGCACGGAGAATTACACTATGTTGTTATAAACGTATGATAAAAACAGATTTTAGATGAGATTCAAATACTATACTTATATTCTATTTCAATTTATAGGAAAAAACATTCTCCCAGTGAATTGAATTAAAGCATAATCAATGTTTTTCCAAATACAAAAGATTTATAGAAAAGCGATATCTTTATATATAAAAAATTTACTTGTTTTTTACAGTTTTGAAACACTTGTATCATATGAAATATCAACCAAAACATCTCGAACAGAATTTATATCATATAAACATTTTCTCCAAAATTTTTTGAAATCTTTCATCCTCCTACGGAAATGAAATAATTGAAATTTCGCATTTCTTTATTTTCTCAAAATACAATACAAATCATATCGTATTTTATATCACGTAATAAATGATATAAGAGAAACCTTGATTTTGGACTTAAATTACCTCTTCTCGTAAGATTCCCTTATTTCAAATCTATTTATCTAAAACTAATCAAGATCATTTTCTTACACATCATATGCAAAATTGATGTGTGAACAAAAATATTCAAAAAAAGAGAAAAATACCCTCTCTCCTAAATAGAAGAACTACGTAACTATTGAAAGCTGACAAACAATGATAATATCTAACCTTGCTTCTTCAGAAATGTAAAAAACTGTGTACAATAAATCATATATTCTTCATGGATAACAGGTAATTTTATGTACAAATAAACTTACTGTATTTATACAGCTTTTTCACTGTGAGGGATACGTAAATAAAATTAAGGGAATGGGATTTTAAACATGCCTCTTAATTATTGCGAATCAATAGCTCTTTTGGGCGTGTTTTTTGCTCTACCTGCTGTCCAAAGAGTCTCAATTTATAAAAAATCAAAATCCTTAAAGATCTCTCGAACCATTTCACAATCAGCTCATTTCCCTTTTTCAAAGAGATATGCGTTCCTTGTTTAAACGTAAGTTGTTTTTTTCCTGTCGCTACAAGAAATGGCCTCGAG
>NZ_JACIFE010000001.1 GCF_014197255.1 Bartonella fuyuanensis | reverse complement strand
GGAGCTATCCACTGACCATTCTCATAACCAGCCCCACCACCAAAATAACTCGCTAACGTGGTATTCATCAAATAAAGCTGACTACCATTCACGGCTTCTGTTGAAGTAGCAGAAATATCTCCATCAGCAAGAGATGTAAGTTTGCTATTCGTTTTGTTACCTTCTTGCTCATGCTCTGCTACAAACGCTCCTTTGCTCTTGTCCCACATCAAAGCAGAACTTTGAACCGTATCGATCTCTTTGCTAATTTCAGCCTTAATATTCGCAAAGTGTATTGTAACTTTCTCAAATGAATCGCCAACACCAGCAAAGGCAGACGCGACATTGTCATAAGCCGTGTCAGTAACCGCACCTTCTTCTTTGAAACTCTTAACCGTAAATGTAGGAGAAACCCACTGGCCTTCCTCATAGCTACCATCACCGCCTAAAGATCTCGCAAAACTGCGACCCAAAGTATAAAGCTGAGAACCATTAATGGCATCATGAGAATCAACAGAAATATCTCCAGCTTTAAGGTGTGTAATTTTACTATTTATCTTTTCATCGTCCTTACCATGCTGAGCACTAAAGGCATTATCAGACTGACTCCATAATAAGGCATCACTTTGAATCTCCTGCGTAACTTTCGTTATTTTTTCAGTAAACTTCTCAAATTTATTCGTTATTTCATTATTTGCATTTTCGATACTTTTATCAAGCTGGCCTTTGTTGACAGCTTCATTAGCTTTTACTGCATCCTTCACACCGGAAAGAATGCGTGCCTCGTTTGTATTGTTAGCAATATTGATTTCATCGCCTGCTACCTCTTTACCAATAGTGATGTGGTTCGTTGTAGCATCTTTTTTAACAAGGCTATCACCTTGTACATTAGTAATGGCATTATTAATCTGGTTGGTAATTTCACTTTTTATATTTGTAAAAGCAGCTCCAACACCTTCAAAAGCAGCCGCTACACTCGTATAGCTTTGTTCATCTTCTGTACCATCAATTTTAACTCGTTTAATTTTAAAAATTGGATCGACCCATGTGCCATTTTCATACTTAGCATTACCACCAAAATAGCTCGCAACCTTATTACCCAAAAAATTAAGTTGATTACCCGTAACAGCATCTGTCGAACCAGAAGTAATATCCCCATCTAAAAGATGCGTAATTTTACTATTGGTTTTGTTACCATCATTCCCATGCTGAGCACTAAAGACTTGATCGTTTGCATTCCACAATAAAGAATCGCTTCTTACAGTAGTAACTATATTATTAACTTCTTTGGTAATCTTATTTTTAACATTTGTAACAGAATTACCAACCTCACTCAAAGCTTCCGCTACATTATGATAAATGTGTTCTTTTTCTTCACCATCAGTATTAACTGTTCCAACTTTAAATGTTGGAGCAATCCATTTGCCATCTTTATATTCGGCGCCACCACCAAAAGATTGGGCTATATTTGTGGTTACTGTTTGTAAATTATTTGATAAAGCATCGACTTTATTATTGGTCGTAAATAGCTGTGAACCGATAACGGCTTCATTTGAAGCTTCTGAGAGCGTACCAGCTTTTATTCCTGTAAGAGTACGCTTCTCATTTTTATTGTTAGCGATATCCATTTTATCACCACCTACTTCTTTACCAATAGTGATGTGTTGTGTCTCAGCATTTTGTTTTACGAAACTATTAGCGGCTACTTGTTCTTTGATATCTTTTTCAACTGTCTTCAATTGTAAAAAATTCACCGCATCGGTTTTCTCAGTACCTTCTGCTACTCCTGTTATTTTCTTACTGCCAGCATTAATACCAGCAATGGTTACTTGTGGACCATCTTTAATGATTAAGCCCGTTTCATCTAAAGTTACTAAACCTGCTTCTGCATATGATAAAGCTTCCTCATCATCTGATAGGCTTTTCCTCCCTAGTTTTATGCTATTTAACATGAGATCTTTTGCTAAATCAAATTTGACCTTATTGTCATATTCGCCTTTTGTAATGTTCAGGTTGCTACTTCCAACGGCCAAATCCATTGGGCTAGTTGAAGTAACACTCGTCGCATTTGCACCATTAACAGAAAGATCCCAACTTGTGATGATAGAGTCTTGTAGAGCTTTTAGCTGCGCAACATTTACCGCATCAGTGTCACTCGTACCAGCTGCAACACCTATAATTTGCCTGGTTTTATCTTTCTTTACAGCACCAACACTGAGTGCACCAAGAGTAGCTTTCCACATGATATCTGAATTTTTTGCGTCTCCTCTAGTCCTAGGATCATAACCTGCAACCCCAGCAGCAACATCAACTACAGAACCTGCACCTATGGCAACGCCGTTCATCACTGTCGCTTCTGTTTTTGCACCAAGAGCAAATGACCACATAGAGTCAGCTTTTGCAAGCCAACCAATAGCAACCGAATTTCTGGCATTTTCAGTAACCTTTGCACTAGCACCAAGAGCAAACGACCACATAGAGCTAGCTTCCGCACCTCTACCCATAGCAAATGCACCATCAGCTTTGGCTTTTGAGCCAGTACCAAAAGCAAACGAATCTCCAGCCGAAGCGAATGCATTGTGACCAATAGCAATTGAATAAACCCCTATAACTTTAGCACCTACACCTATAGCTATCGCGTTTAGAGGATCCCCTTTCGGATTATTTTCTCTCACTATAGTAGCATCGACACCAATGGCAATCCCCCCAGAAAAGTTAGCGTTAGCACCGTTACCAATAGCAACTGAATCTTCTCCAACAGCGCTAGGATCGTGAAAAAATTCGTTTGTAGTGTTAATTTTTAAACCTTTTACAGCCGCTGCCGCTGCTTCCTCTACTGCTTTCAACTGTGCAAAATTTACGGCATCGGTATCTACAATACCAGCTTTTATACCAGAAATAGTTCGAGAGCTACCATTTTGACTGGTAATATCGATTTTATCACCAACCGTTTCCTTACCAATGGTGATATATTTTGTCTTGGAATCTTGTTTTATGAAACTATTGGCAGCTATTTGTTCTTGGACTTCTTCCTTGACTTTATCCAATTGTCCAAAATTCACAGCATCTGTCACATCCGTACCATCTGCTATATTTGTAATCTTTTTACTGCGAACATCAATACCAAAATTGGTTATTTGGGGACCACCCTTAATTTTCAATCCCGTAGAATCAAAAACATTATTCCCCGCTATGATACTGTCCAGTGTAATTTTTCTCGCCAGATCAAACTTAATCTCATTCTCTTGATCGCCTCTTGTAACATTAAAGTTGTTACTTCCAGCAGAAAAGTTCATTTCACTATCATAAGAGAAAATTATAGGATCATCTTTGTCAAAAGACACACGCCAAGCATGTCTTCTTACAAATACCTCTAAATCTTTTAACTGTGCAACATTCACTGCATCGGTATCTTGCAAACCAGCTGCGACTCCCACAATTTGCCTAGTTATTCCTGCATCAATATTACCAACACTAAAGGCACCTTGTTTACTTTTCCATACAAAATTGTCAATTCCTAACTTTTGCTCCCCAAGAGGGCTATACCCCTTAACACCAGCAGAGATATTAGATACAGAATCAGCTCCTATCGCAACACCACCAGAAACAAGTGCTTGCGCATTAGGTCCTATAGCAAGAGCTTTATCCCCAGAAGCTAATGTTATATTAACATTATCCTCAGCACTACTTCCTATGGCAATAGAATCCGCACCTACAGCTCGAGCTCGCGTGCCTATAGCAACACTACGAATACCATTTGCTTTCGACAAGCCACCTAAAGCAATCGCAGAATCTCCTGTTGCTTCTGATGATACACCTATAGCAACGCTTACCCTTCCAGCTGCAAGCGCCGCAACACCAAAGGCTTGTGATCCTCCCGTACGGGCTACTGCATTCGCACCAAATGCTGTTGAATAACTCCCTTGTGCAGCAGATCCACAACCGGTGGCAAAAGAATATACACCAAAAGCCTCAGGCATTATATCCTGATCACCCTTAGTCGCGTAAATTCCCATATAACCAATGTCCCCAGTAGTTCGCCCCTCTTTATCCCAGATTTGTTGGCGATCACTCTGACTATAAGGAGAATAACCATTAAAAGTTGGTTGTTCCAAAAATCTCCGATACTCTTCCTCTGCAGTTATTGCAGCTGCCCTACGTGGAATGCTTGCTTCCCGTCCAATGACATGATCCGCACCACAATAATCATCATCACCAGACAAAACAACACTGCCATGACTGCCAAACTTATAATTTACGGCTGGAAGATTTTGACTCAGATTAACTGCTGCGGTTATCGCAAGATTCGAAGCAAATACAGATGAAATATTTGATAACAATAAAACCGACATGGCTAATGAAAAAACTCTAACACAAGAAAAACGAGAAACTTTCAAATAACTCGCTCTTTGTATGGCATATAATTTTTTCATAACAAACTCTCCAATGAAAAAAAATCTGAACAACACATTGAAAACATAAAAAAACATATTTCTCTTCTAGTAGCTTACTCGGGTGGAATTAGGAGTGGTTTTCTACTAATTAAAGACGTTTTGAGTCTTTTGATATGTCCTTTCTGTAATGAAATCTAAATGAGGGATTTGGAAATATGTTTGTATGAACATAAAAAAGACACATTTAGATTCTAATAAATTCGGGTTATGGTTTATTGTTTAAGTTTAGAGAAAAGTCTCTTAATGGTTTTGAAAAGTATTTTATTTATCAGGTGTTTCGCTACTTAATAGGAGTTCCTCGCAATGGTTATATTGCTTGTGGTTTTCTTATGTTTTTTCCGTTAAAAGGAGCTATTTTTTTGTCTTTAGAATAAGAAACCATAATGTTTAAAAAATTCTTAAATTTTCTTGGGAAATTATTTTCCGTAGGTGATATGTAGCTTTATTAAATGCAATGTAACAATGCGATTTTGCCTTTTTGATATGTTGCTGATTTTTATGCATTACCTCTTCCCCCTCTTTAGGATTATATTTCGACCAAAATGAGTCTTACATAATACACTTTATGCAGCTCTATTCCCTCTATAATAAAATAGCAACAAAAAAATAACAATTTTTATCAATTTGAATATTTTTCAAAGAAACATGTGATCTTTTTTCAACAGTTTAAATAAAAAATTTTAGAAAAATCACGAGAATTTATAACCAACTATGTTAATATATAAAGCTTATTGGGGGAATAAAACATGCTTAATTCTTCAGAAAAGGGAAATATAAGTCCAGAATGCATCGGCAATTTTAACTTATCTCTATCAATTCAGTTTTGCACTTAAACTGGCTCCTACGCTCTAATGCTGTTAAACTTGTAGCGAATATATTAGAACGAATCCTGCCATTTTAGAAATATAACCTACTTCCACAGCAACGGCTGATTGATTGTGCTACATCCCCGTTTCAATCGTTAAACTTAAAGAACCAGACGTATCTTTATAATCCAAATCCGATACCGCTAAACCTATTGCCACTGCCCGTTTATATTCTTTGCAAATTTCCTTAATTTCATACCTTAAACGCTCCAGATTTTATATCTGTGTAAGATTTTGTCTCATTAACAACATTATTAACCGTATTATGTATTATTATAACATCGTTAAAGTGCTCTCTTAGTATAAGCAAAGAATAGTTTTCGTTTGCTTATCTGTACAGTCATGTAACTTGGCACTTGTAACAGTCTCCTTTTAGCCATACATCCATCCGCTATATTGGCTATTAATACTAGATCACTCTTAATTCACACCAACTAATGTTGCTTTATTCTCTATTTTTGCCATCATTCCTTCTAGCATACTTAAAACAATATCTGCTACACTAGCAATATCTTTTACTTGTTTTATCAAGCATGTTGGATTCTTCAACTTTCTTATTCGTTTGCCAAAGTTGACTACCATTAACGGTTTTTTTCGAACCTTCTGATATTTTACCATCAGCGACACGCTTAATCTTACCGTTTTGACCTTTATGGCACATGTTAAAAGCTTTTTCTAGTTTACTCCAACTTAAACTACTCGAGAAAATATTCTGTCCAAAATCATGAATACGATCATCGATCTTTATCATACTTTTATTAACATCTTCAAATACAGATACAACATTGGTATAGTTCTCCTTTTTATTTACCACGCCATCAGCGGTAAATTGTCCAATCTTAAAGTTTGGTGCAAACCATTGTCCAATTTTGTACCTCGCATCTTCACTAAAATACCTAGAAAGTACAGTGATTACCGAATAAAGGGTATACCGTAAAATCCATTGAGCACCACCATCTTTACGGTTTGAGTAACAAGCCGACGCCATCATTATATTTGTCTGCCTCCAATGTTGCAACAACCCTTGTATTAAAACGATTCCTAAGAGCCATTTTTATTCCTTTCTTACACAAATTTGATCCACAGACTAATCCCGCTTGTAACGTGCAAGGGCGTGGTTTTGATTGATTCAACATAAACAGCTTTGAAATGAAAGAATCTTACGTTATTCGGAACTCTCATTCAATATGAATAACACTAATTTATCATTACAAATCAATATATTGTAAAGTTTGAAATCATTGATCACTTCTGTGAATTCTCTGTTGTAAAAAGCCCTCCTCTTTACATCAGAAAGGCTACGCATAACGCTCGCATTGTTTGTAATACTGATTTCACTACCATCTTTCTCTCCACCAATCATGATAAATTTTGTTTTAGCATTCTGTTCCACAAAGCTACTGGCTATTACTTGTTGCCGACTTCTTTTTCAATCCTCTGTAATTATGAAAAACTCACAACGTCAATATCTGCAATAAAGCGATAGCCCCCTTAGCATTAATCTTCACTATCGCAAAATGACCAACAGCAATCGCTTCTTCAGAATCTTTGTCAACTAAAGAGATCGTGCCGATGGATATTGCAAAATTGAATTTTGTCTTTCAGACCTAAGAAAAAGGCAGCGCTATAACCATGCATTTCCTTCAAATCCGCTTCTCTCAACAACACTTCCTCCTATGGTTAAGCTATCATACACACCTACTCCCACTTTTTTGTTAGACCATTTAGAAAGATTATTTTTATACATAGATACAGCATTTTAACTGGGCAAAATTCACAGCGTCGGTCTTATCTAAACCAGCTTATGCGCCTATTATCTTTTTACTACCTGCATTAATACCAGAAATAGTAATTTGTAGACCATTTTGAATGATTAAACTTTTTGCACCTCAGATATTCGTGCCCGATTTTACACTATTTAGCATCAATTCTTTCCTAGATCAAATTTTACCTTTATTGTCGCTTTTGGTAATTTTGAGATTTTTACTTTCAATAGAAAAATTTACCAACAACAACTTTACCATTTGCATCACCAATAGACAGTTTCTAACCTTTATCTACATAAGTTTGTAACGACTTTAGCTATGCAATATTGACCACACCGGTATCTTCTATACCTGCTGCTATTTTTGTAATCTGTCTTATCTGAAGTACTAACACTCAACGCACCTCGTCCATTTTTCCATGCGGAGCTCGTATCAATTTTAGCCTTCTTAAGGAGAGAATCAAAACCAAAAACTTGAGAATATTATCCATCAGAGAATTATCTCTTAAAGCAACAGCTTCCTCCCATAGCTGTTGCTTGTGCATGAGCACTAAACGCACTACTTAAGTTACAACTTGCAACTGCTTCAGGTTCAAAGCAACAGAACCCTTTTTGCTTTATTGCAACTGCCCCTAAAACAATACTTCCTTCTGCATTTACCTTCGAATAAAATTCCATAATAATAGCATGTTTACTCGTTACATAGATACGATAACCAACGATAGTTAGCCATACTCAAAAGCTATAGAAACAACATCCAAAGCGGTTGAATAGTCACCCCAGAGTTGTATAATCGTTTTCACCATGTTCGCTTTTCTTATTATATTCACTACCCAATGCGATACTGCTTTTCCTATAGCGTGTGCCATATAACTTACAACAACCCTCGTTTCTTGCACTTGCGCTCCAGTACCTAAAGTAACGTTTGTGTCTGCACGTTAATCCAGCATCACGGCTTGTTACTGCAGATAAATCATCTTGCGAGGCATTAAATACACCAATAGTCGCGGTATTCTCATCATGCTGTGCAAACTGTTAAAAAGACATGCTATTACGAAAAGACAATTGTGGACTGATAATAATTGTTTCTTTTCTTCCTCTGTACCTACCATTCTTTTCCAACAATTATTATTCTCTGACGTAGGAGTATTTATAACAATACTATCATCACTCACATCCAAAAGGGTTTTGATTAAAAATTTGCATTATCATTCAAAAATATTAGCATTTACTGCCAACGCCGTATTCGGTACTGTTATATCATTGTCTTTTGATACATCACGCGGCTCCAAATAATCGGTAACTTCCTCATATAACAGAAATAACACTTTGGAACACACCACAAAAATAGCCTTTATATCTATAAAAACCCCTTTTTTGGGAGAGAGATTTTTGAAAAAAAAGAAACTCTCAAAAAAAGTGCGATAATTAAAATCAATAACAAAACTTTGAATCACTTCCCGCTAATTTTGTAGATAATTTGTTCACAACAAATTCCTCAATGAAAAAAATTAAACAAAAAAACATATTTAAACGCTAACTTGGTTTTGTTTTTTGTAACATCGAAATTTATATGATTGAAAAGAAAAAAATTACGTATCTGGATGTTAAAGTGGATGTGCTCGCTTTTTGTATTCTCTGAGAGAATAAGTTCTATTTTTTATAGATTAGTTAATACTTGTTTAATCTTTCAGACTTTTTAGTTATCCTTTGCAAGGATAAGATTATCTTCTTTAATTTTGGATCTCTTCTTTTCATTTGAAATGAGCAAATGCTAAAGTAATAGAAGCGAAATTTTTCCTCTACTTTGGAAAAGCGCTAAAGAGAGTTATTTAAGTTAATATGGATGGACCGATGATTTCTTTGAACGTATTTGAGAAAAAGTTTTTTATCCTTTCTTACGCGTAATCCTTTTTCTCTTGAACTGTTTTAAAATTAAAGTGTGGGTTGTTGTTTTCAATACCAAAAATATAGATGGGAATATACTATATGCCGCTATTGAATGCTGTTTGACTTTTTTACTCGTAAAAGTATTTATACTCTTCTCATTCTACAGCCCTACCAACACTTGAAAGACAATATTCAACAAAACTATAGGAATAGCTGCATTTATAAAAAATACTGTATATAAAAGACAACCAGTAACAAGAATGAACGTTTAAATTGTTGTTAGCTCATTGAGCATATGATTCTTATAACGGCTCCTAATAAAACTAAAATATCTCTAAGATATATTTCCCCCCTCAAAAAATTGGTCGTAATTTTAAAAGTTTTGTAGAAAAGAAAGGAAATCCTAATTTCTACCTGTAAAGTGCTGCAAAAATTTTTAATTATAAAATTTAAAAGTAGAAAATAATGAGCGTGTAATTTATGGAAAAATTGCAGTTTTTAAAGTTTGCTCTTTTGGAGAATACAAATTTTTTCTATTTTCTAGACCTGTATTTATCAATTTATGTATGCATCTTTTTTAAAAACGTTAAAAACAATTCACCCTTGGCTCATGAGACAAAGGTGAAAAGAGTTTTTTGTGTGTTTTGTTGATTATTAGTTCAGGGTCATATTGAATCCTGCACCTACACCCCAATGACTGCCAGAAGTGGTAACAGATACATTAGACCGAATATTTCCCTTCTCTGATGTATAACCAGCACCAAAGGCAAATGCAGATTGGCTACGCCATAAGCCAGTACCAAATCCAATGCTTAATTTTCCAGGAATATCATTGTAGCGCAAGTTAGACACTGCTAGCCCTATAGCCGCTGCTTGTCTTGCCTCTTTTTTCACACTCTCAATGCTGTAGTTTAAAGCATTAAATTTTATATCGGTATATTGATTAGACCGTTCAACAGCATCGTCAATTGCATCAATCACAATATTATTAACCCGTTGATCCGTATAATGCTTGGATTCATCAAGAACAACCTTCATCTGTGCTTGAGTATAGTCATGGAGTTGACCACCATTTACAGCTTCTTTCGAATCCTTTTCAATGCGACCATCAGCAACATTATCAATCAACACGGGTTCACTCGGATCTCCACCTTTCAAAGTGATTTTATTGGTTTTTTTACCATTTTCATCTCTGTCATAGCGAACAGCATCCTCAGCAATATCGTTAACCTTATTATCAATATTATCAACTTTAACATTAACATTGGTAACTATATCCCCAATATCAGCAATGGTATTGGAAATGTTATCAACCCTGTTATTAAGATGCTCAACATCTTTTTCGACTACTGTGATACGTTCATTGGTTTTCCAAAGTTGTCCACCATTAACCGCATCTTTCGAACCTTCAGCAATTTCACCATCAGCTACATTGATAATTTTATTCGGCATACCATCGCGACCAGCATCATAAGCTTTTTTATCATTATTCCACTTTAAAGCATCCGAATCGACCTTTTTGATTACATCATCAATACGGTTATTAATATTTGACATATTGTTATTGATACCACCAAAAGCATCAGAAACATTATTATGGTTTTTCTCAACAGTCGTACCATCAGCATTGACTTGAACAATCTTAAAAGTAGGACCTGTCCATTTACCATTCTCATATTTAGCACCACCACCGAAATAATTCGCAAGCTGATTACTCATGAGATAAAGTTGGTTACCCGTAATAGCATCTGTTGAACCTTGTGCAATCTCACCATCTAAAAGATACTTTAATTTGCTGTTTGTTTTTTTGCCATCTTTTTCGTGACGTGCAACGAATGCTTCTTCTTTATCATCCCACAGTAAAGCATCTTTAGAAATACCTTCAATTGTTCGATTAAACTCATTAGATACATTCGTTAAGCGCTTATTTACATCTTGAACATTCGAATCAAGACCCTTTAAAGCTGAACCAACATCATAAAAATCAGCCTTTCCTACCTCACCATCTACAATAGCGGATAAAGTATATTTCAACCCCTCAAAAGCACCGTTAATAAATTTTGCACCACCACCAAAAAACTTTGCAATATCTGCTGATATTTTATTAATCTGATTACCATTAATTGCATCGTAAGAATCTTGAGCAATGTTGCCATCTTTGACGTTATGAAGAACAACAGGCCCGTTGTTTCTATTACCTCCTAAAGTTACACTACCGTAATTCACCTTACCATCTTCATCTTTATCATAAAGAACTGCAGCAGCATTTGCTGTCTCAATATCTTTAGAAATTTTTTCTATGCTTTTATCAAGTTGGTCTTTGTTAACAGCTTCATCACCCTTCTCTGCCGCTTTCACACCAGAAATGGAACGTTCTACTTTACCGTATCCCGCAATATTGATCTCAGTACCAGCTGTATCCTGACCAATAGTAATAACACTTGTAGTTGCATCTTGCTTAACAAGACTATTTTTTACCACTTCAGAAATCTTATTATCAATGTTTGTAATAGAAGTATTTACACCTATAAACGCTTCCGTAACATTACGATATTCTTCTTCCTGAATAAGGAAAGATGGTTCTATACCGTTCAGTACATCTGTACTGCCCCCAAAATATTTCGATGTATTTTGAGCAATTTTTTTGAGATCATTGGTAACAGTTGTAACCTTCTCATTCGTAGCAAAAAGCTGCGAACCATTTACTGCTTCCGTTGATGTGGCAGAAAGTGTTCCTTTTTCAACACCAGAAAGTGTACGCTCCACACCATCTTTATTTATAATGCTGATTTCAGTACCATCTGTTGCCTTACCGATCGTGATACGACCATCTTCTCCCTCTTGCTTAACAAGGCTATTTTTTGTCACATTGTTAATCTGATTATAGATATCTGTGATAGAATTATCGACATCTTCAAAAGCTTCAGCAACATTATGATGCGTTTTCTCAATCATCTCACCCTTATCGTTAACTTGAACAACTTTGAAAGTAGGATCTCTCCACTTTTCATCCTCATAGCTAGCCCCCCCACCAAAATAATTTGCAATTTGTTTAACCATCTTATAAAGTTGGGATCCATTTATTGCATCCAATGAATCAACATCAATATTACCATCATTAATGAATTTCAGTTTACTTTCTGTCTTCTCTCCATTTGATCCATGCAGTGCAACAAATGCTTGTTCTTTTTCGCTCCAAAGTAAAGCATCTTGAGAAAATTTATCGAATTTATCATCAAATTTATTATCTACATATTGTATATGCTTATTCATATTTTTGACATTTATATCAAGTCCTTCAAGAGCCTTGCCAACATTGTCAAAGACCTTCCGTTCTACTTCACCATTCGCAGAAACTGTCGATAAATTATATTTTGGACCTACAAAAATGCCATCCTGAAACGCTGCATCTCCACCAAAGAATTTTGCAATATCTCCAGATATCTTATTGATTTGGCTACCATTTACCACTTCTGTTGAATCCTGTCTGAGGCTACCATCCGCAACACCAGAAATAATTCGATTTTCGCCATTAGAGTTGGCAACATCGATTTTAGTACCACTTTTCTGTTCACCGATAGTGATACGCTGCTGCTCTTCATGCCATTTAACAAGGCTATTATCTGCTATTTGATCTCTCATTTCATTCAGTTGTGAAACATTAACCGCATCTTCTTCATTAGTACCTTTTTGTAGCCCTGTAATTTTTGTATTGGCAGCAAAAATACCATCAAAAGCAATTCTAGGTCCCTTATTACCTTCAAAACCAAAGCCATCATCACTCATAATGCTTCTACCTGTCATGACACTCGTCAATTTAAGATTATCATTCAAAGAAAATGTGACTTTATTATCATTGCTTTTTGCAATTTGGATATTCTTGTTACCGGTATTATCCTCACCCGCAATAAAATCTACTGTGCTTCCTGCCCCAACATCTGTAGCATTGTTACCATCAACAGAAAGTTTCCAACCTTGTTCGGCAAGTGCTTTCACCTCTTTCAATTGTTTATAATTTACAGCATCATCGTCATATTCTCCTTCCGCGACACCAGTAATTACCCTAAATTGCCCATCTTTATTTGTAATATCAAGTTCTATTCCATCTTTTTCAGCACCAATGTAGATAGTTTTATCCTCTTCGTCCCATTTAACAAGACTATTGCTATCTATCTGATCCTTTATTTCTTTCAGTTGTGAAAAATTTACAGCATCGGTATCATCTTCTCCCTTAGCTACCCCTATAATTTTTTTATTACCAGCATTAATACCATGCGCAGTTATGCTTGGCCCTCCATCAATAAACTTAAAACCTTCATCGCTCATAATGCTGTTGCCTGTCGTGACACTCGTGAGCTTAAGAATATCATTTAAAGAAAATGTAACTTTATTATTATTGTTTTTTTCAATCTTAATATTTTTGCTTCCATTCTCACTCAGAGCTGCAACAAGATCTACTGTACTTCCTGCTCCAACATCTGTAGCATTATTACCATCAACAGAAAGTTTCCAACCTTGTTCTGCAAGTGTTTTCACCTCTTTCAATTGTTTATAATTTACTGCTTCACTATTTTCAGTTGCATCTGCCACATTTATGATTTTTTTATCACCAGCATCAAGACCATTTAAAGTTATGCTTGGTCCATTACCATCAATAAACTTAAAACCTTCATCGCTCATAATGCTGTTGCCTGTCGTGACACTCGTGAGCTTAAGAATATCATTTAAAGAAAATGTAACTTTATTATTATTGTTTTTTTCAATCTTAATATTTTTGCTTCCATTCTCACTCAGAGCTGCAACAAGATCTACTGTACTTCCTGCTCCAACATCTGTAGCATTATTACCATCAACAGAAAGTTTCCAACCTTGTTCTGCAAGTGCTTTCACCTCTTTCAATTGTTTATAATTTACTGCTTCATCATTTTCAATTGCATCTGCCACATTTCCGATGGTTTTTCCTCCAGCACTAATACCATCCTGAGTCAGGTATGGACCACCACCCTGAACAAAAAAACCATCATCACTCATAATACTCCCGCCTGCAGAGACGCTCGTCAACTTAAGAATATTATTCAAAGAAAATTCAATTTTATGCTTATCACCTACAGTTTTTTTTGTAATTATTAAATTGTCTTTCCCCCCTTTGTGATCATCTTTCACTGAAAGATCTATCGTATTACCTGGATTCACGTCTGTGGGATCTGTACCCTCAACAGAAAGTTGCCAAACTCCCGAAACCAAATCTTTCATAGCTTTTAGCTGCGCTACGTTTACTGCATCGGTATCTTCACTTCCAGCAGCGACCCCTGTAATTTGTCGTGTTAACGTACCATTATTACTACCACCAACTTCACCAACGCTAAAAGCACCTGCTGTGCTTTTCCATGCTATACGAGTATCTGTCGAAGCACCATTAAGAAAAGGATCATATCCATTAACGCCCTTGGCTCTATCAGAGACAGAACCACCACCGACAGCAACACCATCAGAAACAAGAGCCTGTGCATTTGCTCCAATTGCAACAGTATCATATAGTTTAGCAAGTGTACTAGACCCTATAGCAATCGCATTTTCAGCCTCTGCTATTGCTCTTCTTTGAGGATCAGTCTCACTTGTTCTGTCAGACTTGGCACCACCTATTGCAATAGCTCCTGAAGCTTTCGCTTCGGCTCTTGCACCTATAGCAATCGCATATTCCTGTTCTGCTTTTGCTTCCACCCCTAAAGCAACAGAACTTTTACCAGAGGCAGTTGCAAGACCACCAAAAGCAATAGCTGATTCGCCTGATGCTTCTGATCCTATACCTATAGCAACAGTCGCTTTACCACTTGCAAGGGAAGAAACACCAAAAGCTTGTGCTCCACCAGCTTTTGCGGTTGCACCAGCACCAAATGCTGTGGAATAATTTCCTGTTGCAGAAGAACCACAACCCGTTGCAAAAGAATAAACACCATAAGCCTCAGGCATAACATTTAAAAGCCCTCCAGAGCCAGTTGGTCCCATATAAGTAGCATTTACGCTTAGAACCCCATCGGTTATCCAAGTAGCCTTTTCAAGGGTCGTGCCATAAGGGTCGCGACCGTTGCTCTCAGTGTAACCATTGATAAATCTGTTATATTGTTCTTCTACGGATATTCGTGAAACATTACGATTGTCGTTTTCCTGTTTCTCACCACCACGCCCTAAAACATGATCCACACCGCAGTAGTCATCATCACCAGATAAAACAATACTGCCATGACTACCGTACGGATACACAACACCAGAACCAGGTGTACTTTGACTGACTCCTCCTACTATCGCAAGATTCGCAGCAAAAACGGGAGAAACACTCGATAAAAGAGTGCCCATTACCGCACTAAGCGAAACAGCTTTAATTAAATTAGGTGTGGAATATTTTTTTTTCATAAGAACCTCCTCCAACAGAGTTCAACATCATCACAACGTGCGAAAACAAACATGGCAAAACTTAGTTTGCTCACCTCAAAAACCAACAAATTAAGACAAACCCCTCCCCTCGATACCATCATTTACTTACTGCATCGCCCTAAAATCTTTGCAACAACATCGAATCTAGAAAAGTCCCCAACCCTTTTAGCTAGAGGGATTCAAGCTAAAGAATAAATAAAAACACAAAACTTTGAAACTATACCGGTTTCTCCATTCAAAAATACTGCGATTTATCTCTTAACAAAATAGTTTCACGAAAAAGCAATTCTACTTTTCAAATAAAGCACATTAGAAAAATGGCAAGAGTGTAAAAATAATTTTTTATAAATTTATAAAAATACTTCTCAATAAAATAGCTGTTCTTACTAAACATAAATTTATGATTTTTTTAACTTATAGCATAATGTAATAGATGACGATAATCATCGCTTCACTCTTTGCTATTCGATAATCTGCTTTAGAAAAAATGCGCATCTTCAGGAAAAACATTTCCTAATATAATGAGGTGCCCTTTTTTAAAGCTTCAACGTGTTCATGATTCTCTTGATAAAAAGATAAAAGCGCGCTATGAGCGGTTTTTTTATTCTTTTATCTTATATGGCTATTGCCTTTCTATAGAAACCAAACGTAGTCTCAACACCATAATGGGATCAAAGCTATATTATTACTTTTTCCATTGTTATATAAATTTTTTAATATCACAAACCGAAAAAAGCTATTTTCCAAACTCTTTCTCCCACATAATCCTCTGGATTTTCACTGTTGTCAGTATCTTTTCCTTCAATAAATAAATATCTCAGGAAGAATACTCGCTTCTTTTTGAATAAATGTTATTTGTATTATCAACCGGCACTCTTTTGAGAAATCATTTTATCTGCATCAAAACAAGATATAAATTTATAATGATAATTTATCGTTTTTTAAGTTGAATAAAAAACTCGAAGATCATGAGATCTTCCCATTTCAAACCTGTTCATATAGTAGAAAATAAAAAAAGTTCCATTTTTTAAAAGGGGTGTTGGTTCATATCTTGTTGCTCAAAACGCTTTATCAACTTCGATTTTATACTGTAAATGTAATTTTAAAAGCAGCACCATAACTTCGATTTTTTCCATATCGTTAAGGTTTTGAATAAACCCTTGCAATTTTCCATAAAGTTCTACCGCTAATTCTGCTACATCTTCAGGAGAAAGCTCTCTTTTTGCCTCATGTTAGGTCGTATAAACTAAAAGTCTAAGCTTTTTCATCAGCCCAACAGAAATCGCTCGTAATTTGAAGCATGACGCTTTTGCCATATCAGTAAACATTTCACCTTCATCCATAACAAGCCAATTTAAATCGACTTTTAATTGCTATAATAAAACAATCGAAAACTCTACATTAGAAGAGGTCATGCCTTTTTCAGCGTGGTTACAAATGACTTTATTAAGATAAATTAGGTCGCTATTTGATGCCTATTAAGCCATAAACCCTCTCATAGCAATCGTAATCGCTTCGCATGTTTTGTTTTGGGGTCAATTTCTTTTTTTGCCAAATTACACAATAATGCAAATATTGCGTTAACTCAATGCAATATTTGCATTATACCTCTTGTTAATACCCCGTATATGGGCAAAGATTTACACATATGACTTCGTCAAGTAGATGTTACAGCATCCATTTGCAAGAATAAAATTTATAATCATCACACAAAAAATGCAATCGTCGAGGTATTTTACTGAGCTGCACCTCTGTAATATAATTCTGGAACAGGTTAATCCCATCAAAAACTCTTTTTCAGTGTCAAAAACACTTGGACACAGGCCAATAAAAAATCCCATACTGGTTTCTTTCATCCAGCTGCGCAGTCAACCTGCTTAAAGCTCTTTGCAAGAATCTATAAACATTTCTTACAGTTTCTTTGCATTGCAACACAAGATCAAAAGTTTATCAATGTCTAAAACGCGATACAGAACAGGAAAAATAATTACACTTCTACAAAAATGAGATTATCACATCTTATTAAGAAACTGAACATTTACAAACCATGCTTGCTTATTGTAAATATTAATAACACTGATTTAGCTATGATTAGCAATAGAGATTTCAGGGGTCTTGATTTATCGTTAAGAAACTCCTCCTCTACGCAAATTAGAAGCCTTTTGGCAATGTATTTTAAATGTTATAAGTTCTAGAGCAAATACATTGCCATCCATAGTTTACAATTGGGCGCCTCAAAAGCTTGGAGTAATAAAGTTTTTAATAGGCATTGTTTTTAAAATGCGTATTTTGCAGAAAATTGACAAAACCTCGAGGTTCATATACATGGCAGTACTGAGTGATGATGGTAGAGTAATACTTAAACAGACAAAAGCTGCACAGAAAACCGCAACGTGGAGGAATTTAGCATGACCTCTTTATGCGATAAAGAATTATCCGATACACTGGTTGGTCTTTATGACGACTATCAACGCGGTTTCGATATTGGAGAGGAGCTTAAATTGTGTGTGGATTTAGCTTTATCTCTTGAACTGGAACTCAACATTCACCGTTTAAGTAAAACAGATGAGCTTTTTAAAAAAGAAATTGTGCAAACCTTGCATCGTCGCAGAAATACTCATTTCAATGAGGATGAAATTGATAAAATTCTTCATATGCATTTTGAAAAACAAGAATAATGTAACATTATTCTCGTGCGATAAAAGAGCACTTTACTTTCTACTGTGCTTAAACCAAAAAACTTTTAAGCAGCTTTAAAATATTGCGTCTTTGCCTCCTTAAAAAAATCCAATAAATTAAAGAAACACATCAACTCTTTTTGATCATCATCAAAAAATAAAGAGTATTTTATAACAAAATAAATTTATGCTTTCTTCACTAAAAGTAGCAACACCTTCACATTTTTTCTCCTACCTTTTAAAAACAAAATACGAAATATTGCGCATCGTAAATGTTTAAAAATGACGTATAGTTTTACTATACTTCAATGTAATTTATCGTTTTTCATGTTTATAAAACAGCACAATGAATATTCCAACAAACGCAATAATGCTTTGAAGAAAGTATATCGATTGAGGTGATATGCTACAGCTATCGCTTGCCATAATGAGATATACTCCAAGGATAAAGCATCCAGAGAGTCCATTAAAACTTGCCTGTAATCTTCCTTGGTATTTAGGATCACAAGCAAGCTGTGATAACGAAATCGAAAAAGCCCAACTTGAAAGTCCAAATCCAATTATAAAGTAAGCAGGAAAAACAACAAAAGTGTGTGTATTAACAGACAGAATAGCAAGTCCAACAGCCATAAAAGCTAATAAAACAGCTAATGTTTTCCTTATGGATAAAAATTTACAAAGAAGTGGAGAAAAAAACGCACCTGTCAATACGCCCATAGAATAAAGTACCTCAAATATTGCAAAGGTCTTACTATCCGCATTTAAGATTTCTTGTGTATAAGGAACAAGAATAACAGGGATAGTCATTAAAAGCGTCATAATAATCATCTGGCTTAGATAAGGTATAAAAAGAACAGGATTTCGCTTAAAATAACGAAGGGACGCTGTATAATTTTCCCACCAGTTTTGCTTACTTTGACTTTTAGATCTTAGGGAGTTAGGTACTTTCATTGCAAAGTTAAACAAACTAGCAATAATAAAAAATATACCTCCTATCAAAAGTGTTCCTTTTATTCCTACACAAGCAAGCGTAAATCCACTAAATCCCATGCCTATGATAGTACCAAGTTCATAGATCATATCGATGGTTGCATTTGCATTGATAAGCTGTTTTTTAAGAACAATACTTTGAATTAAAGGCACAGCTGATGGCATATATAAAGAAATAAAAATGCCTAACAAAACAGATAAAATCATCAAATCAATTTCTATGCCCAATTGCCAAAGTATTACCCAAGCCACAAATACTAAGCCTCTGACAAGATTTGAAACGATAATCTGCATTTTACGATTATATCTATCCGCCAACATACCCCAAAAAGGTGCAAAAATAATGCTAGGCGCCCAAAGAAAAAGCATCATCAACGCTATACCACGGATTGAACTCGTCCGATAATAGGCAAGCCATGATAATGCAATATAATTCAGCCCATTTCCAAATGCAGCAAATAAACTACTCAAGGTAAAATAGAGAAAAGTTCTATTCTCGAATAGAGCAGCGCGTTCTTTCAAATTTGCAATGAACATAAACTATTTCCTCATACACATTATTCAGTATGCAATATAATCACATTTTAAAATATATATTTAGCTCTTATTTTAGTTCATTAAATTTAAAGAAACAAAATTCCTCATTTTATTAGAGCGTGATTAATTTTTTATGAAAATAAAACACTTTAAGCATAATATAGGGTAATCATAAGATGCTGAATATTATAAATATTTATACTTTCATCACACATTACATTAGCACCATAGATATAAAATAGTGGTGCTAAAATGAGTTATTTTGGCTATAATAGTTACGAAGCGAATAAGCGATCTCATTTTTACGATAGATGATTTGGGATTAGCTATTTTTGCAAGCAGGTTATAAATTTGATGATCATAAAAGGCATTAAAGTAGTAATCGCATCAGAAGTGAGACGGATTTTTAGAAAAATATATGGAATCTCGGAGTGATTTGCGCAAAAAAACAATAGGCTTTCAAAATATATCATTGGAAGCGAAAATGAATGTAAATATCAACCCTAGAGAAGGTATCAAAGAACAACTCCTATTTAAATTTTTTTAGAATTTATGCTTAACATCATGAGCAAAGGAGAGCTTCTTTATATACAGTGCAATTCGTGGGGGTGGCTACACAGCCGACTGTTACAAATCTTTCAACCGTAAAGTAAAAAATTTGATGGATTGGCTGATAATTATGATTGTTATCGTGCACGTTATCCCCTCACTTTATTTAAAACCATGCTGCTTTCGTTTAAAGATAAAAAGCATTTTTCCATCGTATCTGCAGGAGCAGGCATCATTTTAAAGGAAATTGTCAAACCTCTAGGAAATAAATACCAATATCATGCGATCGATATATTAGAAAATATGATTAAACAAGAGCAAAAATTTCCTTTTATGCAGTGTTATCGTGGTAAAGTCGGAGGTTTCTTGACTCAAATCGACAAGCTTTATCTTATTATTGCGGCACAAGCGTTCCAGTGGATGGATCGCCCTTTATTGCTTACACTGTCGCAAGCCAAGAAGAAGAATATTTGTAGCAATTGGTTACACTGATAAAATAATATGAAGTGCAAGGAAATTTGGAACTTTTATATCGAAGTAAACTAGACATCTATATCAAATAATCTTACATCTATAATTATCTCCGTTATCTTTCAACGCATTATAATACCCCCAATAAGTGAAGTCGTCCCCCCCCCCAATTGGTGCTATAAAAAATCCCTTAAAGCTGCACTAACGCACCTCAATCGAAAACCATAAATAATTTCTGCCCGATAACAAGGTATGTTGCTACTTTAAGATTCAAACCTAGAGCGGAGGTAATCAATCACCCCCTCCCACAATCTTGAATTAAACAGCGGCACTCCTGAGAGCATAAAATATGACTCTCAAGTACAGTAGTGCTCATTATTTAGTAAAGTAACTCTTTATTGGCAAAGTGTCCCACAAAAAACGCAGCAAAAATACCAGTTGCTCTCGCTCCTTAAATTTCTGAAAACGATCTATGATTACGGTCAATATCAGCGTTCAAATTTATATCATACCCCTATCAAAAAACTGATCTATCCAGTAATAGATGCACTAACTGTTTATGAACGTATGTACTAATTATAATTATTGCATATTTTTAAAGATGCGACCAGGAAGGAGGATGACATGCACAAATGGCCAATATTTCGGTTTCATGAACTTGTTGTCTTGCTCTATCTTTCTGATATGGTACTCTTTTTAAGGTAACCTTCGGAAAGCTTATTGCATGATATCTTCATCGGTTTTTTCTAGGCATAACCGCGGCTTTTGGGACTCTTATACCCTATTTTTTGAAAAAAATGCTTTGCACATTACACTCTCTGCAATTGGGAGATTTATACAAAAGACGAATCATCATCTATAGCCTTCTTTCACTGATTATTCTTTTTCATTATATCAATTCCCCTTTTGGTTTTATTGCAGTCTCTATCTCTATTGGTTATTTCTCTTTGATTACCTTAAGTATGCTGGAGACTTTAATACTAAACTTGTGGTTAGTAATTATTAGTGCTCAAAAAGCTTCTTGGATTATGCAAAACAGTGCATTCACACAGTGGGGATTGAATATAGGCCTGCACATATGGAAATAACGCAAACCACTCGTGATTCAGTGATGATCGAAGTAGGAGACTGCCTCCACGAGGAGATTGCATCTACTTTGTTTGCCGCGTTATCATGAAAATAATTTACTTGAAAGCTCCATTAATCTTATTGCGGGAGTATTTGCGCAAATACCAAGTCGCTTTAAGAAAAAAGAATGTATCATCTTTCTTGTAAAAACAACCAAAGGCTGTATCATAAAAAATGTATTAATCTATTGTAGCAAAAGCTTTATTCTTGAGAAAATGTAGTTCATTTTATGCTCTTTATTAAAAGAAAATTAGCCTCTACCCCTAACCTTCGATTTAAATACTGCCAAGCCATTGTAGCAATTTGATGCTGGAGTGATGATGAATTATCGGCTTTGGAAAAGATAATCGTGGCAATTTCTTATAGAGAAAATATCAATGGAACAAAAAAGCCAACGAATATTGAATTTATAAAACTACGAAGGTTAGAAGATAAATAAAAAGTTAAATTAACAAAATCAAAGAAAGAAAAACCCTTGAACCTTTATATAAGCAATTGATTTTATGATTAATGGCGGAGAGAGAGGGATTCGAACCCTCGATAGAGTTACCCCTATGCCGCATTTCGAGTGCGGTGCTTTCAACCACTCAGCCACCTCTCCATATGTAGTGCGACAAAAATTCGCACTACTTGTGATGGGTAGATAACCTTCAATTATTTTTTGTACAACCCTTTTTTCTTTTTTATGAGACTTTATTGACAGAGAATAGAAATTCCTTCATATATGCAGAAAATGAGCGTGGGGAAGTCTGCGCATATTTGTGTTGAGGAAGGTTTTATCCTTCTTTAAATTTGACTACGACTGATAAAAAGCGGCCTATTTTCCCTTATTTCAAGGTAGAAATTAAATAAGAGCTGGAGTGAACGGAAGGATAAAAAATGTTCGCAGTCATTAAAACCGGTGGTAAGCAATACCGCATTGTTGCTAACCAAGTGGTAAAAGTTGAAAAAGTTAGTGGAAATGCGGGCGATATTGTTGAATTCAATGATGTGTTAATGATTGGGCAAGAAGGTAATGCGGTTATTGGGACACCTGTTATTTCCGATGCAGTGGTAACGGCTGAAATTTTAGAACAGGCACGTGAACGCAAGATCATTGCATTTAAGAAACGCCGTCGTCAGAATTCTAAACGTACGCGTGGTCATCGTCAAGAATTTACAACACTGCGTGTTTTAGAAATTTTAACGGGCGATTCAAAGCCTAAAAAAGCAGCTGCGAAACTCATAAAAGAGGAAGCAACGGCAGTAGAAGAAACAAAAGGTGCTGCTGTTGAGAAGAAGGCTGAAAAAAAGACTGCATCGCAGAAAAAAGCGGCTGTAGCAAAAAATAAGGAAGATTAAAGGAGAGCGTCTATGGCACATAAAAAAGCTGGTGGTTCCTCGCGTAATGGTCGCGATTCAGAATCGAAACGTCTAGGCGTCAAAAAGTTTGGTGGTGAAACCGTTATTGCTGGAAATATTATCATCCGTCAGCGTGGTACACGTTGGCACCCTGGCGACAACGTTGGCATTGGAAAAGACCATACACTTTTCGCTTTATTAAAAGGAAAGGTTTCTTTTCAACGGAAAGCGGGTAACCGTTTTTATGTTTCAGTCATTCCTATGGTGGAGACTGCAGAGTAATCTGTAGCATCTTAGCTAGCAATCAATTGGAATTTGATTGGATTTAGTAATTTAGCTGAATTACGCTTGTGATTTTTAAGCATTAAAAGGGAAAGATAGAGTATTATCTTTCCCTTTTTGCGTTGGTACTCTAAGAAATCTAGAAAGAATACGAAAAAGGTAGAGTTATGGAAATGAATTGCCTCAATATGGGGAAAATTTGTGCTGTGTGGTGTTTGCATTGAAGGTATTGATGTTATGGTGGAATTTGTTGGTAAATTTGTGTATGATAATAGTGAGAAGAATTTATTTTCTTTTATGAATAAAAAAGTGCTGGGAAATTTCTTTAATAAGGGAGAGGTTTGTGTTCAAAAAAATATTGAGAAATTTAATGCGAGCGTTATCTATGCGGTGATTTTAATAAAGAGGAGTATTTTTATAAGCATGTGCTGGGGATAGGTTGTCATACTATTTTAGATGGTGAAGGAAATGGATGAGGCCATTCTTTTAAAAAAGAAGGAATAAGAAAATCTATAAATAAAAATGAATGATTAAAGCTGCTTTAGGAGGAGATATTTCATTTAATTGAGGATGAAGTTATATTTTAAAGGCGGATTTAAGAGATAAAAATAACCAATGTGCAATCAGCTATCTTCAAAAGTATATTTTTCTGATTTCACTATTTATTGTGCATTATTGCAAATTAACCAGCATAAGGGCTAAGGTTGAAACAATAATTTCTCTGCATTTTTATGCTTTATTTATTTCGTTTGTCGAAATGTCTAGAAAGTAAGATTATTTATAGAATTTTTCTTAGTTTTAGTGGTTGATGAAGGTATGTGGGGGATGTGTGTACTTTGCAAATGTGCAACAGATGGCATTGTGTGTTTGCGATATCGATTGAAGAAAAGGATTAGCTTAAAATATGCTAATGTTATATGGTTTAAGAGAGAAGGATTGAAGATAAGCGGCACAGAATTTAAAGATAGTAAGTTGCATGTTTTAATGGTGTAATAAATACAGTAAGAGGGACAGTAAGTTAAATCAATTTGGAGGAAGAGTTAAAATATTAGCTGAAGTTACAGATGATTAAGGCTGTAAAAATAGAGGTTTTATCTTTGTAAAAAGTAAAAGTTAAGAGTCAAATTTGCTTATGATGGTTTAAGCAACCTGCGGGATTATAATATCCAATTTGTTTTATCAGTTATCTTGAGGTATTTAAGCACCTCACGTGGCTCTATTGGATTACGTAAAACAATAAAGTCATGATGTTGTGTACAACTTGTGTTTTTGAAAAAGTGGCTTTGAACTGAAATTTATCAGAAATATTTATATTCAAATATAAGGCAGTTTGAATTCATGATGAAATGTGAGAAAGCAGAAGCGATGAATATAGATTTTACTGAGGGTGAAATCTTGTCTGTCAAGTCTGTACAACTTGCAGCTGCTTTTAATCATAAAAATGATGCGATTTATGCAGCTGCTGAATTGCTTGTGCAGGTTGGCGCAGTTGACAAATGTTATCTGGCAAGCATGCTTGCACGTGAAGAAATAACGAATACTTGGCTTGGGAATGGTATAGCCATTCCTCATGGTTTGGTTGAAAATTGTGATTTAATCATTAAAGACACTGTTGCTGTTATACAGGTCCCTGCAGGTGTTGAGTGGCAGGATGGAAAAAAAGCGCATTTAATTATTGCCATTGCAGCGTATCCAGATCGCTATAGGGAAATTTGCAAAAAATTAACATCTCTTTTATTTGATAAAAAAAAACTTGAAATACTTGTAAAAACTACGGACAAACAGCAAATTGTTACAACTCTGTTTGATCAAGATATAAAGAAAGAAAAACCTTTTATTGGTGATCTTTCGGTGTGTCAGGAATGGATTTTAGATTACCCAAGTGGTCTTCATGCACGACCAGCTTCTCTTTGGGTTGATTTTGCGAAAAAGATTCAAAATTCTATTAGAGTTCGCCATGGTCAATATGCCGTTGAAATGAAAAATTTGGTTGGTTTATTGCAATTAGGCGCAAAAAATGGTGATGTTCTGATTTTTTCTACAGATGCTGTAGAAGGAGCAAAACTTCTCAATGATGCCATTTCTGTTGTAAAAGAAGTGAGTATTAGTGAAAAATGCGTGGTGAGAGAAATGGAATCTCAAACAAAAACTTTTCATGGCTGGTATCCACGCTCCATGCAAAAAGGCATTTCTGGTGTTGGAGCAAGTTCAGGGTTAGCGTTTGGTAAGATTTTTATTTTAAGACAAAATAATATTTCTATAATAGATCAGCCAATTGACTTTTCAGTTGGTGCAGCATGCCTTGAAAAGGCTCTTACAAAAACAAAACAAAAAATGGCATCTGTGATTTCTGATATTACAGTACGTATGGGAGCGGCTTCGGCTGCGATTTTTTCTGCGCAAATGGTTTTGCTTGAAGATGAGAATCTCATAGCTCAAGCTTGTCGTTTTATAGCAGAAGGTCATGGTGTTGCTTGGTCTTGGGATAGAGCGGTTCGGCAGTTTTCAGATATGTTTTCTAAGGTGGATAATCCTTTGTTAGCAGCACGTGCTGTTAATTTAGTTGATGTTGGTCGTCGTGTTTTAGATGAAATAAATCCATCCTATAGATCATTTTTTTTAAATGATATTCCAAGTGGTGTTATTCTGGTTACAAATGATCTTTCTCCTTCTGATATTGCTCAACTTGATGGTACAAAAGTAAAAGGATTAGCAACAGCATGGGGAGGTCCACTCTCTCATACAGCTATTTTGGCGCGTACTCTTGATATTCCAATGGTTGTTGCTGTAGGTGATGATATTTTGACGATACAGTCTGATGTTCAGGCTATTATTGATGGAGATAATGGGTTCATTTACCTTGATTCTACGCTTGAAGATATTGAAGATGCTCAAAGGCATATTGATACTGTTGCACAAAAACGTGTCGGTGAGATAAGTGCATGTAAATTACCAGTCCAAACGATAGATGGTCAAAGAATTCGTATCATGGCTAACGTCAATTATGCGAATCAGGTTTCTGTTGCGTTTGATTTGGGGGCTGAAGGTGTTGGACTCATGCGCACGGAATTTTTATTTTTAGAGAATCCTCATATTCCAGATGAAGAAGCTCAATTTGATATATATCGGGCGATGATTGCAGCTGTAGGAGATAAGCCATTAATTATTCGGGCGCTCGATATTGGTGGTGATAAACAGGTTACACATTTACATGTATCTAAAGAAGATAATCCTTTTTTAGGTATTCGAGGAACGCGGCTTTTATTACGTCGGCGTGATCTTTTGGTACCTCAATTACGTGCTTTGTATCGAGCAGCAAAGGAGGGTGGAGATCTATGGATTGTGTTTCCGATGGTGATGTCTGTTTCAGAGATTATTACTATAAAAAAGATTACAGAAGAAATCCGCAATGATATTGATGCACCAAAATTAAAACTTGGTATTATGATCGAAGTTCCGGCAGCGGCCATCATGGCAGATGTGTTGAGTGCTCATGTTGACTTTTTCTCAATTGGAACCAATGACTTAACACAATATACAATGGCTGTTGATCGGCAAAATCCGTATCTTGTGTCTGAGGCAGATAGCCTTGATCCAGCAGTTTTACGGATGATTTATCAGACTATTCAGGGAGCAGCTCAACATAAGCGTTGGGTTAGTGTATGTGGTGGTGTAGCTGGAGATCCTTTTGGTGCGATGATTTTAACTGGATTGGGAATTAATGAACTTTCTATGATATCTTGCGATATTATTCCAGTAAAGGCGTGTTTGCAGACTCATACTTTTCAAGATATGAAAGTCTTAGCACAAAAAGCACTACAATGTGAAACAGCACGAGCCGTACGCGCTCTAAGCAAGGATATCCAGTGGTAAAAACGTTAAGAGAAAAGAGCTTGCTCATAGTGTAAAGCCTTAAATCTTTAGTATTGTGGACCAATGTTTTTTAAAGAAATTATAGGCAGCATAAAAGTGACAAGCAAATCTCATCTCAAAAGAGTAATTTTAATATTAGAAATATAAGAAACTCATATCGTTATTATTAGGCTAATTAATGTTGATAGACGGGAGATATTTCATTATGAAAAAAAACATAAATCGTATGCCAATTTTAAGAGCAGCGTTTTTTCATAAAGCAGACGGTATGTCAGTAAGCGTGAAAGTTGATGGTTGGGAATAAGCTTTTTATTCCCAACAGAAAGGTATTCAACAGGTATCAGCTCTCATTTTAATAAATGAATTTGTTTTTTTGAGGTTTAAATATATAATTTAAACTTGCACGTTATTTCTTTCTGGGTATAGTGCAAGGCTTCTGGAGAGGTGGCCGAGTGGTTGAAGGCGCACGCCTGGAACGCGTGTATATGGGAAACCATATCGAGGGTTCGAATCCCTCTCTCTCCGCCATTAACTTAAAATGAACTTTCATATGCTCGGTATAACATAGCTTAAAACCTAACATTTGTAGTTTTTTTGTTGTTTGCAATTGGTTAATACACACCAAACCATGCTTGTTATGATAATTCGTATTGGATTTCCACGAGTTTTATAATTTCTATGTCTCTCTTCTCCCGATCTTTAGATTGCTTGAGAAGAATTTTTATCAATCACCAACCTTTGATAGAATTTTTGAAATAATGGTGATCGTAGGGCTATTTACAATTTCGTTAATTAACGGATTAAATGTGTTTTATCCGCATCAGAGGTTTTTATATTAACAAATCCGAGCTTTTCTTATGCAATGTACTTACTTAAAATTAATGTTATGCATATTTGTACAAAACTCTTATCTCTTCCTATAATAACAAAAAGGAGGGCTTAATAATTGGATATCGCTTATTAAGAGAGTATAGAGTTAAAATTTAAAGAATTCGCTCATATTTCTCTCTCATTCTAATTTTACATAGCTAGTACAAAAGCATGCTCCAATTATATTTATTTTGGGCGTCTTGCTTGAATATGAGCTATCAACCCTAATGTTGAACTATCGCGATTATCCGCTTTATTTTCTCCACGAAGAATGGGTAATAACTCTTCTGCTAATTCCTTACCAAGTTCAACACCCCATTGATCAAATGAATTAATATTCATTAAAATGCCTTCAACAAAAATACGATGTTCATAAAGCGCAATGAGACGACCAAGTGCAAAAGGTGTTAATAAATCTTGAACCAGCGTAATGCTTGGACGGTTTCCTTTAAAACTTCTATGAAGTGCTAAGTAGTCTGCTTCACGTTCATCAACGCCATTTTTTATCAAGATATGTCGAGTATCTTCAATACTACGCCCTTTCATCAAGGCTTTTGATTGCGCTAAACCGTTTGCTAGCAATATCTCATACATAGAATGTAAATTTTTCTCATGCCCTTTTATAAATAAAATAAATTCTACAGGAACAACATCTGTTCCTTGATGCAGAAGCTGAAAAAAGGCATGTTGACTATTTGTTCCTGAATCACCCCAAACAATCGGACCACTTGAAAAATTTAATAGTTTTCCATCCAAAGAAACTTGCTTCCCATTTGATTCCATATCAAGCTGTTGTAAATAAGCTGGAAAATGCATTAAGCGTTGCGCATAGGGAATGATAGAGCGTGATGAATAACCACAAATAACACGATGCCAGAACCCTAAAAGAGCAAATCGAATAGGAATATTTTTATGCAAAGGCATAGTTTTAAAATGTTGGTCCATTTGCAAAGCGCCATTGAGAAATTGGCGAAAATTTTGTCCCCCTATTGCAAACATAACAACAAGGCCAATGGCAGACCAAATTGAATAACGTCCTCCAACCCAACTCCAAAATTTAAAAACTTTGGTTGAATCTATGCCAAATTCTGCTACTTTATCGAGAGCACTCGAAATAGCGACAAAATGCGTGTGAATAGCTTTTTCCCCTAAATGTGAACAAATCCACTGACGTGCAACTTGAGCATTTATCATTGTTTCAGCCGTTGTAAAAGTTTTAGAAGCAATGACAAAAAGCGTTGTTGCTGGATTCAAAATAGAGAGAGTATCAGAAATATGGGCGCTATCAGCATTAGAAACAAAATGACAACGTGGACCATCATGATAAGGTTTTAAAGCATATGTGACCATTGCAGGACCAAGATCAGAGCCACCAATCCCGATATTGACAATATCACTTATTCTCTTTCCACTGCTCCCCTTATAGCTGCCTTCACGTATCTTTTCAGAAAATCGTTCCATACCTTTAAGGACGTCTTGAATATCAGGAACAAGATCATGACCATCCAGCATGAAAATTTCGTCAGCAGGTAATCGTAATGCAATATGAAGAACAGAACGTTTTTCAGTTGTATTAATGGCTTGACCTGAAAACATTGCATCACGCCGGCCTAACACATCTGCTGCGACAGCTAAATCATCTAGAAGTTGTAGCGTTTTAAATGTTACACCACATTTTGAAAAATCAAAAAGAAGATCATCAAGTTTGAGAGAAAAATGAGAAAAACGCTGATCATCCTCTACAAAATGCCGACGAATATCAGAGACTCTATCCTTTGTAGCATGGCTTTTTAAAGCTCTTAAGGTGGCTTCAAAAACCTTTTCATTTCGAATCGAAAAGCTATCTCCCATAAGCTTACCCTATACGGTTATTGATAATGAAACCTACGTCTAAATAATAATAAAGCAGAAACCATCTCCTTGATTACTTGCTCTTTTCACTGCTCACACAAAAAATAAAGAAATATAAAAGTAAAAAAATAAAATTTGAGAATGATATTTTTACAAAAATAAACTTTCAAATTTTTTCTACTCGATACATCATTTAACTTGATTGAGTTCTTTTGTTAAGCGCAAATCTTCTGCTGCTTTTGATCTTATAAAATGTCCCCCCAAAAGATAAACAACCGGTGTAACGTAAAGCGTAAAAATAGTTGCTAAACCTAAACCACCAACGATAACCCACCCCAAAGCTATACGAGCTTCTGCACCAGCACCTTTTGCTAAAACCAAAGGAATACCTCCTAAAATAGCACAAATCATTGTCATACAAACTGGACGAAGGCGAATATTTGCTGCTTCTTCTACAGCTTCACGCACATTTTTTCCCTGATCACGTAATTGATCTGCAAATTCAACAATGAGAATACCATTTTTTGCCATAACGCCAATTAACAAAATTAATCCAATTTGACTATAAATATTAAGACTCACACCACTTAATAGCATAGCAATTACAGCGCAGCCAATCCCTAATGGAACAGTAGCCATGATAATGAAACCCGAAATAAAGCTTTCAAACTGAGCCGCTAAAACCAATAAAATAATCAAAAAAGCAATGCCAAAAACAATCACAAAATTAGAAGATGCTTCATTAAGTGTTTCAGCTTCTCCTAAGGGAACCACATAGGTCCCTTTCGATAACAAAGGAGAAGCAATTTTCTGCACAGTTTGGTAAGCATCCCCTAAAGTGGTATTTGGAGCAAGATTTGCGCTTAAAATGACAGCGCTCATGCGCTTTTCCCGTTTTAATTGGGGAGCAATAGCTTTTTCATGTAAATGCGCAATAACCGATAAAGGAACATATCTATTGTCTTTGGCCTTTAAAAAAATATTTTCTAAATCATTAGGACTCTTTATAGGACTTTTACGCGATATCAATTTAACATCGTAAGAATGACCATCCACATTAATGGAACCAGCCTTTTTACCATCCAACATTGCTTGTAATGTATCCCCCAAATTAGTGATATCAATCCCTAAATCGGAGGCTTTTTGTCGATTAATTTCAATAAAAAATTGCGGTTGTGTGGCGTCAACAGCAAGACGTGGGCGAATAAAACGCGGATCGCCTTGTAAAGCACGCACCAATTTATCAGCAATGGGTTGTAATACTGCATACTCATTGCCAAGAATTGCAAATTGTAATCCTTGTCCCGTTCCCCTCACACCTAAAGAATTTCCTTGTGCAGCAAATACAAAAACTGCCGGAAACTGCCGAACCTTTGCATTAACATCTTTTACGATTTCCTGCTGACTGCGTAAACGTTTATCCCAAGATGAAAGCAATAAAACCAAAAAAGCAGTATTGGGTGAACCGCCAATACCTGCGATAGAATAAGTATTAGTAATCTCACCTGCATCACGTAATGGCTGTAAACTTTCTTCAATTTTCTCTACCTGCTCGTTCAAATATCGTGTCGAAATACCTTGTGGTCCATTAATGACCAAAAAGATAAGGGCTCTATCTTCTGCTGGCGTTAATTCTTGTTGCAACTTCGTATAGCCTCCAACACACAGAGCTGCAAAAACAAGTGAAGCAAAAATAACAGCCCAAGGCTTTCCTAAACACTTATGCAAACTGTAAGTATATGCCTTATGAAACAAAGAACCCAATTTATATAAAAAAATAAAATGGTGATGAACTTTTTCCTCTTTTTCCTCAATATGTTCTTTGAGAAAACGTGAAGCCAACATAGGACAAAGGGTTAAGGAAACAATTGAAGAAAGCAAAATAGAAATTGCCAACACAAAACCAAATTCTCTAAAAAGCCGTCCAACTTGTCCAGGAAGAAAGGAGATAGGAACAAACACTGCCACTAAAGTCAATGTTGTTGCGACAACAGCAAAAAAGACTTCACGGGTTCCTAACACCGCTGCAGCCCTAGAACCTATCCCCATATTGCGCCATCGAACAATATTTTCCAGCACAACAATAGCATCATCCACAACAAGCCCTGTTGCCAAAACAAGTCCTAAAAATGTGAGAATATTCAATGAAAACCCTACAAGATAAATAGCTGCAATAGTACCAATCAAAGCGACTGGAAGAGATACAGCAGGTATCAACGTTACACGAATGTCTCTAAGAAAAAGGAAAATAACCAAAATAACGCTCAAAATAGCAATAACCAACGCCACTTCAACCTCATGAAGGGCGCTTTTAATAAAAATTGCATCATCACTAATAACGTCTATATGGACAGAAGAAGGAACAACACTTTTGAGATTATCAATAACGGCTCTTACGCCTGCAGAAATATTAAGGGTATTGGATTGTGCTTTACGCACAATCCCTAATCCAATCCCTGTCTTTCCGTTGATACGAAGAATAACATTTTCTATATCGGGTGACAAAGTAACATGCGCAACATCACCAAGGTGTACACGAGGTTTTAAAACAACTTGTTCAAAAGATTCTGGTGTTGTTAAACGTGCAGTAGCATGGACGACTAAAGTTTGCTTAAAATTGCGTAACGATCCTACTGGCACATCTGTTGTCATATCAGCAAGAACACGTGAAATATCTGCGACAGTTAATCCATAACTTGCGAGTTTTGCTTGATCTATATCAATCTGAAAAATCTTTGTACGAGCACTATCAACCTGTACATCACCAACACCATCAACAGCAGAAATTGCATCAACAATCTGATCGTCTACAATTGTAGTTAAATCATCAAGGCTCATTGTTGGTGATGTTACAACTAAATACATCATGGAAGCAGCATTCGAATCTGTTTTAAGAATCAAAGGTGAATCTGCATTTTTGGGTAAAGAATAAGCAATGCGAGCCAGAGCATCACGAAGATCAGATGCCGCTACATTCAAATCAATACCAACATTAAAACTAATCTGCACACGGGAGCGTCCAAAAGAAGATGTCGAAGAAATCGTCTTAACACCTGAAACACGAGAAACAGCATCTTCTATAACTTTTGTTACTTCACGATCAATGGTTTCTGCTGATGCACCAGAAAACATCGTTACAATCGTTGTTACTGGCGTATCAACATCAGGTAATTCTCTCACATCAACATTCAACCATGCTGCAAATCCTGCAATAATGATCATGGCATTTAAAACAAAAGTAAACACCGGTCTGCGAATAAATAAAGCAATGAGACCACCTTGCTCCATCTGCGATATTGGCTGCTTTGTCCTCAATTCTTGGTTCATTGTATATCCATTCCATAAACTACTGATAATTACTATTGATGGGACTTTTGATCATTAATAATTACTTTACTTCCTGGATAAAGCATTTGCACCCCTTGAATAACAACTTGATCACCATCTTCTAGAGAAGCTTTCACAAAAACTTGATCTGCTTTATGCTGAATAATCGATACGGGAATAGACTCTACTTTTCCTTCTTTTACACGCCAAACAAATGATCCTTCACTATTCCATTGGATCGCAAGAGGATTAACGACAGGGAAAGAACCACTGTGAAATTGCAAGGCAACAGAAAAGGACATACCAGACATGAGCGTATCTTTTTCATTATTGATTTCAACCTGAGCATGAAGTGTGCGACTTTCTGGATCAACGACATTATCAATCGCGTAAATATGACCAACAAAAGATTTATCTGACTGTGCGGTTAATGTTGCCTTTACCTCATCTCCTTTATGAAGGCGTGATACATATCGTTCAGGAACCCATATATCGACTAAAATACGTTCTTGATTCTCAATACGGCCTATTACAGTATTAAGGCTTACGTTATTCCCAACATCAACGGGTAAAATACCAACAACTCCAGGAATCGGTGCACGAATTGTTCGGCGATCGAGTTCTAGCTCAGCACTACGCAAAACCAAATTTGCGTTATCCAACTCTAAACGTGCTGTAACTTCTTGAACTTCCGTTGCTGTATTGCTGGCACGTAATTTAATAATGCGTGAAAGCGTTAACGCATTATTATCACGTTGTACTTTTGCTTTTGCGGCCGCTATTTCCTCCGTTTTAGAATCAAGCTTTGCAATCACGTCCCCCACTTGTACTTTTGTACCAGCAGACACAAAAAGTTTATCAATAACACCTGATGATAAAGGAGTAATCTTGACTTCAGCAAGTGATTTTCCACTTCCAAGAACATTAAGATGTTCATAAAGGTCTTGAATCTTCACACGATCAACGGCCACATTCACCGATGGTCTTCCTATTGTTTTCTTTGAATTTTGAGATGATACACTCGTTTTATCCGCCATAGAAGTGGGTTGTTCTGCGCTTTGTTTTCCAGCCCAATAAGTAACCGTTAAAACGCTAATTAATAACACTAATGGAAAGATCTTTTTTAATAACGCCATACATCTACCTTTGCTGTGCCATGTTTATATGAAATAGTTTTCAACGGTAATATCGGCGTTTTACAAAAAACCAAACAGCAGGTGTATATTTTACCCCCCACCGCAAAAACATATATCATCTCTGGTTGACTATCGTTCATAGACGAAAACGTCAAGTTAACTATCGTTCATATTGTTTGATAAAATCACAGCAAAAAATGACCCGACCAAATATCCAACTGAACCCATAATATGTTATAACCTTTTTTAATATATTATAAAAAAAGAATTTTTTTATAATAACCCAAGTTTTACTTGCATTTCTTTAATGAAACGATTAGGAAGTCTTTGTTTTAGACAATGTAAAAAATCGGGATACGCGCACCCGTAGCTCAGCTGGATAGAGCACCAGACTACGAATCTGGGGGTCAGGAGTTCGAATCTCTTCGGGTGCGCCATTTGTCAACATCTTGCTTAGAAATTTAATCTCAGTTTGTTTATGTGATTTAGTTTTGCCTATCTTTGCTTCTCTTATGGCTTTATTATTGTATTATGAGTCGTTTCTTTAGCTATTTTCATAAAATGGGATGTTATATGGCCTTCAATTCAGTCTAAAGGGTATTTTTATTAGATATAATCGCATAGATTGTATTAGTTGGTGAATGTTGTTGCTTTCTTTCTCAATCTATGCGCTGGTTTTTGATCTTTTCTGGATTATACTTTTAACCAGTTGGATGATTTTTCTGTGCTTATTTCTAGCTTTTCCATCAATAGATATTTCTGAATATTTTATTGCTGTCCACCACATCTTAAGAAAGGCTTTAAGTATACCACTACAAATTGTGGTTTACTGCTCTCTAAAACTTTTTCAGTGTGTTATTTGGAACAACAAATATAAGGTATAAAAATTGCATCCATATTGCTGCGTAAAAAGTTTTTAAATTAATTACCTAAATACTTTCTTCTGATGTTGATCCTTAGCTGATCTTGAGAGGAATATTGCAGCTGGTTAAAAACTTATCAAAACTTAAAACATAGAGATTTTTTTCCCAAAAAAAACGATAAAACCCTTCTTGTGTTCTTTTGGGATTATCTCTTGCATAACACATCATTGAACTCTATGATATCCTGCACTTTCTATTCTCTAAGGATTCTTCTCATTAATCTATAGAATACAGGTCTCGAACATTAATAAAAGCTCAGTTTAAGAATTTTTCCATGCATAAAACAGATATTGAAATTGCTCGCACTGCTAAAAAACAGCATATTACTGAAATTGCACAAAAAATTGGTATTACACCTGAAAACCTCATTCCTTACGGTCATGATAAAGCTAAAATTTCTTCTGCATACATAAAATCGCTCAATAAAAATCCAGATGGTAAACTTATCCTCGTCACAGCTATCAATCCCACACCTGCTGGAGAAGGAAAAACAACAACAACTGTTGGACTAAGTGATGCTCTTAACCTTATTGGCAAAAAAACAATAGCGACTTTGAGAGAACCATCTTTAGGTCCCTGTTTTGGTGTCAAAGGGGGAGCTGCTGGTGGTGGTTATGCACAGATCATCCCAATGGATGACCTTAATTTACATTTTACCGGTGATTTTCATGCTATTACAGCAGCTCATAATCTTCTTGCTGCAATGATCGATAACCATATCTATTGGGGAAATACTCTAAACATTGATCCACGGCGCATTATTTGGAAACGCGTGCTTGATATGAATGACCGTGCATTGCGCGATATCGTTATTTCATTGGGGGGGATAACAAATGGTTTTCCAAGACAAACAGGTTTTGATATTACTGTCGCATCAGAAATTATGGCACTTCTTTGTCTTTCTGAAAATTTAGAAAATCTTACACAAAGACTCAAAAAAATTATTGTTGCCTATCGTTATGATAAAACGCCCGTAACAGTAACTGATCTCAATGCAGAAGGCGCAATGGCAGTTCTTCTTAAAGACGCCATACAACCTAACCTTGTACAAACAATTGAAAATAACCCTGTTTTTGTTCATGGAGGACCTTTTGCTAACATTGCTCATGGTTGCAACTCAGTTATAGCAACAAAAACCGCTTTAAAACTCGCTGATTATGTCGTCACAGAAGCGGGATTTGGAGCCGATCTTGGAGCAGAAAAGTTCTTCAACATCAAATGTCAGCAAGCAGGTATTGTACCAAATGCAACAGTAATTGTTGCAACGATTCGTGCATTAAAAATGAATGGTGGTGTGGAAAAAAATAATCTGACAGAAGAAAATATTATTGCCTTAGAAAAAGGAGCAGCTAACCTTTTACGACATATCAAAAATATGGAACTCTACGGTATCCCTTGTGTTGTAGCGATTAATCATTTTGACAGCGATAGCGATAATGAAATAAGAACGTTACAAAAAATAGTGGCAACAACTGGACACAAAGCTATTCTCTGTAAACATTGGAAACAAGGTGGAAAAGGTGCCATAGAACTTGCACAAGAACTCATTGCCTTAATTGAAAAACAAGATTCTGATTTTAAAGTTCTCTATCAAGATGATATTCCCCTCGTTCAAAAAATTAATTGTATTATAACAAAGCTATATGGTGGACGTGGCGCCATCATCTCAGCTCCTCTTCTTAAACAATTAGAATCTTGGGAAAAAGAAGGCTTTGGCACTTACCCTATTTGTATGGCAAAAACACCTTATTCTTTTTCTGCTGATCCCAAGCAATATGGTGCTCCTGTTGATTTTGAAATTCCCGTACGAGAAATTCGTCTCTGTGCGGGAGCCGGTTTTATTGTTGTCATTTGTGGAGATGTTATGACCATGCCCGGCTTACCGCATTATCCTACCGCTGAAAAAATTCATCTTGATGAAAATGATCAAATACTAGGACTTTCATAGGTTTATAACCCTAAACTCTAGCATTCATTATAAGAAGCAGTTTATTACAAAAAAATAGAATTTTAAAAAGCTATATAGACAAATGTCTTATTTATATGATATAAGATTTTGTCCTTTTGGAGATGCCCTTTAAAAGAGGTAGGTTTTTCCTATAATTTATAAACTGAAAAAAGCAGGATAAATAGTGCAAGTACTCGTTCGTGATAATAATGTTGACCAAGCGCTTCGCGCGTTGAAAAAAAAGATGCAGCGTGAAGGTATCTTTCGTGAAATGAAAATGCGTAGTTATTATGAAAAGCCATCTGAGAGGCGGGCTCGTGAAAAAGCTGAGGCTATTCGTCGTACACGTAAGCTTGCTCGTAAGCGTGCGCAAAGAGAAGGTTTTGTCAATAACGGACGAACTGTTGCGGTGAAGTGATATACATTTGATGCATTGTAGAGTTGCATAAGCAATAGAGGATAAATTATAAGAAAATTTTATCTTTATAGGCAATTGCAATAGGTTTCTTGCGGATGTTTTTTGCGTGTAATGTTTCGCTTAATATTTTAGTTGTATAAAATATGTTGGGTATAAATTTTTTATCATAGGGATGAAGTCTACTTCACTTTTGTAGTTTTCAGAAATGGATGATAAACAACACTTCAGATATGTAAGCGATTTGTTCTTATGTAAAATGTGAGTCGAGTGTGAAGTGTCTTGTTATCATTTTTTGCTATAGTTTTCCTCACTCTTTTTATCTTTCAAATAGCTATTTCTTATATGCAAGTCTCATGATGATTTTCTTTTTTGTCCTTAAATATTCTAAATCTTTCAAAAACTTTATATCAGGTTGTAAAACACAAATACCTACGCAACAGGTAATTGCGTGTGTAAGGATATGAAAATACATAACCCTTCTTCTCTGCACTTATGTAATGAAATAATGTAATTTCGTAACTCTTTATATCTCTTGTTCTATCCTTCTAAAGGATGAAGAATTTCAACCACTGCACAACAGTTTCTTTTTTAATAAGTTTTTTCTATTTATCACCTATGATAATTAACCTCATAAATCTATTGAATAATCCCTCCTCTTTCATAAACTTTTATATTAAGTTGAAACAAACGAAAATTGAACATAAATAGAGAAAACACTCTTATTTTAACCTGGGTGTAAGTGCCTTATATTACCACTTTTGATGAAAACGTTTTTACAATTCAAATAATGAGTCAAAATTTATAACTTATTGATTTATCATCATAAGTAATCGTTTTTCACATCAGGTAATAACTCCGCATACAGCAAATTCTCTCAACGCCCTCTCATATTGAATCGATCAATGCCTTTTGCTTATACATCAACACGTGGAATTTATCTGTAAATAGAATAAAAATGCTTCTTATAAACACTCTAAATAATAGAAACTTATAACATTGAATATTATGAAACAGAATGACGGCACAAGTTTATCTAACATACGGATAAATATTATCATTGCACAAGATCAGCGTATAGCAAATTTTATATATTAGATTATCACAGAAAACTACTCTGTTAAAATTAGCCATTCATATATCAATCTACTCTAGAATATTGCTCATATTTTTATGTTTAAGGACTTCATGCATCATATTCTTTTATTCCTTTAAAACTGTCTTCTCACCCCACACCGTAATGTCTTTACGGAATAGTTTTCGCATTCATAACACGCATAACTACACTTTTAGTTCGAGAAATACACGTGGAAAAAAGGGGCAACATTTTAGATCTGATTTTCTATACAAAAACTACTCCAACCATGATATACTTTGTTGTTTTAATATTTTTCTCACGCATATGGTTTGTTAAAAATCCAATATTTATTTACAGGTATCCCCTCATCAACACCATAAGCACTAAGAAGTTCAAACTCTTTTCTTTTTTATATTGCTCTTCTCGTAACAATTTTTTCATTGTTTAGATCTCGTTAACGGGCGATATGGCATAATTTTTATCAGGATCCAATTTTATCTTCCAGATTTTAATTATCAATATATGACGAAATAAAGGAGCTCAGTGTGCAAAATTCTCGTTGGTTTCGCGTTTTAATGCTTACATTATGTATCTTAATAGCAAAAGTCATTGTATTGTGTTCACCGCATTTGTTGCACGCACAAACATTTAATCAAAATCTAGGCCCCAGTGGTTTACCACTTCCAAGATTTGCTTCGATTAAACCTACTCGTGTTAATGTACGCATCGGGCCAGGAAGTAACTATTCTATCATTTTTACTTACCAAAAGAAGGGACTACCTATTGAAATCATCCAAGAATATGATCAGTGGCGCAAAATTCGTGATGCAGAAGGCGATGAAGGGTGGGTTTATCAATCGCTTTTATCAGGAAAGCGGACTGCTATAACTATTCCATGGCAAAAAGATAAAACAAAAAGGCTAATGCTGCGAAAAAAACCTACCGACAATGCAGAACTTGTGGCAGAAGTAGAGCCTAATGTCATCGGCAATATCCACCAATGCGATGGACAATGGTGCGAAATCACTCTTAATAACGTTCATGGATGGCTTCATCAACCTCAATTATGGGGAATTTATCCTGATGAAAAAATAAAAAATTGGTGAATGCTTAAAACGCATCAAATTCAATTTTTATTCCTCATCGCATAGCTTTAATCCTTATCACAAGGCTGATTTTTTTGTTTTAATCGCACAATCAAATCAACATGTGAAATTTCCATACCTTCTGGTGGTGTAGGCAAATTCCCAATAATGGGAGAATCTTTCAAATTGCAAGGAATATCAAGAATACGATTTTTACCTTCTATATAAAAATGGTAGTGATCAGAGGTATTTGTATCAAACCAAGTCTTCGAACCTTCTACGGCAATAATCCGTAATAATCCCGCTTCCGTAAATTGATGAAGCGTATTGTAAACCGTTGCTAAGGATACAGGAACACCCGCCTTCACTGCTTCCTCATAAAGCTCTTCAGCAGTAATATGACGATTCCCTTCAGAAAAAATCATATGTGCAAGTTCTAACCGCTGACGTGTTGGACGCAACCCATTTTCACGCAAATGTTTTTCTAACATAGAAGTAGAATAATATTGCACACCTTCTTCAAATTCTTTTGTAGACTGTTTCTCTTCATTCATATCTAAAGTGTCTGCACTCACTGACATATTACAAACCAAAATATCTTCCCGTCTCAATAAGATAAAAAAATGGGAATAGTATGGTGCAATCTTGTATTCCATTTTTAAATAATTATCTATGTAGAATACATGAAAAAAGGCTCTTGTCATTAAAAATGGTATAAAATCATTTCCCTATCTTTAAAGTTTGCTCTAAAAGTAGGTTGGGGAAAAGCGCAGAAATAAAAGATATATGCAAATAAATGGAGTAACCATGGCTGAACAAAAGTCTCGCTACACTTATGAAGAGCTTCTAAGCTGCGCTCGCGGCGAAATGTTTGGTAAGGGTAATGCGCAATTACCGGCACCACCAATGTTGATGATTCATCGAATCACTCAAATCAGTGAAACTGGTGGCAAATACGATAGAGGAATGGTTCGTGCCGAATTTGACATTACACCAGATATGTGGTTCTTTAATTGTCATTTTATAGGCGATCCCGTTATGCCAGGATGTCTTGGACTGGATGGTATGTGGCAATTAACAGGTTTTTTTCTTGGTTGGTTGGGCGAACCAGGAAAAGGAAGAGCAATATCAACAGGTGAAGTAAAGTTATCAGGTATGGTAACGCCACAAGCCAAACTTCTTGAATATGGAATAGATTTTAAGCGTATTCGACGTGGAAATTTAGTCTTAGGAATAGCTGATGGATGGCTAAAAGCAGATGAAAAAACTATTTATAAGGCGAATGATTTGCGCGTTGCTTTATTCAAAGAAGATTGAATTTATTTTCATCAGGAAGATTTTTTTACTATTCTGAATGGAATAAGGAGGTATGAATGCGTCGAGTTGTTGTGACCGGAATGGGAATTGTCTCCGCAATTGGAAATAATCCAGAGGCCGTTTTAACCAGTTTACATGAAGCAAAATCCGGAATTTCTTACGCACCTCAATATGCTGAATTAGGCTTTCGCAGCAGAGTTTACGGTAAACCTGATATTAATATAGAAGAACTTGTAGACCGACGTGCTCTACGTTTTCATGGTCGTGGAACAGCATGGAATCATATCGCCATGGATCAAGCAATTGCTGATGCTGGTCTAGAGCCCAATGAAGTATCCAATGAAAACACAGGCATTATTATGGGGTCTGGAGGTGCTTCAACGCAGTCAATAGTCGAAGCTGCTATCATTACACGTCAAAAGGGTCCAAAACGTGTTGGGCCTTTTGTTGTCCCTAAAGCAATGAGTTCTACAGCATCTGCAACCCTAGCAACTTTTTTTAAAATAAAAGGAGTCAATTATTCAATCTCTTCAGCTTGTGCTACCTCAAATCATTGTATTGGAAATGCTTATGAAATGATCCAATATGGCAAGCAGGATCGCGTTTTTGCCGGTGGTTGTGAAGATTTGGATTGGACACTCTCTGTTTTATTTGATGCTATGGGCGCTATGTCTAGCAGATATAATGACATCCCTCACAAGGCTTCACGTGCTTATGATGTCAATCGTGATGGATTTGTTATTGCTGGAGGTGCTGGCGTTTTAGTTCTTGAAGATCTAGAACTTGCTAAAGCACGTGGTGCAAAAATCTATGGAGAAATCGTTGGATATGGTGCAACATCCGATGGACATGATATGGTCGTTCCGTCAGGAGAGGGAGCAGAACGGTGCATGCGCATGGCCCTTGCAACAGTCCATAATAAAATTGATTATATAAATCCCCATGCAACGGCAACCCCTGTTGGTGATCCTCCTGAAATAGAGGCTATCCGCCGTATTTTTGGAGCAGGTGATCAATGTCCTCCCATTTCTGCTACTAAATCTCTAACAGGGCATTCCTTAGGAGCTGCAGGTGTGCACGAAGCGATTTATACATTGTTAATGATGAATCATAATTTTATCTGTGAAAGTGCCCATATTGAAGAACTTGATCCAGCTTTTGTTGATATGCCGATCGTCCGTAAACGACGAGATCATCAACAACTGAATACCGTATTGTCAAATACTTTTGGCTTTGGCGGTACCAATGCAACGCTTATTTTTCAACGCTATGTATAAATGAGAGTTCTTAGTAATTGAAAAAATACGGTCTTACGGAGAATAATATGAAAGGTTTGATGGAGGGCAAACGTGGCCTTATTATGGGAATTGCGAATGACCATTCAATTGCTTGGGGTATTGCCTGTCAACTCGCACAAGCAGGGGCTGAATTAGCCTTAACTTATCAAGGAGGTCCTTTCGGAAAACGTGTTCAGCCCCTAGCTGATAAGCTTGGCTGCAAATTAGTTCTAGAGTGTGATGTTGAAAAAATTGAAAATGTTGATTACGTCTTTGAAAAAATTGAAAAAGAATGGAAAACTATTGATTTTATTGTCCATGCTATTGGTTTTTCAGATAAAAATCAGCTAAAAGGGCGTTACGTTGATGTTACAACACGTGAAAACTTTCAACGTACAATGGTTATTTCGGCTTATTCCTTTACTGAAATTGCTCAGCGCGCGGAGAAGCTTATGCCTCATGGAGGGGCACTTTTAACCCTTACCTATGGTGCTTCACAGCAAGTTGTCCCTAATTATAATATCATGGGAATAGCTAAAGCTGCTTTAGAAGCTATGGTCCGTTATTTAGCGGCAGACTTTGGCCCGCAAAATATCCGCGTCAATGCGATTTCAGCTGGTCCTGTTAGAACCTTAGCAGGGAATGGCATTGCAGCTGCACGTGCAATATTTTCACATCAACGTCGAAATGCCCCATTACGCCGTACCGTGAATATTCATGAAATTGGAAAGTCCGCTCTTTATCTACTCTCTGACTTATCATCAGGCGTCACAGGTGAAATTCATTACGTTGATTCAGGCTATAACATCATGTCTATGCCAATACTTGAAGAGCTGAAAAAAACTGAAGATTCTCACGCAGAATAAAAATCACCCGACTAAAAAAATAAAATTGCATTTGTAGAGTGTTTTAGTCACGCCCTCAGCGGCTTTCTCTACTGATTGAACTTCATAAAAATAGGCTTCAAGTCTAATCTGTTGCACATATGATGACATACAATTTTCACCAAGGGAACATTACAGGTCGCAGAAAAAAATATTACGAGATAATAAACTGTTTGTTTCAAGATTTTTAATGACTCTGATGAAAAGAGAACCAAAATTCTGTTGGAGTATTACGCTTCCTTTCATATTTTCAAGTTAAAGATAATCTATATATTTTTCCTCAGTCTAATCTCTTTATGAATATAACGCAAAGGATACGTATACCCTCATAAAATAAGTAAACACAAAGCAAACTATATCATTATTATTGTTTTGCAAAGTTTACAAAAGCTAATTTATCTCTCCAATCCATTTTGCTGGAAAGTTTTGTGTTTTATCATGTTGTTTTCCTAACAAAGCCCATGCTTTTCTGCTTCTTGTAGATCAACATCCAATCCCAAAGCCCCAGCATATTTATGATAAATATTAAGGCAATTTATTGCTTTCTCTACTGTTGCAACTTTTATAAGCTAAATGGGAGAAAGTATGTTGAGAATCTCTATTTAATTTATCGCTGAAACGGAGCAACAACTTAATTTGGGAAGAATCTAAAAGCATAAAGAGTAAGAGCCATCTTTCGGCTTTACCATCATCCTTTAATTCAGTTGTACAACTTTTTCAAAAGTATATACAAAAATATCTTTTAAATAACGAAGGTTACTCCTTCCCTCATACCTTTGTTTATCACGTGTCTTTTTGGAGTTACAGAACCCCATACAAACCAGAATGCGCTAAACCTAATGCACCTGGATTGCCAATTCACGTGCCTAAAAAAACATTTTACTCCCAAGCCCACTTCGCGAGGGAAGCAACCATGAATATAACCATAAAGCCATTTGCATTCCTCTATCTTTAAACCTATAAAGAAAAAAGCCGACACTATCGTTATATTTGCTTCCCTCAATATAGCGAAGTTTTTAGAACTTGAGATGGCCTATAAGAAGTATTTTGAGTCGTTTCTTTATCGTTTTTATCCACACGATTTTTCCCACTTGTAACGTGTAAAGAAATAATTTTCGTTGATTCAATATAGAAAGATTTTATATGGAGGAATCTCATTATATTCAGGATTCTAATTCAATATCAACAAGTCAGCCTTACTCTTATAATCACATTATTTTTCAGTTTAAAAAACAACCACAAATATAATAATATTCTTTCAATTTCAGACCTTTACATTTGAATCAAAAAAATTATTTTTTGCATATAAAAAACAAATTTGATATGTAGAAAAAAAGAAAGCATAAATATTCTACTAAACCATCTCAAGTTTCAAAAGCTGCCTCAGCATTGTAAACTGGATAAAGTGTGTGACAGCGTTGTCTTTCCCCTTCACAAATATAAAGATGGGAGGCATAATGGGTTTTATTTCACAGGGATTTTGATTATACTGTTTATAGTACCCATTGTGGAATGGAGTTGCGTAGAGATAGCTTTTTAAAAATTATGTGAATGAGCCAACCGTAATAGTGTTTTGTTTTGCGTGAAGAGCCTGCCTCCGTGAAAGAACAAGAAAAACAAAAATATAAAGCAATCTCCGTTATTTAAAATATACTGCTTTAAATGCCTACGAAAGTTGGAAAGCTGAATAAAAAAATGATGGTGAAAACAAGAACTGGATTTTGAAAACTTCATATTCTCACTAAATTAGATTACCGCCTCGTTTCAGAGATAAATCAAACGGAAGTATGCAAATATTCTTCCTTGTATCTAACATACAAAGGCTATTTATTATACGCAGCAAATAATATTGGAAATTGGATAATAGCAATGATATTTTTAGTTTATACTCTCTATAAATAAGAAGCTGCTCTCCAATGAATCTTCTATTATACTGTTTGCAAATATCATTTGAGACGCATTTAAGAAAAAATCAAAATATCCATTATATACATGTTTAAGTGAAAATGATAATTTATTTTCAAATAGATACTTAACAAAAGCCAAAATTTTTATATTTCATAAAAAATTGAATGATATGAACCTGTAATTTTTTGAGCTATAATAGCCTTATACAATAAGCAATGTAATCTATTTTATATTTTTATCATAGTATATTTCTATTTTTTACGATTTAAATTATTTAAAACCACTATATTTCGCTCTTGAGAGTGCGACTTAGTAATGTGTTAGCCGCTTCTGTTATATTTTTACCACAATAGAGAATTTGATAAATTTGTTCGACAATAGGCATTTCCACCCCAAGACGTTGCGCTAATATATATATTTCTTTGGTATTTAAGTACCCTTCCACAACCTGACCAATTTGTTTTTCCGCTTCTTTTATATCCATTCCTTCACCAAGAAGTATTCCAAAACGGCGATTACGCGACTGATTATCAGTACATGTCAAAACCAGATCACCTAAGCCTGTCATTCCCATAAATGTGGAAAGCTCAGCCCCCATAACACCCCCTAAACGACTAATTTCAGCTAGGCCTCGTGTGATGAGAGCTATTCGTGCATTTGCTCCAAATCCCATGCCATCTGATATTCCTGCACCAATAGCAATAACATTTTTGACAGCTCCTCCTAATTGAACACCAATCATATCCGAGCTTTTATAAACTCTAAAACTTTTGTTACAATGAAAAAGTTGCTGCAATTCTTTACCAAACTCAACATCAGAAGCTGCTATCGTCATTGCAGTAGGCCAACCAATAGCTAGTTCTTTAGCAAAAGTTGGTCCAGAAAAAACAGCTAAAGGAATTTTTTCACCCAAAATCTCACGAGCAACTTCTTGTAAGAAACGTCCCGTACCATGTTCTAAACCTTTCGTTGCCCAAATAACGCGCGAATGTTGATCCAAATAAGGCTGAATCTTATACAACACTTGATGAAATACGTAGCTTGGAACAGCGATTAATATATTATTACTTGCGGTTATTGCAGTTTCAAGCGAAGTTTCGAGGAATAAATTTTCAGGAAATCGAATATCAGGTAAATATAATTGATTACAACGTTGTTCTTGTAATTTTTTGATGTGTTGAGAATTATACCCCCAAAGTAAAACATTATGACCATTACGAGCAAGAGCAATTGCTAATGCAGTGCCAAAAGAACCAGCACCAATAACTGTCATTGCAACGATTTTCATTAAACTTACTGATTATTCTCTAAATTGCTGATTTCAATTACACATTATTATTACAAATAACTTCAATGTTTTCTTTAATATAAATCCTGTAAAATTAAAATGTTACTTCTTTGTAGCTTTATCTCACACAACATAAAAACTTGTTTTTCACGCTCCCTTTCTTGTATTGTATTCGACAAACACCATTCTTTTTATATTTCACCAATAACTATTTGTCTGAAAAAAATTAAAGCTTGATTAAATACTCAACGAATCGTCTAAAAATAAAAGTATATTCAAAATCACAATATTCATTCCATTGATATCCTACGCTAGCCTCCTCTTCATATCCTATGAATCCTTTTCCCCCTGTGGAGCTGATAAATCCGCATCAACTCCACAGATATTTCTCACAATTATTCTATAGGAGAATGCATATTTGGAGCTTGTTCCATGAGCATCTCTGAACCAGGTACTTGATCTACGGGGCGATGCATATTTGGAGCTTGCTCCATGAACATCTCTGAACCAGGTACTTGATCTACGGGGCGATGCATATTTGGAACTTGTTCCATGAGTATCTCTGAACCAGGCACTTGATCTACAGGGGAGTGTATATTTGGAGCTTGCTCCATGAGCATCTCTGAACCAGGTACTTGATCTACGGGGCGATGCATATTTGGGACTTGCTCCATGGGCATTTTTGAACTAGGTACTTGATCTACAGGAGTTTGTATACTTGGAACTTGCTCCATAAGAAGCTCTGAACCCAATATCTTTTCTGATTGTTTTCTTACGGATATATTTTTGTTGGAGAACTGTTCAGATACTGAAGAATCATCCTGACTTGATATTTCCGGTTCAATAACACGTCCTGAGCCACCCATCATATTATAATTCAAATGAGAAATAGCCCACCAAGTCCCGCCAATAATAATAAAAATGCAAATAGCAGCAAACCATAAAGCACTGAAATTCCATTTGGCATCTGGATCAGAACCCAAATGTAAAAAGAAAACAATTTGTACTATAATCTGAATAATCGCCATCCCAATAAGATATGCAACCTTTGTACTAATTGCCCAACTTTCCATCATTCCATACATCACAGGAACAAAAGAACCCAAGGTAAAAAATACAGCTAGAATAAAACCGATTAAATAGGAACCAATACTGGGACCATGTGTTTCATTTCGCATGCTCATCACAACGCTCCTAATAGATAAACCATAGTGAAAACACCAATCCATACAATATCAAGTAAATGCCAAAAAATGGAAAGGCATGCTAAACGCGTTTTATTATCCTGATCCAAACCATTCCGACGAAGATGAAAAAACATCACAACCATCCAAAGAAGACCAACACTTACGTGAATACCATGGGTGCCAACTAACGCAAAAAATGCTGACCAATAAGCAGAAAGTATCTCTCGCCCAAAAAGCTGTAAACCCGTTGCAGTATCAATACCAGCATAAGCATTTGAATCATGATAAAATACTTCATTCAAAAGTTCATGGAATTCATAAAGTTCCATACCAATGAAGCAACACCCAAATACAAAGGTAATAGCCATCCATAACCGCACACCATTGATGTTATTTTTATGCGCTTGTACCATTGTAAAGCCATAAGTGACGGATGAAAACAATAAAAAAGCAGTCTCAACCAAAACAAATTTTAAATCAATAAATTCATTGCCCGCTTTACCGCCACCATAAGAAGCAGAAAAAACAGCAAAACTCGAAAAAAGTGTCGAAAACAGGATCAAATCCGAAAGAATATAGACCCAGAAACCAAACGTCATTATCGAGCTATTATCATGGTGATATTCATCCACAGCATGATGTTTATCTACAGCATTTGCATTATTCATTGCCATTGCACTCATACTGTCACTCCTTGTTCTTTAAGAACAGCTGTAAAGGCATCCTCAGTTTTTTGTACTTCTTCAGCTGGAATATAATAACCATGATGATCACCGGTTAACGAATGACACACAAGTGTTGCAATAAAACCAAGCAGTCCAACCACAACAAGCCACCAAATATGCCAAACAAGCGCAAAACCAACAACTAATGAGAAGAACCCGGCAACAATTCCAGCTGATGTATTTGATGGCATGTGAATTTTTGTAAATCCACTGGTAGGACGTTGATAACCACTTTTCTTCATATTCCAATAAGCATCATCAGACTGTATCTTTGGAAGTAGAGCGAAATTATAGGAAGGAGGCGGTGAAGAAGTATACCACTCAAGTGTTCGTGCATCACCCCAAGAATCATTTAACGTTACTGGTAAGTGCCCTTTATGCTTAATGCCGTACCAAATTGCCAAAATAACCTGTAACACAAAACAAAGGATACCAAGTAAGATAATAAAAGCACCTAGAGCAGCAACAATAAACATCGGCTGCCAACTAGGCTCCATGTAATGCTGAAGACGACGCGTTGCCCCCATTAAACCAAGTGTATAAATAGGGAAAAAAGCAAGATAAAACCCAATAAACCAACACCAGAAAGATGCAATACCTAGGATACGATTTGGTTTATAACCAAAAACTTTTGGAAACCAAAAAGCAAGCCCTGCTAAATAAGCAAAAACCACACCTCCAATAATTGTATGGTGAAAATGCGCTACCAAAAAAAGAGAATTATGAAATTGCCAATCAGCAGGGACAATGGATAATAAAACACCTGTTAATCCACCACCTACAAAAGTAAAGATCATTCCCATACACCAAAGCATTGGAGGCTCAAAACGGATCCTCCCCTTATACATTGTGAGCAACCAATTAAATACTTTTACACCCGTTGGAATTGCAATAATCATCGTCGCAATACTAAAGAAGGTATTTACAGCTTCACCCCCACCCATTGTAAAGAAATGATGTCCCCAAACAAGAAGGGAAAGAATCAAAATAACCAACATGGCCCATATCATTGAAGTATAACCAAAGAGACGTTTTGAAGAAAAAGTCGAGACAACTTCAGACACAATGCCAAAAGCAGGGACAACCAAAACATAAACCTCAGGATGACCAAAAACCCAGACATAGTTAATCCATACCATTGGATTCCCACCACCAACATTAGAAAAGAAATTCATACCCAAATAACGATCGCATGCCAAAAGCGCAAAAGCTACAGTTAAGACAGGATAAATAACTAAAATAAGGACATTACTGACAAAAGCGCTCCAACAAAAAATAGGCATTCTCATCATTGTCATTCCAGGAGCACGCATTTTAATCAAAGTCGCAACAAAATTAACAGCCCCCATTGTTGTCGCAATACCAGAAAGCTGAAGCGACCATAAATAATAGTCCACCCCAGTATCTGGGCTCGTTTGTAACTCCGTAAAAGGCGGATACATTAACCAACCACCACGGCCAAAATTGCCAACACCTAGTGATATATTAATCAAGATCGCCCCTGCAGCCGTAATCCAAAAACCTAGATTATTTGCAAAGGGAAAAGCAACGTCACGTGCACCAATTTGAAGTGGTATAAGATAATTAAACAGACCAAATAAAATAGGCGTAGCCATGAAAAAAATCATAATAGTGCCATGCGCTGAAAAAATTTGATCAAAATGCTCAGGGGTCAAATAACCTGATTTTTCACTTCCCAAAGCTAAAGCTTGATGCGTTCGCATCATAATAGCATCCGCAAAACCGCGAACAAGCATAATAATTCCAAGAATTATGTACATAATGCCTATGCGTTTATGATCAACAGTTGTAACCCAATTTCTCCATAAAATCCCCCACCACCCAAGTGCTGTTAAAGCAACAACAGCGATTAAACCAATAAAAATAATCGCAATACATGTATACAAAACGATTGGCTCATGTGCAAGCGCATGAAAAGCACCTGCTGTAGGATCTGTAAGTCTTCCAAACATTTCTTAACCCATTTCAAATGAAATTCAAGTTTTAAAAAACCTTATGTTAAAAGGGCTCTTTCTCTATTGACCCTTTTAAAAAACATCAGGACCAAATACTGAACACAATGCACCCCATAGCGTCTGAGCAGCAGCACGTTTCATTAAATCCTCATTACATACCGTATTTTCATCGATACATCGATTAACAACACGATAGTAAAGCCGCTTCTCAACAGGTGCAAAATAACGAACTTCAGCATCTTTTTCCTTCGCAGCAATATCGCCCATACGAGGCGCAATAGAAAGTTGACGATAAGATGTACGATCAAGTACCCGACCACTAGCCTGAGCTTTTACAATCCAATCCTCAAAATCCTGCAAAGACACAGAATGCCACTTAAACCGCATACCCGAAAAACCATCACCACTATAATTCGCGGAGGTTCCCTCGAATACTCCTTGCTCTTCAGCAACCAAATGCAACTTAGCATTCATCTGCGGCATAGCATAAAGAACCGTACCCAATTTGGGAACCCAAAAGGCATTGACAGAATTCTCTGACGTCAATTGCAATAAAACTTGACGTCCTTTAGGTGCATAAATCTCATTAACCGACGCAACGCCATATTCAGGATAAATAAAAAGCCACTTCCAATCAAGAGCTACAGCATCAATCTGCAATGGTTTTCTTTCACCCACAACCTCCACTGGAAGAGGATTTGCAGGCTCAAGCTTATAGGTATAATAAGCTGTTAATGAACCTAAAACCATTACAATTACAACTGGAATACCCCACATCAATGCTTCAATTTTATTTGAATGCGCCCAATCAGGAGAATAGTCCGCTCTTATATTCGATGCACGATATTTTATAGCTAAAAATACAACACTCACCATTACTGGAATGACAACGCAAAGCATAACAAGCACACAAACAACAATCAAAACGAGCTGTTGACGGGCAACATAACCCGATGGCTGCATAACATCAATTTTACAACCAGATATAAGTAATGCTCCCCCTAAAACCACAAGTATTTTTAATTGTCTAACAAGGCTTTCCATCTTTATTTACCCCCGTCATACGCACTAAAAACTGCCATAAATATAATACCTTACATTGTACAGATTTGAAAATAATTATCAAGTGAATTGAATGCCTATAGACCTAACGCTTGCTCTTTACCTATGCCAATTTAATTGTTTTGCAATATATTCAAGCGCAAACCAATATCCATCACTTCCACATCCAGCTATGATAGCATCTACACCTGCAGATGTATAAGAATGATGGCGAAAAGTTTCACGCTGATAAATATGAGATAAATGAACTTCTACCTTTGGCCCTGGAAACATTTTTAGTGCATCAAGAATTGCAATCGATGTATGACTGTAAGCAGCTGGATTGATGATCAATCCAGAATTTACCCCTATTGCTTCTTGTATCCATTCTACTAATTGCCCCTCATAGTTACTTTGATAAAAATTTATTAGAACACCGTTTTTTTTTGCCCACTCTTTACAAAACTTTTCAACATCTTCTAGACTTTTAATCCCATAAATTTCTGGTTCACGCTGACCAAGAAAATTTAAATTAGGACCATTTAAAATCGTTATCATCACAGACATAGCAAGTCTTTTCCTTTAGACTCATCACTTAATCAAAAAAATATTTAGCATGTTTTTTACGACAATAAAGCTCCATTTTTAATTTCAAAAAATTCCGCACGCCCTTTTAAGTCATCAAATAAAATACGATCTGTTCCTGTCATAAACGTTTGTACAGCTAAATCATCAAGAATATCAAATAAAGCAGCACGTCGATACGAATCAAGATGAGCAGCTATTTCATCAAGAAGAAGAATGGGAGCTCTTTCCGACATTATACCTGTTAAACGTGCATGACACAAAACCAAACCCATAAGCAGCGCTTTTTGTTCACCTGTTGAACAAGATATTGCTGCTACATTTTTATCAGCATAAAAAACCTGCAAATCTGCTCGATGTGGTCCTTCTAATGTCCGCCCAGCAGCACGATCCATTGCACGATTACGCTGCAGCCGATCATAAAATTGCTCTTCAACTTCAGTTGCTGATATTTCACTAAGAGCTGTTTCTAAAAAACCCTCAATTTGCAAAAAAGCTCGCGGAAAAGGTATCTGAGATGCCATTTGGATAAACATGTCATTTAAAAGCCGAATAACATCAATACGCGCCGCAGAAATAGCCGTTGCTAGTTCTGCCATCTGCTTTTCTAAAGCATCAAACCAACCACAATCTTCATTTCCATCCAAAAACAAACGATTACGTGCACGCATAGCTCTATCATAATCTGCTATGCGGCGACTATGCAGAGGATCAATCGCCAAAACCATACGATCCAAAAAACGACGGCGCTCAAGCGAAGGCCCTGTAAAAAGACCATCCATAGATGGTGTTAAGATACTAATATGACAGTAATCTGTTAAGCAATCACCTGACTCATTTACACCATTAATATGGATCTTTCTATTATTATCGCTAACCTCTAAAGCTGTACCAATTTTTACTTCACCATACAGAGCACATTCAAGACGTGCAAATACAACAAATCCTTCACCTCCACCATCTACAAAGCTAACATCAGAATAAGCAGCACGTCGCAAACCACGACCAGGAGAAAGAAAAGATAATGCCTCTAAAAGATTTGTCTTACCTGCACCGTTATGGCCAGTAAAAACCACATGCTGACCAGAAAAATGAATATTTAAAAAAGAATAGTTGCGATAACGTAAAAGCTTCAGCTGCCTTACTGCCACTTTGTGCACACGACTCGCTATGCATTGCAAAACAATTGCCCCTAAACACGGATAGGCATCAGCACATAAAGCACATCCGCATCATTATTATCACGAATTAGAGCTGGTGCTCCAGACTCAGCCAACATAAAAACCATCTCATCGCTTGAAAGCTGCCCAGCAATATCTAAAAGATAACGTGAATTAAACCCTATCTCAAGCGGTTCAGATGTATAAGTTACTGATAATTTATCTTCCGCACTGCCCGAATCAGGGCTATTAACAACAAGCCTTAATTGTCCATGCCCAATCGTTAACTTAACTGCACGCCCCCGATCGCTTGAAATTGTTGAGACACGATCAACTGCAGAAGAAAAACCCTGCCTATTAACAATCAATTCTTTATTATTTCCAAGAGGGATAACACGTTGATAATCGGGAAATGTTCCATCAATTAACTTTGAGGTAAAAATCACTGAACCTACAGAAAAACGGATTTTTGTTTCTGAAAGCTCTATATCTACATCGCCATTATTTTCCTCTGAAAGGAGTTTTTGCAACTCTCCTACAGTTTTACGGGGAACAATAACACCAGGCATTCCCTCAACTCCTGAAGGAGCTTCCATCTCGACTTGTGCCAAACGATGACCATCAGTTGCAACCAAACGCAGTTTCAAAACATCTTCATTAATAACATGAAAGTAAATACCATTAAGATAATAACGAGTTTCTTCAGTAGAAATAGCAAACTGCGTACAATCAAGTAAATGTTTTAACCCTGATGCCGATAGAGAGAAACGATAGCCGAACTGTCCAGGAAGTGACTCTGGAAAATCTGCCTTCGGAAGACATTGAAGCTGAAAATGTGCACAACCCGAAACAACAGACATTGTACTTGCCTGATTCTCATCAACAGATAATTCAACTTCATTGTTATCAGGAAGTTTTCGAATAATATCATAGAGCAAATGTGCTGGAACAGTTATTGCTCCAGCTTGTTCAATACCTACTGTAAAAGATTCTGTAACCTCTAAATCGAGATCTGTTGCTTTTAACTGCACACGATTATTCTCTGCATCAATCAGCACATTTGATAAAATAGGAACAGTATTACGGCGCTCTACCACACGGTGAACACGACCAAGAGACTTGAGAAATTGACTGCGATCAACTGTAATACGCATAAAAGCCCCGTATGTTTTACCAAAACTACAAAAATTCCCTAAATTAAAATGATAGACCCTTTTAAAAGAATCTCTTGCTAGAGTTTATTAAACCTCTCTTAAAATGGCAAGTCACTACTGCGCAATTAAAAAAACCTTTAAAGTTTTTTTTAACGAAAAAATGATAAACTCTAAACAGCCTGCTCTCCAATCAACCGCTTAAGCAATTCAAGTTCTTTGGCCAATGTCTGATCTCCACAAACCAAATCCTCAATTTTACGCACAGCGTGCAAAACTGTTGTATGATCACGTCCACCAAAACGGCGTCCAATTTCTGGCAATGAACGGGGAGTTAATACTTTTGCTAAATACATCGCAACTTGCCGTGGCTTCACAACCGTACGTGTTCGACGATTAGACAACAAGTCCTGTTTAGAAACATTATAATGGCGTGCAACTGTACGTTGAATTTCTTCAATCCGAATTCGCTTAGATTCACCAGGGCGCGTCAAGTGACCTAATAACTCATCAATCCGTTCTAAAGACAAATCAGACTCAAAAGACTGACGAAACAGAAGCTGATTAAATGCTCCTTCAATATCACGCCCCGACCCTAAAACCGTTTTCGCAATATATTCCAAGATATCATCAGAAATTGATATCATGCCATCATCTTGTTTTGCCACCTTCAACCGCTGGCGCAACATTTGCAAACGCATTTCATAATCCGGTGCCTCAATTTCAAGTGCAACCCCTCCTTGAAGACGAGACCGAACACGAAGATCAAGCGACTCTAATTCCGCTGGTGGACGATCTGCAGCGACAACAACTTGTTTTGCACTATCAAGTAACATATTAAGCAAATGGCAAAACTCATGTTGGATCGACTTACCCTGCAAAAACTGCATATCATCAATAATCAAAAGATCTATATCGCGAAGCTGCTCTTTAAAAGAAAGAGCATCATTATCACGAATAGCTGTTGCAAAACGCCACATAAAATATTCAGCGGTTAAATAAATAACGCGTGCAGGTGTTAAACGTTTCAATGCAGAAGCTGCAATTGCTTGAAGCAAATGTGTTTTTCCCAAACCAACAGACGCGTGAATAAAAAGAGGGTTAAAACGCAAAGCACTTTTATGCCCCTCAGCAATGGAACGCGCAGCTGCTAAAGCAACACGATTAGAAGCCCCTTCAACAAAGCTTTCAAAAGTATAGCGGGAATCAAGTGGAGATCCAAAAACTCCAGACTGAGAACTCTTGGCTGAATGCTCGGTACAACTCTCAACAAAAGATGAAGCTTCCTGCTCCTCTAGCACATCAGAAGATGCAATTGTTTTACAAACGACATCTCTTGAAACGCGTTCCATACCGCGAACGATGACTTCAACACGAAGAATCGCTGAATTCTCTTGTTTCCATAAATGAGTCAAAAGAGAGCCATAATGATTATTAATCCATGAACGCAAAAAAGCTGTAGGAACAGAAAGCTTTACAAGACTATGACTATATTCAGCAAGCTTTACACGACCAAACCAACTGGTATAAGCCTCAACACCAACCTGCGCCTTTAATTGCGCCATAACACGTACAAAAGCCGCCGTACTTTTCTCCTCTGAAACGAGAGAATGTCCTATCGAAGTATTTCTAAAAACTGCCCCATCACCCTCTGTTATGCTATTCTTTATTATGTTTTCTGCCGGCAGAATACTCACCGAAACCCTTTTAAAGGAACTAGCTTTAGAGTTCAATTTATCCACCATCTTTCATCCTGATAAAAATAAAATTTTGTCCTGCCAAACAACTAAAACAAATCTAGCGAAGGCAAAAACGCCCTACCCCAATAAGATCACCTACCTTCCCCTAAGATAGCCTCACCATAACCCCGCTAATAAAGATGACCAAGAAAATTTATCTTGCACTCATGATATGCCCCATCCTTCCTAAATGGTAAACATACCAAATTAAGAAAACTAAAAAAACCATCAGAAAACCTCTCCACTACAGAAGCTTCGAAAAACTCAAGTGAAAGCATCTTGTATTCAACAAAATACAGGATAACGTGCTGATGTAACCCCTTCATGCTTTTTAATCTTCGTAGGAACCATACAAAACAGCAGAGGTAAAATGCAAGAGGTCAAAATAAAATCATAAACCCTTTAAAAATGCTTAGATCAATGAGAAATGAAAAAAAATATTGATTCAATTAATTTTTTTTCTCTAAATTTACCAATAATTAAAAAAATCTCTTCAGATTAAAAAAAAAAATAAATTGCTTGACAAAAAAGACTCTGTAAAAATCCACAAAGCTTGTGGATAACCTTAATCCCTCTATAAACTTTCTCTCTTTTTTCAAGAACAGAATCATTATCGATTCTTAAATTTTTAATATAAACCCTTTGAAGCAATAAATAAAAAAACCAGTATCCTTATGGACACTGGCTTAATTCACAACAAAAAGAGGGAGCTTAAACGCTAAAAGCCTTCAAACGTTTAGCTAAACGCGACACTTTCCTTGCAGCAGCATTCTTATGAAAAACCCCTTTAGAAACTGCACGCATAATTTCAGGCTCAAAATTCTTAAATGCAAATTCCGCACACACCTTATCACCGCTAGCTAAAGCATCATCAAACTTACGCATAAAAGTACGAACACGTGAACGACGGGCTCTATTAACCTGCGTGCGTGCCGCAACCTTGCGGACCGCTTTTCGAGCAGAAGGTGTATTCGCCATAAATATAATCTCTCTTTCAATACCTTTGTAAAATGAGTCCAAACAGCAACGTAATAACTCTATTAATAAAAATAAACCCAACCAAAGCAAAACTATAAAGCCGCTTGTTCTATAGCGCAATCTCAACGCCAACGTCAATTAAATTTTCAAAGATAGACATAAAAAATGAAGCCAAACTCTTTTATAGCTCAATAATTTAAAAGCACTTCTTAACAAAAAAGGCATTTAAACAGCTAGCTTACGTAAAACATATTGCAAAATTCCACCATGATGCAAATAATCTAGCTCATCTTCAGTATCAACACGACATAATAATGGAACAATTTTTACCCTACCATCTGAAAAGGTAATTGTCGCTACTGTTTTTTGACGAGGCTTCAAATTATGAATCCCTTCAATTGTCACCTTTTCATCTCCCTTTAAGCCCAAAGATTTCCAGCTTACACCCTCTTCAAAGACAAAGGGGATAATGCCCATACCAACAAGATTAGAGCGGTGAATCCTTTCAAAAGATTGGACAATCACCGCTCTTATACCAAGAAGATTGGTACCTTTGGCAGCCCAATCGCGTGATGATCCATTGCCATATTCAATACCAGCAAAAACAACGAGCGGTACACCTTCTTGTTTATACGCCATTGCTGCATCGTAAATGGTTTGTTCTTCCTTTGACGGATAATGAACCGTGTAACCCCCTTCTTGACCATTTTCTCCTAATATGAAATTACGAATGCGAATATTAGCAAAGGTCCCACGAACCATAACTTCATGATTCCCACGGCGCGTTCCATATTGATTAAAATCAGCCACTTTAACATCATGATCCATTAAATATTTTCCAGCAGGAGAAGCTGCCTTAATAGAACCAGCAGGAGAAATATGATCCGTCGTAATTTTATCACCGAATAAACCTAAAATCCGTGCATCCTTAATATCTGTTAGAATATCAGGAACTTTCTGCATATTATCGAAATAAGGTGGATTACGTACATATGTGGATTGCTCATCCCAAGAATAGGTAGAACCTGTAGGGATCTGCACTTTTTGCCAATTTTCATCTCCCTTAAAGACATCCGCATACTTTTCAGCAAAGACCTTACGCGTAACATTTTCTTCGATAAATTCCTGTATTTCTTGAGAGGTTGGCCAAATATCTCTCAAGTAAATCGGTTGGCCATTTGAACCTTCACCAAGAGGTTCTTTGGTTAAATCTTTACATACCGTCCCAGCAAGTGCATGTGCAACAACTAACGGTGGTGAAGCTAAGTAATTCGCTTGCACATCAGGGGAAACACGCCCTTCAAAATTACGATTTCCTGAAAGAACTGCAGCTGCAATTACACCATTGTCATTAATCGTTTTAGAAATAGATGGATGCAAAGGACCAGAATTCCCAATACATGTTGTACATCCAAACCCTACTAAGTTAAATCCCAACGCATCTAAATCTTTTTGCAAACCCGAATTTTGAAGATAAGCTTCAACAACCTGTGAACCAGGTGCAAGAGAAGTTTTTACCCATGGTTTACTCTTGAGGCCTTTTGCTACGGCATTTCGTGCCAAAAGACCTGCTGCAATAAGAACACTTGGATTCGATGTATTTGTACAAGAAGTAATCGCAGCGATCACCACATCACCATGACCAAGTGTATATTCTTCACTTTCAACCTGATAGCGTTCATCTTGTCCAGAAGTCTTTTTATAGTCTTCAACTAATGCCTTCTCAAAACCCTGCCCAACATTCTCCAATGCAATTCGCCCTTCAGGACGTTTAGGCCCAGCCATAGAAGGTACAACTGTTCCCATATCTAATTCAATTGTATCACTAAAAATGGGATTAGCCACCATTTCCTCATGCCACATCCCTTGTGCTTTGGAGTAAGCCTCCACTAAGGCAATCCGATTTTTATCACGCCCTGTCATATTGAGATAACGCACTGTTTCCTTATCAATAGGAAAAAAACCACAAGTTGCTCCATATTCAGGTGCCATATTCCCAATTGTTGCGCGATCAGCAAGCGTCATATGCTCCAAACCAGGACCAAAAAACTCAACAAATTTACCAACAACACCCTTCTGGCGTAACACTTGGGTCACCGTCAACACAAGGTCAGTAGCTGTTACACCTTCTTTAAGTTTACCTGTTAGACGAAAACCAATCACTTCAGGTAACAACATAGAAACAGGTTGGCCTAACATTGCTGCTTCTGCTTCAATACCACCAACACCCCAACCTAAAACACCTAAACCATTCACCATCGTCGTATGCGAATCAGTTCCCACACAGGTGTCAGGATAAACCGTCTCCCCCCCCTCTTCAGTCTTCATCCACACACACTGCGCTAAATATTCTAGATTAACTTGATGACAAATCCCTGTACCCGGAGGAACAACGCGAAAATTTTGAAAAGCTTGCTGTCCCCATTTAAGGAAACGATAGCGTTCACCATTGCGTTCATATTCATGCTCAACATTTTCTTTAAAAGCCATGGGATTACCAAAATCATCAACAATAACCGAATGATCAATGATGAGATCAACAGGGATGAGAGGATTGATTTTTTCAGCGTTACCGCCAAGTTTGACCATAGCATCACGCATTGCAGAAAGATCAACAACTGCGGGAACACCTGTAAAATCCTGCATAAGAACACGCGCAGGACGGTAAGCAATTTCTGCTCGCGCACTTCCTTTGTCGCTTAACCACTTAGCAACATTAAGGATATCTTCCTTTTTAACCGTGCGACCATCTTCAAATCGCAATAAATTCTCCAGAATAACTTTCATCGAAAACGGCAAATGGGAAATACCTTCAAGTCCATTCTTTTCCGCTTCGATTAAGCTATAATAAGTATATCTTTTGCCACCAACATTTAACATTCTGCGACAATTGAAACTATCAATTTGAGTCATGACTGTCCACTCTCATACTAAAACCACCCAATTTCTAGGAATGAACAACCCAAACTACGAGTCAAGGTCGCAGTTTGAGCGCAGACGCAGTACCTCCGCTATCCATTTCCCCCTCCACCTTCATCATAGGCAAATACAGAAATTAGCGCCAAAAATCTTTTACACCAAATACTGATGTAAGGTATCTTTTATAGAACTATTTCTAGAACTATTCTAGGGACAATTGCATAAAAAACGTGTTTTTTATTTTACAATGCAATAAAGAATATGAAAATTAAAGCAAAATAAGCACTCACATGGTATTATTAGGCAAAAATTTAGCAGCTTATAGAAATGAGGAAATTCTGTTCAAAGGTCTTTCCTTTCGTTTATTTCCACAGCAACTTATGACAATCATTGGACCAAATGGTATCGGAAAATCTACATTATTACGAATCATCGCTGGTCTTCTTGAAGCTGCTGAAGGACATATAATACTTAAAAGCCATGGACAAACATACCCGGTTGCAACTGCATGTCATTATCTTGGTCCTCAAAATGCTATGAAACCTCTCTTATCTGTCATTGAAAATTTGCAATTTTGGGCAGAGTTTTATGGTCAACATTTACGCTTTGTGCATGAAGTCCTTGCTGAAATTGGTCTTTCTGATCTTGAATACTTACCCTTTAACATTCTGTCAACTGGACAACAAAGACGTATAGCTATTGCCCGCCTTTTGCTCTCCTACCGACCTATTTGGATTTTAGATGAACCAATATCTGGTCTTGATAACCATGCTCAGAAACTTCTTGCTCGTATTTTCCAACGTCATCTCAATCAAGGTGGTATGATTATTGCCGCAACTCATAATTCCTTAGGTATTTCAGAAAACCATAAAATCGTTCTAGAAAAATTTTTACCTCTCTAGGAAAGAATAAAATGAAAGCACTGTTTTGGCGTGATCTTAAATTATTATTAGCACCACAAACTTCTTCACTAACAGGGTTATTGTTTTTCACCGCTGTTGTTGTCATAATCCCCTTTGCCATTGGCCCAGATCCAAAAATTCTTGCACAAATAGGGCCCGGTATCTTGTGGCTTGGAGCCCTTCTCGCAGGTCTCCTCAATCTGAACAAACTTTTCCAAATCGATCGCGATGATGGTAATCTCGATCAATTTATTCTTTCAGAACAAAGACAAAGTTTTACCCTGATTGTCTTTATCAAATGCCTTGCTCATTGGGTAGGAACAATGCTCCCTCTCATTTTTGTGACACCTATTTTAGCCCTCATGCTTCATTTAGATGTAAAAATAACTCTTACAACAATACTTACTCTTTTATGTGGAACACCAGCCATTATTTTTATTGGGGCTATAGGAGCGGCACTCGCAACCTCATTGTTGCACAGTACTCTACTTATCTTCATCATTATCTTACCATGGATCATTCCAATTATGATTTTCGGCGTTTCAGCTGCTACAGCCCCAACAAATCCAAATGCCTCTTTTCTTACCTCCTTAGCTCTTCTTAGCGCTTTTTCACTTTTTTTGAGCCTTTTCAGCCCTTTTGTTGCTGCTAGAACGCTCAAGCTTTTATTAGAATAATAAAAGATGATTGCCGCATAACAAAACTATGTTTATTATCAATTGCATGAATAAAATAACTCGCACATATAACACATATAAAATGATGTCACTCCCTATAAGTTTTACTCGCTTCATGAAAATAAGCAAAATACTTTTGCCTTGGTTATCCAGCATAACGTTGTGTTTCCTGATCTTAGGGCTTATTCTTGTAATGCATTCCCCTGATGACTATCAACAGGGTATTACTGTTAAAATTATGTACCTTCATGTGCCTTTTGCGTGGTTGTCTACATTCTGTTATATAACGATGAGTGCAGCAGCACTAGTAAATCTAATTTGGAAATATCATCTTGCTGATATGGTACTCAAATGTGGGGCACCTATTGGGATAATTTTTACCGCCTTAGCTCTCATGACAGGAGCCCTTTGGGGGCGCCCTACATGGGGCACATGGTGGGTATGGGATGCACGATTAACATCAGTTTTAATTCTGCTCTTTATCTATCTTGCCATTAGCCTGCTTGGGCAATCTTTTGACAACCAAACAAAAGCTGCTCGCGCTACTGCAATTCTCACACTTGTTGGATTTGTTAATATTCCTATTATCAAATTTTCCGTTAATTGGTGGAATACATTGCATCAACCAGCATCACTTTTACGTGCTGGAGGACCAACAATTGACAATGCTATGTTATGGCCCCTTATAACAATGCTATTTTGTTTCATATTTATGTTTATTACACTTTATTTGATGGCTATGCGAAATGAAATCAATCGTCGCTATATCCAAATACTCCAGATTAAAAAATCTCGTCGTGCACAGCAACAGGACTCCTCATCATGTTCAACTTAAATGTCATTCACAGCGGACTTTTAGGAAACCTGTCTCAGAAAATTGATTATTTCCTTGGAACTCTTAAACACGAGCAAATTGTTGCTTTAAGCTATCTTCTATCTGCAATAACCCTCCTTTGTCTTATTGGATATATTCTTTGCAAAGCCTTATATCAAAAAAAAATTCTTCAACAGTTACACAAAAAAAAGCTTTCACAAAAAGAACAATATAATGAAAAACACCACTCCAAAACTTAAAAAAAATATATCTTTGTCTGTTTTGTTTGTTCTTTTTGGACCATTTTTTCTTTTTCTTCTTCTTATGGTACTTTTTTTCAATTTTATGACTAAAAAATACCCTCAAGATCCTTCGCTGCTCCCAAATGCGTTAGCTGAAAAGCCTGCCCCCTATACTCACCTTCCCCTTCTTGATAAAGAAAGTTATCTCAATTCAAAACAGTTTAAAGGACATGTTGTCTTGGTCAATTTTTGGAGTTCTTGGTGTTTACCCTGTCGCGCAGAACATCCTATTCTTATGAAAATTGCACAAGATAAACGTATTGATCTAATTGGTATTAACTATAAAGATAACAAAGCAAACGCCCTGCGCTTTTTAAATAATATTGGTAATCCTTTTAAATCGATTGGCTTTGATGTTTCAGGATATACAGCCATTGACTGGGGGGTATATGGGCCACCAGAAACTTTTCTCTTGAATAAAGAGGGCATCATTATTGCCAAACATGTTGGTCCCTTAACATGGGAAATTTATCAAAAAAAAATTCTACCAAAAATTGAACAAGCAATCATAATAGAAGAGAAATAAAACATTAAATATTGGTTTATAAATATAATTTATCGACTTTATTTTAAGTGAGAACACCGAATACTATGAGTTTTTTAAATTTCTTTATAAAAATGTTTAAGAAAAGGCTAAAAATCCTTTTTATGAATCATCTACACATAAAAATAATTAGCAACATTTTAAGTTAAAAAACATAATAATGCAGAGTTGTAAGAACATAAATTTTTATCATGCCATGCATGCCATTTTGTTTAGACGAACCATTCTTCTTAGAAAGTTTTACAAAATTCCCTTTTTAAAAAAGCACATCGGATGAATAGTGATTTTAAAAGGATGATTATTGATATATATATTGAAAAGCACTACGAAAAGAAATATTCTAGAGCTTCATATGAGCTCGTGTTTAGGTTTTTACAGCGCTAATAAAATGGATTTTTGTTAGAATCATCATTTTTTATGAAAAATATTTGATTATGTTTTTTCTTCAAAAAATTCCTAAAGTGTAAAACGATACACTTTTGAGCAAAATTCACATGTAACTGAAATATGTCCACTTTCAACCATTTTATCGCGTTCATCAATTGGAAAACCTTCTAAGATTCCTTTAATTTTTTCGTGTGAACAAGAACATTGATCGACAAGAGAAAAAGATTTAAAAACTCTCACACCTTGTTCATGAAAAAGACGGTATAAGAGCTGTTTACTTCCAACTTGGGGATCTGTTAATTCTGAACTTTCAATCGTTGCCATGAGTATTTTAGCTTCTTGCCATCGATTATCTAATTGAGTTTTCATTTCTTCTCGCTTTTGACGAAGATCTTCTGTTTTATGATGGAATGATGCTTGGGGTAAAAGTTGAGTCAAAATGCCTCCAGCTCGCCAGCTTTTTCGTTGTTTTTCTTGTTGATCATGATTGATTAATCTAGCAACAGCCAAACGGATATCGGTAGGAATTTGTTCTGATTGATCAAAATAAGTACGAGCAGCTTCTTGTAAATTTGATCCATCTAATGGAACTATCCCTTGATAAGGTTGCATGTGGGGACCTTGATCAATCGTGAAAGCTAAAGTGCCTTTTCCTAAAAGTGTTTCTGAAGAAGTTTGATCATTATTTATGGCTTGTTTAAGCTGTTCTTTATCAAAACGAGCATATCCCCGTAAACTAGAAGGAGGAGAAAAATCGCACACCACCATATCAACCGCTCCATCGGAATTGGTTTGTAAAATAAATTTTCCCGTAAACTTGAAAGAAGTGCCAAGCAGAACAGTTAAAAGTAAAGCTTCTGCCAGAAGATAAGAAACTGGTTCAGGATATTGATGTCTTGTGAGAATACAATTTAAAGTTTCTCCAATTTGGACAACACGTCCACGAATATCAAGTTTTTCAACTTGAAAAGGAATAACAGTATCATCCTCATGTAAGAAATTGTTGTTGAGAAAGACTTCTTCTTTTGCTTGCTCACTCATGACTCTACCTTTTATTATAATTCATTGTAGAGAATCTATTGTGGTGAAAAAAAAGCATCTTGTAAATACCAAGAAAAAACAGCTTTTTGAGCATGAAGACAATTTTCAACTTCATCGAAAATAACTGTATGCGGTCTATCAGTCACAGTATTGATAACTTCTTCACTACGATCAGTAGAAAGATAATGCATAAAAAGAGCATCAAGTTTTGCTAATTTCATGAGAGTTTCTTTGATTTGATAAAGCTGAAAATAGAATGACTGTGCGCATAAAATCCTTGTCCATAGAGACCAATCGGTCATATATACAATCAAAATCTTGAGCCGCTTTTGAAGGATTATAGATTAGAGTAAGGTACGCTCCCCGTTCACACATCCAATATGTAATAATGTATAAATTGTCCTTATGATTCACTGCCCTTTGGAGTAGCAAGATGCAAATAAAAATTCTAAAGGAGCCGTAGATTCAATCGAGGAATGGAGGACTTTATTCCCCCCATCCACACAACTATTTTGTTCGTAATTGGCCCTCAATATCCTGATAGATTAAGATATCTGCTAGAATTTTGTAAGAAAGTGTGTCATCTATTAAGGACGTTAATGACAGGAATTTGTGTATCTTGTGTCAACTCCAGTATGAATTGATGTGTTGTTGTTAACAATATTACGATATCCACAAAACGGGATAAAATGCATACCGTGTCAGCTATGAGTTCACTATGACCAAGCTGCATCTCTACATCCGTGAGCTTGATTGCTTTTCCCCAAGCTGGTGCATACCGATATTAAATGAAATACAAGTTCGTGTGGATAATTTTTCACAAATCATCGCGAATGTGTTACCCATAAAAACTTTTGAACCTTTCCCTGCTCTAAAAGTTGCTTTAAGGATTTTTGGATAATCGATTATTGCACGTGTTACTTCTGGCATTAAATTGGATAAGTCTATGAAATGACGAGTAAATTTTGTCAAGTGTGTGATTTTTGCTTTTCTTTATTGATTTGCGAAAGATAAGCTATTGCTTTTTCAATACGATGCAAACTTTCATCTATCTCTTCTTCCTTGATGATAAGAGGAGGCAATAAGCGTACAACGTTGTTGTTAGCTGCAACACTTAAGAGATATTCACTTTCCAAAGCATTAACGACAAGATTTGCAGGCACAACACACTGAATGCCCACCATAAGCCCCATCCCCTGAACTGCACAGATAATATCAGGATAGATATTAAGAATATGTAAAATGCCTCTTTTCAGTCTATCCCCCATACACTGCACATGGTTAAAAAAACTTGGCTCTAATAGGGTATCAAGAATACTATTTCCTACAGCCATTCCAAGAAGATTTCCTCCAAAGGTTGAACCATGGGTCCCAGGTGTCATACTTTTTGCAACTTTATCCGTTGCAAGGCACGCGCCTAATGGAAATCCACCTCCTAACCCTTTTGCAAGAGTAAGAATATCAGGTGTGACATTACTCCATTCATAAGCAAAAAGCTTTCCTGTTCGTCCCATACCTGTTTGAACTTCATCAAAAATCAACAATAGACCATTATCATCACATATTTTACGTAAAAATCTTAAATATTCATGAGAAACTGTACGTATTCCTCCTTCTCCTTGAATGGGTTCAATAAGAATAGCGGCAGTATTTTTATTAATAGCGTTACGCAAAGCGATTTCATCACAAAAAGGGACTTGAATGAATCCACCAACTTTAGGTCCAAAGCCTTTAAGATATTTTTCATGCCCAGTCGCAGCGAGTGCTGCAAGCGTCCGTCCATGAAATGCCCCTTCAAAACTAATTATTTCAATGCGTGCTGAATGACCCGCAGCATAGTAATAATGACGTGCCGTTTTGAATGCGCATTCCAATGCTTCAGTACCTGAATTGCAGAAAAAAACCTTGTCCGCAAAACTATTTGCACAAAGCCGCGTTGCAAGAACTGTTTGTTCAGGAGACTGAAAAAGATTAGAAACATGCCAAAGCTTTTCAGCTTGTCTTTTAAGCGTATCAATTAATTTAGGATGGGCATACCCTAATGCATTAACAGCAATGCCAGATGTAAAATCAAGATAATTTTCCCCTTTGTCGGACATAAGCCATACACCATGCCCCTGTTTAAAATGCAAATTTCGTCGTTCAAAACATTCATAAAGTGGTTGCAGAGAGATGGCATTCATCATAATACCCTTTATATTTTAACCCTTTCATAATATATACAAAGCAACGCTACAAATAAAACAACATGATATATTTCGTTAAAGTACTTTCAACATTTCACTAGATTAATGATTATGCCTACAGAATAGATCATTACACCAATTGAAAAAAAGTCAATGAAGGTTTTACAAAGAAGCATTTTTGAGAAAAACCTTAAATAAAAGTGAATGTTTAACCTATAATTGATTTGCAAGTTGGGGAAAACATTCTAAATAAACACTTTAAGAGGTAAAGACTCTTGTCATGGAGTGAGTGCATATTGTAGTTTGCACTATAGTAAGTATGATGATGTGTTTTAATTTATAAATTACACAGGTTGGATGATTTTCTTATGCTCACTTAGAGTATAAAATTCTTTCATTCAGCGCATTGAGAACATTATTGAAATATTTGAAGATGCAAAAGGGGGCGTCTCAGTGGCGTAATTGGAATGGAGTGCTGATATGGGTTGGACATGTGAACGCGTCGAGCTTCTTAAGAAGCTTTGGAGTGAAGGGTTAAGTGCAAGTCAAATTGCTGCTCAATTAGGTGGAGTGAGCAGAAATGCAGTCATTGGAAAAGTACATCGATTAAAATTGCCAGGGCGTGGCAAGACAGCACAAGGAAACGTACGTGCACAAAAAACTCCCGTAGGAAGCAACCCATCATCTCCACGTGTACGTCGCAACATATCTACAGTATCACCAATAAATATATCATCTGACAGCGTTGAAGAGATAACTTTCAAAACAGAGTTTGTAGCAGAAAATATAAAAGAAGTTGATATGTCCACAAAATCTAATGTAGTAGTGCCTATATCACGTCAACTTAATCTGCTACAATTGAGTGAAAATACATGTAGATGGCCAGTTGGGGATCCATTATCAGCCGATTTTCATTTTTGTGGTGCCGATTCTGATGAAAATAGTCCCTACTGTGCTTTTCATGCTAAGCTAGCATTTCAACCAATATCTGAAAAACGGCGAATAAGAATATAGACTCGCGATATAATTTCATATTCTGCGTTTTCTGTGCCTCATTATTAAATTTCAAGACCGAATTATTATGAGAAAGGAATTTGATGAGGTTTATAATGGATGAGTGCATTTTCTCCTGAAAATATGTAACGAAATTATATCTTTTAGTGCTCGGTGCAGCTATATGTTAAGCTAGTTCTTGTTTATTTTCACGATTCTCTTTAATTCAATTGTACTGTTTTTAAAACTATTTATAAGGATATCTTTTGAAGAATGTAGTTCCTCAATTTATAACGTTTTTATCCTTCATATGCTTACATAAGGTAATGTTGTAGTTTATAAAAATAATTTATCGTTTGCAACCTAAGTAAAACTCACAAATATCTTTCTCATTTTGAACTCTCTTATATTGAATTAATCAAAATCTTTCGCTTACACGTCACAAACGAAAGGAGCCATCTGGAGTAAAAACACTTAAAGAAAAGTTTGCCTTTTATAACCCCTTTCAGGTGCTAAGAGTTTAGCAATATTGAAGATTAGAAAAGTGTGTGATGGTGCCCTACTTGCACTTTTATTAGGCGTAAAGATGGAGGTAGATAACGAATTTTACGCTTCAGGGAGATTACTATTTTTGTGCCCTGCTACAGAATAAGCTTAAAAGTATTAAGGGGTATTTCTCTACAATGAGCACGTGAATATGCAAAATCAGAGTATTCTACTTTAAGCATTCTGTTTTACGCGAAGAGCATAACCAAAAAAACACGTTATAAACAAAAGCACGATGCAATGCGCAGCGTGTAAGATGAATAGTCTTTAATAAAAAAATTAAAAATAAGAGTATATTGTATTCGCAACACCTATGCAATAGATGGAAATTATAAATTAATATATTCTCATGCCTCTCTTATGAGAGAATAAACGAGATCTTTTGAAATCAATATTAAATCTAAAACAACTATAATAGCATCACATTCCTTTTCCCGACACAAAACGACGCAACCAAATGTAAAGCGCACCTTCACCGCCATGCTGGCGCGCTGCTTTCTCAAATGCATGAACATAATATCGAAAAGCTGGTGTTGATAACCAATACGGAACAAATCTATACAAAGCCCCATTACTCCCTATGGATCGGCCTTTTCCTGTAATCACAAGAACATAACGCAATCCATTCTGCTGAGAGGATTGTAAAAATTTCTTTAAGAAAGAATAGGCTTCTTCCTGCATATAGCCGTGAAGATCAAGACACGCCTCAAGAGGATAACGACCTTGAGAAATTTTACGATGTGTAGCACGATCAAAAAAATGAATCTTATGTGCTTGCGTAACTGCTCTCTTCTCCTTTTTAATAATTGTCAAGGGCTGTTGATTTTTCTGAAACGCTAGAGGGATTTGAGTTATGTGCTGTTTTTTATCATTAATATTTGGAAACGCTTCTGGAATAGAAGAACTTCTCTTACCATGAAAAGGTGTTATCGTACGACAAACCATGTCCCATAAAAGGCGATCTCGTGAAGTTAATAAATCTCTTTCTTGTCTCCATTTACTTGAGGACATTTCAATTTCTCATAAATCATTGAGTACTTATGGAAAAAAGTACTTTAATTTTCATCTTCTGTAGCAAAAAGCTTCCAGTTTGGATCCAGCGATAGGCTATTGCGAACGAATGTCCAAATATCCCTAATTTCTACAATAACATCAGGATCACCATCTATACGCTCGCCCTGTTCATTATAAGTAACAGAAATCATCTCACTGATAATACGTATCGTTAAAAATTCGTCTTTTTCTTGTATTGTCGCTGCGACAAACTCGATTTTATTAATTCCAACAAAAGTAAACTCTATTTTTTCTTTGTTTTTTTCTCGTTGCTCAATAGCAGCACAAAAACTCTCAAAAACACTCTGACAAAGCAAACTTTCAAGTTGATTGCGATCACCTTTGGCAAAAGCTGTTACAATCATTTCATAAGCAACTCGCGCACCTTTTATAAAAAATTGAGGAGAAAAATAAGGATCAATACTGCACAGCGCGCGCAAATTTTCATTCAAAATACTTCCCTCTGGTGCAATCTCATTAATTTCACTAAAATCGCCTTTTTGTGAATTTTTCTGATGAGGGAACGAAACAATATTATCTGTCGTTTCTGCCTCAGCTTGTTCTTTAGAGCGACGTGAATAAGGATCAAAGGGAGGCTTTTCAAATCCAATTCGCTTCCCTAATACACTACGGAGTTGCACAAAAATAACAACCATAACAACAAGAGCGATGACAAGTATAACGTCAAATTCCATAGGTGCTGTCAATCTCCAAAAATTAAGTCTGTAATAAATATTGCAGTCAATATCATTTATCAATAAATATGTAAAATAGGGAATCCTATCATTTAAATATTTTTATAAATTTTATATTAAGGAGTGCTCTTAAGAATTTCTGCCCTAATCATCCAGAAGGAAATTTTCATGTGATAAAACTTTATTCTATAAATCCTCGTTTTTTTATCGTTATATTTCTCTGTATTCTTTTAATTGAGATTGCTGGTTTTATTTTTGTTGGTCAAGAAATTGGCATTTTGGCAACTTTGAGTTTGATTATTCTCACAACCATAGTTGGGGTTTTTTTATTGCGAATTCAAGGATTTAGCCTTTTAAAAAACACACAAAGTGAACTTATCCAAGGACGCACATTAGAAAACAATATTATTCATGATGTTTGCATCATGTTTAGTGCGATTTTGCTTATTCTACCCGGTTTTGTAAGTGATCTATTAGGAATATTACTTCTTATTAAACCAATTCGCTCTGTTGCTTGGCATTTCTTTTTATCACTAAAAAACACCCTGAAACCTAATATGAAAAGAAAAAATGACGCTGAAAAAGTAATTGATCTTAACGCTGAAGATTATCAAATTCATGATGCAACAGAATCCCCATGGCACAAAAATGATGACAACCAATGAAATATTGTAACGAGTGAAAAAAATAAGCAAAATGAAAGAGTGTATTCCTTGCAACCTTTTGCAAGGCGTGATAACCAATTCGATCTTTAAGATCTAAAATAAATATACATAATTATAATGAGAGAGGTTCGTTGATGGCTGAAGGTGAAATGAACAATAGTGGTGGAGAGCCGATTTTTGCTGTATTAACGCAATATTTAAAAGATTTATCATTTGAGAACCCAGGTGCTCCTCATTCATTGCGTGCGCGTGAAAAATCACCACAAATTGATATCAATATTAATGTCAATGCTAACCCAATTGGTGATGACAATTATGATGTCGTCTTGTCTCTGTCCATCAAAGCCAATGATAACACTGAAACCTTATTTCATGTAGAGTTAATTTATGGTGGCGTTTTCCACCTTAAAAACATTCCACAAGAACATGTTATGCCTCTAGTCTTTATTGAATGTCCTCGCCTTTTATTTCCATTTGTTCGCCAAATTATATCTGATGCTACTCAAAATGGTGGTTTCCCACCTTTGTGGATTGATCCGATTGATTTTGCAGCCCTCTTCCAAAAGAGGCTCTCTGAAGAACAAAAAGACAATCAAATACAAACATCTTGAAAATTTATTCCTTTTCTATCAAAAAGCCCCTTGTATATTATTGATCTATTAGGGGATTTTTTTAGACAGTTTTTGCCGCATGATAAGCTGCAAGCATTGCAATATTGACAACATCTGTATCGTTTCCACTAAACGGTACAATTTGGACAGATTTTTCCAATCCAATTAAAATAGGACCAATAATGGTTGCTTCACTAAGTTCTTGTAACATTTTGCTCGCAATGGAAGATGCGTGATATCCAGGCATAACTAAAATGTTAGCTGGCTCTGTTAATCCCATAAATGGATATTGCTGCATCAATTTGGAATTAAGTGCCACATCAGCACTCATTTCTCCATCAAACTCAAAATCAACTTTGCGCTCATGCAAAATATTAATCGCATCCTGAATTTGTTGCGTAACTCTTCCTTTCATATAACCAAACGTAGAAAATGCCAAAAATGCAACCCTTGGATGGTGTCCAAATCCACGTACAAACGAAGCGGTTTGTTCCGCTATATCCGCAAGCTCTTCAGCATTAGGATTTTCATAAACAGCAGTATCCGCAATAAATACAGTTCGACCACGACAAATAGCCATTGAAATACCAATCAATCTTTCTTTTGGTTTTTCATCAATTGCCCTACGTATATCAACCAATGCTGTTTCATAATTGCGTGTTACCCCTGTAACCATTGCATCCGCATCTCCTAGTGCCACCATACACGCAGCAAAATAATTTCGATCATTATTGATGCGGCGATGACAATCACGCAACAGCCAGCCTTGACGCTGCATTTTTTTATAAAGATAATTTGCATAAGCATCTGTACGACAAGAAAGCTTGGCATTCATTAATGAGATACCTTCACGCTCCAGATCAATTCCAGCGATAACAGCCGTCTCTCTTACTTGCTCTTCACGACCAACCAAAATCGCTTGTCCTAATTTTTGATGAACGTAGGAAACGGCAGCCCGCATGACTTGCTCTTCTTCACCTTCTGCAAAGACAATTTGTTTTGGTACTTGACGAACATGATGATAAACCCCTCGCATCACCGAAGAAATAGGATCACGTCTCGCACTCAAATCGCGCTCATAGGCCTCTAAATCATCTATGTTCTTTTGCGCAACACCGCTTTCCATTGCTGCTTTTGCTACCGCTATTGAAACAACCGTGAATAAACGCGGATCAAAAGGAACAGGAATGATATAATCAGGACCAAATTTTAATCGCTTTCCTCGATAGGCTTCTGCAACACTGTCAGGAACTTCCTCATGCGCTAAATCGGCAAGAGCCCTAGCCGCAGCAATTTTCATATCTTCATTAATAACCGTTGCACGCACATCAAGTGCACCACGAAATATATAAGGAAAACAGAGAACATTATTAATTTGATTTGGATAATCGGAACGACCTGTTGCTACAATGGCATCCTGACGCACTTGTAAAACCTCTTCCGGTGTAATTTCTGGATCGGGATTGGCCATAGCAAAAATAATTGGCTGCGGCGCCATAGATTTTACCATTTCAGGGGTCAGTGCACCTTTAGCAGAAACCCCGAAAAATATATCAGCCCCTTCTATTGCTTCCATAAGCGTACGCTTATCCGTCTGAACAGCATGTGCTGATTTCCACTGATTCATTCCCTCTTTACGACCTTCATAAACTACACCTTTTGTATCACATAATATGATATTTTCAGAACGAAAGCCCATCGCTTTAATCAATTCAATACAAGCAATCCCAGCAGAACCAGCACCATTACAAACTAACCGCGTATTTTGCATATCGCGTCCCGTTAAAGCTAAAGCATTGAGAACGCCAGCAGCCGCAATGATTGCTGTACCATGTTGGTCATCGTGAAAAACAGGAATATTCATCACCTCACGCAGGCGACTTTCAATCATAAAACACTCAGGTGCCTTAATGTCTTCAAGATTGATTCCTCCAAAAGAGGGTTCTAAATGACGTACCAAATTGATAAAACTTTCCGTATCGTCTATATTAATCTCTAAATCAATGGAATCAATATCTGCAAAACGCTTAAACAGCACTGCTTTCCCTTCCATAACCGGCTTAGAGGCAAGGGCACCTAAATTGCCCAATCCTAAGATAGCTGTACCGTTTGAAATAACAGCAACAAGATTGCCTTTTGTTGTATAATCGTAAGCTAGTGCTGGATTTTGAGCAATTGCCTTAACTGGGACCGCAACACCTGGTGAATAAGCAAGAGCTAAATCATGCTGTGTTGCCATAGACTTTGTTGCAACAATCTCAAGCTTGCCAGGCCGATTACGACTATGAAAATCAAGAGCTTCTCGTTCGCTCGCACTATAAATCACTTGAGGTGTTTTTTGATCTTGCTCGCTCTTTTTCATCTCACTTTATTTTCTCCAAAAACAGTGTAAATTTTACTTGATAATGCGTATAGTTATTAAATTTGATTCACATGTCGTAAATCGCTATTCTTTGCCTTAGCAAATCTAATGATGTGTTTCAATTTAGAGATAAATAAATATCGAAGTAAACAAAAAAGACTAAAAGCTTCATTGAAAGGGAACAGGCCACGTAAAAATGGATAAAAAAAATGATCATAAAAATAATTTAATTCCACAATCAGCCTCCTCATCTGCTTCCTCTCAAGAACGTCTTACACCTATGATGGAGCAATATATAGAAATCAAAGCCGTCCATCATGATTCACTTCTTTTTTACAGAATGGGAGATTTTTATGAATTATTTTTTAATGATGCAATTGAAGCTGCTCAGGCTTTAGGAATCACACTTACAACACGCGGAAAACATCTCGGGAAAGATATTCCTATGTGTGGTGTTCCCGTTCATGCTGCAGACGATCATTTGCAAAAACTGATTGCTTGTGGTTATCGCGTTGCTGTTTGTGAACAAACAGAGGATCCTGCTGAGGCAAAAAAAAGGGGCTCAAAATCTGTTGTTCGGCGTGATGTTGTTCGCCTTGTAACCCCAGGAACGATAACAGAAGAAAAACTCCTTGATCCAGCGCGCGCAAATTATTTGATGACACTTTCCCGTATAAAAACCGGCGATGGAGAAGAATTTGCTCTTTCTTGGATTGATATCTCAACAGGCGTATTTCGTGTAATAGAAAGCCGACAAGAAAAACTTTTAGCAGATATTATGCGTGTGGATCCGCAAGAAATTATTGTTGCTGATTCATTTTTTTATGATAAATCGCACAAATCACTCTTTAATGTTCTTGATCGTATTGTTTCACCTCAACCGGCTTATCTCTTTGATACTCTTACCGCTGAACGCGATATTTGCACTTATTTCAAACTTTCAACTCTTGAAGGTGTTGCCGATTATTCACGTTGTGAAATTTCTGCCATTGTAGCTGCTATTCGTTATATCGAAAAAACACAAATCACACATCGTCCTCCCCTTATGCAACCTGAGCGCCAAAATGAAAGTGCTACCCTTTTTATTGATGCCGCAACTAGGCTAAGCCTTGAGCTTATTCGAACGACATCAGGTCAACGAGATGGAAGCTTATTAAAAGCTATTGATCGTACTGTAACAGGAGGAGGCTCTCGCCTTCTCATCGATCGCCTTATTGCTCCTCTTACCACCCCTTCAGCTATTGATACGCGTTTGGATTCTATCGACTTTTTTCTCCGTAATCCTTCTCTTACCGAAGCAATAAAACTCACTTTAAAAGGGGGGCCAGATATGCCCCGCGCTGTTTCACGTTTGGCTCTTGAACGAGGAAGTCCTCGTGATATGGCAACGATTCAACGTGGCTTTGAAATCATTCGTGAAATTCATCAGCTTCTTAATAATGAGCTTCTGCCTCAAGAAATAAGTGATATACAACAGGTGTTTTCAAATCTACCCATTGCTTTACATTGCCATTTAGAACAAGCGTTGGCCGATAATCTCCCTCTGCTGAAACGTGATGGTGGTTTTATTCGTGCCAACTATCATAAAGACCTCGATGAAATGCGTGCTTTACGGGATGAGTCGCGCCGTGTCATTGCTGAACTACAAGCGCAATATGCCCAAGAAACAGATATTAAGACGCTTAAAATAAAGCATAATAATATTCTAGGCTATTTCATTGAAGTCACCAATATACAAGCAGCCGCACTCACCAATAGTCCACAAGCTAAAGCACGCTTTATTCATCGGCAAACAATGGCAAATGCTATGCGTTTTACAACAACAGAGCTTGCTGACCTTGAAAGTCGTATTGCCCATGCTGCCAACCAAGCCTTGACACTTGAACTGGAAATCTTTGATACTCTTGTTCAAGAAATTATCAAACAGGTTGATTTTATTCGTAAAGCTGCTGAAGCACTTGCTATTTTAGATGTTTCTGTCGCTTTAGCACATCTTGCTGAAGAACAAGGATATTGCCGTCCTAAAATTGATTATTCCCTTACCTTTCACGTCACCGCAGGACGCCATCCTGTTGTCGAGCAAGCCCTCCGCAAACAAGCAGCAGAACCCTTTGTTGCCAATAATTGTGATCTCTCTGTGAAAGAAAATCAACAATATGCAGCAATCTGGCTTTTGACAGGACCTAATATGGGCGGAAAATCAACTTTTTTGCGCCAAAATGCTCTCATTACTATTATGGCGCAAATGGGTTCCTTTGTTCCAGCAACTTCAGCACATATTGGTGTCGTTGATCGTCTGTTTAGTCGTGTCGGTGCCTCTGATGATCTTGCACGGGGACGCTCAACTTTTATGATGGAAATGGTTGAAACAGCAACTATTCTCAATCATGCAAGTCACCATTCTCTTGTTATTCTCGATGAAATAGGACGCGGAACTTCAACCTTTGATGGGCTTTCTATTGCTTGGGCAGCCGTCGAATATCTCCATGAAGTTAATCACTGTCGTGCTATTCTCGCGACCCATTTTCATGAAATGACAGCACTGACTGAAAAACTTGACAGACTGCATAATGTAACCATGAAAGTTAAAAATTGGAATGGTGATGTGGTTTTTCTTCATGAGGTCATACCAGGAGCTGCTGACCGTTCCTATGGAGTACAAGTTGCAAAGCTTGCCGGGCTTCCCTCAGCTGTTATTACACGAGCGACAGATGTTCTCCATCAATTAGAACAAGGTGAAATGGCTGGGAAAGGGCATAAACTCATTGATGAGTTACCTCTCTTTTCTCTTAAAGCAACCTCACCCCTCAACGAAGAGAGAAACAAACATGATGTACTTCACGAAGTTTTAAAAAATATTCATCCCGATGAGCTTTCCCCTAAGCAAGCTTTAGAAGCAATTTATCAGCTTAAACAGCTTGAAAAGAATAACATCCTATAAAAATAGATGTTTTTTTATTAAAAATCTTTCTTAATAGGAAATTAAAGTTCCCTTTTTTGATATGTTTCAGCATAAAACTATTGTTTACTGCTTCCTAATTTCTTTTCTGCACAACACATTTTGATAAACATCGAGAGGAAAAATTCTACGCACTTTCATATTTTCTTAGATTAAGGCTGATTTTTTTACAAAAAAAATTGATTAACGTTGATTCTTTTTTTGCAAAGATTGTTATGAAGTCTCTTTCATCTTGTAAATATACAACATCTAGTGAATCATACTTTTCACAATCAATATTCTTGTTATTATAGCAACAGCTTGATTTAAATCTATTTCTGGGTTGGAATGCCACCTAATTTTGCGTGATAAATTCATAGATAATGGAGTCATCTATTTTCTTTACATTTCGAATGATAAAGAGCTTTTTTACTGTTTTTACATATATTATCTAAGCAGGCCCTGCTGCTTTTGATTTTCTTAAAAAGCCCTTGAACTCTTTCTCGCATCTCAAAATAAAGATTTTCTCTCGAAACTAGTTTGAAAATAGTCTAAATTCTAAGAGCTTTCCCTTGCTTTTCAGTCATATGCTATGCTCATAAACTCATAGAATATCTGCTTAGAACATCGTGCAAAAAATCAGATACCCTCTCTTTTTATAAAACGCATCCTTTATCTCATTAAAGATTACGAACTGCACCCTTTGCAGCAGATGTGGTCATAGCAGCATAAGCTTTGAGAGCCTTTGAAACTTTACGCTGACGCTTTTCAACCGGTTGCCAAGCGCCTTTTCCTTTTGCTTCCATCTTAGCACGACGCCGCTTCATCTCTACGTCATCAACCAACATATGAATGCTACGGTTTGGAATATCAATTTCTATGATATCTCCTTCTTCCACCAATGCAATTTCTCCTCTTTCAGCCGCTTCTGGTGAAACATGTCCTATCGAGAGCCCTGAGCTGCCCCCTGAAAAACGTCCATCTGTAACAAGTGCACAAACTTTACCCAATCCTTTAGATTTGAGATAACTCGTAGGATAAAGCATTTCTTGCATTCCGGGTCCCCCACGTGGCCCTTCATAACGGATTAAAACAATTTCACCTTCTTTAATTTTATCCGTTAATATAGCTGAAATAGCTGAATCTTGGCTTTCAAAAATTCTTGCTGAACCTTTAAAAGTCAAAATTGATTGATCAACACCTGCTGTTTTTACAATACAGCCATCTTTTGCTAAATTTCCATAAAGAACTGCCAATCCTCCATCTTGTGAATAGGCATGTTCCTTATCGCGAATCACACCCTTTTCTCGATCAAGATCAAGAGTTTCATAGCGACAAGATTGGCTAAAAGCTATCTGTGTTGAAATCCCTCCTGGAGCAGCACGATAAAATGCACAAACTGTCGGTTCAGTGGTTTGTTTTATATCCCAATGATCAAGAGCTTCTTTCATTGTTTTTGCATGAACCGTATAAGTTGATGTATCAATGAGTCCCGCTGCATCCAATTCACCTAAAAGCCCCATAATACCACCCGCGCGATGAACATCTTCCATATGGATATTCGCAACAGCAGGAGCAACTTTGCATAAAACTGGAACACGACGTGAAAGATGATCAATGTCCGTCATGGTAAAATCCACCTCACCTTCCTGCGCTGCAGCTAAAAGATGCAGTACTGTATTGGTTGATCCCCCCATGGCTATATCAACAGCCATGGCATTTTCAAAAGCTTTGCGTGAAGCAATAGAGCGTGGCAAAACTGTTTCATCATCTTTTTCATAATAACGCTTGACCAATGCAACAATCTGTCTGCCAGCTTCTTCAAAAAGCATCCGTCGATCTGAATGTGTTGCTAGCACTGATCCATTTCCGGGAAGCGAAAGCCCCAAGGCTTCCGTTAAGCAATTCATGGAATTAGCAGTAAACATTCCTGAACAAGAACCACATGTAGGACAAGCAGCACGCTCCATTTCAGCAACTTCTTCTTCTGAATTCTGTTCTGAAGCGGCAGCAATCATGGCATCAACCAAATCAACCCTTAAATCTTGATCTTTCCATTTAATCTTACCGGCTTCCATCGGACCGCCTGAAACAAAGATTGTTGGAATATTCAACCGTAAAGCAGCCATTAACATTCCAGGGGTAATTTTATCACAATTAGAAATACAGACAAGAGCATCCGCACAATGGGCGTTGACCATATATTCTACAGAATCAGCAATAATTTCACGTGAGGGCAAAGAATAAAGCATTCCGTCGTGCCCCATCGCAATTCCATCATCAACAGCAATAGTATTAAACTCTTTCGCAACACCACCGGCAATGGTTATCTGTTGTGCAACTAATTGGCCAATATCTTTTAGATGAACATGCCCTGGTACAAATTGTGTAAAAGAATTCGCAATCGCAATGATGGGTTTACCAAAATCCGTATCTTTCATCCCTGTTGCACGCCAAAGACCGCGGGCTCCTGCCATATTACGCCCGTGAGTCGATATTCTTGAACGGTAAGAAGGCATTATTTTTCCCCCTCAAATAATTCCATTTTGTTCATTGTGCTGTAACTTCACTATAAAAACAAGAGCTTTAATATTAATAAAGAAAAAAATACTTTGTACTGAAGCATTTGAAGCACAAAGTTGTAAAAGCACTGTATAAGCTTCCTCATAAAGTTATAAAGCTTTATTTTTTATTACCAGTTAATCAACATCTAATCCCAGCACAACTGCACGTTTGAAACAAATATCAAAACGATTCAGGACAACACGAACTGTTCCAGATTTTTATATGCCAGATTTAGGAAGAATATTGCATCGATCTGTTTGCATAATTTCTGGAACAAGAAGACAGTTTAATTGGTGAAGAATATAAAAGCCTAATGGTATAAAAATTTACTATATTCTTACACTTCAGCTTTATGCCTTTCAAAAGCATCTATAGCGATATCTTAAATAATAATGACACATTGTCTCATGTCTTTGTTTTTCATATCCTTCAATGAAGTCATGTCCCCTTACAAAGAATAGAATATCCCAACAAAATCTATTTTCCTAACACTTCACATACTCATTTTAAAGAAGTATCTCTCAATATGCTCTAGGCTACTATTTCATTTTCAAGTCCTTGAGCCGTATAACGACCCTATAAATAAAACTTATAGAGCACCATCACCTTTATATTTATGTAAAGAAAAATTTAGTAAGAGGAATATTCCTTTCCTCAAGTACTTTTCACCTACACGCCAACTCTGCTTATAACGGAAAACAAGTAATTTAAATTGATCAATTCCTTTTACCCCCATATATAATACCAAAACACCACCGGCCATCAGCAACAAAAGAAAAAAAATCAAACATACCGCTAAACAGATTAATACCCTTTAAATTAAGAAAAAACGGCTAGAATTTATAAAGAACTCCGTTTTTTCTCGTACGGTAATTCTAATGCAGAGTTACAATTTGGAGCTCATGCTCATTGGCTCCAGCAAGGGCAATAGAGCGTTCATCGGATAAAATGATAGGATAACCTGTTTCACCAAAAAGCGCCCATATGGTAATGCCTGGAGTCATGGGGGGAAGATCTGGAAAATTTTTAGCTAGATCATCTGTACAAACCTTTTTTAAATAAGCAATCTGTCCTGTATCAGAGTAGGACGTATTCTGAAACGATAAGCTTTGTTTATGTTCTCCCATTTCACTGTTCCTTTACGCCTTAACTTTTATGATTCACCACTACTGACTTTAATTGGTATCTGTTTTATTTCTTTTTTTAATCTTGGTTGATACAGATTAATTGATAAAAGACCATTTTTCAACTCGGCATTTGTGACATTCATACCTTCTGCAAGGACAAAGGTCCGCTGGAATTGTCGTGCGGCTATACCGCGATACAAATATTGATGACTTTGATTATCCGTTTGTTTACCATGAATAACCAATTGATTATCATCGAGCAAAATATTAAGATGATTAATCTTAAATCCAGCAACAGCTAAAGTTATCCGGATATGATTCGCATCATCGTTTTTATGTAAACGTTCAATATTATAGGCTGGATAAGCCTCATCAGCTTTACCGATACGTTGTAATATTTTTTCTACGGTTTCAAATCCTAAAAGAAAAGGATTGGAAAAGGGTGTCACATGTGTCATTCATGAGTATCCTCTTTAAAGCGTATTTACTTGACCAAACTCTATATTAAAGTGTTCGCTGCATTCTTCTCATATGGCGAGCGTGAATGATAACTTCAAGAGAGAAGATGAAGAGAGTTCAATGCCTCAAAGTAACATAAAAATATCTCGAAACACCATAAATTTGTCAAAGGTGCGCAATTTATCTGATATATTATATAATGAAGGTGAAATTGCAGAAATATTTCGCCGTTTTTCTGTGCAACGCCCGACACCTAAAAGTGATCTTAACTATATAAATATTTTTACACTTTTGGTTGCAGTTGTTCTTTCAGCTCAAGCGACAGATGTAAGCGTTAATAAAGCGACAAAAGAATTATTTCGCCTTGCTGATCAACCGGAAAAAATGGTTGCATTAGGGGAAGAAGAAATAGCACATCATATCCGTTCAATTGGTCTTTGGCGTGCAAAAGCACGCAATATTTATGCACTTTGTAACTGTTTAATTGATCAATATGGCGGTCAAGTCCCTGACACACGTGAAGCACTCATGACTCTTCCAGGCGTAGGACGCAAAACAGCTAATGTTGTTTTGAATGTTGCTTTTGGTTTGCCTACATTGGCGGTAGATACACATATTTTTCGCTTAAGCAATCGTCTTGGTTTGGCGCCTGGCAAAACACCAGAGATTGTTGAGAAAAAATTATTAAAAATTATACCGATTCATTATCTTCGTCATGCGCATCATTGGCTGATTTTACATGGACGCTATATTTGTCAAGCACGTAAAACGCAATGTAAGCAATGCATTATTGCCGATTTATGTAAAGCTGCAAGAAAAACAAATGCTATTCCGGCACCTTTGGTTGAAATTCAAGGTAATGGAGCGCCGATTTTTTTGTAATACACTCTTGCTATTTTGTGTAGACTAGCTTATAAGAGCATCTTTTAAGAACCGCCCGGCAGGGCATGCCGTGGCTGTTTAAATGGCTTATTCAAGCAGTGGTCCGCTTGAAGAGATGAAATGTTTGATTGAATCAATTTATGTATGGAGTAGCAAAATGCCCAAGATGAAGACCAAATCATCCGCTAAAAAGCGGTTTAAAATCACTGCGTCAGGTAAAATTAAAGTAGCAGCTGCTGGTAAGCGCCACGGCATGATTAAGCGTTCGAATAAATTTATTCGCGATGCACGTGGAACAATGGTTTTGTGTGAACAAGATGCTAAAAAAGTTATTCAGCATTATTTGCCGAATGGTATTTAAACCTTGCGCTTTTGATTTTGAGGAGATTATAATATGGCACGTGTGAAAAGAGGTGTGACAGCACACGCTAAGCATAAAAAAATTCTTAAACAAGCTGAAGGCTTTTACGGTCGACGCAAAAATACCATTCGTGCTGCTAAGGCAGCAGTTGATCGTTCAAAACAGTATGCTTATCGTGATCGCAAAAATAGAAAGCGGACTTTCCGTGCTTTGTGGATTCAGAGAATTAATGCAGCTGTTCGTGCAGAAGGTTTAACTTATGGACGTTTTATTGATGGCTTATCAAAAGCTGGTATTGAAGTTGATCGTAAAGTTCTTTCAGATATAGCAATCTACGAATCGGAAGCATTTTCTGCTTTAGTTATTTCAGCAAAAAAAGCTTTAGAATATTTAAAAGATACAACGCCTAATGCTTTTGAAAGCGCTGTCAAGTAAGCCAGTCGTGTTCTCTTAAGGCATTTATTTATTCGGGTTCCCGTGCTGGCTATTGCGAGTGCGGTTTTTTTTATTAAAAATAGGCAAAAATATGAACGATATTGAGCGTCTGGAACAAGAAATTTGTTTAGCTTTAGAAGCTGCAGATGATGAACAGGCACTTGAAACAGTGCGTATTGCAGCATTAGGTAAAAAGGGCAGCATCTCTGAAAAATTAAAAGCATTAGGAAAGATGGAAGCTAGCGAGCGCCAAAAAGCTGGACCAGTTCTTAATGGGTTAAAGAATCGTATTTTAGAATTATGGGCGCAAAAGCGTGATCTTCTAAAAAGACAAGCAATGAATACGCGTCTTTCTTATGAAACAGTTGATATTACCTTACCTGTTCGCTCTTCGCCTATGGAACGTGGGCGTATTCATCCTATTTCACAAGTAATTGAAGAAATTATCGCTATTTATACAAAATTGGGTTTTTCTCTTGCAGAAGGGCCAGATATTGAAACAGATTATTATAATTTTACGGCTTTGAATTTTCCTGAAGGGCATCCAGCACGTGAAATGCATGATACCTTCTTTTTTGATGTTGATAGAATAGGAGAACGCAAATTATTGCGAACCCATACATCACCCGTGCAAATTCGCACGCTAGAAAAACAAAAAACACCGATACGGATCATTATTCCTGGAAAAACTTACCGCATGGACTCGGATGCAACACATTCACCCATGTTTCATCAGGTTGAAGGCCTTGTCATTGATAAAAGCTCCACTATTGCCCATATGATGTGGCTGCATGAAACTTTTTGTAAAGAATTTTTTGAAGTTCCCTCTGTAAAAATGCGTTTTCGTCCTTCTTTTTTCCCTTTTACCGAACCATCCATGGAGGTGGATATTCAATGTGATCGTTCTGGTTCAGAAATAAAGTTTGGCGAAGGACAAGATTGGTTAGAAATTTTAGGATGCGGAATGGTGCATCCTCATGTGTTAAAAAATGTTGGTTTAGATCCCAATGAATATCAAGGCTTTGCATGGGGGATGGGTATTGATCGCATTACTATGTTGAAATACGGTATGCCTGATTTACGGGCTTTTTTTGATGCTGATCTGCGTTGGTTAGATCATTATGGCTTTCATTGCTTTGATATGCCTGTTTTTTTTTCTAATAGAAATGTGTGATCTTATCATTGCTTTCATGTAAGGTTTTAAAATGAAATTTACTTTGTCATGGTTAAAAGATCATTTAGAGACAGATGCGCCTTTGGGTGAAATTTGTGAGAAATTAACAGCTATCGGTCTTGAGGTTGATCATGTTGATGATCGCTCTTCTTTAAAAAATTTTGTGATAGCAAAAGTTTTAACAGCAATAAAACATCCTGATGCAGATAAATTACAGATTTTATCAGTGGATACGGGAACTGCGACACCTGTTCAAGTTGTCTGTGGAGCGCCAAATGCACGTGCTGGACTTGTTGGTGTCCTTGCGCAACCAGGGACCTATGTTCCAGGACTCGGTGTGACATTATCTGTAGGAAAAATTCGCGGCGTTGAAAGTTTTGGAATGATGTGTTCACAAGCTGAGCTTGAATTATCAAATGAGCATGATGGCCTTATCGAACTTCCAGAAGACAGTCCTATTGGAGTTTCATTTGCAGCTTATGCTGGTCTAGATGATCCAATCATTGATATTGGTTTGACCCCCAACCGTTCTGACTGCACAGGTGTTCGTGGTATTGCACGTGATCTTGCTGCCACTGGAATCGGACAATTAAAAGAATTATCTTTACCAAAATTTAAAGCGTCCTTTGACACACCTCTCAACGTTTCATTAGATTTTCCGCAAGCTGCATCATTATGTTTAGGTTTTGCTTGGCGTGAGGTGTGTAATGTTCAAAATGGTTCATCACCGCAATGGATGCAACAGCGTTTAAATGCAATCGGTTTGAGACCTATTAATGCGCTAGTTGATATGACCAATTACATCAGTTTTGATCTTGGCCGTCCACTTCATGTTTTTGATGCTGATAAGATTAAAGGGAATTTGTATGTTCGTTGTGCTCATGAAGGAGAACAACTTCAAGCACTTAATGGAAAAACTTATCATTTGAGCACTCAAGATTGTGTCATTGCAGATGAAGAAGGTATTGTCTCGATTGCTGGTATCATGGGCGGTGTAAGAACGAGTTGTGATGAAGCAACACGACGTGTTATTATTGAATCAGCACTTTGGGAAGCGCAACGCATCGCACAAACAGGGCGAACATTAGGTCTTATCAGCGATGCACGTTATCGGTTTGAACGAGGTGTTGATCCAGCTTTTATTGAAACAGGACTTGATATTGCGACAGAATTGGTCTTACGTCTTTGTAACGGTGAAGTATCTAAGGCAAAAATTGTTGGTTATCAGCGACAAGAAACCAAACAAATTGCTTTTCCTTTTTCTGAAATTAAACGTTTGACACATTTGGAAATAGAGCCTGTAAAAGCCATCTCTATTTTAACAAAACTTGGATTTTGCGTTGAGGAAAAGGGAGATGTCGTTACAGTAAAAGTACCATCATGGCGCCCTGATATTATGGGTAAAGCCGATCTGGTGGAAGAAGTCATGAGGATTTATGGGTTAGATAAAATTAAACCTATTCCTTTGGAAAACTTCGCAGAAGAAAAAAATCAAGTTTTAACATGCGCGCAAATTCGTTTACGTACTGCCCGTTTGGCTTTAGCACATCGCGGCATGAAAGAAGCGGTCACATGGTCTTTTATTTCTGAAAATCAGGCTCTTGCTTTTGGGGGAGGTCAAGCAGAGCTTAAATTGGTTAATCCTATTGCCGCTGATATGTCAGTGATGCGCCCTTCTCTTTTACCTGGTTTGCTTATGGCAGCGCAGAGAAATGCTGATCGTGGCTTTTCTAATCTTGCTTTGTTTGAAGTTTCCAGCATTTATGAAGGCGATACCCCTGATAAACAACGGCGTGTTGTGAGTGGAATTCGCCGTGGCACAGAGAAATTTGAAGGTGCCGGGCGTTTTTGGAATGGAAATGCAACCGTAGTTGATGTTTTTGATGCCAAAGCAGATGCTTTAGCAGTTTTAGAAGCATGCGATATAAATGTTGGAAAATTACAGATTGAAGTTGGAGCGCCCAATTGGTATCATCCAGGTCGTTCAGGAATCATAAAACTTGGCTCAAAGATTATTCTTGGTTTTTTTGGTGTTTTTCATCCAACAACCTTAGAAAAATTAGATATCAGTGGTCCCTTATGTGGTTTTGAAATTTTTCTAGATGAAATTCCAAAATCAAAGAAAAAAACAACGAAAAGCCGTCCTCCTTTGAAATTATCGCCTTTTCAAATAGTGCGGCGTGATTTTGCATTTATCGTTGATAAAACGATTGCTTCCTCTCTTATTATTCGCGCTGCTGAGGAAGCTGATAAAAAACTTATTCGTTACGTGCAAGTTTTTGATCTTTTTGAAGATCAAAGCTTTGGTAAAGATAAAAAATCTGTTACCATTGAGATTGTTATTCAACCAATTGAACGCACTTTGATAGATAAGGACCTAGAGGAAATTGCTGCAAAAGTAATAGAAAACGTTACCAAAATGACAGGCGCTTATCTTCGCCGTTGAGTATTTTCGGATTACTTTTCTAAAGATAGAAACACTTTTGAATGCTTCTTTATTTTTAAAAACTTGAAATCTGTAGAATTGTTTTGAAAAAAACTTTTACTACAATAGATTGATTTATAATAATAATTTTTCATATTAAATAAAATCTTTAATATTATAAAACTTATTATTCTAAATTGTTTTTGAATGAATCAAAATCTTTTATTTTCGTACCTTAAAGTGGAATGGTTGTGTAGAAACCATAAAAAAGTAAGCATGCCCCCTTATACAAGCTCTCAAATGCCAAAACCTATCGTCAATATAAAGAATTAATCATGCAACATTGATATTGAAAAAATAAATAATAGTACTGCATTTTGTAAAATCAATGATGATGCTCAGTGGATCTCATCCCCTTTGGAGTATGCGCTTGACAGGTATTGCTATGAGATAAGATGTTTCGTTAAAATAGGTGCATAAATAACATGATAAGCCCTTATTTTGAGCATTCTATCGTTTGTGAGGAATGTGATCTTCTCATTACTCAATAAAACGATACATTATCCTTAGAAATTAACATGTTATCATTGATGATTAGATGTTAATTAATCAGCAACAAAAAAGACACAAGCTTTATGAGACAAAAAGTGCCATAAAACATAAGGTTTCCAAAAAAGAACGAGAAAAATAACTCAGCTTTTTATAAAATACTTTGCAAAATAACAAAGTAATTTTTCTTTAAAATTATCTACTTTTTTCAAGGTGAATTTTCAAGGCGAGAAAGAATTATTTAAAAAGGGCTTGAAAAGTTAATTTTTATAAAAATCCTTCATTGCAAATGCAAAAGATAACTGTTATTGCTAAATGATAATGCAAACCATTCGCAATAAAACAAGAGAAACTTAATGAATATAAAAAAATTTTTTACTCTGATTCTGGGAAGTTTTATTTTTCTTACACCCAATTTAGCGGTATGCGCTGGTAAATTTAAAGCTGTCACGACATTTACCATTATTGCTGATATAGCGCGAAATGTAGCTGGTGATGCTGCTGATGTTGAATCAATCACAAAACCAGGTGCTGAAATTCACGAATATCAACCTACCCCTCGCGATCTTATGCGTGCGCAAGATGCAAATCTTATCTTATGGAATGGATTAGAGTTAGAGCTTTGGTTTGAAAAGTTTTTTCAAAATATTAAGGATGTTCCAAGTGTTGTTGTTTCAGAAGGTGTTGTACCAATTATAATTGGTGAAGGGCCCTTTAGTGGTAAGCCAAATCCTCATGCTTGGATGTCACCGACTTCTGCTCTGATTTACGTCGATAACATTCGTGATGCTTTTGTAAAGTACGATCCTAAGCATGCTGCTATTTATAAAAAAAATGCCGAAATTTATAAGCAGAAGATTCGCGCCACCATTGATCCAATTAGAGCTGAATTGTCAGCTGTTCCTCAAGATAAACGTTGGCTTGTAACCAGTGAGGGTGCATTTAGCTATTTAGCACGTGATTTTTATCTAAAAGAACTTTATTTATGGCCCATTAATGCAGATCAGCAAGGAACACCTCAGCAAGTTAAACATGTTATTGATATGGTTCGAAAATACAATATTCATGCAGTTTTTTCTGAGAGCACAATTTCTCCAGCACCTGCTAAACAAGTGGCAAAAGAAACAGGAGCTAAATACGGTGGTGTTCTTTATGTTGATTCTCTAAGTGAAAAAAATGGGGAGGTACCCACTTATATTGACTTACTACGTGTCACGAGTGGTCGCATTAGCAAATCCTTATTAGAGGGAGTAAAACACCAATGACGAAATATGGAATATTTGCCCAAGGGGTAACAGTAACTTATGGTAATGGACATACAGCTTTACGTGAAGTAAATTTTGAAAGTCCAGAAGGTTCTATTACAGCATTGGTTGGGGTTAATGGATCCGGTAAATCAACATTATTTAAAGCAATTATGGGATTTGTACGCCCCTCAAAGGGAAAAATTCGCATATTTGGTTTGCCCATTGATATAGCTTTGAAAAAAAACCTTATTGCTTATGTTCCTCAAAGTGAAGATGTTGATTGGAATTTTCCTGTCCTAGTTGAAGATGTTGTCTTGATGGGACGTTATGGCCATATGAATTTCTTTCGTTATGCACGAACGCAGGATCATGAAGCCGTTCGTGTTGCCTTAGAACGCGTGGATATGTTGCCTTTTGCCAAGCGCCAAATTGGCGAACTTTCTGGTGGGCAAAAAAAGCGCGTTTTTCTAGCGCGTGCTCTAGCACAGAAAGCAAAAGCTATTTTATTAGATGAGCCGTTTACAGGAGTTGATGTTACAACAGAAGATAAAATCATTACTCTGTTGCAAGATCTTCGTAAAGAAGGGGCAGTAATCTTGGTCTCTACACACAATTTAGGTTCTGTCCCGGAATTTTGTGATCATACAGTTTTAATAAAAGAAACCGTTTTAGCTTCTGGGGTAACAGAAAAAATCTTTACAAAGGAAAATTTGGAGAAAACTTTTGGAGGTTCGTTGCACCACCATATTTTTGACCTTCAAGGCACGAAAAAAAATGATGTTTTCATGAAAAGAAAACAGTCTGCAATTTGTAAAAATGTCGAAAGAGTGGAGCACGTTGCATGATTTCTTGGTTGCTTGAACCACTAAGCTATCAATATATAGTGAATGCAATGTGGGTTTCTGGGTTAGTTGGATGTGTTTGTGCCTTTCTTTCAACTTTTTTGATGTTAAAAGGTTGGTCATTGATTGGTGACGCGTTATCCCATTCGATTGTTCCTGGTGTAGCAGGAGCTTACCTTTTAGGATTACCTTTTTCACTTGGCGCTTTTTTTTCTGGTGGTCTTGCTGCAGCAGCAATGCTGTTTTTGAATCAGCGAACAAAACTGAAAGAAGATACTGTTATTGGTCTCATTTTTTCTTCCTTTTTTGCTTTTGGATTATTTCTCAAATCATTAAAACCAATGGCTGTTAATATTGATACGATTGTTTTAGGAAATATTTTAGCCGTTAGTTCATCAGATATTATACAATTGGCTTTGATTGTTTTTGTTTCTTTATTTATATTGCTTTTGAAATGGAAAGATCTTTTTGTTTCTTTATTTGATGAAACACACGCGCGTGCCATTGGATTAAACGTAAAGTTTTTAAAGATTCTCTTTTTCACACTGCTTGCTGCTTGTACTGTTGCTGCCATGCAAACAGTTGGAGCATTTTTGGTTATTTGTTTGGTTGTGACGCCTGGGGCAACCGCTTATCTTTTAAGTGATCGTTTTATAAATATCTTGATTACTGCAGTTATTATTGGGACACTCACAAGCATATTAGGTGTCTATGTGAGTTATTTTTTGAATGCACAAACAGGGGGGGTTATCGTACTTTTTCAAGCATTCTTATTTATGTTAGCTTTTATTTTTGCTCCTAAACACGGATATATTGCTGCGCGTTTGCGTATAAATGCAGCAAAAAAGATGTAGTATGACCATGATTGATCAATTACTGTTCCCTTTTCAATTTTCTTTTATGTTGAAAGGTATGCTTATTGTCACGATCCTTTCTATTCCAATGGCAATGCTTTCTTGTTTTCTTATTTTGAAAGGATGGGCATTATTAGGCGATGCCATTTCCCATGCAGTTTTTCCAGGTGTTGTTGTTGGTTATATGACAACACCGTGGGTGATAGCTTTTTTAGCTTCTTTGCCATTTGCTTGGTTCCAGCATATGCGCCCAGAGAATATTACTATCACTTTAATTACTTGTGGTGCTTTTATTGCGGGTATAATTTGTACACTTATAACAGGTTTTTTGGGAAGCAATAGTCGTATCAAACAGGATACAGTGATGGGTATTGTTTTTTCATCGATGTTTGGTTTAGGACTCGTTTTGGCAACATCTATCTATAGTAGCCTAGATTTAAATCATATTCTATTCGGTAATCTGTTAGGCGTTAATTGGCTTGATATTACGCAGACAGCGATCATTTCTGCCATTGTTACTTTTACTTTAGGAGCAAAATGGCGCGATTTTATGCTGTACATTTTTGATTCAGTACAAGGTTGTGCAATGGGATTGCGAATATCATTGCTCCACTATACCCTTCTCACGATGATTTCTCTTACAATTGTTGCAGCTTTGAAAGCTGTTGGAATCGTGCTTGTTATTTCTTTACTGATAGCACCAGGAGCAATTGCCTATCTTGTTACGAAACGGTTTTCTTTTATGTTAATGATTGCGATATTTGTTGCAGCTTTTTCTGGTTTTTTAGGGATTTATCTTAGCTTATTTATCGGTTCTGATTCTGCTTCCACAAGCGTATTAATCTTGACGTTGATTTTTATTGTCATTTTCATGATGACTTTTTTTCGTCGAAACATAATTCAAGAAAATTGACGGTGATAAAATTCATGCATATCAGCCATGCATTTTTATATATTGTTTCTCATGATAATTTTAATTACAGGTTGAGTCGCTAGGTTGTTTTTCCTCCTAATGTCTAGCAAGTGAATGCAGTGCATATTCTCCCCCCCCCCCAACACTGCATTCTTAATTAAGAGGCTGCATTGATTTATTTTGCAGCCTTTTTATTTTTTACTTTTCTAAAATCTCTTCTTATTTCTTGAAATCATTTAAAATAATTATCATATGATAAAGCTATTTAGTATCTTAAAGGAACTTATGGCAGTAAAAGCACTTACACATAGAAATGGTGGAAAAGGGAAATGATGAAGAGAAATTATCCACTCAGACAGATATAATTTTTTGCGAAAAATTTTGCGTAGAGGAAAATAATACGAGAGAATGAAGAAATATTTCAAGATATCAAATCCTTTGCGACTCTGCTATTATATAGCAGGTTGGGCAATGCTTATATTAGGTATTATCGGTGTGGTATTACCTATTATGCCGACTGTTCCTTTTTTGTGGGTTGCCTCATGGTGTTTTACGCGTTCTTCTCCACGTTTTCATCAGTGGTTGAATAATCATCGTATTTTTGGTCCCCCTCTTAAACAATGGGAAGAAAGAAGAGCTATCTCTCCATTTATTAAAATTTTTGCAGTAATGAGTATGATAGGAGGAGGATTATCCTTTTTCATAATGTTACACCCGCCTTTATGGATTTCTTTATTCGTTGCTGTTATATTATTGTTAATTGCTAGTTATATTGTGACACGTCCATCTTCATAATGACATAAAAGATTTTATGAGATGCTCTTTTTAACTTTGCTTATTTGTTAGAATGATGAAAGAAACTTTTCCCTCAAGTTTTAGATATAATTTTCCCACATTCAAAATGCATATGAAATAATAAACTTTTTAAAAGCAATTGATTAATGATATATTTATGAAATAATTTTTATGAACAAAGAAAATTATGCACAAAACCTTTAAAATTCAAAAAGTTGATTTGTAAACAATGATAATAAAATATTTAAGCTTCCTTAGCTTAAACTTCCTTGGTACATTAAGTTTTTAAATGCATCATATATATTTTTAAGTTTTGCTTATTGAGTCTTATGTCAGTAAACCGCATGTGTGGAAAGCCAAATGGAATCCGCTTAATGGGAAGTTGAACTATTTACAGACCCGAAAGGGTTGTTAAGAATCTTGGTCCTTAGGGTGGGAAAAGAATTAATCTTATAAATAATATGATGAGCCAATATATCCGTTTAAAAAGCTGACAACTACATCTTGATAGGTCTAGCAACACGCTTTTTATTACCAAAAAAATTGAGATAACGTTGTACTTCTTTTGAATCGCCGATCGTTTTCTCAGGATTATCTGAAAGTTTTACGGCTGGCCGCCCATTGGCAGAGGTCACCTTACAAACAAGGGAGAGAGAATCAAGGGTGGCGATTTCTTGAGGGGCACAGCCTGTAAAGTCATTGGTAAGATCAGTGCCCCATCCAAAACTCATGCGCACTTTCCCATGGAAATGATGATAAGTTTTTTCAATCGTATCAACATCAAGTGCATCAGAAAAAATTAAGAGTTTTTCGCGCGGATCTTTCCCTTTTTCTTTCCACCATTGAATAATACGTTCTCCACCTACAATAGGGGGTGCACTATCCGGTCTAAAACCCGTCCAATCCGCTACCCAATCTGGAGCATCACATAAAAATGCCTCTGTACCGAAGGTATCAGGTAAAACAATCAGAAGATTTCCACCATAATAACGGTTCCAATCTTGCAAAACTTGATATGGAGCTCTGCGTAATTCATCATCATTGTTGCTGAGAGCAGCAATAACCATAGGCAATTCATGCGCATTGGTTCCAAGAGCTTCTAAATCTGTATCCATAGCGAGAAGAACATTAGAAGTTCCCGTAAAAGAATTCCCAATGCCTTCTTTTAATGCCTCAACACACCAGCGTTGCCATAAAAAAGAATGGCGACGCCTTGTACCAAAGTCGGATATTTTAATATCAGGCAATTTTTTAAGGCGTTCAACTTTACTCCACATTTTTGCCTTAGCACGTGCATAAAGTACATCAAGAGCAAAGCGATCCAGTTTTTTCATAGCAGCACGTGATCGTAATTCACTGACAATAGCAAGAGCCGGAATTTCCCACATAGAACTATGAGCCCACGAACCATGAAAATATAGAATATATTGGCCATCTTTTCGGGTTAATTCATATTCTGGTAGTTGAAAATTCTCAAGCCACTGAAGAAAATCTGGTTCAAAAATTTGTTTGCGTCCATAAAATGTATTACCAGCAAGCCAGATCATTTCCTTTTTCGTAAAGCGCAAACTAAGAGCATGGTCAAGTTGAGCTCGCAATTCATCTTCATTAATATCGTCGGCAAGACGTATTGTTTTAGAGCGATTTATGAGGGAAAAAGTAACATTGACATTGGGATAAAGCCCCCAAATCATCTGCACCATAAGAAGTTTATAAAAATCTGTATCAAGAAGTGAACGAATAATGGGATCAAGTTTCCAGGTATGATTGTAAACACGTCTCGCAATGTCTGGATGATTCATAATCCTCTTTCTTTCGGTTTCATAGAATTTAAAGTTATTGTGCTCCAACAAGATCCATATAGGAATGAAAAAAAACTATAACAACTCTAAGATTTTGGGCAAGAATAAAAAAGCCTTTTAGCTTTTCTGTTTTGAGGATTTAAGTGTGCGGATGATTTCATGTTTTCCGGTTTTTTCTAACTTTATTCCTGTTTGAACATGAGCATATTCTTTTCCATTAACGCTGAGTGTATTTTCAGATCCCCATTTCACTTTAAGAATATAAATAGCCTCATAAAATTTCATTCTTGCTTCATATCCGGGCCAGAAAGAAGGTAAATGTGGATGTAAAAATAAAAAATCACCTTGACGATGAATACCAAGAATTGCTTTTGTTGCAGCATGATAAAACCATCCGGCTGAGCCTGTATACCATGTCCAACCGCCTTGACCACATCGTGGTTCAACAGTGTAGACATCCGCAGCCATCACATAAGGTTCAACACGATAGGTTTCAGGATTTTGTCCATGATTAATAGGGTTAATCATGGAAAATAAATGATAGGCTTTATCGCTTTCATCTATTTGTGCAAGCGCTAAAATGCTCCAAATAGCACCATGGGTGTATTGTCCACCATTTTCTCGAATACCAGGGGGATAACCTTTTATATAACCGGGTTCAAGAGTTGTTTTATCAAAAGGAGGCCAGAAAAGACGTAAAAGTTTTCTTTTTTCATCATAGAGATGCTCAAGCATTGAGGCCATAGCCTGTTTTTGGCGCTCAAGTGGTGCCATTTGAGAAATGACAGCCCATGATTGAGCAATAGTATCAATTTGGCATTCATCATTGCTTTTAGAGCCAAGAGGTGTTCCATCATCAAAATAACCACGTCGATACCAAGCGCCATCCCAACCATTTTCCTCTAAGGATTTTTTCAAGCGTTCAAGGTACATACTCCATATTTGCATATGGCTGTTGTCACCACGTTTTTGGGCCAAAGGAATAAATGCTTGTAGTGTATACCCAAGAAACCATCCTAACCAAATACTTTCGCCTTTTCCTTGGCTACCTACCAAATTCATGCCATCATTCCAATCACCACCCAAAATAAGAGGAAGACCGTGGGGACCACAGCGTTTAATAGCAAGATCTAGAGCTAAAGCACAATGTTCATAAACTGTTGCAACCTTTGAAGATTGAGTAGGTTGAAAATAAACATCCTGTTGTCCACTTTTGAGAACATCGTCTTCAATAAAAGGAATGAGCGTATCAAGAAAAGTGTCATCGCCCATAGTATTAACATAAAGAGCTGTTGCATATGCAAGCCAAACGATATCATCAGAAATGTATGTGCGAACACCAGCATTTGTGTCAGGCAACCACCAATGTTGCACATCTCCTTCAAGAAATTGGTGCGCTGCAGCATTTAACAATTGTTCATGGGCTAATTGTGGTTTCAGCAATAACAAAGATAAACTATCTTGTAACTGGTCACGGAAACCAAATGCTCCACTTGCTTGATAAAAGGCAGCGCGCGCCATGATGCGGCATGCATAGATTTGATAGGGAAGCCAATGGTTAACCATAATATCGAAAGAGGGATCTGGTGTTTTTACTTGAAGCGGTGAAACAAAATCACTCCAATATTGTTTTTGTTGTGTGAGTAAAGTTTCAAAATCATTTTCACGGACTTGATTGAGTAATTTTTCAGCTTCTTTTCTATTTTCAGCGCTGCCAAGATAGAAAATGATTTCTTTTGTTTGTCCTGGAAGAAGCTCAATATCATAAGCAAATGCCGAACAAGGATCACATCCTGCTTCAACTGTATTCGAAAGAGCACCAGCTTTACGGATCGCATTTGGATGTGTTACAGTTCCGGTTACACCGATAAATTCTGTGCGATTGGTTGTAGTGCTGGATGGCATTTCGGAAGCTGATAAAAATGTGACTTGTTGAGATTTTTCTATATGATAGGGATTTTGAATAAAATGTGCACCCCATCTAGCCTCATAAGAGGAAATAATAAAGGGAGCATATTTTGTACGAACATTTCCCAAAACCCATTCAACATAATTATAAAGACGTAAACTACGTGATTTTTTTCCTTTATTTGTAAGGATAAGACGGGAAAAGCGAATAGGTTTTTCAAGATCAAGCGTGTGAGTAAGTTCTAATGCAATTTCTGAATGGGTTGATTTAAAAGTTGAGAATCCAAAACCATGACAAGCCTCATAAACAATATTTTCATCACATTCAACAGCAGAAACTGGTGAAAAACATTTTAAAGACTGATGATCAACCAGATAAAGTGCTTCCCCTGGTCGGTTAGACGTCGGATCATTCGTCCAAGGAGTTAATTGATAATCACGACTATTGTTAACCCACGTAAAAATGGCACCTTCAGCAGAAACATGAAACCCAAACCGAGAATTAGCAATGACATTAATCCACGGATGTGGTGTGGCGGTGTGTCCACGAAGACGTATTACATAATGATTATGCTGATTAAAACCACCATAACCATTCCAATGCCTTAAATCTTCTCTATATGTAGGAAAAGAAGATAGTTTTTGTTGGCTAGAAAAATCAACGGCAGTAAAAAGATTCTGTTTAATTCGTGTTGCAATGTGCCTTCCTTGGTTATATTTTAGCGAGTTTGATTTATCAATTGTGAGATCAAAATCATTTTCATCAAGTCGTTTAAGTTGTTCAGATAAAGAGCCATTTTGGGCATCAAGGATGATGCGCGCTGATGCAAGAAGCGTTTTAAAACTCTGTTCGCTCATTTGATCACGCCGAAGTGTGAAAATATGTTGGCGTTTATCTGCCTCTTGCGTATGATGACGATAAGATTCACAAACCCATTCAAGAACGCGTTGTGTATTTTGTATATAAGAAAATGCTTGTTCATTGAGAATGACCAAATCAACAATGAGTCCTCGCATACGCCAATATTCATGTGCTTTGAGGAGCTCACGCAAGACAGTTATATTTCCTTCACTATTTAATCTAAGAAGACAGATAGGATTGTCACCTGAGATAGACATGGGCCAAAGATCAGACTGTTTTCCAAGCGTTTTTGCTAATAGTTCAGAAGGAAGACGCCATTTTCGTTCGGGATAGATAAGCGGTGTTGCATATTTTTGATAGACAACAGCTTCTTTAAGCTGGGTTCCACGCTGATAGAGGGCGACTTGGGAGTGCATCCATGCCCTTGAAAGTTCTTTTTGAAACATATCATGTTGTCGATAATGTTTAATATGATTATGTAGCGCTTCTTTTGTATGGGCAGCAAAAGTCCAAAAAATAAGTTCTGATTTTCCATTGGCTGGTATTTTTATCCGGCATCGCAATGACATAATAGGATCAAGAACACAACCTTGACTGTTACTGAAATGAGTATTTTTGTCAAATGCAGCGGGACGATGAATGGATCTCCCCCGTCCAATAAACAACGAGCGATCCGTTTCAGCTTCTGTCTTTTGGAGGATATCTGTTGTACTAGAAACAAAATGGGTAATATAGATTTCAGGATCGCTAGGTGAGAATTTGCGCCTTTTGGCAAAAATTGTTTTGCCTTCCTCAGCAATTTCTGTCTCTATAAACATCCGGGAAAAAATAGGATGAGCACAATCTATGTCCATTGTTGCAAGCGCTAATTCACCATAAGAAGTAACTTCAATAAGACAATCTTTATTTGTCATATTCAGTAGTTGAATACGTCTACCTTCGCCATCTCCTTCAGACGCAATAAGACATTCAAGTGTTGATTTTATACCATTAACTATTTTTGTATATTCAGCCTTTTCATCTGTAAAAATGCTGACAGCTTTTTCTTCAATAATACGTGTTGGTTCACCCGTAACAGACCACCATCGTCCACTATGCGTATCGCGTAGAAAGAATAAAGTACCTTGTTGATCTTCTGTTGCATCAGGAATAAATCGCGTAATCGCATAATCATGCCAACGGCTATAACCAGAACCATTAGCTGTTAACATGATAGAATAAAAGCCTTTTGATAAAAGCAAAGTTGCTCGTGGTTTGAGTAATGGGTTTGTAATAATACGCAAAGGGGCAGCATCAAATGCTTGAGATGTATTGCGCATACGACTAACGGCTTTGGTATGAAGTAGAGGAATGAAATGTGGTGCTCGCTCCTGTAAGAGAAATTGAGTCGCTTCAATAACGGGATTACGATGAAAACGATCACGCATTCGCCCTTGAAAAATAACATTATTAAGAGCAAGAATAGACATGCCATGATGGTGTGCATAATAATTACGCACAATAGCGTATTTTTCCCCTGTCTTCACGCGTGAAGGGGTAAAATCAACAGCATCATAATAACCGTATGTTCCTAAAGCTCCAAGATCACGTAATCGTTTTAAATTGGCGACAGCGCAAGCAGGTATATATTGTGCCGCTAGGATGCTAGCATAGGGAGCAATGACAGCATTACGTGAGAGACCACGTTGAAGTCCGAGATTTGGAATACCAAAATGAGCGTATTGGTAATTCATTAAATGATCGCGAGCGTTAAATGCAGCCTCTGAAATCCCCCATGGCAATTTCCGTTTATGAGCATATTGTATTTGACAACGAATAATTAATCGATTTGTTTGATCTAGTAGCGATCCTAACGGTTCATGCATCACAAGAGATGGCATAAGGTATTCGAACATGGAACCAGACCATGATAGGAGCGCACTTTTCCAACCTATAGGTACGAGGAGTCGACCAAGATGAAACCAATGTTTAAGTTTTATATCTCCTTTGGCAATGGCAAAAAAGCTTGCAAGACGTGCTTCAGAAGCAAGGAGATCATAACAATTTTCATCAAGCTTATTTTCTTGCACACGATATCCAATGGATAAGAGGTGCCGTTTAGGTTGTTCTAAAAAGTCAAATTTCATGTCAAAGGCTATTTGCCGTGCCATTATAGCTAACTTGTTTAGTTTCTTGCATAATTTTTCAGTATCATAATTATCAGTAGCATCATGATGATGAGCATTGCAGGTTTCTACAAGGCATTTAGCCCAAGAGAGTGCACGAGCAGATTCTATCGTTTGAATTTTTTGGTCGAGTTCATCGATTAAGTGCACAATATCATGAGCTGTAAGTGAAAGAGCCGTAATGTGAGAAGCGGTCGTATTGCCATACTCTACGAAAGTACGGACAGAATGATAAAAATGCGTAATATTTTCTTCAACTCTTTTGCGTAAGGGACGTAAACTGGATTGATGATTTGGAACTTCTTTGACGGTTTCTTCAAGAATAGAATGAACATCCGATAAACCTTCTCGATCACTTTGAAAAAAAATATGAGGTTTTTCAGCCCATTCACTTAAAGCAGAAGAGAGTGTTATCAAATGACCAGCAAGATTTCCTGAATCAACAGTTGATACATAAGTAGGCAAAAGAGGTCTGAGTGTATCTGTTTCATACCAATTATAGAGATGACCACGGAACTTTTCCATTTTTGCAAGAGAGCGCAACGTACATTCAATACGCGTGATGGTCTCTTCAAAACCAATCCAGCCAAAATCACGTGCAGCAATAATAGAAAGGAGATAAACCCCGATATTCGTTGGAGATGTACGTTGGGCAACAAGAGGTTCGGGATCTTCTTGAAAATTATCGGGAGGCAAATAGTTGTTTTGTGCATTGACAAAAGTTGCATAATAAAGCCATGTTCGTCGTGCAATAGAGCGGAGTTTTTTTTCATCCTTTAAAGAAAGATTAAGACTATCTTGAAATGTTGAAGGTTGACTCACCAACCAAGCAATGAAGGGTGAAAAAAACCATGCCAACCCAAAAGGCAAAGCAATCAAGTTTGCAAAGATATCAGCAAAGAAAGGTAGTGTTATAACAAGAGCACCAATAAGTGATGCCGGTGCCATTGTAAAAATATAGAAACGCAAACTATTAGGCATTGATTTTGTTGCGGTAGAGGTTGTCCATTCAAGAAGGTGCTGTTTTGAAATCATCACACGATAGAGTGTACGAATAATCGCATCGGTCATAAAATACGCCGAATGAGCGAGAAATGTCGTTTTAAGAAATATATCAGCGCCTGTAAGAACAGTTTTGTTCCAAATTAATTGAAAATGTCCACCCAAAGCATGATCTGTATTAGATGAGACAAGCGTTTTTAATACACATAAAATGGGTGAAATGAAGACGCTAAACAACAAGAATATTTGCCAAACAATTGCACTCTTTAATGGTAAAAAAGTCCATCCTGCAAATGCCGCAATTAACCACATAAGAGGAGTGAGAGAACGACGTAAATTATCATGCATTTTCCAACGCGTCACAGAGCTTATTTGACGAGAGAAAAAAAGATAAGGTAAAAGTTGCCAATCACCGCGAATCCAACGATGATAACGCATAACATCAATATTATAAGCTGTCGGATAATCTTCAATGACTGCTATGCTACTTACCAGAGCAGTACGAGCATATCCTCCTTCTAAGAGATCATGACTGAGAACAGTATTTTCTTTAATTCTGCCGTGAAGTGCTTGTTCAAATGCATCAATATTATAAAGGCCTTTACCGATAAAGGTACCTTCTCCTAATAGATCTTGATAAGTATCAGAAACAGCAAAAACATAAGGATCAAGACCACGGCTAGTAGAAAAAACCCGTTGGAGAATTGATGTTTTTTTTCCTGTTGTAAGAGAAGGAATAATGCGCGGTTGCAAAATGCTATAACCTTTTACAACCTTTCTACTTTGCGCATCGAAAAGAGGATGATTAAGGGGATGATTAAGCTTTCCAACAAGTTTTGTGACACTTTCAGAAGTAAGACGTGTATCGGAATCCAATGTCATAACAAAACGACAATCCACAGGAAGACGTGGATCGGGAGGATAGAAGCTCGTATTTTTATTGCCTCTTAAGAGCTGATTGAGTTCATGAAGTTTGCCGCGCTTTCGTTCCCACCCCATCCAACATTTTTCGCTTGGATTATAAAGGCGTCGGCGATGTAAAAGGAAAAAAAGAGGAATATCTTCACGATGATAACGATTATTAAGTTTATCAATATTCTTTTGTGCATAGTGCAACAAATCAAAATCATCTTGCGTTTCTCTTAATGGAGCATCCACCCAATCTGTAATAAGTGCAAAATGAATAGCTCCTTTAGGATTGGAAAGATAGTGCACTTCAAGAGTATGCACTTGCTCATCAATATCATCGTATGATGTCATCAAAGTAGGCACAACAACGATTGTACGTGCATGTTTGGGAATACCTTCTTTATATTCATAACCAATGAGTTGCTTTGATGGGACAAACCACGAAACAACAGTATTAAAGAAGGAAAAAGCAGCATCCATAGCAGGAAAAATTGCCAATGCAGTAAAAAAAAGAGACATCCATGATGTTATGCCAGATATTTGTAAAAAGGTGTAAATTACAAGCAAAAGAGCAAGCGTTAGAAAAGAAACCGGAATGACGATGACTCGCAATTTTAAGCAACAGAAAGCATGTGCCCATTTTATGAAAAAGGGAGGGCTATATCCACAAGCCTTTTCAAAAGCGCTACGACCGTCATCAACAAGATACCACCCCACACAGGAACAATGTGGCATATCTTCAGAAGTGGAATTTGCCATTTCTATGACTTTATGTGCAATTTCCAGCTCACTAAGAGATGAAAAGCGTGCAACTTTTTCAATGACTTGTCGATAAATCGTGCGTGAGTGAGAATCAATTTCAGAAAAATCACTATTTTTACGCAAAATAGAATCAACACAACTCACCGTTTCAAACCATACTGTCCAATCAACATCATCTATAGCTTTAAGAGCACGGATAATATTGCCCATAGTTACACCATCTGCAGCTTGTCGGGTATGTTCATCGGCTGTTGCAATCTCTAAGCTGCTGTCTTGGCTTTCCAATTGCTTTTCAAGCCAAGCTAATGCTACAGTTGAATCAATAGATGCACTGCGCAGACGATAGAATAAATACGCTGAAAAGGTTGGATCAGCAGTAAGTGGTTTATACTGCGCAAAAATAGAATGTAGTTTTGTTTTATTTTCTACACAAGAAATTCTATTGGCTACTTGGCCAGCAAGATGGCGCATATGTCGCACTTTTTCAATACGTACTGAAAGACGACGCACATTTTCAATTAACAGCATTTGCATAACAGAAGGAAGGGCCCACAATTCACCAATTGTGAGCGCACAAGCTTCTTGAAATCCATTGATCATAGCAGTGAGTGTCTCTTGTGAAAAGCTGCTATCGGTATGCGCAATATAAAGCCAAGTTAAAGCAAAAATTCGTGGTATTTCTGCTTTTTGTGTAAAAAGAGGAAGTTTCTTTATGAAGGACTTGGATAAGTTACAACGTAGCTGTCTTACGGCTTTATCAATGGTGTAATGATTATCAAGAAGCCATTGAGCCGACGGCGCTATAGTCTCATCATTTCGGGCAGCAAAATCACTGGCATGAAACGCATGAAGAATAAGTTTAGCATTTTCATTCAATCTCCTGCGAAAATCTTCTATTCTTTCATATTCAGGAAGTAAAATCTCTTTACCAGAAGCCAAATCATATCCTAAGCTATAAAGGTCTTCCTGTACTTTATAAATTGCACGAAGAGGAAAATCCGTATTAATAAAATAGTCTTTTTCCTCTTTGTACGAAAAAAACTGCTTGATGAAAGGTATTATGCCCGCCATACTGTTCCATTATTATTCAATTACATAGTTTTTTATTTAAATTGTAAACATTTTATCTGAATAATGAGCCGTTGATAGCTAAAAAACAAACTTTTTGTTTTTATTTGCAATTTTTTGACGTAATAATTAAAAAAACGAGCAAACAATTTCTTAAAAAATAAAAAGGTCACTCCTAAAACGAATGACCTTAATAACAACATCAACGTTTATGATTAATCTTGTTCTTGTTTTTTCAAAGCTGCACCAAGAATATCACCAAGAGAAGCACCTGAATCTGTAGAACCATATTGCGCAACAGCTTCTTTTTCCTCTGCAATTTCTAAAGCTTTGATCGATACTGAAATTTTACGTGTTTTTTTATCAAATGCTGTAATACGAGCATCAACCTTTTGCCCAATTGCAAAACGTTCAGGGCGTTGCTCATCACGATCACGCGCTAAGTCAACACGGCGAATGGTTGTCTCAAGACTGTGGTCAATCAATTTCACATCAATATCATTGTCGTTAACAGCAGTAACTTCACATGTTACAACAGCACCTTTTCGCAATTCACCAGAAGCCGCTGCTTCTCCAACTTTGTCATTAGAAAGCTGCTTAATTCCAAGAGAGATACGCTCTTTTTCGATGTCAACATCAAGTACCACAGCTTTAACGATATCGCCTTTATTGTAAGTATCAATAACTTGTTCACCAGGGCGGTTCCAATCAAGATCAGATAGATGAACCATACCATCAACATCGCCTTCAAGCCCAATAAATAGACCAAATTCTGTTTTATTTTTAACCTCTCCTTCAATTTGCGAATTGATAGGAAATTTATTGGCAAAAGCTTCCCATGGATTTTCAAATGTTTGCTTTAAGCCAAGAGAAATACGTCGTTTAGAAGGATCAATTTCAAGAACAACCACTTCTACTTCCTGTGATGTGGACAGAATTTTTCCAGGATGAACATTTTTCTTTGTCCAGCTCATTTCAGAAATATGGATCAGCCCTTCAATTCCTGGTTCAATTTCAACAAAACCACCGTAATCAGTAATGTTGGTAACAGTACCCGTAATTTTTTTACCAATTGGATATCGTAAACTAATACTTTCCCAAGGGTCACTTTCAAGCTGTTTCATGCCAAGAGAAATACGGTGTGTATCTTGATTGATACGAATAATCTGAACTTTAATCGTTTGACCAATTGTGAGAACCTCAGATGGGTGGTTAACACGCCGCCATGCTATATCTGTAACGTGTAAGAGACCGTCAATCCCTCCGAGATCAACAAAAGCACCATAATCTGTGATATTTTTCACCACACCTTCAACGATTTGGTTTTCTTCAAGATTTTGTACGATTTCTGAACGTTGCTCGGCACGACTTTCTTCTAAGACGGTGCGACGTGAGACTACGATATTGCCACGACGTCGATCCATCTTCAAAATTTCAAAAGACTGTGAATTATGCATGAGAGGTGAAACATCACGAATGGGACGAATATCAACTTGGCTGCGAGGCAAAAAAGCAACGGCACCATCAAGATCAACTGTAAAACCACCTTTTACTTGGCTAAAAATAACGCCATCAACACGTACACCAGCATTGAATTTTTCCTCCAAACGGATCCAACTTTCTTCACGCCGTGCTTTTTCACGCGATAAAACAGCTTCACCCATCGCATTTTCAATGCGTTCAATGAAAACTTCAACTTCATCGCCAACTTGCAAAGAACCATCCTTTGCTTTAGCTCCAAATTCTTTGAGAGGAATACGTCCTTCGACTTTAAGCCCAGCATCAATAATGGCCATATCTTTTTCGATTGCAATAATACGACCTTTAACAACAGATCCTTCATTTAGATCATTGATTCGAAAAGATTCTGTTAAAAGGGCTTCAAAATCCGCTGTTGTAGGATTGTACTGTGACATAAGAACTCCTAATAGACACCTTTATCATAAGGTATGAGCGCTAGGTTAGTGTTAACATAAGCAACCTCCTGCCTTTTTCCTTGAACACAGGAAAATAAAGTTAGCGCTAGGCTGGAAATTACCTTAACAAATTTATCCAATTATATGCACTTTTATGATCGGATCAATAAAAGTGCGTGCAATTGCAAATGTTGCTTCTATACTCAATTCTGATGTATCAAGCAAGTGGGCATTTTTTGCTGGTTTTAGGGGGCTTTGTTTGCGCATTATATCGCGACTGTCTCGCTGTTCAAGTTGAGCTAGGATTTCATGATAATTTGCCTGAACACCTTTTTTTAAAATCTCCTGGTAGCGACGTTTGGCGCGTATTTGAATATTGGCTAGAATATAAAACTTGATATCGGCATCAGGGCAAACGACAGTACCAATATCCCGTCCATCAAGAACGCTTCCAGGTAAAGTTTTAGCAAAATCTCGCTGTCTATCGATAAGAATTTTTCGTACACTAGGGTTAAGCGCTATTTTTGAAGCCGCCTCACCAAGTTCATGAGAAGAGAGAAAAGCAGGATTCAAAGTATCCAAATCAAGTTCTTTAGCATAAATAATAGCATTATTCTCATCATTAAGAGCCAAATTTTGTTTTAAAAGCGCATGAGCAACCCCACGATAAGTGAGACCAGTATCGAGATAATGAAGATGATAATGTGCAGCAATTTTGCGTGCTAAGGTTCCTTTGCCTGAAGCTGCAGGCCCATCAATTGCAATAATAAAAGGCTTCAAGCGATTTTTCCCCCAAGTTGTTTTATAAAAGGAATAAATTCTGGAAAGCTCGTAGCAATCATTCGTTTATCATCAATGGTAACAGATTTTTCTGAGGCAAGTCCAAAAATGAGAAAACACATAGCAATTCGATGATCAAGATATGTAGAGACATGCCCACCACCCAATCCCTTGGCAGAACCCTTCCCATAAACAACGAGAAAATCTTGACCTTCTTCACAGTCTACGCAATTAATTTTTAAGCCTTTAGCAACAGCAGACAATCGATCTGATTCTTTAACACGCAATTCTCCAATGCCTAGCATGACTGTTTTGCCTTCTGCAAAAGCTGCTGCGACTGCTAAAGCAGGATATTCATCAATCATCGACGGAACACGTTCCTTGGGCACAGTGACACCTTTAAGGATTGATGATTTTATCCGTAAATCAGCAACATCTTCTCCACCTGTCTGGCGTTGGTTTAAAAATTCAATTTGAGCACCCATCTCCCACAATATTTCTATAAGTCCTATTCGAGAGTTATTTATTAGAACATTTTCAATGGTAATATCAGAGTTTTCAACAAGAAGAGCTGCTATAATTAGAAAAGCAGCAGAAGAAGGATCGCCCGGAATATGGATCGTTTGTCCAGTAAGATGGGAATGACCATAAAGATGAATCAAACGCGCACCTTCTTTATCTCTTTCTATTTCAAGTTTAGCACCAAATGCTTTCAACATTTTTTCTGTATGATCTCGTGTAAAAACAGGTTCAATAACAGTTGTAATGCCGGCAGTATTGAGTCCAGCTAACAGGATAGCTGATTTAATTTGGGACGAAGCTATTGGAACACGGTAGCGAATTGGGTTAGCCATTTTCGGACCATAAAGCGTTAAAGGAAGATAATCGCCATGTGTTGCTTCAATTTCAACCCCCATAAGACGCAGAGGATCAAGGATACGTCTCATAGGACGTTTGGCAAGAGAAGCATCACCGATAAAGGTTGTTTTCATATGATAGGGGCCAACCATGCCCATAACCAAACGAGCACCTGTTCCAGCGTTTCCAAAGTCTAAAGGTTTTTGCGCAGCTAAGAGGCAACCATTCCCTGTTCCTCGGATGATCCAAAAGTTATCCTTTTTAATAATACAAGCACCCATAGCTTGCATAGCAGCAGCTGTATTGTATACATCAGCGCTTTCAAGTAATCCGTGGATATATGTCTCACCATTCGCTAATCCCCCTAATATAAGAGAGCGATGAGAGATTGACTTATCGCCAGATATTTGAATTTTTCCAGAGAGATTACTCGATTTATAAGCAGTTATAGGGATTGCTTTTTGCATGAAAATTCTATCTAATTTTTATAAATTATGCATCCTTTAGCACATACTTTAAAGAACGTCATGAAAAAATCTATGTGGAACTGTGGATTTATCTTTGACAAAAGCATTATTTTTCGATTAAGCACCATGGAATTTATCTTTTAATGGAATAATAGTTAATCAAAGAGGCGCGATTTATGGCAAAACAAGAACTTGGAACTAAACGTGTTGATCCAGAAACAGGAAAAAAATTTTACGATCTAAATCGCGATCCTATTGTGTCACCTTATACAGGAATTTCTTATCCGCGTTCTTATTTTGAGGTTGCCGCAGCTGAAGCAAATAATGAAGAAGAAGTTGACACTGAAGAGCTTGATACAGCACTTGAAAAGTCTGCTTTTATGCTGCTTGAAGAAGATGATGAGGATTCTAAAGGGGATGATCTTCCTGATTTGGACGATAGTGATGTAGATCTCAGTGATGATGATGATACATTTTTATCTCATGATGATGACGATGAGGAGGATGACGTTACTGATATTCTCGGAGGAGGTGTTACTAATGATGACGATATTTAAGAAAAGTATAAAGAAGGCATCTTTTCCATTGAATGCAAATTCTTCTTGACCTCCAATTTTTCTCGCTTTAAACAAAGCTGAAATTGTAGACTATCCTTTTAGCGAAATTTGTTTTATAGGGGCTATAGCTCAGCTGGGAGAGCGCTTGCATGGCATGCAAGAGGTCAGCGGTTCGATCCCGCTTAGCTCCACCAAAAGGATCAGCTATCCTATCAAGATAATCAATTATAACAGAGAATGTGTGCATCAGTTAAAAGATTTATATGCTTTGGTATCTCTATCTTAACAGCGCTTTCCTTGTATTTTAATGCTATCATAATATATTCTTAACCGTTTATTGGCTTGTAAAATTGCACCATTATAGCAGTAAAATAGGTAATTTTTTATGCTTGCACAAAAATAAAAAATGAATTGTTTAACTTTCACCTTGTTTTAAGAATAAAATTTGAATGCCACTTCACTACAACATTTCCCAAAAATCATAAGATGTTGATCGTAGATATCCTTTCCAACAGGATTAAATACTTAAACAGAGATTTGGAAATAGAATAAGCTTTTCTCATCATAAGTTCTTACATATTGAACCAATTAATTTTTTTCCTTGAGTATCACAAACAATGGTGAGGAATAGGTGCCAAAGCAACGCCATTATTCTATTTACCAGCTCCCAATATGGCTATAGCCTTGACACTAAGACGATTTAGAAGAAGTATTTTTAATCTTTTCTTGTACAGTTTTTATCCACATGCCAATCACACTTATTTTATGGACAAGCCAATAGTTTTTCTTGATTCAACAAGAGATTTGAAATGACAGAATCCTAAGCTATTCAAAACTCTTAATTCAATATAAATAACAATATATTATCTTTATAAATCAACAAATTGCGTTAAATTTAATAAAAGAATAAAAATGCTTCTTATAAATAGCCTCAAATTCAAGCGCTATCATAACATTGGAGACTTGCTTATTACTTCACAGGCGCTACAAGTAAATTTTACTCTGAATATTCTTCTATATAAAATTGTACATACCTTACCATCCTATAAACGAACGTGTTTTACAATACAACAAGATAACTTTTTTCAATTAAGATGGACAGGTAAACGGATAAGACACACTTCATTTCATGCAATACGAAATACTATCAATCTTTGGAGAACTGCAACTACTCCTTTACACAAAGCAAAGTTTTACGAAACGATGCTCTTTAGTTTAATGCATTTCTCATTTTTTATATTGAACTTTTTATCTTTTTATGCTCTTAGAATTGCATTTGCTTTAATTACTATTCTTACGTTTAATAACACGTAATAATCAGGCAATAACGCGCATAATGAAAATACTTTAAAAATTTTCCTTTAATAGCCTCTGATATTTAGTCCACGTTAAATAGTTTCTCTTGTAAATTTTTCAATCAAGGGAATAAAAATATCGAGGGTAGATAAATACATTGCGTATTACAAAAGCCTTCTGTCACCTGCGTTTATTCTACTCAATAACAATTCATTCCCTTCGACAACCGAAAAAATGACATTGCCTTATCACACCACAAAAAATTTTCTTTCCAACAATTTTACAACAACAATTCCCTGATTGAGATTTTCAGAAACCTTCCTAACGCCATCCACAGCTCTTTAATTGCTGTTCATAGAGCTTCGCTATTCTTGCCATACGCTGTGCTGCCTGTGAAAGTGCAAGAGGAATATGCCCCCCATTACGTGCATAAGCACCATGTCCTAGATGATAATTTAAATAAAGGCTATATGCATCATCAAACCTTACACCATTGCGTTGAACACTTTGGTGATGGTACCAAGCAACAAAATCAGCAGAATCTGCGAAATTCGTACGCCATGCAAAAGACTTACCTGTGGAACGTAGATACATTGCCCATGTACTATCAAGCGCTTGAGAATAACCATAAGCTGTTGATCGACGCTTCCATGGAATAAAACCAAGGAGTTTTTTGCGTGGAGGATGTGCATTGTGACGAAAGCTCGATTCCATATTAATGGTTGCAAGAATAATAGGCATAGGAATCCCATAGCGCATTTCTGCTCTTTTTGAAGCCTTTCTCCAATTATCAAAAAAACCATTTTTTTGTGCTAACAGAATACAAGCATTATTTGTGTGGATAGGGGTAGTGGTAGCACATCCCCCTAGCAGAAACACCAATGCCCCTAAAAACAAAAGGTGCCGCATATTCTCTATGCCTCTCATTTAAGAAATAAACCAGAATGAAGATACTAAAAAATTATTACCAATCAATAAAGAACATGATCTAATTCGCGATATTTAGGCAACATATTGATTTACATATATAATATAGTATTATTCATATTGAATGAGAGTCCCGAATAACGTAAAATTCTCTTATTTCAAACCTACTTATTTTTAATCAATCAAAACCACTCTACTTGCACACCACAAGCGGGATGGGGGTATGGATCAAATTTGTATAAGAAAGGACTAAAAATGACTCTTATGAGCCGTGGTAATGCAAGAGTTATTGCATCATTTAGAAGCTTTCTTTGCTTTATTCCTCATCAACTAAATGCAATGGTTGCGATTGAATAGCGGATGTTGTCATTTTTGTTGGTTCAGAGTAATTTTCTTTTAGTTCGAAAGTTTCAATACGATTTGCCCGTTTCATAATTTTTGATGATGATATTAAAATTCTTTCGATATCTTCACCTGCCTTGTAAAAGTGCTTTTGTAACGCGCGAACGCGCGTATCCATTTTTCCAAAATCTTCCATTAATTTTGCCACTTCTGATTGAATTAAATGTGCTTGTTCACGCATCCGTGCATCTTTCAGAATGGTTTGTACAACTTGGACAGATAGCATCAACAAAGACGGTGAAACAATAATTACATGAGCTCTATTGGCTTTTTGTACTAATGGCTCAAAATCCTCATAAATTGTTGCAAAAATCGATTCCGACGGCACAAAAAGAAAAGCGGTGTCATGGGTTTCTCCAGGAATCAAATATTTTTGTGCAATATCCCGGATATGGACTTCCATATCGGTACGAAATTGGCGCTCTGCCTCTCGGCGTTCTTGCACTAATGCTGCTTTACGCATAGCATTCCAAGCCTCCAGAGGGAATTTAGCATCAATAACAAGAGAGGGTGCTTTATTGGGCATATGAATGAGACAGTCCGGACGTTTTCCATTGGAAAGAATCGCCTGAAAAACGTAGGCATTAGCTGGTAAGGCATCAGCAATAATTGCTTCCATCCGCCCCTGACCAAAGGTACCACGTGTCTGTTTATTGCTTAAAATAGATTGCAACTGAACAACTTGTCCCGTAAGCAATTGAATATTATTCTGTGCCGCATCTATCACTGCTAAACGCTCTTGCAAACGATTCAAATTTTCATAAGTGGATTTAGTCTGTACCTGAAGTGTTTGACCTAAACTTGTTGTCATACCATTGAGTTGCTCGCTGAGTGATTTATTTAATTCAGCCTGCCGTTGACCAAAAATTTCCGCCATCGTTTGCATTCGTCCTTGCATTTCAGCTTGTGTCTTCAATAAAGTAGCTATCTGCATTTGTGTCTCACGCACGCATTCAGCAGTTTCATTTGCCAAAAATGCCTTTTTTCGGTAAGAATGTATCAGCATAAAAAATACCAAACAGACCAGTATAAATAAAAGTAAAATTACGGGTGTAGAGCAAAACTCACCAATGAGGATAGAAAAAAAAGAATCAAACATAAATAGTAATATAACGCTCTCATCGTAAAAAAATGCAAGAATTCGTTATTCAATATTGACCAATAAAAAACCATTGATTAATCTCTCCTTATGTCAATAAGATCTTTAGTTACTTTACCTGATCCAATTTTACGGGAAATGTCTAAACCCGTTGAGCAGGTTGATTCAGCTCTCCAAAAACTCGCGGATGATATGTTGGAGACTATGTATAATGCTAAAGGCGTTGGTCTTGCTGCTATTCAAATTGGTGTACCACTACGTATATTGGTTATGGATGTCGCTAGAAATCACGAAGATGAGCAAAAAAAACCACTTGTTGTCATCAACCCTGAAATTTTATGGCTTTCAGATGAGCGTAATATTTACAAAGAAGGTTGTCTTTCTATTCCTGGCTATTTTGTAGAAGTTGAACGCCCTAAACGCCTTCGCATTCGCTATCAAGATCGCGGAGGAAAACAGATAGAAATTGAGGCAGATGATCTTTTGGCAACTTGTTTACAGCATGAAATTGATCATTTAAATGGGTGTCTTTTTATTGATTACATTTCAAAAGTTAAACGTGATATGGTGATGCGAAAATTTAAAAAACGCGCAAAAGAAAAAAACACACAGGAAGCAGTTTTGTAATGGCATTACGATTAAGTTTTATGGGAACACCAGATTTTTCTGTTCCCATTTTACATGCTTTATTGGATGCGGGTCATAATGTTGTCGCTGTTTATAGCCAGCCTCCTCGTCCAGCAGGACGTCGGGGGCTTAAATTAATTCCTTCAGCTGTTCACAACGCAGCAAAAGAAAAATCTATTCCTATCTTTACGCCTCAAACACTCAAAACAGCCGAACAACAAGAGAAGTTTTCAGCACTTTCTGTTGATGCTGCTATTGTTGCGGCTTATGGACTCTTGTTACCCAAAACTATTCTCGAAATACCGCGTTTTGGTTGTTTAAATGCCCACGCTTCTCTCTTACCACGTTGGCGTGGTGCTGCACCTATTCAACGAGCAATTATGGCTGGTGATAAGGAAACAGGAATAATGATTATGAAAATGGAAGAAGGTCTTGATACGGGGCCTATCGCTCTTTCTCGCTCTATCCCCATTACTGATAAAAGCACGACTGCTGAGCTTTCCAAAAAACTTTCCCATATAGCCGCAGAACTTATGATAGAAGCTTTATCAACTCTTGAAAAAGGGCAACTTAAACTAACCCCACAATCAAAGGAAGGCATAACCTATGCTGCCAAAATTAAAAAAGAAGAAACTCGCATTGATTGGACAAAACCTGCAGAATTTATTCATAGGCATATTCGCGCGCTCTCTCCTTCTCCTAGTTGTTGGTGCAATATGAATATTGGTGGTCGAGAAGAACGCGTAAAAATTCTTGAAAGTCGCTTAACAACAGGGCCTTCTCTTAAAACTGGTCAAATAGAACCAAATTCTTTGATTATCCATTGCGGACAAGGGCGCCTTGAAATCACCCATCTCCAAAGATCTGGCGGTAAAATTCTTGATAGCTCAACCTTTTTGCGAGGTGCTTATATTTCTGCTGTTTTTTAATATGCCACGGTTTAAACTCACTCTTGAATATGATGGCTCAAATTATGCTGGTTGGCAACGCCAAGAAAAACTCCCAACTATACAAGGAGCTCTTGAACAGGCTATCTTTTTCTTTAGTGGACAACAATTAACCATAACAACAGCAGGACGAACGGATGCAGGGGTGCATGCGACAGGGCAAGTTGCCCATGTTGATTTCATGAAAAACTGGCACTCTCACACTGTACGTGATGCGCTCAATGCTCTTTTACGTAAACAGGGAGAAGCAATTTCAATCTTAAACGTACAAAATGTCCCTGATAACTTTGATGCACGATTTTCTGCAATCAAACGCCACTATCTTTTTAAAATTCTCAATCGCCGTTCTCCACCAGCTCTAAATGTTAAACGTGTCTGGTGGATACCAAAGCCTCTTAATGCTGAAGCCATGCATGAAGCCGCGCAAAAGCTTGTCGGACAACATGATTTTACAACTTTTCGTTCAACACATTGCCAAGCCAAAAGCCCTATTCGTACCCTTGAACGCCTCGATGTTCAAAGAGAAGGAGAAGAAATCTTCCTTTATGCGCAAGCTCGTTCTTTTCTTCATCATCAAATCCGTTCATTCGCAGGAAGCCTTATGGAAGTAGGTATTGGACATTGGACAACTCAAGATCTTGAAGCAGCTCTTCAGGCTAAAGATCGTAAACGTTGTGGTGTCGTTGCTCCTCCTTCAGGGCTCTATTTAACTAAAGTGGAGTATTAATTACCCTTAAAAAGTTAATATCTCAAAAGCTGTTAAGTCAGCTTATAAAAAGAACGAATCTCTTCAAAAGCTTCTACTGCTGTATTAACAAATTTCACAAAATTAACATCAGTAGGAGAGATTGTGCCTTGTGTAGACAAATACTCAAAATTGATAGCATTGCTCCAAAATTCTTTGCCAAATAATAAAATTGGTACCTGCTTCATACACCCCGTCTGTACTAAAGTTAATGTCTCAAACAGCTCATCCAGAGTCCCAAATCCTCCAGGAAAAATAGCTAATGCTTTTGCTCGTACTAAAAAATGCATTTTTCGCATACCCAAATAATGAAAATTAAAACACAAATGCGGCGACACATACGAATTAGGCTCTTGTTCATGCGGTAAAATAACATTTAAGCCAATCGTTGGAGCACCAATATCACAAGCACCACGATTTCCCGCCTCCATAATCCCTGGTCCTCCCCCGGTAACAACCACAAATTCACGATATTCTGTCGTTGCAGAATAAAGTGAACACAAACGTGCAAACTCTCTTGCTTCATCGTAATAATGTGACATAGCACGCAAATTTCGCTTTTGTGTTTTATTTTTTGCAGCCCACGCTGCTTGCCCAGGTTCAGGAATACGTGCACCACCAAACAAAACAACTGTTGATTGAATATTATATTCTTTAAATATTATTTCCGGCTTTAAAAATTCAAGACTAATACGTTGTGAGCGTAGCTCTGGACGCATCATAAACTCTTGATCGATATATGCTAAACGATAAGCAGCCGAATGCTTTTGGGCTGAATTAGAGCCTTTATGTATTTGTTGTAGATTATCCTTTGTATGGAGAAGTAGAGTCCTTTTTTCCTGCTTCCCTTTTCTTTTTTCTTTACAGCTTTTTTTCATGCATTTGTCCTACCTCTTTATCGTTTTATTGACTGAAAACACTTCTTCGCCTAAATCATAGAGAATAAATCTTGAAGCTTTCAACTTGTTTAACGGAACTATGTTCATGATCAATCTCTCACAACTTGAAATCATTATCGAAAAAGCATTTGATGATCGCGATTCTATCAATACTACCACAAAAGGCAAAATCCGTGAGAGTGTCGAACACGTATTGAACCTTCTTGATAAGGGTGAAATTCGTGTTGCAGAACGACAAAAAAATGGACAATGGCATATTCATCAATGGTTGAAAAAAGCTGTTTTGCTCTCTTTTCAGCTTAATCCTATGCAAATTATTTCGGGTGGCGTAAATGGAACACATTGGTGGGATAAAGTTCCTTCAAAATTTTCTAGTTGGCAAGAAGGAGATTTTAAAAGCGCTAATTTCCGGTCTGTCCCTGGAGCCCTTGTGCGTCATTCTGCTTATATTGCACCACATGTTGTGTTGATGCCATCCTTCGTAAATCTTGGCGCCTTTGTTGATGAAGGAACAATGGTTGACACATGGACTACCGTTGGTTCTTGTGCACAAATTGGTAAACATGTTCATCTTTCTGGCGGTGTTGGTATTGGAGGTGTTTTGGAACCTCTGCAAGCAAATCCAACAATCATTGAAGATCATTGCTTTATCGGTGCTCGCTCTGAAATTGTTGAAGGCTGTATTATTCGGGAAGGCGCTGTTTTAGGAATGGGAGTCTTTATTGGAAAATCTACAAAGATTATTGACCGAACAACAGGTGAAATTTTTATCGGTGAAGTACCAGCCTATTCAGTGGTTGTGCCAGGTTCTCTCCCTGGGAAACCATTACCAAATGGTGAAGCAGGCCCAAACCTTTATTGTGCCGTTATAGTAAAACGCGTTGATCAAAAAACACGTGAGAAGACATCCATTAATGATCTTTTACGTGATTAGAAATAATATTGATTCATATTGATAATTCATCGTCTTAACTTGAATAATAACATCAAATACAGGGATTCTTTCACATTGAATCAATCACTATCATTCCTGCATGTCACAAACGCTGTTAATGTATGCGTAAAAAACACTTTAAGAAAAGAACAAAAATGTCTTTAATGAATTCTCTCAAGAACCAAAGGCTATCATAACGTTTCAAACTAGCCAAGAGAGAGAGAATGATGATAACCCTTGCATCTTTATGATGTGTAAAGATGGTAGAGCATGTAATTTATAGTGGGTTTTATGTTATATTTCTCACGATCCCCAGTGTAAAATGAAGCTTGATACATTGAGAAATATTCCTTTGAAATAAGTGCATAAGTATGCAATACAAACGTATTTTGTTTAAAGTGCTTTGTTTACGTAAGAAATGTGGGATTATTACGTAATATATAAAAGCGTGTAACCCTTACAATTTGCATTAAAAAGTATTCTTAAAAACTGAACTAATCGATAAAAGCAAAGCGTAATTAATGAGGAGAAATTCCCTTTTTTCTATTATTTATTCATTTTGAGTGCTTGAATAAAAGCTGATTGAGGAATTTCTACCTTTCCAAATTGACGCATTCGTTTTTTTCCTTCCTTTTGCTTTTCCAAAAGTTTGCGTTTACGCGTTACATCTCCCCCGTAACATTTCGCTGTTACATCTTTACGCAAAGCACGAATCGTTTCACGCGCGATAATTTTACCCCCAATAGCCGCTTGAACTGGAATCTGAAACATATGCTGAGGAATAAGATCTTTTAGTTTTTCGCACATTGAACGCCCACGCTTTTCTGCAATTATGCGGTGCACAAGCATTGACAAGGCATCAATAGGCTCGCCATTCACCAAAATAGTCATTTTAACTAAATCTCCTTCTGCATAATCCGTCATGTGATAATCAAAAGAAGCATAACCTTTTGAAATCGATTTTAAACGATCATAAAAGTCAAAAACAACTTCATTCAGTGGTAAATCATACGTTACCATAGCACGCGTTCCAACATAAGATAAACCAACCTGGATCCCACGCCGCTCTTGGCACAATTCTAAAATTGATCCAAGATAATTATCAGGAGTCATGATTGTCGCCTGGATCCATGGTTCCTCGATGGAAGAAATTTTAACCACATCAGGCATATCTGCTGGATTGTGCAACTCTTTAACAGAACCATCATTCATATTCATGCGATAAACAACCGAAGGTGCTGTTGCAATTAAATCCAAATTAAACTCGCGCTCTAACCTTTCTTGAATAATCTCAAGATGAAGAAGCCCCAAAAAACCACAACGAAAACCAAAACCCAAAGCTGCCGATGTTTCTATTTCAAAAGTAAAACTTGCATCATTTAAGCGTAATTTACCCATGGCCGCACGCAAATCATCAAAATCAGCAGCATCAATTGGAAAAAGTCCACAAAAAACAACCGGTTGCGCAGGTTTAAAACCAGGCAAAGCATTTTCACAAGGACGACGCTCTTCCGTAATTGTATCGCCAACCCGTGTATCTGCTACCTCTTTGATCGAAGCAGTGATAAAACCAATCTCACCTGGTCCTAATTCATCAACCTGAACCATTTTAGGTGTAAACACACCAACGCGTTCCACTGGATATTTTGCCCCTGTCCCCATCATACGAATGATTTGACCTTTTTTTAAAATACCATCTATTACTCGTACCAAAACAATGACGCCAAGATATGCATCATACCAGCTATCAACCAACATTGCTTTTAAGGGATTTGCAACATCACCCACGCGTGGAGGAGGCAATTGCGTAACAATTGCCTCCAAAACATCAAGAACACCAAAACCTGTTTTTGCTGATATTTCCACTGCTTCAGATGTATCAATGCCTATCACATCTTCAATTTGTTCTTTAATACGCTCAGGTTCTGCTGCTGGAAGATCAACCTTATTGAGCACAACAACCAACTCATGAGAATTATCAATGGCTTGATAAACGTTTGCTAACGTCTGCGCCTCTACGCCTTGACTCGCATCCACCACCAACAAAGAACCTTCACAAGCTGCCAACGAACGCGAAACCTCATAAGAAAAATCCACATGACCAGGTGTATCCATAAGATTTAAAATATAGGTCTCATCATTCTTTGCTTTATAATGCAACCGTACCGTTTGTGCTTTAATAGTAATCCCGCGTTCACGCTCAATATCCATGGAATCGAGCACTTGTTCTTTCATTTCACGGGTTTCAAGCCCACCTGTCATTTGAATCAAACGATCAGCTAAAGTGGACTTTCCGTGATCAATATGTGCCACGATGGAAAAATTACGAATATAATTACGATTTATTGTCATATAAGGCGATTTAGCAAAGAATAATACAAAACGCAAAGACCAATTATGCTTCAGCTCTTTGCAAGAAAAGATAAATCAAAAGAGCTTTTCAAAATATAACTTCTCATAGTCTAAAAAATGAGGCTTTTGTTTGCTCAATTAAATATAATAAGGTACTAAAAAGATCTTTTCACATCTCGTTTAATGACTTATATGCAGACCCAACGCGATGAGTGTATATATTATTTAGGCGTTCAATGAAATTCACAAGAAATGTTTTTTTATTTTTACGAAATAATCTGCAATCTTATATAAAATAAAATGGATATCGGGGGAGATAATTTTCTTCTCAATGTTTAAAACTTTTAAAATATGTCCTCTTAAACAGAAATTTTATGTACTTTCTGTCAACTCCTTTTTTTCATTAAAGGTAAAAAAGACTAATCCTCTTCGATTCGCGGAATTATGCACCAATTTATAATGATTGCTTAGTGTTTTGCAATTTAAATGAAACCCTTGAATATCATAAGCCTCACTCATCTTAAACTTGTTCATAGTGAGTCAATAATTTTTTTACGCATTACAAATAGGGCTAGCGTGTAGATAAAATCGTTTAAGAAATAAGTAAAAATGCCTCCTGTAAACTCTTTCAAATACCAAAGGTTGTCATAATATTAGAAACTAATAAAAAATAATACATCTTTTATTCTAAGTAAACATGGCTATGGCTTTACGCAGACTCTCAATGAGTAATGGCATACATTAAGAAAACGTATCAATATACAACATTAGGAAGCTGCTTTGAGCGTTCAATTTTGCGTGACAAGCATAACTCGATTAAAAAATAACATATGATAGTGTATAATTCATTATTCAAAAACATTACCGTAGATGTTTTTGAAAGTTATAATGATTGTAAATATGGACATTGATTTTTACCTATACCGCTAAAGTTGTCTTTCCGTTAATGAAAACTCCAAATGCGTAGCTAATCAATTTTTCTATGTTTTTTACGCCATTGTGAAGATTGTAATTCAGCTACAACGATCCCGATCAAAATAAGTAAACCACCCAATAAAGCTAAAGGGGATAAATGTTCGCCAGCCAAACGTCCAACGATCCCAGCCCATACCGGTTCACCTGCGTAAATGAGTGTTGCACGCGTAGGGGAAATAGACTTTTGTGCCCAATTCATAGCTAATTGAATAATAGCACTCATTAATGCCAATCCTATACCAATACTAAACCATACCCATGAAAATTCAGGAATACTTTCACCTATCAAAAGCATACAAGAAAATGAAAAAAAACCACTAAAAAATAACTGCATAATAGTCACACGTCGGCTATCAACCTTGTTGGCAAAAATTCCGATGAGTATGACTTCTCCAGCAATCGCTAAAGCGCCTAACAAAGTCAAAATTTCACCTTTTGAAAAATCAAGACTTCCCGGTTTTTGTCCTGAAACAAGGACAAGTCCAAGAAAAGCAAAAACAATACCAATCCAACAAGTTAAACGAGGAGGTTTTTTAAAAACAATCCATTGCAAAATTGGAACCATCGGTACATAAAGCGCTGTGATAAAAGCCGACTGACTACTAATAATCGTTTGAAGTCCAGCTGCTTGAAAAGCATAACCTAAAAACATGGCTAAACCAATCGCCATCCCAGCGAAAACTTCATAAACAGTTATACCTTTTATAGAGTGCCAAAAAATTGTTCCACATATAAGAGATGCAACAATAAAACGAAATCCAACAAAAAATAGTGGACCGCTATAGCGTACTGCAATATGAATTACTAAAAATGTAATGCCCCATAATATTGTCGCAGCAAAGATTGCCAATTCTTGCTTACTGAATAAAGGATATTTAAACTGTTTTATATTTGTCATGAAAAGTCTGCTCCTCCAATTTTCCGTACAATTTATGAAACAATAAGCGTTCCACCCCCCTGTTCGGTAAACAGTTCTAGTAAAACAGAATGAGGGGTTTTACCATTTAAAATGGCAACACCTTCCACACCATTTTTAAGAGCTTTCATACAAGTTTCTACTTTTGGAATCATGCCTCCTGAAATTGTCCCATTTTTAATAAATTTCTCAGCTTCAGAAACTGTTAATTCTTTTAAAAGGTTACCCTGTTTATCCAAAACACCAGGAACATCAGTGAGAAATAAAAGACGTTTAGCTTCTAATGCACCAGCAATAGCTCCAGCAAAAATATCAGCATTAATATTATAAGTTTTACCATCGCGTCCTGGAGCCACCGGAGCAAGAACTGGTATCATCTCAGAACATGCTAAAAGATCCAGCAATGTGCGATCAATTTCAATAGGCTCACCAACAAACCCCAAATCTAAAACACGTTCAATATGCGAATCAGGATCAATGATAGTTTTATAAGCCTTTTCGGCAAAAACCATATTGCCATCCTTGCCGCACAACCCTATTGCCCATTCACCTTCAGCATTGATGAGAGCAACTATTTCTTTGTTTATGGAACCCGCTAAAACCATTTCAACCACTTCAACGATCCGCTCATCGGTTACCCGTAAACCATTTTCAAATCGTGATTCAATTCCCATTTTCATTAAAATTTCAGCAATTTGAGGTCCACCACCGTGAACAACAACAGGATTAATCCCCGATTGCTTTAATAGAGCGATATCACGCGCAAATGCTCGCCCCAAGGTAGGATCGCCCATAGCATGGCCACCATATTTTACCACGACCGTTTCACTTTCGTATTTTTGCATATAAGGTAAAGCAGACGATAAAAATGCTGCTTGTTTTTCCAAAACATCTACAGCATCGTTTTTAGCACCATCCATTAATAGAGCCTCCTCATCACTTTTTTCCATCTCTTAATGAAATTTAGGAAAAGTGAAAATAATAAAACAAAGCGTTACTTTATCTATCCCCCTGAAAACCGTCAATTTTCCTTTAAATTACAAAAAAAGAAGAACGAGATGAAACACAAAAACTCCCTTTGAAAATTGACAGCAAAAAATTAAACAAAATAGGTGTAAAAAACATTTTTAGTTTATGATTTTATGTCTAAAATTGAAAAGTAAAATTTTGAAAACTTTCAAGCTACACCTTCCCTTCAACTCACCAGTTGATCCCTATGGAGATTTAACAATGAATAGAAATATATACTACCATTGATTTTGTAAGATAAAAACAGACTCTCTTATAATAATAAAATTAACATATCGCCAAGATAAGAAATCGCTCACCTGCTTTATGGGATATTTCTATAAATGATAATTTTGCTTCTAAAAATTGGCTATTTCTCAATCATTAAACATGAAACAATACCAATTAAATGCTCTTTACGAAGAATTATAATAAATTATTCTTTTATATCGTCAAATCGTAAAAAAGTTTTGCGAAATAATTATATATTTTAACTTTATTATGAATAACTCTTCAAAAGTATCTTCATAAAAGAATAATTTATTATAATTCTTCGTAAAATTTTGCACAATCTTTTATTTTCATGATTTGTTTATTAAACTTTTCTTTCCGCACAACAATAAATGCTTAAGTCATTCAATTTATTCTAGAATTTATAATTCTTTATATTGCTTTAATTATGTTATTGTATGAAATAATCTCCACCTTTTTATTATGCCAAGAAATTCAACTCAACGAATTCCATCGTATCTACTCCCTAGAAGAACCATCGAGGACCTCAAAACATGTTTTGTTACAGCAACTTTAGCATTCAAGACACATAATCTCATTCCACACTTTCTTTGAATATGGATAAGCCCTTTTTAAACTTAAAAATTAAGACTCATCCATAAAACTCATGAAACGTAAAAACCATCAGCAGCGGGAGATTATTTTAAATCATCCGTCTCTTTCTTTATTTTTTCAAGGAAAAATGCTTTCCAAAGATGATGAAATAATAGAAAGCTTAATAGAAATAATTTTCCCAAAATCCTTTCTAATTTATTCTGAGAACATTCATATACTTTAACTAGAAATATTTTCAAAAAATTCTTTCATACGTGAAAAAAAACCATGTGACTGCGGTGAATTTTCATGATTTGAGAGTTTTTCAAATTTTTGCAACAGCTCACGTTGCTCTTGCGTTAATTTCTGCGGAGTCTCAATTGTGATATGAATATAAAGATCACCCCTTACTTGCTGACGACGCAACATAGGCATACCTTTGCCTTTAAGGCGAAATTGACGTCCATTTTGCGTCCCTTCTGGTATCTTAACACGTGCTTTAACACCATCAAGGTTAGAAACTTCAAACTCTCCTCCTAAAGCAGCTGTTACCATTGAAATAGGAACGCAACAGTGAAGATCCGCTCCTTCTCGCTGAAAAAATTCATGCGGCTTAACAGAAAGGAAAATATAAAGATCACCATTGGGACCACCACAAATACCAGCATCACCCTCACCAGAAAGACGAATACGTGTCCCATCTTCAATACCAGCAGGAACATTTACACTCAATAAACGTTTTTTCTCTATACGTCGTTTTCCTTGACATTTGGGGCATGGATCCGTAATAGTTTCACCACGTCCATGACATGTAAGACATGTTCGTTCAATAGAAAAGAAGCCTTGTGCAGCACGCACGCGACCAGATCCGTGACATGTTCCACAAACTTGCGGCTTAGAGCCCTTTTTCGCTCCTAATCCTTCACAAACATCGCACATGACGGAACTGGGAATATTAATCTCTGCAGTTTTTCCTGAAAATGCCTCTTCTAAAGTCACTTCCATATTATAACTCAAATCTGCACCACGTTCGCGACTATCACCACGCTTACGGTGCGCGCCCCCCATAATTTCACCAAAAAAATCTTCAAAAATATCAGCAAATCCACCACCTGCAGCAAAACCGCTAAAAGGATGTGCTCCCCCTTGACCACCGCTATTTTCAAAAGCCGCATGACCAAATCGATCGTAAGCAGCGCGCTTTTGAGGATCTTTAAGAATTTCATAGGCTTCACCAATTTCCTTGAATTTTCGCTCTGCCTCTTTATTCCCTGGGTTGCGATCAGGATGATATTGCATTGCCAACTTACGAAAAGCAGATTTCAACTTTTTATCATCACATTCACGAGTCACGCCAAGAATTTCATAATAGTCAACCTTCATCATGTATTCCTGATAATTTCTCTGTCATCCATCTTTATGAATAATATTGCTTTTTAATTTATATTTTTAGCAACAAAGTTGCAACTCACTCAAATAATAAAGCCCAGCCTTATATTTCAAAGACTGGGTTATAACTTAATCAACACATATGCTGACACTATTTCTTCTTATCATTAACTTCTTCAAAATCAGCATCGACAACATCATCATTCTTTGTATCGGTTTCAGTTTCTGCAGTCGCTGCCTGTGACGCTTCATACATAGCCTGTCCAAGTTTCATACTGACCTCTGCTAATTTTTGCATCTTTGTTGTTACTTCTTCAATATCAGTGCCTTCAAGCGCAGACTTCAAATCAGACATTGCTGTCTCAATCTGTGCCTTTTCTTCAGTTGATATTTTATCGCCATATTCATTGAGTGACTTTTCAGTTGAATGAATAAGGGCTTCAGCTTGATTCCTAGTTTCAACACCTTCACGGCGTTTTTTATCCTCAGCAGCATGCTCTTCCGCATCCTGTATCATTTTTTCAATATCAGAATCACTTAAACCACCGGATGCCTGAATGCGAATTTGATGCTCTTTGCCAGTTCCCTTATCCTTAGCTGAAACATTAACAATACCATTCGCATCAATATCAAAAGTAACTTCAATTTGTGGTATACCACGTGGTGCTGGTGGAATACCAACAAGATCAAACTGAGCCAATAACTTATTATCACTTGCCATTTCCCGTTCACCTTGGAAAACACGAATAGTTACAGCACTCTGATTATCATCAGCTGTCGAAAAAACTTGCGATTTTTTCGTTGGGATAGTGGTATTGCGCTCGATGAGACGTGTGAAAACTCCACCTAAGGTTTCAATACCCAAGGATAAAGGTGTTACATCTAGCAGCAATACGTCTTTGACATCACCTTGCAAGACACCTCCTTGGATAGCAGCACCCATTGCGACTACTTCATCAGGATTAACGCCTTTGTGCGGATCCTTGCCAAAGAAGCTCTGTACAACTTCCTGAATCTTAGGCATACGTGTCATACCACCCACTAAAACAACTTCATCAATCTCTCCAGCCTTTAATCCAGCATCTTTCAATGCAGCTTTACAAGGTTCGATAGTACGCTGTACTAAATCATCAACGAGAGATTCAAATTTTGCCCGAGTCAATTTCATTGTTAAATGCTTGGGACCCGATTGATCTGCCGTGATAAATGGTAAATTAATTTCCGTTTGTTGTGATGAAGAAAGCTCTATCTTCGCTTTTTCTGCTGCTTCTTTTAAGCGTTGTAAAGCTAATTTATCATTTTTCAGATCAATTCCTTGCTCTTTTTTGAATTCATCTGCAAAATAACCAACCAAGCGCATATCAAAATCTTCACCACCTAAAAACGTATCACCATTGGTTGATTTAACTTCAAAAACACCATCTCCAATTTCAAGGACTGAAATATCAAATGTACCACCACCAAGATCATAAACAGCTATTGTTTTTCCGTCTTTTTTGTCCAAACCATAAGCTAAAGCAGCAGCAGTTGGCTCATTAATAATCCGTAAAACTTCAAGTCCAGCAATTTTGCCTGCATCTTTAGTAGCTTGACGTTGTGCATCATTAAAATAAGCAGGAACAGTAATAACCGCTTGTTCAACTTTCTCGCCAAGATAAGATTCTGCTGTTTCCTTCATCTTTTGCAAAATCATAGCTGAAATTTGCGATGGAGAATATTTTTTACCTGCTTCTTCAACCCATGCATCACCATTGTCACCTTTAACAATTTTATAAGGCACAAGTGCCTTATCTTTTTCAACCATAGGATCATCAAAACGACGCCCTATCAAACGTTTAACTGCAAAAACTGTTCCTTCAGGATTTGTTACTGCCTGCCGTTTAGCAGGCTGCCCAACAAGTCGTTCCCCCCCATCAGTAAAAGCAACAACGGAAGGTGTTGTTCGTGCCCCTTCTGAGTTTTCTATAACCTTTGCGTTTTTGCCATCCATAACAGCCACACAAGAGTTTGTTGTTCCCAAATCAATACCAATTACTTTTGCCATATTATAATCTCCATTCAGCAAGCTACCTCAACCTTCATAAAGCATCTTTTTAAGACAGCTCCTCATAACATTCAAAGCCAGTATACCGTGCTTTAAGCAACATAAAATAATAATAAACCGCAAGTCGCAACAAGCCTTGCTGCCTCGTATATAAGAACAGGCTTTTATTGCTACAAGAGAATAATGAGAGAAACATCGCTAAAATAAAAAAATTCTTTTAAAACAGGCACCCTAATGATCCATAAATACCAGATTTATGAAATAACTTGAAATCATAATCCATTTTTTTTGCAATTCTCAATAAATATACCTGTCGATAAAAATTAAAAAAATAAAAAAGAGTGATTGCACACCTGTTCTCGATCGCTCATCATTAATAAAAAAATACTCATGTAAAAGCTTTTAAAAAACAACACTTAAAAGCGGATAACCCGTATCACAAATATTATAACCCTTCTTTAGACTAAAAGAATCGTCATAGTCTTATGAAGCTATTTTTTATTAGACTCCTTCATGGTATTAAACTGCGCTTTTCCAAATGCTCATATCAGGAAAGGTATTATCTATCGATCTCCTCTCACAATTCCCCTTCCAATGGCCTCATTGTTCACTGCTTTCAAAAACTGTGCTTTTTAAACTCACAAGAAGCGTTTTTTTACTTGTATAATTCTAAAATTTGAAATTACCTCTATATAAACGTTTTAAAGTGCTAAAAATTATTGTAACATTAAAAGTTGGTAAAGTATGACAGTTCTGTGTTATATCTTAGTAAGTAAAATAGTGGCGCACCATAGATTTTATACTATTTACAAAGGTATTATAAAATGAACAGAGAAACGTTGAGAGATGTTTTATTGTTGTAAACTTTACTGTTTTCCCTTAAAGTCTACAAATCCTATGCTTGCTCTTCATATTCAAATCGATTCAGTTCAGCAATTCTTTCTTTTATTTTAAATAAAAACTCTGCTAAACTAAAAAAACATTCAAAGTGTGAATCTTATGAAGGAGGGCAAATCAATGATGACATCTATTATTAAGAAAATAATAAATCTCATCTTCAAGCATACAATATATGCACAATATCCATACAAAAGGGTTATCAAAAATGTCGTGTGGGCTCTTCTTTTTGCTGGTACAGCCTTTCCAGCAGATGCTCAGCAATATAAACTTGGCGACATAGAAATTCTCAATCCCTGGACACGCGAAACACCTAGAGGCATAAAAGTTGGTAGCGGTTATCTTTACATTATTAATCACAGTAACACCCCAGATCGTTTAGTTTCTATTTCCACAAATGGGGTAAAAACAACAGAGATCCACTCTATAGCAGTTGTTAATGATATTATGAAAATGGAAAAAATGCATAATGGCATTGAAATTCCAGGAAATGGTGAAATTACACTTAAGCCTGGAGGTGATCATATCATGTTTATGGGACTTTCACAACCATTCAAGCTAGGTGATAAAATTAGCGCAAAATTGACATTTGAGAAAGCAGGAACCATTAATGTTGATTTCTCTGTAAACGCTATAAAAGCAATATCACCTTCTAAGCCCACTTCTGTTCATTAAACTCTCTTTATTATAAACACATATTATAAAATAAGAAGCGTGAAAATTTTTTACGCTTCTTATTTTTTTAATGCCAACGGTAAAAATTATCTCTTTTGGTGAATTAAGTATGATCAATTTCAGGGATACGCAAAACTTGTCCAGAATAAATTTTATCAGGAGACTTTAGCATTGGCTTATTAGCTTCAAAAATAAATGTGCTTTTATCACCTTGCCCTTTTCCATAAACTTCTTCAGCAATTTTCCAAAGATTGTCACCAGATTTAACCTCATAAAAGCGAGAAGTTTTTCCAGGCGTAGTATCATCTACAACCTTTAATTGATCAACATCTACAGAAGCGATACCTTGTGAATTTCCAACAACTAGAAGTGCTTTTTCAAGTGTTTCTCTATCTGGAACCTCACCGCTTAAAATAGCTTTACCGTCTTTAACTTGAATATTTACTTTTTCTGTATCGAGTTGAAAATGATCAAATACTGCCTTAAAGTCTTTTTCCTTTGGTTCATGATCTCCAATACCCAACTTTTCTCCTACAGTTTTAATAAAATTAAAAAATCCCATTATGACCTCCTTTCGTGTAATAGAAACAAATTTTTGTGCATATTTTGTTCATATATTGCCACATTCTTTTCTTTGCTCTTAAAACACATAGGCGGATTCCCTAAACTTCAACAATTAAAACTAAACTTGTTCAATTATGGAACAAATACGATAGTAAACTTTGCAATAAACTTTGATAAAAAAGCCTTTATGAAAATTTTCTCTCAAACGAAAGGATCTTAATAAACATAGAAACATTATAAATTATGAAAACAAAACAAGATTTTACAGGAATGATAACAGAGTTTTTCCTTTGCTACAATTTGTATCATATTTGTTTTGCAAAAAAAATGTGAACTCCCATATAAATAAGTGTGGGTAATTTGCTACCACAGCAATAGAAAGGTCTAAGAAACCATGAAAGATACACCAACAATCACACAAACGATTGTACTTGTTGATGATGACCGCAATATCTTGACATCTTTGTCTTTTGCGCTTGAGACAGAAGGATATCGGGTTGAAAGCTATACAGATGGAGCATCTGCACTTAAGGGTCTCACACTTCACCCCCCACACTTAGCTATTTTTGATATTAAAATGCCCCGAATGGATGGGATGGAGCTTTTACGCCGTTTGCGTCAAAAATCTGATCTTCCAGTTATTTTTCTTACCTCTAAAGACGATGAAATTGATGAATTATTTGGTCTCAAAATGGGAGCTGATGATTTTATCACTAAACCTTTCTCACAACGTCTTCTCATTGAACGTGTGAAAGCTATTTTGCGCCGTTCCAATGCACGTAACCAACCACTTTCTGCAGGAGCTTCTTCCACCTCTTCTCTCAAACGTGGAGATCTTGTGATGGATCAAGAACGACACACCTGTACATGGAAAGATAAACCTGTTATTTTAACTGTTACAGAATTTTTGATTCTGCAGACTTTAGCACAAAGACCGGGGGTTGTAAAAAGTCGTGATGCTTTAATGGATGCGGCCTATAGTGATCAAGTCTACGTAGATGATCGCACCATTGATAGTCATATTAAACGTCTGCGTAAAAAGTTTAAACAAGTGGATGATGATTTTGCAATGATTGAAACACTTTATGGTGTAGGTTATCGTTTTCATGAGGTATAAAACTAATTTGTTGCAGAAATTTGAACGGCAATCAAATCGATGACAAACAATTCTCAACTGGAAACTTTACAAAAAGCAACTCCTAATGATACATCTTCAACGGCATTTCTTGTGTTTGCTCGTTTGCATCTTCGAATACAACGCCTTTTCAGACAATTGCTTTTTTCCAGTCTCACACGTCGTATTGTTATATTAAATATTGCTGCCCTTGCCGTTCTTGTTACAGGCATTTTATATCTTAACCAATTTCGCGATGGTTTAATTGAAGCAAAAATTAAAAGTCTATGTACCCAAGGAAAAATTATTGCTGGAGCTATTGCTGCTTCTGCAACAGTAGATACAAACTCCATCCTCATTGATCCGCAAAAGCTTTTAGAGTTACAGGCTGGAGAAAGTGTTACACCCGCCCCTCAATCAACAGACTCTTGGGATTTTCCCATTAACCCTGAGCAAGTTGCTCCTCTTTTAAGGCGTCTCATCACACCTAAAACGACAAGAGCGCGTATCTATGATCGTGATGCTACTTTACTTCTTGATTCGCGTGTTCTTTATTCTAGTGGAGAAGTTTTTAGCTATGACTTACCCCCACTAAAAACAGAACAAAACATGTGGGATCGCCTCAGTTCATGGTATTCAAGTACATTTTATGGCAAAGGTATAGTTCTTGACAGAGAACAAATGAAAACCAATGGTATTCCTTATCCAGAAGTATATCGAGCATTAAACGGATCTCTTGCAACCGCTAAAAGACGTAATAAACAAGGTCAATTAATTGTCTCCGTTGCCGTTCCGGTTCAACGCTATCGTGCAGTAGTTGGTGCCCTTCTTCTTTCAACCACTGGCTCCGATATTGATAACATCGTAAAGGGTGAAAGACTGGTTATATTTAAAGTTTTTGCCGTTGTAGGCAGCGTACTTTTGGTCCTTTCTCTCTTTTTAGCTCACACGATTGCCCACCCATTAAGCAAATTATCTGCATCTGCTAACCGAGTACGGAATGGCAACAATCAGCGTGTAGAAATTCCTGATTTTTCAATGCGTGAAGATGAAATTGGTCACCTTTCAACTTCTATTCGTGATATGACCAATGCCCTTTATATGCGTATTGAAGCCATTGAACGCTTTGCTGCTGATGTAAGTCACGAATTAAAAAATCCCCTCACCTCTCTACGCAGTGCCGTTGAAACGCTCCCTTTAGCGAAAAATGAAGAAGCACAAGAAAAATTACTCGAAATTATTCAACATGATGTGCGTCGTCTTGATCGGTTGATTACAGATATTTCTGATGCATCGCGATTAGATGCAGAACTTGCACGAGAAACTGCAGAAATCATTGATATGACACCACTTTTGGAAAGCCTTGTTCATGCTGTTCAAGAAGTATACCGTAATACGCAAACCATTGATGTAAGCCTTAATATTATTCCACGTCCTCACGGAAAAGCCTATCTTGTGTTGGGACATGAACTGCGTTTAGGGCAAGTGATTTCAAATCTTCTTGAAAATGCACGTTCTTTTATTCCTCGTGATCGTGGAAAAATTTGCATAACTATGAAAAATCATGCTTCAACCCTTATTTTAACCATTGAAGATAATGGCCCTGGCATTCGTTCAGAGAATATTGAACGCATTTTTGAGCGTTTTTATACAGATCGACCAAACGAAGATGCTTTTGGACAAAACTCTGGACTTGGCCTTTCTATTAGTCGGCAAATCATCGAGGCTCATAATGGAACAATTACTGCCGAAAATATTATTGATCCCACACTGGGGAAGAGTAAAACTGGCGCACGTTTTATTATTATGCTTCCCCTCGCTAAATAAATATTTTATCCAAAGTAAAAGGTATGGAAACAAAATGTGAAATACACCACGCAAATTGCCTTCAACTGGGTAGAAAGGGGCTGTTAATTATAGGTCCATCGGGATCAGGAAAATCGACCCTTACTCTTTCTTTGCTTGACCGTGCTAAGTGGTCAAAACGTAAAGCGAAACTTATCAGTGATGATTATACAATACTGCGTGTGGAAAATGGAAAACTCCACGGATACACTCCTGACAGCTTAGAAGGCGGAATCGAGATTCGCGGTGCTGGTCTTTATACGATAGAATTTGAAAAGAATACAGCTATTAATTGCGTTATTTCTCTCGGTCCTGAATATGAGCGTTTTTCCACAAATAAAACTTTTCAATTTGAAAATTTACATATTCCTCTTTTAAAACTTCCCTCTCTTCGTGAAGCCGATTGTACAGCCATTTGTCAAGCTATTGAAGCATTTTTGTTTCGAAAAATATGGCGCAAAAACGTCTAATTTCTTTCTAAAAATAAAAAAATTACACTTTTTGCCTTTTTTTTGCAAATTTTTCTTGGCAGCAGAACAAAGCCTTGTAAAATACCCTTCCCAACCAATATGGTCGGATCTTATTTAGTTAACAGGAGTTTGCGTAAATGATTGGACTCGTGCTTGTAACGCACGGTGAATTGGCTGTCGAATTTTTACATGCCGTGGAACATGTTGTTGGAGTGCAAGAAAAGTTCGCAACAATATGCGTTTATCCCGATGACGATATAGACCAACGCCGAGGTGATATCATAGCCGCAGTAACCGATACAGATACAGATCATGGTGTAATCATATTAACAGATGTGTTTGGTGGAACGCCATCAAATATAGCTATTCCTGCTATCGAAAAAGGACGCGTTGAAATGATTGCGGGTGTTAATTTACCCATGCTTATTAAGCTGATTTCTATTCGCCAATGTCCTGATATTTCATTATCAGATGCACTAAGAATAGCACAAGAAGCAGGGCGTAAATATATTAATGTACCAAGTATGATTTCATAGCGGATAAGAAAATACCAATGTTTTCCAAAGATACTCCCCCATGTATAAGTCGTCATTTCAATATCTGTAATAAGCGCGGGTTGCATGCCCGTGCTTCTGCAAAATTTGTACAAACTGTTGACAATTTTAACGCCACTGTTGAAGTTGAAAAGGATGGAAAAATCGTTGGTGGCTCATCAATTATGGGGCTTATGATGTTAGCAGCTTCATCTGGTTGCAACCTCACTATTCATGTTTCAGGACCAGAAGCAACAGATGCTCTTAATGCTCTTGAAAAGCTCATCAATAATAACTTTGGAGAAGAAAACTAGTGCCTCTGACCATAAAAAAATGATTATCCTTAGAGAATAAAAAAATTTCTATCGCTATTTTGAATTTTAATCGCCTTTCTTGTTTTTATATTAAAATTTATAGCAGCTATGGATTGGCAAAATTATCGTAAACATAAACATTTGTTGTAATTTTGTTATGCCTGAATTTTTTCTTCCTTTCTTCACATGGCTAATTTGAATAGTTTTGCATATATGGCTAACATCCAATTTAATCATATAATTAACATCTTTTTATAGAAAAGAAAAATCTTTCTTTATAGCCTTTATCACACATAAATAATCTTCCATTGAGCATTATTGCAATGCAGATTAGGAAAACCTAATTTTTATCGATATCATAATTATTTTCTTAAAATGAATAACCTTTGTTCATTCATAATTATAGTAAGCATTTTTAGATCTTCTTTTGCTATACTATTGGTCTTATCTTTTGGGGTATATGTCCCATCTTGATTATCTATTATCGCGCTTGGAATAGCCTCTTTTTATTATATTATAAGAAGATAATATTATGCTTCATTTATTTAGTGCTCTTCAGCTTCCTAAAAAACAACAATATATTGATTTATAATGATAATTTACTGTTTTGTATATTGAATGAGAATCCCTAATATCGTAAGATTCTCTCATTTCAAATCCATGTATGTTAATCAAATAAACCCTTTTCCTTACACATTACAAGCGCAGCTAACGTGCGGGTAAAAACTATAGAAAAAAGGACTAAATATTTCTTATGAATTGTCTTAATGTAAGATCTGACGCAATATTGGGAACTAATAAATATAATGATAGTGCCAGCTTACTCCTTCACAAATAAAAACCCTCATATCATTACAAAATAGCTTATCAAAAATGCTGTGGTTTAATCGATAAAATTTTTATGTCACCTTATTTCTGGGGCGAAGTTGAAAATTCCCTAGCAGATGAAATTACGCACACCTTTAATACTGTAGAACATCCTTCTTTTACACTACCCGACAAAAGGTTTTAAAATTTTGGATTCAGAAAATACTTTCCATTCTCTTGTGATTCGCCCTAAACCTTACAAAGGGCTCAATTTTTTTTACATGAAAACATGCAATATATCTACAATAAATTAGAGTCAAAACCTGATGAAAAACAATTTACTCTGCATATTATTCGTACACCAATGCTTGATTATTAATCTTGAAGATTTTCCTTCTTTTTTATTTTCTTGAGATGATTTCTTCTCTCTCCTTTTGGCGTTTGATCATTTTATTTTACTGTTATCGCCTTCTCTCTTAAGTGTTGCTCCTATATTGTAAAAGGAAGTTGGACACTTTAAAAATAAAGGGTGTTTGTAACACCCTTTAAAAATTCTTTGAGAAAAGACCTCATATATGTAAACGTATGGAAAGCTTTGCGCTTTATGTTGAGGGGATGTTATTGATGTACTTTAAGCCGAATCAACCTCAACGGGAGCTTCTTTTGCTCCTCCTTTAGCTACACCTACTATAGCTGGACGTAGCACCCTTTCCCCAATAATATAACCTGCCTGAACAACTTGTTGAACAGTGTTATCTGGAACATCAGCGTTAGAAATTTCAAACATCGCTTGATGAAAATAAGGATCAAATTTTTGCCCTTCTGGATAAATTTTCTGCACCCCATGACGTTCTAACGCGGCCATCATGGCACGTTCAGTCATTTCAACGCCCTCTGCCAATGATTTCAAACCAGCATCACTCTCCCGTACACCTTCTGGAATAGCTTCCAAAGCACGATTGAGATTGTCAGAAACAGATAACATATCCCGTGCAAAATTAGCAATCGAATAAGCCTTCGCATCTGCCACATCACGTGCAGTACGACGTCGAAGATTTTCCATATCTGCAGCAAGACGTAAAAGCTGATCTTTCAGTTCTTTATTTTCATCCTGCAAAGATTCTAAAGGATTACTCACGTCATTGCCTTTTTCTTCAATGTCTTCAGCTCCATGTGATTCTGTTTTATGTGTTTCTAAAAATTCATCGGCCGATTGTTTAAATGCATTACGATCAACCGGATTTTTTAAATTGCAATTTTCAAATGAAGCGTCAGTAAATTTGTTTTTTTCATCAGACATAAAAATTTTATTCCTTCATAAGATTTATTATTCTCGATATCGAAATTTTACAGACAAAAATCAAGAGGTATCCATATATATTAATACAATGAGCTTCTATAATACAAATACTTACCTACATCGTTTTAACGCAATAATTGTGACACAAGTTGAGCTGTATAATCAACCATGGGTACAATCCTTGCGTAATTAAGCCGTGTAGGACCAATAACACCTAAAGCACCAATGACTCTTTGTTGTGAATTACGATAAGGTGCTACAACTAAAGAAGAACCAGAAAGTGAAAATAACTTATTTTCTGAACCAATAAAAATTCGAACCCCCGAACCTTCATCTGTTAAATCGAGAAGCTGTGCCATACTCTCACGCGTTTCAAGATCATCAAATAAATGGCGTAACCGCTCTAAATCTTCTTCTGCTTTCACGTCCTCAAGCAAATTGCTGCGCCCGCGAACAATGAGACGTATTTTATGATCAGCCCCTTCTCCTCCCCAAAGAGCTAATCCCGTTTCAATAAGATGCTGCGATAAATCATCAAGTGCAGCCCGTGTTTCTGCACATAAACGGGCTATTTCCTCTTTAGCTTCACTCAATGTACGCCCTTGTATATGGGCATTGAGAAAATTCATTGCTTCCGTCAATTGTGCATGGGTAACCCCTTCTGGCAAATGAACAATACGATTTTCAACTTCACCTTGTTGAGTCACCAAAACAGCAAGAGCGTGCTCCCTATCAAGACGCACAAATTCAAGATGTTTCAATGTTCCTTCTTGTTTTGTTGCTAGTACAAGCCCGGCCCCCCGTGAAAGATCTGAAAGAACTCGACTTGCTTGAACAAGAAAATGTTCAACTGATTGCGCATGACCAGCCTCTTTGACTTGCATTTCAATATTTTCTCGCTCCTCGTTTGGTAAATCACCTGCTTCCATAAATGCGTCAACAAAAAAGCGTAAACCTGATTGTGTCGGCATTCGGCCTGCAGAAACATGTGGTGCATAAATCAAACCAAGATGTTCAAGATCACTCATCACATTGCGAATCGTTGCAGGTGATAATGTCTGTTGTAAGAGCCGCGAAAGATTGCGTGACCCTACAGGTTCGCCATCATTAAGATAAGCTTCAACAATATGACGAAAAATATCACGCGAACGTTCATCAAGATATTTTAGTTCATTATCAATAGGTTTGTGCTTCATTACAATTTTTTCACTACTAAAAAAACACTTTATCTCTTATATAAGTTTTGCCAAGGTTTGGTCAAATAATCTAAAGTAGGATAAAGCATATTATCCTATCGGGTCGTAAAAAACCATCTTTTAGAGTGATAATATAAGGTGCAATTATGCACTGAGTGTTTTTGTTAGAATCTGGAATGAATATTTAAAACAGAAGGAGCTGTAGGAGAGAATAGTCTGCTGTAAGCACGTTCTAAGAAGAGCTGTTTTTTTACAAACCGATGTGAATAGAATTTTCATACTTTAGAGCAAAAAATTGGGCATTTTCCATAAAACTCGATCACAAAAAAATATCTTTCATATGTTTTCAATCGTTATTTTAGCAAAATACAAGAAATTTTCTTTGAATAAAATTTCATAAAACATTTTAAAAGATTGTATCCTATAAAGCCAAGCAAAATATGTGTATAAAGAGAGCATTTAAGTTGGTTTTTAGCACAAAAATAGTGCTCCTTCTATTTTTGGAGAAATCTATATGAGAAGCATAGTAGATAAAAAACTCGTCATTGCTACACATAATATGGGTAAATTGCGTGAAATCACTGCTTTAGTTGCGCCTTTCAGTTTAGTAATACAATCAGCAAAAGAGCTTGGCTTGCCAGAACCAAAAGAAACGGGAAAAACATTTGAAGAAAATGCTTATATCAAAGCTTTCTCAGCAGCAAAAAACACAGGACTTCCTGCCCTCTCTGATGATTCAGGCTTAGAAGTGGATGCATTGGATGGTGCGCCAGGTGTTTATACAGCTGATTGGGCGATTCAAGCCGATGGTACATGTAACTTTCCAAAAGCTATGAAAAAAATAGAAAATGAACTCCAAAAAGTCGGAGCACGAGAAAAAAATCAACGAAAATGCCGTTTTATATCTGTTATTTGCGTTGCATGGCCTGATACTCATGCAGATTATTTCCGCGGATGCGTTGAAGGAACATTCATTTGGCCTCCACGAGGAAACAAAGGCTTCGGCTTTGACCCTATTTTTTTACCAGATGGATATGAAAATACCTTTGGAGAAATGTCAACAAAGCAAAAACATGGCTGGGAACACAATGATACACCCCCTCTTTCACATCGCGCGCGTGCTTTTAAACTTTTGACAGAAAACCTTTTGGAATCTTCATGAATGAACCTTTTGGCATTTACATTCATTGGCCCTTTTGTGCAGCCAAATGTCCTTATTGTGACTTTAATTCGCATGTTCGCATCCACGGTGTTGATCAGCCGCGTTTTATTGCCGCCTTTGAGCGCGAAATAGAAACGCAATACTACAAAATAGGCCCACGCCATATTACAAGTATTTTTATTGGTGGAGGAACCCCCTCCCTTATGGAACCGCAAACCGTTGATGCTTTATTGCAAGCACTTGCAAAAAAGTGGATCGTCGACGATAAAGTTGAAATTACATTAGAAGCTAATCCATCCAGTGTAGAAGCAGAGCGTTTTCGTGGATATCGTGCAGCAGGTGTTAATCGCTTATCTTTAGGTATACAAGCACTTAATGATAAAGCACTACGCAAACTTGGCAGACTCCATAATGTGGAACAAGCTCTTTGCGCTATTGCTTTAGCGCGGCAAATTTTTCCACGTTTATCCTTTGACCTCATTTATGCCCGCCCCGAACAAACCCTTGAAGAATGGAAATCTGAACTTGTACAAGCAATTGATTTAGCAGCAGATCATCTTTCTCTTTATCAATTAACGATCGAAGAAGGAACAGCCTTTAAACGCCTTCAGGATGCAGGAAGACTTATCCTTCCCCCATCAGAGCTAGCAGCAGATCTATATCATCTTACCCAAGAAATAACGACATCACATGGACTTCCTGCCTATGAAATCTCAAACCACGCAATGCCCGGTGCTGAATCAGCACATAATCTTCTTTATTGGCGTTATCACCAATATGCAGGCTTTGGTCCGGGAGCACATGGACGTTTCATTGAAAACATACGGGATCATTCCCCTACCTGTTCAAAAGCATCATTAACATACCTTGAAAACCATGAACGTTATGTCACAATAAATGAAAAGCACCCCGAACAATGGCTTAATTTGGTAGAAACAATAGGACATGGCTGTATTGAAACAGAACAACTAACCACGGAGCAACAAGCAAATGAAATGCTCCTTATGGGATTACGTCTGTGCGAAGGCTTAGAACTTATACGCTATGAGGCTTTAAGCCCCAAATGCATTCCAATGCAAAAACTTATGGATTTACAACACCAAGAATTGATAGAAATGGTAGATAACAAACGTTTAAAAGCGACACCCAAAGGACGCATTGTTCTTGATCACATCATTAGCCAACTTGTAAATTAAATTTTATAATATCATATTGATCTTAATCTGTTGTTATCATTTTTCATAGCAAAAGCAAGGCTAAAATATCGTAAGATTATCTCATCTCAAAATATTTATAATAAATTAATTATAACCAATTGCTTACACCCTAAAAGTCGAAGAGTGAATAGATAAAAACTATAAAAAAGAGTCAAAATGCCTTTTATATCCATCCTCAAGTATTAAAAGCGATCTCAATATTTTGAAGTGAAAATTGTTATGGTAATCCAACTTTCTTTTTCATAAACGTAAAGATAGGGCCCTTAATAGCTTTATCGTTATACCATTCACAAGCATCATCCTGAAATAAGCTTGAGTTCCTTAAGAGATGTTTCTTTAAAACAAGCACATGAATGCATAATACAATAATGTATTGTTCTCTTTATGAAATCGTGGCACCATTAAAGAATTAGAGAAAGAAGCATGAAACAATGCATCAATCTTTAATTATTAAAAAAATATTACGTTAGATACTTTTGAAAACCGTAAACCAAATGAAAAAAGATAATAAAAGACATGCTGATTTTTACCTTTATGCTTTTATATTCTCTCTTAATGAAGCAAAGTTGCATGTTTATTTCAGAGACTATAAAACACAGATATAATAGAGATACATGCAATATTTATTTGAGATATACAACTGTACGACTGGCATGATTTGCAAGTCGCAGCAAAATCATGAGCTTTATTAAACAAACAATGTCATTACCGGTATGCGTACATGTTTATGGATATCTGCCGTACACGTTCTTTAAGGTTATTTTATAAAAAAATTAAAAATAATATAGGATAACTCTTAGCTAAAGAAGTCAACGTAACACTACAGAAAAATTTCTGTGTATCTTTATCATTATAAAGTATTAAAGCTGATTGAATAAGTTTACTTTCTATCGCGTGCTGATTTTTTTGTAATGGGGTTCTTTGGAACAAAGAGAGCATGGAAAATATATAAGATAAATTTGAAATACGTTTCTATGGACTTTACTCTAAGAGAGGCTCATTGAAACAAGGTATACCTTTTATGAGAATGTAGAAACCCTATTAAGACATGTGTTGTAAATAAATGCATTTACGTTGTGCGAACTTTTTACAACAGCAGCATACCTTTGTATGTCTTTATGACTTAAAAATATAGTAATATAATTTATGACATAATATTTTCTTCCCCTTGCGCGATTGCGTATTAACTTTCTTCTTACACTTTAAAGTACGAATATTTTAACCCAATTTCATCTGCAAATAATTCTGCTTCTATTATTCTCCACTCGTGCGATGCACTTAACTCAGACCTTGCAGCCAAGAATTTTAACTTAAGAATACTTACCACCCACTCTAAAATCATTTAATAAATTAAGTCTTCCGTGCCTTATATCAGCATACCTAAAATTACAATGTTTTTATAGCACAACAAAACAAAGATATTTTTGAATTGAAATATTTTCTTTAAGCAAAAAACTCAACAATAAAACGCTCATAAATAGCAGTGAGTGTTTCCATTGCATCAAGGGTTACATACTCATCTACCATGTGCATTGTTTGCCCGGGTAAACCCAATTCAACCACTGGGCAATAATCCTTAATAAATCGCGCATCTGAAGTGCCACCAGAGGTAGAACATTCTGGTGCTCTCCCTGTTACACTTTTAATAGCATTGGATAAAATTTGAATCAGTCTATCATTTTTGGTCAAAAAAACATCCCCTAAACTTGGAATCCATTCAAGCTGATAAGAGAGATATTGATCCCCATTGTTTTTTAATTGCACCGAAGCAAGACGCTTTTCAATTTCTGCAATAAGTGTTTCTTTTGTCCAAAAATCATTGTAGCGGATATTAAAACGAATTGTTGTCTGCGCTGGAATAACATTAACTGCATAATTACCGGTATCGATAGTCGTTAGCTCTAAATTACTGGGTTGAAAATTTTCTGTCCCTTTATCTAAAGGAGTTTGTGTTAATTCCTGAATAAGTTTATTTGCCAAAGGTAAGGGATTAGCCGCCCGCTCTGGGAAAGCAACATGACCTTGGCGACCTTTCACAGTAATGATACCAGAAATCGATCCGCGACGACCAATTTTGATGATATCTCCAGCAGTCTTAATGCTTGTTGGTTCTCCCACAAGCGCCGCAGTCCATTTTTCGCCTTTTTTTTCTGCCCATTTGAGAAGTTTGACCGTACCATTAACAGCAGGCCCTTCTTCATCCCCAGTAATCAAAAGGCTTACTATTCCTTTAATAGACCGTTTCTCAAGAACTCGAGCTAGCGCTGCAATAAAACAAGCAATTCCACCCTTCATATCAACAGCGCCCCGCCCATACAATTTTCCCTGATCTATGACAGCTTTAAAAGGTGGATAGGTCCATTCATCCAATGCACCTGGTGGTACAACATCCGTATGACCCGCAAACATAAGATGGGGTCCTTGATGTCCCATTTTTGCATAAAGATTTTCAACATCATGTGTATTTTTATCCGTAAAAATAGGGCGTTCGACATGAAATCCCATTTTTTTTAAAAATTGTTCCAAAGTTGATAAAGCCCCTGCTTCATGAGGTGTAACAGAAGGACAACGTATAAGATCCTGTAATAGCTGAAGTGGATCTGTAAGAGCAAGCATGAGAACCCTCCCCATTTGTTATAAATCATCGAAACTTAAAATTACTACGCTGAATTACAAAAAAGATAAAGCCAAAACATTGAAAACTCTCAACAAACCAAGTAGGGGAGGACAATCTGCTGAGAGCTTCAATAGCTTCCCTATATGTACGATGAAGCACATACACAACGACACACCCAATAAAAAGTTCCATAAAATATTGCTTTTACTTGAAAGCTTTTTACGCTTTTAATTTATATGAATCAAAATTAATTGCCTGCAACCTGTGAGCATTTTCCTTCAACCAAGTACGATACATTTTACTACCAGGACATAGTTCTTCACAAAGAGCCCAAAATCTTGGTCCGTGATTCATTTCCACAAGATGAGCAACTTCGTGAGCAACAACATATTCAATAACTTCTTTTGGTGCCATTACAAGGCGCCAAGAAAAAGAAAGACGCTTATCTATGGAACAAGATCCCCAACGACTTTTTGTATCTTTATAGCAAATTGATTTGACTTTACGCTCTACCTTATGGGAGTAATGTGTCACTAAAGGTGTTATAATAAATGCTGCTTGTTTTTTCAAAACGTCAGCAATACGTCTTGGAAGATATTCTACTTGACCATAAACAATAATTTTAGATCCTTGCCCAGCATCTGCTGTAACAATTTCTGTTACTCCACGTCCTTCTCTATGCCTTATAGTATGGGAAACACCCAAAAAAGGAATCGTCGCCCCTTCTTTAAGATAAGCGTTTTTATGAGAGATTTGCACACGAGCAAGACGTGCCTCTATCCAAGCCCGATGTTTTTCAATAAAACTTTGAACCGTACAGAGACTTATTGATAGCGGTATTGTTACGCAAATCTCTTTACCGCTAGAATTAACACGTAAGGTAAGACGACGCGCGCACCTTCTCCTCCGCACTCGTAAAGGTACAACGCAATTAGAAAAAATAAAACGCTGTTCAGAAATGCTCATATATTTATTTTCATCATCAATAAATGTATTCCTTATCTTGCATTAATCTGATCAATCAAAGATCTCAATACTGTTTCAAGGCAATTTAAATCTTGTGCACGAGAAAAGCGATGATCCGCATCACGAACAAGAGTCAATGTTACATCATGAAGCGGCAAATGATCAAGTAAAGTCAATGTATGCTGATAGGGTATCTCCACATCCTCCATACCCTGCAGAATATGGATTGGGCACCCAACATCAATGCATCCCTTCATGACACAGTTGTTTCTGCCATCTTCAATAAACGCTCTTGTAAAAGGAACCGGTTCCGTATAACTAATTTCAGAACGTTCAATATGCTCTGTTCCTTCCAAAACTTTCCACTTCTTCACACCTAAGCCTGATTCTATCAATGTTTTTGTAAAATCAGGTGCTGGAGCAATCAATATCATTCCAGCAAGCTTTTTATTTTTCTGCGCTAACAACATAGAAAGCCTTAAAGCAATCCACCCACCCATAGAAGTACCAATCAAAATTTGTGGTCCTTCACAATAGCTTTCAAAGACCGCTAAACTTTCCTTAACCCAACGTGAAATCGTTCCTTGAAAAAAATCACCTCCCGATTCTCCATTCCCAGAGTAATCAAAACGTAAGCAGGACAGATCATTCTTCTGAGCAAAATTATCAACAAACGCCGCTTTATCCCCTAACATATCGGATAAATAGCCAGGAAGCCAAACTAAACCTGGAGAATGGCGCCCCTTGCGATAACGTACCGCAAGAGCGATATCCTCAAACGGAAAAAATTGACAAGAAATATTTTGATTCATGATTCTTTTCCTCCATAAAACAATTTCTTTAAATTTAAGAGAAAAACTTTTATAATCCAAATTGTTCAAAAAAGTAATAAATCAAATAATAAAAAAGACGCGAATTATAGTTGTTTTTATGTGTATAATTGTATATTAAATTAACTGTAGTTGAATCAAAAATAAGGAGCGTAAACCATTCGTAGACCGTTTAAAATGACATCTTCCCCAAAAGACGGACCACGTTCAAATCAAGATATTCGGGTATCTCATGTTCAACTTATCGATGATGAAGGACAACATCAGGGAGTTGTTGCGATACAAGAGGCTCTTACTATGGCTGCAGATGCGGGACTTGATTTGGTTGAAATTGTACCAAATGCGGAACCGCCTGTGTGTAAAATCATTGATTTGGGCAAATTAAAATATCAAACCCAAAAAAAAGCCGCTGAAACACGTAAAAAACAAAAAGTCATCGAAATCAAAGAGATTAAGATTCGGCCGAATGTTGATGTCCATGATTATGGAGTTAAGCTTAAAGCTGTTCATCGCTTTATTGATCATGGTGATAAGGTAAAAATTACTTTGCGTTTTCGTGGTCGTGAGATGGCTCATCAGGATCTTGGATTAAAGCTTCTTCAGCGTGTGAAAGAAGATACAAGTGAAATTGCTAGAATTGAATTGGAACCAAAACTTGAAGGACGGCAAATGATGATGGTGATAGCACCTAAATAGTTTTTGTTAGAATAATATCTTGTGTGCAATTCATCAAAATGAGTGTATGTGTGTAATTTAAAAGCACCATATAAAGTTTTTTGTGGTGCTTGTGAGGTTTTATAGATGTGTATAAATCCTTCTAATTTAATGGCACTTTCTCGATTTATAAGAAAAATTCATTATTTTGCGCATTAAATGAAAAGTCTCAAACATCGTAAGATTTTTTCATTTTGGACTCTTTTATATGAAATATGGTAAAATAATTTTCTTGCACGTGGAAAAAATAAATAAGGCATAAAACATTAAAAAAGCAGAAATGCCTTTTGGGATCTTTTTCAAGTGTAAAAGATTATTACATATTACAATATGGAAATTGATACAATAAAATGGTGGGATGCACTTGATTCTTTTATTTAATGAAGACAGTGATAAACAAAATATTTTCATTATATTTTTTTACAAAAATTTTGCATTATATTCTTCACGCTCTTTGTCGTGAAATGGGTGTGTTAAGCCTTAAAAAACTCCTTTTAAAAAAAGATTAAAGGGCTTTTTAATTAAGAGTGCTTCAATCTTGCATAAAATAATAAGAAAATATAGAAGCACTTCATGGCCAAAAAACAAATTTCCTCTTTTGAGAAACATCTTATTATTCGTCTTTTGCGAGAAAATTTTCATAAACATGCGCGTTGGTATAGCGCAGCTATTTTCTCAATGATCATCATTTCTTGTACAACTGCATCCAGCGCATGGATTATACGCGATGTTGTTAATCATATTATTGATGCACAGAATTTTCCTATGATCATTTTGATTTCTAGCATCATTGCTTTTATCTTTATTCTCAAAGGATTTGCAACTTTTTCCCAAACTTATTTTTTAAACAAAGCAGGCAATAGCATCATTGCTGAACAACAACGTAAAATTTTTGCACGGCTTATGGAACAAGGAATCTCTTTTTATCATAATAACACTTCATCTGATCTTCTTGTTCGTGTAACCCACAATGCTACAGCCGTACGTACAATTATTGATACTATTATCACAACTTTTGTGCGTGATTTGCTTTCCGTTAGTGGTTTGTTACTTGTCATGTTCATTCAAAACTTTATGTTAATCTCTATTACTTTAATCATAGGACCACTGGCTTTTTTAGGCATTCGAATGGCCTTAAAACGAATTCGCTGCCTTATGGAAAAAGAACTCTTTTCACTTGGTGAAATTATTAAAATCGTACAGGAAACTGCTGTTGGCATTCGAGTCATTAAAGCTTTTTCACTAGAAGAAATTATGAAGAAAAGAATGGACAAAGCCATTTGTGATGTTGAAAAACAAACTAATAATATCGCAACACTCGAAGCTATTACCAATCCGATTATGGAAACACTTACGGGGGTTGCCATTGCAGGTATTATCTGTTTTTCTGGTTACCTTGCAACCCAACGAGCAGGTGTTCAAGGTGAATTTATGTCTTTTATTGTTGCTTTACTTTTAGCTTATGAACCCGCAAAAAGACTAGCGAATGTCCGTGTCAAAATTGAATCCGGCTTAGTCAATGTCCAGACGATGTTTGAAATACTCGATCGTCCCCTTACAGTTATAGAACATAAAGAAGCTAAAGATCTGAATAAAACACAAGGAGCTATTTGTTTCGAACACGTTTCTTTTGCCTACACTGATAACAAAATGGTTTTGAAAGACATAAATTTTGAGATAGAAGCTGGAAAAATAACTGCAATAGTGGGACCATCGGGTTCTGGAAAATCAACCCTTATTAACCTTATTATGCGCCTCTATGACCCCACAGAAGGACGCATATTGATTAATAATCAAGATATCCGCTACACAACATTTCGCTCTTTGAGAAACTTAATGGCTTATGTAGGACAAGATACTTTTCTCTTTCAAGAAACTATTAAATATAATATCGGACTCGGAAAAGAAGGGGCTAATGATGACGAAATTATCAAAGCAGCAAAAGCAGCAAATGCTCATGACTTTATTGTGAATTTACCAAATGGTTATGATACACAGATAGGAGATAATGGTTGTAAGCTTTCAGGTGGACAAAAACAACGACTTGCTATCGCTAGAGCAATGATTCACGAAAGTGAAATTTTGATTCTTGATGAAGCAACAAGCGCTCTTGATGCACACACCGAAGCACAAATTAATGAAGCACTTCATCACCTTACCAAAGGACGCACAACAATTATCATTGCTCATCGCCTCTCAACGATTGCTCATGCTCATAAAATCGTGGTTATACAAAATGGACAACTGATGGAACAAGGCACTCAAAAAGAATTGCTCGCAAAAAAACATGGATTTTATAAAAAACTTCATAATATTCAGTTTAAAAAGCACATGTCCTAAGAATATTTAAATAAGCTTTGAAATAAAAATCCATAGAGGTAAATCCTCATTTGTACGAAAAGAAATGTTATCAAGGGAAAGTATTACTTCAATCAAAGCTTAGCAAATAATTTATGATTTATTAAAAATAATTTTTTTGATTTAGATAAAAATTAGGAGTTTCATACATTGCTTTATTGAATGTAATTAATTTTAACAACAACGAAATATTGATTCATAAAGTTGATTTACTTTTTTGCATGTTGAATAAGCAAACCGAATATCGTAAGATTTTCTCATTTCAAATTTATTTATCTTGCATCAATCAAAATCACTCCCTTGCCCGTCATAAACGGGGGTGTCGTGTAGGTAAAAGCTGTACTAAGAAAAGACTAAAAATGGCTCTTATAAACCGTTTTAATGCAAAGGCTGTCGCAACAATTTGGAGCTAGCAAATATAATGATGGCATCGGCTTACTTCTTCACAAGCGTAAAGATGGAGGTGCTTAATGGCTTTATCGTTATACCATTTATAGGCATCGCTGTGAAATAGGCTTAGATGCGTTGCGAAATGTTTCTTAAAAACAAACACGTGAATTTTCAACATTCTAGCATTCTGTTTGGGAGACTGTTTGTCATAAGAAAAGGAAGCTTGCTAAAAAATATAATAAATAAAAATGTGAGTAATAGGCCATGTTCATTATTTAAAAAATATTGCTTTAAATGCTTTTTAAAATAAAATTTGTACCATATGAATTTTACATTATACACTTCACACAACCACATGAAATGGGGTTGAGAACAAAGATAAGATATTTCTCTAAAACTAAGTATACAATAGAAAAATAATATATTGTCTTTCGTGAAAATTTTATCTCTTTAGAATAATATCATAAACAAAAATAAAATATTTTAGATAGACTTCTTTACACCTCAACAAAGATCTTCTTCTTTAATAGGGTTTCTAGTCTATGCTTTTTTCTCAAACTTAAAAATAAGAGATAAAAAACGAAGAAATTGATTTTTCAAAAATTCAATCATTTAATAATCTCTTTCATAAAAGAGACCAATGCTAGAATTTTGTTCATTTCCTATGGCCCCTTTAGCTTTGAAATGACGCGAAATATCTAAATTAATTGTCCCTTTCGTCATTCCATCAGACCCTGCTTCAAAGCCCAAATAAACATTATTGTGTATGTAGCGTCCAATACGTAAGCCTGTATTACCCTTTTCATTAACAATAACATCAAGATCATCAAGTCCAATTTTAGCTCGTAAAGTATTCAACAAAGATGTATTAGAAGCACCTGCAAGATCTGCGGCGGCTGCCGCAAGTTGAGCAATCTGAAATGGTGATAATTCATTAAGAGAGCGATTAAAAATCAAACGCGCCAAAATTTCATCCTGTGGCAAATTCGGTTGTGATGAAAAATTAATATCAAGATTGTCAATTGTTCCACTTACCGTAACAGTAACGCGAATGTCACCACTGTTATTGTTAGTGACAAAATAAACTGTAGGATTAAGATTACCGCTAAAACTCGCTTGTCCTTGATCAAAATTAAGACGTTGCGAAAGAATATCAAAACGTCCACGAATCATTCTAAATTCACCAACTGGATGCACATCATTCAACGGACCCGCTAGATTAATGCGTCCTCCCAGTTCAGCATCTAACCCTTTTCCGCGTACAAAAAATTGATTGCGTGCTGTAATACGCATATTTGATAGCACAACAGATGAAGATTCTGGTGTGATAATACGGTTTTTGTTCGTATTTTTCACATCAGCACGCTCAAGCGTTGTTTGAATCAATTTGGTTAAATTCTTATTTCTTACACCAAGAAATTTGGCATTTCGAAAATGATCAGGAATAAAAACTTCAGCTTTTTCAACAATAATATCACCACCAATAACAAAATCACTCAAAAAATGACCTGCCATTGTCATCTTACCTGACAATGTTGCAAGAATCATAGAACCATCATTATAATTGGCATTATCAAGATGAAATATTAAATCTGCCTCTAGATTATTAGAAATACGACCTGAAGCAGAAATCTTTCCCCCTTCCAACGAAGAAGCTGAAGCTTCCTCTATAAGAATACGATCGCCATTTAATCTGCCTACAAGTGTTATATTATTCAATCCTACATTTGTTTGTGAATCAAAAAAACTACCGTCTCTTATAGAAACATTTCCCATCAATTGAGGCTTTGATAACGCACCATTAAGAACCGTATCAATTCTTGCTGTACCCGTTATATGTGCGCCACGCTTAGCTAATAAGAGATTAACAAAATCAAGAGGCATTATCCCTTTAATGTTTAATTTTGTCTCTGAACCATTAAAAGAAACAGGCCCATGTATAGAAAAATCTAATCCTTTATCTCCTGTAGCTATCATCTTTTCAAGATAAAATGTCGATTTTTTATAGGAACCATAAGCATTTATATTGATTGACATCGGTTCTTTATGTGTCACAATGGCTAAACTTTGACTGGAAAGCTCAAAATGAGCAGAGGGATCTTTCATTGTTCCACCAATATCAATTTTGCCTATCACCGTCCCATTAAGCACTTGTCCTGCAATAAAATTATTCGCCAAACGTGTAGATAAATTTTGCAAATTAATATGGAGATCAAGCTTGTCTTGCTCTAGAGACACATGTCCCTGAGCTTGTGCTTGTATTCCTTCTCCAATTAAATTTGCATTCAAAGTAAGGTTCTTGTCTAAAGTTTGCCCCGTAGCAGAAAATGAAAAAGGCATAATTTTTTTATCTTGAAGCGCAACAGTTGTCAGTCCCTCACCTCTTATATCATAGGTTATATCAGGTTTTTTTAAACGACCACGAATCATAACCTCCCCTGTTATACTCCCTGCTGCTCCAAGATCAGATTTCCACAGATTAGCTAAAGTAGCAGGAAGAGCATTCATCGTAAGCTGCAAATTCAGAGTATCTTGAATATTCCCGGCAAGGATAATATTGCCTCCATTTATTGCAATTCCTAATTTATTAATTGTTATTCCATCTTTATCAAAAACAATTATCGATGGTTTTGGCAATGTTGCATGAAGATTGCGTTGATTTAAATCCATAGTTTCAATTTGTACCTCTCGCTTTATGCCTTCTGGAAGTTCCACAACCATTACATGACCAGAAAGCTGAGCCTTGAGAGCATTAGGCAATATTGCCTGAACAGTAAAAACCGTTTGTCCATTATTTCTATTGGCATGAGCATTTAAACTATTGGCTATTAGAAAAGGTGTTTGAATATGCTCTGCATTGATAACCCCTTCAAACTGTGTTATTCTAAAAGGATCAAATATGTCAGCATCTATTACCAACTTTTTTATTTTATTTTTGGCAAAACTCAAATGGTTAATAGATGCTTTCACATTGGTTGTTTGTTTGCCATTTCGTTCATCAAAAATAAAATCTCCTTTTACTTTTCCATTACCATCTTGCAAAAATAATGCTGAAAGCACTGAAATATCATCGGCATCAATATGCAACGCTCCTTTCACAAAACCTCCAAGTTGTTGAGAAAGATCACCGGTGATTTTTGCATTTCCCCCTCTAATATCGATATCTTCAAGTTTTCTCATTTGCTGAGATTTTTTAAAAGACGCAGATAAATGCAACGGTTTTTGAGCAAAAGTTCCTTCACCTTTTACAACACCTGTTAAAGAAGTAACCGGTGTTGTATTATCCATAAATGCCTCTATATTAAAGGTTGCATTTTGAAGTTTCTTCCCTACGAAGAGAGCTTCAACCACATTAGCGCGTGTATTTAGTTTTATATGGCGATTGCGTCCTCTCACCGTACTTTGAATTGTAAGTGCACCTCTTATCTTCGGATCTAATTTGGCCAAATCAAAGATTTGAGCAGACAAATCCATTTTAGCGCTTTCATCTGAAAAATAACCATCAGCCTTTATGTTTGCATATTGGTTTTTCAAATTCAAATGACGTAAAACGAATCCCATCGTATTTCGAGCAGCAGCACCTGAAAGAGTGATATTTCCTTTGAATAAACGATCAAAAAGCTGTACGCCTATTTTCATATTGTCAGCCATTCCTAATAATTTGAGATCAAAAATACCACTCAATAAACCAATAGTTCCTTTGGCTTTAATGTCTGCACTACCAGAGAATGATTGCTTACTGAATACTTCCAAAGGAGCCAATGTTTGAGCTTTTAAACCAAGATCGCCTTTAAAAATAAAATGCTCCATTGTCCCTTTTAACCAAGAAGAAAAGCCCTGAGCTGTAATACTAAAATCATGAATTAAAATTGGTTTTTTAGAAATAAGATCGGTATCTAGATGCACATGAACCGCTTGACTTAAATTTTCTATTAACGCTCCCTTAATCCTTTTAACCCCTAGAAGCATTCCATTAACCTGAACACCAACATGACGAGAAGCTGCACTATCAAGATTTTCACTTACCCCTCCCATATCAAAAACTGCATCACGAATATAAATATTTTTATTGCTCAAATGATGTCCAACCAACCGGCCATTCCAAGATTGTTGCCCTTCGCGACCATAATCAATGTTCAAAGCGAGAGTATTAGCAGGTTTTGCCGATTCTGATGCAGATAAATGAACAGACTCCTCTTCGTTATCAAAAATCATTTTGCCATCAACCGAAAGCCGCCGCAAAAATCCATCAGCTGTTATTTTAGCATTGGCGATAACATTCATGGTTTTGCCCTGAATAACCATTTGATCAAGATGTGTCATACCATCTCTTGTCCTTCTTGCCTCTGCTTTTAATGTTATATCAGATTTGAAAAAACTACGATATTGAGCAGGGATTAAGGGACTTAATATACCCTCTAGTGTCGTAGAAAAACTGTATCCTTCTGAAATACTCGCAAGAATAACATTACCAGCTAAAATAGAATGATGATCAGCTTCTAAAGAAAATTTGATAACCAAATCATCAAAAGTACCATCACCTTTCATAGAAAGATTTAATGCCGGACGTTTTTCAATGTTAAAAATATTCGCCAAAATACCATTTTGCGGCTCATTTGCAGAAATATCAAGTTGAGCTATACGATTGCTATCAGATATCTTGGTGAAAACAGAAAAAGAACCCGGTGCATCTAAACGGCGCGCCACTATATCAATACCAAAATTACCACTCGCCAAAGTGAAACTGCCCTCTAAGGACATATCAGCAGAAAAACCAAAAAGATTTTGCTCAAACATTATATGTTGAGCTGTAAGCGTATTGATAGAAAGAGCAAGTGGTAATTTTGGTAAAGAAAACTCACCCGCCTCAAGAGAAGAAACAAGAGAAGAATTGCCTTGTGGTTTGCGGAAAAACGTAACTTGTTCTGCCGAAAGCTGATTAATATCCAGGCGCCCTCTCAGCAACGCCAGACGATTCCAATCCATTTTAGCATTAGTAATTTTAAGCCAAACCCCTTTTTTATCACTGACAGTAATAGCATCTATTGATGTTTGAGAAGATAGTGTCCCTTGCATATTGTGTAAACGAACTTGACGATTAGGTGCTGAAAGCTTGCGTTCAATTAAAGAAACAAACCATGAACCATCATCTGTTTTTATTTCGCCAGAAGAAAAACTGCCTTCTCTTTGCGCAAAAACAAAACCACTCACCCAAACAAACAAAAATCCAAAGATAAAAGCTAATAAACGGACACTTTTTTTCATTAAAATGCTTGTCCTATACCCACATAAAAACCAATGCGCGGATCACCTTGTTCTCTTTTTAAAGGAAAAGCTAAATCAACGCGTAAAGGCCCGAGACCCGTCATATAACGACCTCCTATACCGGCTCCCCATTTAATTTTTTGAGAAAAAGAAAAATTCGCCTTTTCTCCTACAAGACCTCCATCAAGAAAACCGACAAACCCTATTTTATCATTTAGAGAAACACGTAATTCTGTGGAACCTTCTATAAGTGCTTTTCCACCAACAATAGCATCATTTTTTGTTTTAACACCGATATTACGATAAGCATAACCACGAACGGATCCTCCTCCACCAGCAAAAAAAAGCGTATCCACAGGAATCTGTGCTGTATCACTCCCAAGAATTGTACCAAATTTCGCCCGTGCAGCAAAAACAAAACGACCTCTTTCATCTAGCACCCAATAAGAACGACCTTCTGCTGTTATTTTTGCCACAAAATCACTAAAACGCATTTCATAAAAAGGCTCAAGTAGAAATTCACCATACAAACCCTTTGTCGCATTAAATTTATTATTGCGACTATCGTAAATCAAACCGCTAGGAAACCCAATTGTTGTAAAATTATGGCTCTCCAAATAGATATTACGTGAATAACCATTCGCAACTTCCACCGCAGCCTGTCCTGATAAATTATCATTAAAAATATGCGTTATTCCCAATTTCCCTCTTATCGCTTTTGTCGTATAATTTTCTAGAACATCTTGCTGAATTTTTAATTCTGATCTAAAATCTGTATCAGGAGTGAATATACCAGGCTTTATAAATGTGCCACCGAAAAGATAATCAAAGTTTTTAAAATTATATGATTTCTTTTTATTACTACCAACACCACTTATTTTGGTCTCAACTTTAAGAATTTCTGCATGACCAAAAAGATTGTTATGCATCCAATAAGCTTCAAAACCAGCTCCATCTAATGTTGAATAACTGCCACCTATGCCGAAACGACGCGGTTTACGTTCTTGTACAACAAGCGTAAGTGGTAAACAACCATCTGGATTAATTGCATCATCCTCATCTATATTGATAGCATGAAAAATACCAAGACGCGCAAGACGTTCACTTGCCTTAGTTAAGGCATTAGAATCGTATTTCTGGCCTAGCTTTAAACCAGACATCCATGCGATATAAGCTAAATCTACCTGTGGTTTCTTACTTATATTACGCACACTTAAAGGACCATAATAAGCCTTTTGTCCAGGATCAACAACTATCCGTCCTTCAACACGCAAGGCAGCATGGTCAGCCACGACTTCACTCTTCATAACTTTAGCTTTAGGATAGCCTTGTTGACGCCATCCTTCTACCGCCCATTTTTCTGCTTTCAAAATGGTTTCAGATTTAGCAATAGCTCCAATTTTATAGCCCAATTCTTCAATTGTGGGTATTTTACGCCCTTTATGTTTTGCAAATGGAGCAACTTTATCGATATTTGCAAGGCTAAAAACATATTGTGGACCAGCATCAATCGTAATAACAATATTGGATTGTGCTGGAAGTTGAGTTACCGGGCTTAAATCAGCGACTTCCAAACCATTAATTTTAATACTAAGAACACTACCATAGCGTCCATCAGCATAAAGAGCAGAAAGAATTGCCCGATAATCTGAACGTGCTTTAGCTAACAAACCAGAAGAACTGGCAGATGCTTTTTCTTTATCAGCAACAAGAGAAGAGACAGATTTAACTATTTTGATACCTTCTAATGGTGCCCCTGGCGGTGCAACAATATCAACTTTATAAAACCTCTCTGCACTTTTGCCATGATTTGAAGGAGAATTTATTTTCTTTTGACCAAAAAGAGGGATGCCGAAAAAATCAAATGCCGCAACTGGTTGTGGAAAAGAAAAAGTGAAATACAAGCCTATAAATACACAACGCACAGCTCCTGATTTTAATAAAATTTTCATCTGGTATGCCATAAAATCAGATATCTTTAAATACACCTTGCAGCTACGACGCTTTAAATAATATAAAAATAAGAAAGGTAAATCCAACTACTTTGCATATTTTACACGTTTTATCACATTAAATAACGCTCTGCGATACATAACGTTATCCCCCCTCTTATTATCTTTATAAGATCCTACCCTGTTGCGTAACACAAACAGCCTCATTCCTTTCTCTTAACATATTTATTTAGCTTATTATAAATGTTTTATTGTCCAACATATTAGCATGGTTAACTTTGTACAAATGACTTTACCATGAAAACACAACAAAAACCTGTAGATGTATATAAATCTCTCCATAAAAAAAACCAGAGAAATGCTTCTTGATTTTTACGTATAGATATGATTGTTTCTTTCAAATCTAAACGGGGGAAAATAAATAAATGATCGCACATATTACAACTGTTGCTTTTCGCGGTCTGGAAGCAGTGCCTGTCGATGTACAGGTTATGATTTTAGCTGGTAAAATAGGAATGGCGATTGTTGGATTAGCTGATAAAGCAGTTGCAGAAAGCCGTGAACGTGTACAAGCAGCTCTCCATGCTTGTGGGCTTTCTATGCCTACCAAGCGAATTACGATTAATCTTGCACCAGCTGATTTACCTAAAGAAGGATCACATTATGATTTGCCAATTGCTATAGGTTTAATGCTTGCTATGGGAATTCTCCCTCCCGAAGTAGCGCAAGACTATGTTATTTTAGGCGAATTATCACTGGACGGTTCACTGACTGCTGTCAATGGTGTTTTACCAGCTGCTATGACAGCTTTATCACTCGATAAAGGACTGATTTGTCCCTTTCAATGTGGACCTGAAGCAGCATGGGCAAATGCAGAAATAAATATTCTTGCTCCAGAGACTCTTCTCACGATAGTCAATCATTTTAAAGGAACCCAAATTCAAAAACGTCCACAACCGCGCCAATATACCATTGAAACTGATCTTCCAGATCTTTGTGAAATCAAAGGACAGAAAACAGCCAAACGTGCCTTAGAAGTTTGTGCTGCTGGGCGCCATAACCTTTTGTTTGTAGGTCCTCCTGGCGCTGGGAAATCTATGTTAGCTCAACGCTTACCTTCCATTTTGCCACCTCTTGATAGCCGTGAGCTTTTAGATGTCTCGCTGATTGCTTCTATTACAGGAGAAACGATTCATAATACTCTTTCACTTCATTGCCCCTTTCGTTCTCCACATCATTCTGCTTCTATGGCTGCAATGATTGGTGGGGGGCTTAAAGGGCAACCAGGAGAAGTCTCTCTTGCCCATAATGGTGTATTATTTCTTGATGAATTGCCTGAATTTTCTCCGCAAGTTCTTGATTCTCTTCGTCAACCTTTAGAAAGTGGAGAATCAATTATCGCCCGCGCTAATCATCATATCAGCTATCCTGCTCGCTTCCAACTTATTGCCGCAATGAATCCTTGCCGTTGTGGTAAGGCAGGCGAAAAAGACCATCTTTGTGCTAAAGGAATGCGTTGTCAAATCGATTATCAGTCCCGTATTTCTGGCCCTCTGCTTGATCGAATTGATTTAAGGATTGATGTTCCTGCTTTGACAGCTATGGACCTTATGCAACCAGAACAAGCAGAAAAAAGCCACGATGTTGCTAAACGCGTTGCACAGTGTCGTACCATTCAGTCCAAACGCTTTAGAAAATTAGGGCTTGACCACATCCGAACCAACGGCGATTGTCCTGCAAAAATTATAGAACAAATCGCTATTCCTGATAAAAGTGCGGCCGTACTCTTACGAGATGTGAGTGAAAAAATGCGTCTTTCTGCACGAGCCTATCATCGTATTCTCAAAGTTGCACGCACAATTGCTGATCTTGATGGATCAGATAATCTTTCATGCCATCATCTTGCAGAAGCTATTTCCTATCGACTAGGTACAGAAAGATTAACAGCCCTGATATAAAATTAGTTATCAATAAAAACTTATTGGAAAATAGCGCAAATAAAGCTCTGTAAGTTTACCATCCTCTTCTAGAGATTTCAGTGCATAATTGAGTATATCAATCAATTTTTCGTTCTTTTTTGCAACAGCAAGCTGCATTCCTTGTCCCAATAACTGTGGTGCTACATATGCTCCATCAACAAAATGGCAGCAATCAACAGCTTTTTGATTTTTGAACCATAACGATAAAGCAAATCCATCATCAAAAATAAGGTCAATTTTACGTTCCTGTAACGCTTTATAGAGTTCTTCTCTCTCTTTAAATCCTTGTCTTTTAGCTTTAGGAAAATAATGATGAAAAAGCTTTTCGTGAATACTTTTAGACAAAACACCACTAGTTAAATGTACCAATTGACCGCTTATTGGCTCATCAAAATTTAAAAGTCGAGAAGCAACAAATCTCGCTGGAAAGCGCAAATATGACTTTGTAAAAACAAGATCTTGCTGGGTTTTACTCGTTTCTTTTAAACCCGCAATAATAACTTCTGCACTACCATTTTTAACATGCTCTACAAGCTCTTCCCAAGGAACCACTTCTACTTCACAAAGTTTCTCCAATTTTAATTTTGAGCAAATAGCGCGCAATAAATCAATGTTATAACCTGCAAGATGCCCCATTTGATCAAAAAAATTAAACGGAGGAAAATCAAAAGTTGTTACAAAACGCAAACGAATAATATCCTTTGTATCAGGTTCTATCAAGTGTTCATGTGAATTAAAAAAAGAAGGTAACTTTTCAGCTATTTCAGCTTCTGCAGAAGAAGCAAATAGAAAGCTCCCTGCTGTAAATAAAATATGAATTAGAACATTATATAAATTAAAGTACCGTAAACGCAATTGAAATTGTTTTACAGGTATAATTTTTCTTACTTTCAAAATCTCTCTCTCATTTTTCAAACCCAAGATGTAATTTTTCTTCGTTATTATCTAATGCACTTCATTAAAATATCTGGTGCTCAATAAATAAAATTATTGCTATTTTCTAAAACTATTAAAAATTTTAATAGTTTTCGTATATTTAAAAAAAATATTTAGATTTTTGATGTTAACTTACCAAAAACAAATATAATTTGCGAGAAAAGCAATTTTATTTTTTAAATTTAAGAAATAAGCTATCCATACCTTTAAGAAACGCACCCTATTTTAAAGATGTCACTTAAAATAAATTACATACGATATTTTCGCCGCACGTTAGATCTAAAAACTTGAGCTGCTTAAAGAGCTCGTAATCTTGGTTTTAAATATACGATAGTATTAGGTTTGAAGATTGACTTATAGGTAAAACAGGAAAAGCTTGGTTAGTATACCACAAAGACGCACAACTAATTTTGGAACATTATGTATATGCAAAAATAAATAAAATAAACAGCATCACTTTATGAAATAATTTTCTGTGTAAATCAAAATTGTTCATAAATAGACGAAAATTTATTATTGTTTTATGATAAGATAAATGATATCATTTATTTCTCTGTGCAATTGTTGATCTTACGTCAAGCTTAATTGATTTCATCCCTACATCTCAAAGAAAAGTGATTTCTATCAGCTTTTAGCTGTAAACAGTTCTGATTTTCCTCGACAAATTCTTCTAGATTTCCTACTTATGTGATTCACTTAACTAAAGGCTATAAGAGCCAACCCTACCCCGAATATTCAACACGCATTTTAAAATATATGATATATCAAGGAAGCGCTTACTTGCCTTATATCACAATCCTACACGACAGTTTTACAGCATAACAGTCTAATATCATTTTATCTATTATCTGACAGATATTGAATCTAGATCTGATATACGGTAAATGTTTAATGTGGTTATTCCATAAATAACTGATCAGAACATTGAGCTTTTAAAAAGCGGATAAAGTATTGTAAATTGAACACAGAAATGGACTAACTTATGAGTGATGAAATAACCTCACCGACACAAAGTAATGACTATGATGCTGCTTCTATCAAAGTTCTTAAAGGTCTTGATGCTGTACGCAAACGTCCTGGTATGTATATCGGTGACACGGATGATGGATCAGGGTTACACCATATGGTTTATGAAGTGGTAGACAATGCTATCGATGAAGCTTTAGCTGGCTATGCTACTCTTGTAAATGTCACACTCCATGCTGATGGTTCTTGTTCTGTTTGTGATAATGGACGTGGGATTCCGACGGATATCCATCCAACAGAAGGTATTTCTGCAGCTGAAGTTATTATGACACAGCTTCATGCCGGCGGAAAATTTGATCAGAACTCTTATAAAGTCTCAGGTGGATTGCACGGTGTTGGTGTATCTGTTGTGAATGCATTATCCGTTTGGCTTAAACTGCAAATCAAACGGAATGGTAAAATTCACGAAATATCATTTACCCACGGAGTGGCTGATGCTCCATTAAAAGTTGTTGGCGATTGCAATAAAGAAAGTGGAACAGAAATCAGATTTTTACCAAGCTCTGAAACCTTTACGATGGTTGAGTTTGATTTTGAAACTTTGGAGCGTCGTTTACGGGAATTAGCCTTTCTAAATTCTGGGGTTCATATTATTCTTGTTGACAAGCGTCATGCTGATATTAAATCTGTTGAATTGCATTATGAAGGAGGATTAACGGAATTTGTCAAATATATTGACCAATCAAAAAAAGCTCTGCTTGATAATCCTATTTACATTGCAAGTGAAAAGGATGGCATGAGCGTTGATGTTGCCCTATGGTGGAATGATTCCTATCACGAAAAGGTTTTGTGTTTTACCAATAATATTCCCCAACGTGACGGTGGAACTCATTTGATAGGTTTTAGAAGCGCTCTTACACGCCAAATTAATGGCTATGCTGAATCTTCAGGTCCTGCCAAGAAAGAAAAAGTAAACTTAACCGGCGATGACTGTCGGGAAGGATTAACAGCTATTCTTTCTGTAAAAGTCCCTGATCCAAAATTTTCTTCACAAACAAAGGATAAGTTAGTTTCTTCTGAAGTGCGTCCTATTGTTGAAAATTTGGTCAATGAAGGTCTTTCAATATGGCTAGAAGAACATCCTAATGAAGCGAAACTTCTCATTAGTAAAGTGGTAGAAGCTGCAACAGCACGTGAAGCAGCACGCAAAGCACGTGAACTCACAAGGCGAAAAGGAGCGCTTGATATCACTTCCCTGCCAGGGAAGCTTGCCGATTGTCAAGAACGTGATCCTGCAAAATCAGAAATCTTTATTGTCGAGGGAGATTCCGCTGGTGGTTCAGCAAAAAGTGGGCGTTCACGGCAAAATCAAGCAATTTTACCCCTCCGTGGTAAAATCCTCAATGTTGAACGAGCACGTTTCGATCGCATGCTTTCATCTGATATGATCGGAACACTCATTACAGCTCTTGGAACTTCTATCGGTAAAGATGAATTTTCACCCGATAAATTACGTTATCATAAAATTATTATCATGACAGATGCGGACGTTGATGGAGCCCATATTCGTACTCTGTTGCTTACTTTCTTTTTTAGACAAATGCCCGAATTGATTGAACGTGGACATCTTTATATTGCTCAGCCGCCTCTTTATAAAGTATCGCGTGGAAAATCTTCCCAATATATTAAAAATGAAGCAGCATTTGAAGAATTCTTAATCGATACTGGACTAGAGGAAACAACACTTGAGCTTTCAACAGGGGAAATTCGTGCAGGAGCTGATTTGTATCAACTCGCTAAAGATGCTTGTATATTACGTCAGCTTTTAAATGGTCTTCATACCCGTTATGACCGTAATATTGTTGAACAAGCAGCAATTGTTGGCGCTTTTAATCCTGAAACTTTTGCAACACAAGAAAAAGCGCAAAAAATAGCAAATGTTATAGCTCACCGCCTTAATCTGATTGCTGATGATATGGAACAAGGTTGGAGTGGACAATATACAACAGATGGAAATTTATGTTTTGAGCGTATCTTGCGTGGTGTTAAAGATATTATCACGCTTGATACAGGACTTATAAACTCAACTGACGCACGACAAATTGATCGCATTTCCCAAAATTTTATTGACATATATCATCCTCCTCTTCTTTTACGACGCAAAGATAAGACAGAGCGTATTTTTGGTCCTATAAGCCTCTTAGAGAGTATTTTTACAAACGGTAAAAAAGGTATTACTCTTCAACGTTATAAAGGCCTTGGAGAAATGAATGCTGAACAACTTTGGGAGACAACTCTTGATCCCAATGCACGTTCTCTCTTACAAGTAAAAATTAATGATGCAACCGATGCCGATTCACTCTTTTCTCGTCTCATGGGTGATGAAGTTGAACCTAGGCGTATTTTTATTCAAGACAATGCCTTAAGCGTTGCCAATCTTGATATCTAAAGATATTCTTCTGTTTTTAGCTGTATAAACGTCGCAGTTTTATACGTTGTTTTTTCGTATTTGAACATTCCATCTCTATTTCATTTACGATAAAAGAAAAATAAGGAAGGTCATACATATGGCAGCTGAAACAGAACGTATAGGAATTAAAGGTGGCATGGAATACTTTTTTGGTTTTACAAGGGTTGATGAAACACAAAAACAATCCATGGTTGATGATGTATTTCATTCTGTTGCTGAAAATTATGACAAAATGAATGATGTCTTATCATTAGGGCTACATCGTGTGTGGAAAAATTCTATGATTGCATGGCTTTCCCCACCAGCACTTTCTCATTGGAAAGTTCTTGATGTAGCCGGCGGGACAGGTGATATTGCTTTTCGTATTCTTAATGCTTCACGCCAAAAAGCCCATGTTACAATTCTTGATATTAATGGCTCAATGCTCAGCGTTGGAAAAAAACGCGCGCAAAAAAATGGCCTTGCTCCTCTAATTGATTTTGTTGAAGCCAATGCAGAACATCTCCCCTTTGAAGATCAAAGCTTTGACGCTTACACTATTGCTTTTGGAATTCGCAATGTTCCTCATATTAATCAGGCCCTTAAAGAAGCTTTTCGTGTTTTAAAACCTGGAGGGCGTTTCTTATGTTTAGAATTTTCAAATGTCGAGATGCCCCTGCTAGATAAAATTTATGATCTTTGGTCTTTCCATGCTATCCCTAGGTTGGGTGAATTTATTGCAAATGATGGTGATTCTTATCGTTATTTGGTTGAATCTATTCGCAAATTTCCTAAGCAAGATGATTTTGCCCATATGATCAAACATGCGGGGTTTTCGCGGGTATCATACCGCAATCTTACCGGGGCGATTGCAGCACAGCATTCAGGTTGGAAAATTTAAAAATGGTACAAATTTCTCCTTATTTTCAATTAATGCGTGCAGGATGGATTTTAACACGTGAAGGTGTTTTAAGTACTCTTCCTCATGACGACCTTCAAGGATTTCCGGCATTATGTCATCGTCTAGCACGAGCACTAGCACGACACAAAACGAAAAAAAAACAGCGATCTGAAAATATTTCATATGCCATCAATAAGCTTGGCCCTTCTTACATAAAACTTGGTCAATTCCTTGCCACAAGACCTGATATTGTTGGACGTAATATTGCAGAAGATTTGGCACAACTACAAGATCGTGTCCAAACATTTTCTTGCACCGCTGCTATTGCTCAAATTGAGAATTCTCTTGGTCGCTCCATTGATGATTTATTCGTAAATTTTTATCCCCCTATCGCCGCTGCTTCTATTGCTCAAGTCCATCCAGCTGAATACAACGATGAAACCGGTCAGACAAAGAAATGTGCTGTAAAAGTCATTCGTCCCAATATCAGAGCACGTTTTTCTAAAGATCTTAGAGGATTCTATCTCATTGCTCATTTACAAGAGCGTTATATCCCTGCCTCTCGAAGACTGCGTCCTGTTCGTGTGGTGGATACTTTAGCACAAACAACACGCCTCGAAATGGATTTACGCTTAGAAGCAGCAGCTATATCTGAAATGGCTGAAAATATTCAACATGATCCAGGTTTTCGAGTTCCACGGATTGATTGGGAACGGACAGGACGTAATGTCCTTACAATGGAATGGATTGATGGTATAAGAATATCTGAGACTTCAAAACTTAAAGAAGCAGGTTTTAATTTGCAGGCACTCGCCATAACGCTTGTTCAATCTTTTCTACGCCATACATTACGTGATGGTTTTTTTCATGCTGATATGCATCCTGGCAATTTATTTGTAGACTCAAAAGGATGTATTGTTGCTGTTGATCTTGGCATTACAGGAAGACTGGGAAAAAAAGAAAAGCATTTCCTCGCTGAAATCCTTTATGGTTTTATTACCCGTGATTACTATCGGGTAGCACGCGCTCACTTCGAAGCAGGTTATGTCCCTTCACACCATAATATTGAAAGCTTTGCACAAGCTAATCGCGCTATTGGTGAACCAATTCATGGACAATCAGCACAAAGCATTTCCATGGCTAAGCTGCTCACACTATTGTTTGAAGTCACTGAATTGTTTGACATGCAAACGCGGCCTGAACTTTTATTGCTCCAAAAAACTATGATTGTTGTGGAAGGTGTTGCCCGCACATTAGACCCCAATTTTAATATGTGGAAAGCTTCTGAACCCGTTGTCACAGAATGGATTGGTAAAAACTTAGGACCCATAGGCCTTGCAAAAGACTTGAGTGAAGGGGCACAAGCTCTCCTTTCGCTGGCACATAAAATACCACAACTGGTGCAAAATTTCCAAAGTATAGAAGAAAATTTCAACCAAATGAAAAATACAGGTTTTAATCTTTCTCCTACTACTCTCAAACAACTTGCTATCGAACAAAGTCGTAGAAATCGTTATGGTCGTTATAGTCTCTTCATCATTGCGTTATGTTGCGTTTGGCTCACTTTTTACTTTTTTCATCTTTTTTAATCTTCTTAATATGCTAAAAATATCAATAATGAAATCATTGAAATCTTTTTATTTCTTAGAGGTATTTTATGGCCAGTATTACCATTCGTAACCTGTCTCCTGAAATCAAAGAGGCTTTACGAATACGCGCCGCACAAAATGGTATTTCTATGGAAGAAGAAGCCCGCCGCCTTTTAAGTAATCCTACCACTCTAACTCCACAACCCTCTCATGCCAGTGCTGCTGAAGTGCAATCATTGAAATCAAAATCTCTCCTGCTTATTATTGGTGGAAGTATTGCAGCCTATAAAGCGCTTGATTTGATTCGTCGTTTACAAGAACGTGGAGCACATTTAAAAGTTGTTATGACAAAAGCAGCGCAAAAATTTATTACGCCACTAGCCGCTGAAGCTTTAAGCGGTGGTACTGTATATACTGATTTATTTTCACGTGAGGAAGAACATGATATCGGACATATCCGATTAGCACGTGATGCTGATCTCATTATTTTAGCCCCTGCGACAGCCAATCGCATTGCAAAAATAGCCAATGGTATAGGAGATGATCTGGCTGATTGTATTCTTTTAGCAGCACGTTGCCCACTTTTGATTGCACCCGCTATGAATCCAGCCATGTGGGCACATCCGACAACTATTCGTAATGTTGCGCAATTGCGCGCAGATAGCGTTCATATTATCGGACCAGAAATCGGAAATATGGCAGAACATGATGAGACAGGATATGGGCGCATGAGCGAACCTTTAACCATTGTCGCTGCTATAGAAATCCTTTTGAATGTACATGAAAAACCTCTTTCTGGCCGCCATTTTATTGTTACCTCTGGTCCTACTCATGAACCAATTGATCCTGTGCGTTATCTTGCTAATCGATCTTCAGGTAAACAAGGTCATGCCATTGCAACCGCTCTTGCACATTTAGGTGCAAAAGTAACACTTATTTGTGGGCCTGTTAATCTTGCAGATCCACAAGAAGTAAAAACTATCCATGTTGAAACAGCACAACAGATGCTACAAGGTGTTCAAACTGCATTGCCTGCTGATGGTGCTATCTTTGTTGCTGCTGTTTGTGACTGGCGCAGTCAAACTCAGTCTTTACACAAAATTAAAAAAAATGCTCATAAAATACCGCCATCCTTTCATATGGTCGAAAATCCTGACATTTTAGCAACGATTGGACACGCTCCAAACCGCCCCTCATTGGTCATTGGTTTTGCTGCTGAAACATATGATATCATTGCCAATGCACAAAAAAAATGTGTTGAAAAAGGAGCTGATTTCATTCTTGCTAATAATGTTTCTCTTAATCCTGATGGGAGAAATGTCATGGGTGCTGATACAAATCAAGTTTATCTCGTGAGTAGAGAAAAAATAGAACAATGGCCACATATGAGTAAACAACACGTAGCACAAAAATTAGCCAATATGATTGTTTCATTTTTTACCAAACAAACATCTATTCTTCATGAAGAAAAGTAGTCCCTTTTTAAATAATAAATCTTCAAATGCATAGATAGGAAAACACCTCATAAAATAGAACTAAGAATAGGTATCTATCCATCTCGACTAGATTAAAATCTCATCTTATTATAGCTTTCATAAAGCGTAAGATCTATTATACTGTAGTTTCTCAAACTTATAAGAAGACAAATAAGAATCACCATTCTATTTGCTAGCCCTTAATTTTGCGAAAGCTTTTGCACTAGGGAGAGATTTATAAAAAGCATTTCCTTGTTTAAACCGTTTTTTATCCTCAGATTGGTTCTATTTGTGGTGTGTAAATAAATGATTGTTTTAATTTTAACGACGAAACTTTGAGAGAATATTTCTATATTTGAGATTCTTATTCAAGGTAAAGATGATAAATTCTCTTCATAAATTATATGATGTTATTATCTAAAAATTATTTTAGTATAATGAATCATTGTATTATTTTCATGAAAAATGCTTTAATGAATCACTTTATTAAATTTATAGCTTGTAAAATTCAAAATCTCATCATTTTTAATCATCAGTAATATTTCCCTTTTTTTTCTCAAGAAACAGTTCTTCCATGGAATATGGACAGTAAAAAGCCTCTTTCTTTCCTTTATTGCTGTAGCATATGAATCATTCTGTTGCCCAAAACAAAAATATCTACGTAGCTACTACGCTGCCCTTAAACCATTAACCTCAATAATGTCTCGAATAAAAGCAAGAGTCAAAGCTATACCATCAAATGAAAAAAATCTCTGAACACCAAGTCTTTTGCAAAATTAAGGAAGGATATAGATAGGTGAAATTATGCAACTCTAATGGATAAATGGAAATAAATAATTACCTCCCGAATAGCTCCTACTAACTTAATTTTTTACCTATATCATATAAACGCAATAATCTAAATTCTGTATAAGAATATTTAAAAGTTCTTCTACAATAGCTGTCTTTTAAATTCTTCTTACTTTTTAAAAATCAAATTTTCTATTTATTCAAACTTTATTTTAAACGAAGAATCCTTAGCTGTTTTTTATAATGTGAAAATAAATTTTGTAATTCAAAAAAGAAAAAATCATACAATAAATTCTTTGAAATATATTTCCTGTTTTTTGCTTCTTTTCTTAATCTATGATTTTTACTGCTGCCGATCGTGCTTTACAATACCTTCTAGCCTTGCAATACAGAATTATGATATTAAAAGCGTTAGACGTTACTTTCTTCATGTTCGCTATTTTATGGTCATGCGTACACTAACTTTTTGTGTCTTATTTAGGACCCTGGATTGCTCAATTTATTCCTGAATTCCCTAATTGGACAGGGTGGTTGGGTTTTAGCATGCTCATCATCCTTAATATTGGTGTAGCTCTTTTGTTGGCTTTTTTAATTGCACCAATCACAGCTATGATTGGTAGTTTTCTTATTGACTCTGCCGTTGAAATTATTGAAAAGGAAAATTATCCAAACTGGCAGATTGGACAAGCTCTGTCATTTAAACGTTTGCTTATTATTTCTTTTTAATTTGTTATTTTAAGCCTTATTGGCAATGGAATTGCTTTTATTTTATTCTGCATACCAAGTATTAATTTGATCGCTTTTCACACTATCAATGGTTATTTTCTTGATTATAGATATTCCCTGTTTGCTTCTCACCGTTTTCGATAAAGAGCAAGACGCACATGCTTTCTTACAAACTCATCACATAGCAGGATTATTGATCGCGCTTTTTGTTTCTATTCCTATCATTAATTTAGCAACACCACTTTTTGCAAACGCCTTTATGACACATTTACATAAAATGCTTTTCCCCAAAACCATAGCAAGCATCCCACAAAAATAATGCTCCTTAGCTTTAAACCTAACAAAACTTACTAGTCAGAAAAAGCGTAAAATACTTTTCATGAATTCTCTCAAATGTAAGAATTGTTGTCACATTGGAAACTGGAAAAAATAAAATGGTATTGGTTTGTACCTTCTATTTCAGAAAAAATGGAGGACATGCAGACATAATGAATTTTATACCATTCGTAGAAAAGGGAATATAATACTATTCACGGACGCCACACAAAATGAGCTTGAATACTTTGAGAAAGCTCTTTGTTAAACAAGCGGGTGAATATGCAACGTTAAGTATGTGCTGTTTTACATGAAAAGACATTATCAAAACATCAAGAAAAGCTCTTTTGACAAAACCTTTAAAAAAATATTGTGCTGGTATTGGTGCTTCAGTAACATAACGTTATCATATCCATTAACTTTAGTGGATGAGTGTGGTTTTGTTAACATTTTATATTATAAGATTTCTCTGCTTAAAAACTGTTGATATTAATGATTAATTAGACGTTCATTTTTATTAAAAAAATAAGGCGGTTGTTAGCTAGCGCGAGAAGTGAGCTTTAACATCAAAGTCAAAGAATAAAAACATGTTAGTTCTTAAAAATCCAGAGAAATTTGTTATAGAAATATTTTTCATGCATATGATTTTATGGCATTTGAATAATTAAAAATAAAAAACGATGGAGTTAGGGCTATACGTGGGTTGATAAAAACATTAAACGGATTCGTTTGTTCAGCCAGTAAAGTAAATGTAATTATTTAAGTTTTATATTCTTTCAAATCGTGCAAAAAATGTATAATATTTTTAAAGGGAGGCTAGGAAGATGAACTGGATTACAAATTATGTTCGTCCTAAGATTAACTCTATATTAGGACGCCGTGAAATTCCAGAAAATTTATGGATTAAAGATCCTACTAGTGGTGAAATGATTTTTCATAAAGATTTGGAAGCCAATCAATTTGTGGCTCCTAATTCCGGTTATCATATGCGTATCAGTGCTAAAAATCGTCTCATGCATTTTTTTGATGATGGCCTTTATACACTTCTTGAAAATCCAAAAGTTGTAACAGATCCTTTAAAGTTTCGCGACGAAAAACGCTACATTGACCGATTAAAAGAATATCGTTCTAAACTAGGTGTTGAAGACAATATTTTAAGTGCACGTGGCACAATTGAAGGATTACCAATTATTGCAACCGTTCAAGATTTTGCCTTTATGGGTGGATCACTGGGTATGGCTTCAGGAGAAGCTATTATAAAAGCTTTTGATACTGCCATTGCCGAAAAATGCCCCTTGGTTCTTTTTACTGCTTCTGGTGGTGCGCGCATGCAAGAAGGAATACTCTCATTAATGCAAATGCCCCGCACAACAGTCGCGATTGAAATGTTGAAAGAAGTAAAACTTCCTTATATTGTAGTGCTAACCAATCCAACCACCGGTGGTGTTACTGCTTCTTATGCCATGCTCGGCGATATTCACATTGCCGAACCCGGTGCTATGATTGGTTTTGCCGGTCCACGTGTAATTCAACAAACTATTCGCGAAACCCTACCAGAAGGTTTTCAAAGCAGCGAGTATCTGCTTGAACATGGTATGATTGATATGGTTGTATCGCGTTTAGAAATGAAAACAACTATTGCACGTCTTTTACGCTTGATGATGAAATGCCCTGCCGTTGTTCCTCCTTCCGATCCATACCCTACAGATTCTCAAACATCGCTTTCTACAACAAAAGCAGCTTAGATTCATGCAACAAAGCCAAGTACAAAAGGTTGTAGATAATTTACTAAAAAACTACCCGAAAAAATTTGATCTTTCTTTAAAGCGTGTTGTTCACCTTTTAAAGCGTCTTGGTAATCCGCATTTAAAACTTGCACCTATTATTCACATTGCTGGAACAAACGGCAAAGGATCTGCCTCAGCAATTTGCCGAGCTCTTTTGGAAAGTGCAGGCTACCGCGTTCATGTCTATAGCTCACCTCATCTAGTGAACTGGAATGAACGCTGTCGGTTAGGTCAAAAAGGAAGTGGTCAACTTGTTACAGAAAGCCAATTGGCTGAAACAATCCATGAAATTGTAAAAATAAATCGTCAAGAGCCAATTACTATTTTTGAAATTTTTACAGCCGCTGTCTTTATGCTGTTTAGTGTACATCCCGCTGACGTTATCATTTTAGAAGTTGGATTAGGCGGACGTTTTGATGCTACTAATGTAATTAACAAACCAGCTGTATCTCTTATTATGCCCATTGATTATGATCATGAGATTTTTCTTGGAAACACAATTGCTCAAATCGCTTTTCAAAAAGGGGGGATTATCAAACCAAACGTTCCCGTAGTCATTGGAAAGCAAAATTATCAAGAAACTCTTGATACTTTAATACCCCTTGTCGATAAAAATAAAACATCTTATTCTCTATTTGATAAAGATTATCAAAGCTATAAAGAACATGGACGGATGGTTTTTCAAAACAAGCAAGGACTCATGGATCTTTCACTTCCTAACCTTATTGGAGATCATCAAATTGCTAATGCTGGTGCATCTCTTGAAGCAATCTATCAAGCAGGTTTTCAACTTTCAGAACAAACCATAAATGACGCTTTAAAAAATATTTATTGGCCTGCACGTATGCAACATCTTACCCAAGGACAGTTGGTTGAGCAACTGTTTCCTAATATTGATTTATGGTTAGATGGTGGTCACAATCCTGCTGCTGGAAAAGTTATTGCGGCAGAGCTTAGACAATGGAGACAAAAAACAGATCGTCCCATTATTATGATTGCTGGCATGCTTAAGACTAAAGATGCTGTTGGTTATTTTCATCCTTTAGCTAACCTTGTCGATAAAATATATACGATACCGCTGATTGACAACAATGCTTGTCTCTCTCCAACAAACTTAGCTGAATCAGCCCAAAAAGCAGGAATCTTGGCTACTCCACAAGCGCACTTACAAGATGCCTTGCATAAAATTAAGGTGGAATATAAAGAGGCTATTGTCCTTATTGGAGGTTCCCTTTATCTTGCCGGAGATATTTTGCGTGACAATAAAACACCACCGTGTTAGAAGTTAGTTGTTTTTAACTATTTGAAAGATAGACTTTTTAATCATGCAACTTGATTGTGCGCTTTATCAACATCCTAAAATCATTACTGTTTTTGGCGGATCTGGTTTTGTAGGGCGACATGTCGTTGAAACTTTGACTAAGCGGGGGTATCGCGTTCGTATTGCTATTCGGTGTCCACAAAAAGCTTATTACATGCTCCAAATAGGAGAAGTAGGTCAAACCCAAATGCTTAAAACGGATATCAAGCATCGTGCCTCTGTTGCACGCGCATTGCTTGGAGCTGATGCTGCAGTGTTTTTACCTGGTAGCTTGAAGCAAGCAAATCAATCAAATTTTAAAAATACACAAATTGATGGTACTTATAACGTTGCTGAATTAACAGCAAAAGCTGATATTCCACTCATCTATATGTCAACACTTGTGTCAAACGAGAATACTTCATGTCTTTATGCACGTATTAAGTTTATGGGTGAACAAATCATTCATAACAAGTATCCTCAAGCAATTATACTGCGTCCATCTGTTATTTTTGGACCAGAAGATTGTTTCTTTAATACTTTAGCAGATTTATCACGTTTTCTACCAATTATACCTCTTTTTGGAGGTGGGAAAAATAAACTGCAACCTGTATATGTTGGGGACATTGCCGAATTTATTGTGCGTGCTTTAGAGGGACAGGTTGCTTGGGGAAAAAACTATGATCTTGGTGGACCCCAGATTATCACCTTCCAAAATGTTCTTAAAAATATACTTAAAATTATTCATCGTAAAAAAACAATGCTATCCATGCCTATTTCTATCAGTCTATTGATTGGAGCAATTTTTGAAACAATCGGTAAAGTACCTTTTGTACCAACACTTGTAACAACCAATCAGATACGCTTTTTGCAAATGGACAATATTGTTTCTCAAGAAGCTATTGAAAATGGATATACTTTAGAAGGAGGAGGAATTACTCCTAAAGCAATGACTGCAGTTTTGCCAAGTTATCTCTGGCGATTTCGTCGGCATGGTCAATTTTCCCAAAACTTATCAGTCTAGAATAAATGCTTTTAGAAATTAGTTAGTTATTTGATTTTTGATTATTAGCTGTTTTAAAATTAGAGTATTAAATTTAAATAGAATGATGTTTTTGCATTTTAAATGCTTCATTCAGTCTCACAAAAAAGATTCCTCGCACATCTATAGGATTTGGAGAAAGATCTTTGAAAATAAAAGAAAAACGCATCTTATAAACTACCTTTATATACGCGAAGATGCAACATTAGAACCCAGAAGAACCTTTTCTGGATTACGGTTCTTTGAATATAAAAATGGTAACCGATAGCTTTGCATTATATTATTTTGCTAAAAAGCTTAATAATGAGATTAAAAAAGGAAATAATGCCTTTTTCAACAACTATATGAGTGAGTAAAATAATCGATATAAAAACTGTGGTGCCATGTACAATTTTTATTATTTAAAAGGTATTTCCTTAGAGATTTTGAAAAATTGTAAAACTAGATGAAACGGATAGAGCTTTGTTTTCACCTTTATGCCTTCGTATTTTTTAAAAGCTTGTGTTTTATTTCATAGATTACTTGAAATATATTAAGTAATGCTTATCTGCCTTACTCTGCTATATAGAAAGTGGGGGGTGCTTATAGAACACTTTCAATCGTTTCAATATTTGTTTTATCTATGTAATTGCATTACAGTTAGATGTTAGTTTACAAATAACAATTAAAGCAAAAGTTTTATGAGGAAAACGACATCACATAAAATATACCAACTCTTATAAATTGAAAAAAGTTCTGGATTTTTCAGACACTTTGCAGAATAATGACATAATACATTTAGATTTATATTTTCTCATCCTTACAGGTTATCGCATAGCTTTTTTGCATCATATTTTTAAAAATATAAAGCTGAAAGAAATTTACGACAACACTAAAAGGGTAGATCTTATGAAATAAATAACTGTATAAAAGCAACCATATCCTTGGTATGAATTAGCATGGCTTTTTTATCAATTACTGAGAAAAATAATATTAGGAACATTTCTCACTTTTTATAGGTGTTTTATGCATCCATTGCATCATATTCATAAAGCTCAAATTGAGGATAATATATAAATACTTTTTGGTGAGAGAATATCGAAAGAAGATATGATGCCATTATAGATTTTTGTGTAACTTTATTATAAAAAACACAAAAAATTATTAAACAAAGTTTTTAGCTTTTTACAAAATAATTATATTTTTTCTTATCAAGAAGACACTCTTTAAAGAAAATTCCAATTAGATTTGAAACATATTTCTTAAATTTTACTCTCATTGACACGATTGATTAGAATTTTTGACGTTTTGAAAAATGAAAATTTTTTGATAAGTTTTGTTTATGTAATCATAACTTATCCTGAAATTGTTTAGCCTGTCAGAAAAATCATTACTCAGATCTATAAATGCGCATTTGTTGCACAAATTTATGAAAATTTTAATTTTTTTTCACATAAAGAAGTCTTCTTCTTATCTTGCATTTTTTTTTAATTTCTCCTACCGTCCTCCTGGAAGAATTGATTTTAAAGGAATAAAGAATGGCAGCTCAAGATTTTGTTGTCAGAGATATTGCACTTGCCCCTTTCGGTCGTAAAGAACTTGACATTGCCGAAACTGAAATGCCTGGTTTGATGGCTTGTCGCAAAGAGTTTTCCTCCAGTCAGCCCTTGTGCGGAGCGCGTATTTCTGGTTCATTGCACATGACAATTCAAACAGCTGTTTTAATTGAAACATTAAAAGCTATTGGCGCTGATATACGATGGAGCTCTAGCAATATTTTTTCTACGCAAGACCATGCAGCAGCAGCTATCGCCGCAACTGGTATTCCTGTATTCGCAGTTAAAGGTGAAACATTAGAAGAATATTGGGCTTATATAGATGCAATTTTCCAATGGCCTGATGGTAATCCTTCCAATCTTATTTTAGATGATGGAGCTGATGCCACAAATTATATTTTAATGGGAAGTTTTGCAGAACAAAATAAAGATATCCTATCGCATCCTAAAACAGAAGAAGAAGCAATTTTTTTCAAACAAATCCAAAAGCGGATGGATGCAACACCAAGTTTTTTTACACGACAGCGTGCAGCAATCAAAGGTGTAAGCGAAGAAACTACAACAGGTGTAAACCGCCTTTATCAATTACAGAAAGAAGGACTTCTTCCTTTTCCTGTTATTAATGTCAATGATAGCGTCACTAAATCAAAGTTTGATAATAAATACGGGTGCAGAGAATCATTGGTTGATGGTATTCGACGTGGAACAGATATGATGATCGCTGGTAGAACTGCCATTGTCTGCGGTTATGGGAATGTAGGAAAAGGTTCAGCAGCATCTCTTTCCGGTGCGGGAGCTCGTGTTAAAGTGACAGAAATTGATCCTATTTGCGCTCTTCAAGCTGCTATGGATGGTTATGAAGTTGTTAATTTGGATGATGAGGCTTCCAGTGCTGATATTATTATCACAACAACAGGTAATAAAGATGTTGTTCGTTTAGATCATATGCGACAAGTAAAAGATATGTGTATTCTTGGGAATATTGGTCATTTTGATAATGAAATCCAAGTCGCAACCCTCAGAAATTTGCCGTGGACAAATATTAAACCACAAGTTGATATGATCACCTTTCCCGATGGAAAACGCATTATTTTGCTCTCTGAAGGACGTTTGTTAAACCTCGGTAATGCAACGGGACACCCTTCTTTTATTATGTCAGCCTCATTTACTAATCAAGTTTTAGCGCAAATTGAACTTTTTACTCGTGCAGAACACTATACAAATGAAATTACTGTTTTGCCTAAACACCTTGATGAAAAAGTTGCACGTCTCCATCTTGATCAGTTAGGAATAAAATTAAGTGCTTTATCAGAAGAACAAGCCGCTTATATTGGAGTCACACCACAAGGACCTTACAAACCAAGCCATTACCGCTACTAAAATGTTTCCTTGGGTTTAAAAAAAGGAAAAATATCGTGCTCAGCTTTGGTGACTGTAACCCCAAAGAAAAAGCTCAAAAAATGATTCGAATTTATAGGTATATATTTTGTCTTTTTGTCTTTTTTTCTCCAACATGCACCGTTGCTCAAACATCGGAGAATTATTTACCATTTTCTTTCACTGTGTCAAATGGTCCATGGTTGTTTTTAGCACTGTGTGGAGGAATTTCTTGCGCTTCACTTCTCATATGCGTGGCTGTTATCATGTGTGCAAAAAAATCTGCACAGCAATCTCTGAAGATAATTCAGGTAGATTTTTCTGAAAAACTTAAATATTATGAATGGCTTCTAGAAGAAACCGAGCAATTCCTTCTTATTTGGGAAAATCCAATAGCCTTTCCCCGTGTCGTTGGTGCTCTTGCCATATTGCAAAAAATAGAAATCGAGCAACAAGATTTTCAACACTTTGAGCTCTGGGTTGAAGAAAATTCCCTGCGAGAACTTAATGATGCATTGATTCAACTACGTTGTAAATATCACCCTTTTGAACTTTCTATCATCACCAAAAATAATGTGCTTCTACAAGTTACAGGAATCATCGCAGGAACTGTCGCTATTGCTCGTTTTCAAGATATCTCAAAACAACAGAGTGAAAATGCTCGTTTACAGAAAGAAACTGCACGCCTTCTTACTGAACTCAGAATGCAGCGCAATCTTCTTGATCTTATTCAAGAGCCCGTATGGATAAAAGATCCTGAGGGAAATGTTTGTTTTATCAATCGCGCTTTTAGAGAGATGACAAATTTTCGTGAAAACAACGGTGAAGTGGCGGATCTTTTCAATGAAAACACACAACGTAAAACAGATGAGACAGAAACAATTTTTCAAGAACATGTTCATACCGTTATTGATGGAGAACGGCACCGTTTTTATCTCACACGTATTACAACAGCTGAAGGGATGGCCGCTTTTGCACGCGATGACAGTGCCTATGATAATCTTGTTCATGAATTAAAATATATTCTTCAAAGCCATTGTGAAACACTTGACCAAATCTCAACAGCTGTAGCCATTTTTGATACAAACCAAAAATTAAAATTCTGCAATCATGCTTTTAAAGTTTTATGGCCGTTGGAGAATTCATTTTTAGAAAGTAAGCCAAGCCATACATTGTTTCTTGAACGCTTGCGTGAAAAAGGGCTCATTGCTGAACACCCAGACTGGCGCGCATGGAAAGAAGAACTTTTTAAAGCCTATCAACAAACAGAATCAAATCAACAAATTTGGAATCTTCCAGATGGGCGTACCGTACGTGTTATTTCTAACCCTCACCCACAAGGAGGTGTTATCTGGCTTTATGAAAACCTTACAGAAAAAATTGATCTTGAACGCCGTTATAATACACTTATTAAAATACAGGGTGAAACACTTGATAAGCTTTCCGAAGGCGTGGTCGTTTTTGGTGCTGATGGACGGCTTCGTTTATCAAATCCCGCCTTATCAAAATTGTGGTCACTTCCTTATAATTTACTGGTAGAAGGAACCCATATTACTCAGTTACAAAGCTATTGTTCAACCTTAACCTTGGGGAAAGAATGGGATCAGTTTACCAAATTTATTACCGGTTTTGCTGAAAAACGTGAAACATATTCAGGTCGTATAGATCTTAAAAATAATATGATTATTGATTATACTTTGGTCCCTCTTCCCGATGGACAAACAATGCTTACTTTTGCAAATGTTACAGACACTGTCCATGTTGCACGTGCTCTTCAAGAAAAAAATGAAGCATTAGAAAGTGCTGATCGTTTGCGTAATGAATTTGTCCAACATATTTCCTATGAATTGCGTACACCTCTCACCAATATCATTGGATTTTCTGACATTTTACGTGATCAAATTTTTGGTTTTATCAATGAACGCCAACAAGAATATCTTGGGTATATTCATTCAGAATCAGGAGCCCTTTTAAATATTGTTAATGATATTCTTGATCTTGCCACTCTTGATGCAGGCATTATGAAGCTAGATATAAAACCGGTTAACATTGCCGATGCTATGATACAAGCAGTAGCACGGGTAGAAGATCGACTTAATGGGCGCCATATTACGCTTTTACAACAAATTTCTCCTTCCTTAAACTCTATTTCTGCTGATGAAAAACGTTTGCATCAAATTTTTGTGAATGTATTGAGTAATGCTATTAATTTTGCAACAGAAGCAAGTACTATTGAGTTTTGCGTCGATGAACAAGATAATAACATTGTATTTAGCGTTCACAATCAGGGCTCTGACATCCCTAAAGACATTCTTGATCGTGTTTTTAAACGTTTTTCTTCTCATTCACACCATGGTGGGCGTGCAGGAGCAGGTCTTGGTCTTTCCCTTGTGAAAAGTTTTGTTGAATTACATGGTGGACATGTTGAAATTCTGACAGGTTCAGGACAAGGAACAACAGTTAAATGTTTTTTCCCATTCCCCAAAGGAGAGAAGATTTTTTAATTTCAATTCTTACTATAATAAAAATTTTTCATCCATTTCAGGGAACACTTGATGAATCTTAACTTTTTTCTTGAAAATGAAGAAGCAACAAAGCTTTTTGCACAAAATTTAGCTCTTTCTTTAAAGCCTGGAGATCTTGTAACTCTGCAAGGGGATCTTGGAACTGGAAAATCAACCATTGCACGTACAATCATTCAAACACTTGTAAACGATAACACAATGGATGTTCCAAGCCCTACTTTTACTCTTGTGCAAAATTATCAACTTCCAAAGTTTGAAATTATTCACGCTGATTTTTATCGCCTTTCTATGGCAGAAGAAATTGATGAATTAGGATTGCATGAAGCACGTGAAAAAAATATCTTACTTGTTGAGTGGCCAGAAAAAAGTTCAGCTTTTTTAGAACTGGCTACTTTTGCACTTACCTTACAATATGAAGCTCATGGGCGTCATGTGACACTTAAATCATCACAACATTCCATTAAACGTTTACAACTATCTTTTGCAATTCATACACTTTAAAAAACATAACCGTGATCATGGACATCATCATTTTTTAATTGATGATACCCTTCTTAATCTATACCTATGAAATTTAAGATGATGAAAACATAAAAATCCCCTTTTGGCTGCACCAACTATGACGATACAACAAAACACTGATTCTTTTATTTATATAATAGTGGAACAACTTGCAAAGCACATCCGTCAATTTGTAGAAAGTAATCGGTTTATTTTAGAGAATCTAATATCTAGAATTTTGAGACCTCGCCACCAGCTTGATGAAAAGCTAACTTATTTTAAATATATATCACACCTAAAGGATTATTTTATTTATAATTTTTCATATTCGAATCTTGCACCTTTATAAAATCGATTAAAAAATATAAATTCTTAAAAAAAGCCGATGCATCTTTAAATTCAAAAAATTAAATATTCTAATTCTAGGAATATGTTTTTAGAATAATTTTAGCTCTTATCTTACTAAAGAAGTTAATTTAAATTTTTAGTGAGATTTTTAAGAGTTTATTCAAATATTTGTATTTAGTAAAGCTATAGTAAGTTTAAATTCTACCGCCTTATTTTGAATAAGTCTTCTCAAATCTACAAGTTTTGTATGACTAAAATTTCTCAACCAAAACTCGATTTCACTATTTTTAAACTATAATTTTCAAAATATCTTTGATACTTAACCAGATAATACGTTAGTAAGGGCTTCCAATTTCATAAGACATAACATTATGATTTTATAATTTTCATTATTTATTGTGACAGCAGATATACATTTTACAGTTCCAAACTTTGGAAATTGCAAATTTTATTTTTTAATGTGATGTCCAACTCATTAAAACAAGATGTAACCTTTAAATATATGATGTTATCAATCAATTTCAAATTACTAAATGTTTTAAGGTTTTTCTTTTCTATACGACAAAACTTTTTATATTATAAAAAACGTATCGTAAAATTTATGAACTGTCATCAGAATAACGTATTTGCGTTTCATTTAAACTAGCTTAATGCATTATAATCTTTGCATCATTATTGACTGTGTATACTTTTGTTTATATATGGGAATTTTTTAATTATAATAGACTGCAAAAAATAATGTTTAAAAAGACAAAAGGAGAGATAAAATTTCTCCCCTTTGTGGTTGTTATGTGGCGGCATTAACTAAGCCCATCTTTTATCCATTCATAAAGGTGTCCTTTAGGGGAAGCGCCAACTATATTCGATGAAACATTTCCATTTTTAAACATTAGTAATGTAGGGATAGAACGTACTCCATATTGAATAGCCAATTCCGGATTCTCATCAATATTCACTTTAGCAATTTTAACTTGATTTTGCATTTCTTTTGAAATTTCATCCAAAATTGGAGCAATCATTTTGCAAGGCCCACACCATTCTGCCCAAAAATCAACTACAACAGGTGTGGAAGAGGTTAAAACTTCACTTTCGAAATTGTCTTTATCAACTTTTATACACGTCATTGATTTATCCTTTAGATTCATTTCTATACATTGGGATGATAGCAATTCATATCAAGTTATTGCAAAGATAAATTATTAAAGGACCTTTTTACATTAGATATTGTGAATTGTATTTATTTGTATGATTTTATGAAAATAAAAAGATGCTTTGAAGAGAAAGAGTAACTCATAAGGCAATTTCATTAAGACATGCCTCCAATTTTTCTGGAGGAAGTTTAAAAACTTTAGCTTCTTTACTGTAGATTAGCAGAGCTTGAACATCTTTACCAGGATGAATAGCTTGCAACAATTTTCGGTAAAGAGCCATTTGCAACCAATGATGGGAGGCAATAGCAGCTTCGTTTTCTGGTGGGATTCCCGTTTTAAAATCAGCAAAGATAATGCTATTTTGCGTAATGGAGAGACGGTCAATTTGACCAGAGATTGCTTGTTCTTTTCCATGAATTTTTATAATACCCATTAAGGAAACTTCAGCGCGTGAATGTTCAGAGAAGAGGGGTTTGAGGTCAACATGATCTAATATTTTCCAAATATGGTGAAGAGCATCTTCTTTTTGGTTCTCATACCAATGAGACGCTTTGATATTGAGATAGCTTCGAGCATAATCTCGACGTTGTTTTGGGGGAAAATCAGGTAAATATTGTAATAATCGATGAATGAAATTACCATATTCAATAGAAAAAGTTCTATTGATGTTCGTTTCTCCTAAAACAGGTGAGGTAGTAAGTTGTTTTGAATCTGAGGAAAACTCTGTATCAACTTCAATGGAAAGACTAGCAACTGAGGGTTTTAACGGTTTTGGTAATACTGGTTCTGCTGGTATTTTATGAAAGAAAAAAGCAGGCAAAGGTGGTAATGTTTGGTATTCAGCACTAGATGTTTTTTGATTTATAGAACCAGAAGAAGGTGCTGTAATGCAATAACGCCAAGCTGTAATATCTTCCGCAGGCCCTTTCACAGCAACAACATGCGGTTCTAGGGCTCTTTTTACCAGTTGTAACCATGTCTGAGATGATGTTTTCTGGCTTTTATATCCACAAATAAACAAGCGATCCTCAGCGCGTGTCATTCCTACATAAAGAAGACGTCTATATTCTTCTTCTGCACGCTTTTTTAAATGCGAAATTGCTTGATTAGAAAGTTTTGTATCTAACTTTTCATTGGGGCGCCAAATAAAAGCTTGTTGTCCATTCCATTGTGTATCGTTTAAAGGAACTTTAAGTAAGTGAGGTGCATGCTGAGGGTGCCAAATCGCACTGCCAGGATCAACTAAAAACACAACAGCAGCCTCTAGTCCTTTTGCAGCATGAACTGTCATGACACGAATTTCTTCATTATTTTGTTCAAATTCACGTTTAATTTCTGGCTCGCTCGCACTTAATGTTTCTAAAAAAGCTTGTAATCCAGGTAATCCTGCCTTTTGAATAGTGAGCGTATAATCCATAAAAGCATCAAGCACATCACTTGCTTCAGATCCTAAACGAGCTAGAATTTTTTGTCGTCCCTTATCGTTGTTCAGAATATGGCTATAGAATTCGAAAACCGGTATCTGATCCACCAAATTACGATAACAGTTTAGCTTTTCAAAAGCATATTTAAAAGATACCTGCGATGATGTATGTGTACGCAGACTTTGCCAAAGAGAGCCCGTGCGATGTGCAGAAATCTGATAGAGTTCCTCTTCACTCAGAGCAAAAAGAGGACTTTTTAAAACACAAGCAAGAGAAAGATCATCTTGTGGCTGTAAAACAAAACGCGCAAGTGCCATTAAATCACGAATACTAATATGTTTGGTAAGTCGTAAACGATCAGCACCTGCTACCGGAATATTACGGTGTTTAAAAGCACGGGAAAGAGCTGAGACAAATTGATCACGTTTACGAACTAAGATCATAATATCACTTGCCCGTATTAAACGTCCTTTTGCTGAAAGTATTTCACCTTTTTGTAACCAATTAGCAATAGTCTCAGCAATTTTTTCTGCTAATCGGACTTCAGGTGTATCTAAATGATCAACAGTTGTACACCAATCTTGAGGTAATTCACGCTTCTCTTTGGAAATGGCATCCCATATAACAACTTCACCAGGACTATGAACACGAATAGCTTCATGCACTGTTTTTGTATTTTCTGCCGAAACCCCTTTATAGTTTTCTGGTGATTCAAAAACAAGATCAACGCTTTTAAGAACATCCGCTGTAGAGCGAAAAGAGTAATGCAATTGTATTTTTTCAAACTGCTGATTTGTTTGCTGCACTTTTTTTTGAATGATTCGTCCATTTGCAGCAAAATTTTCTGGAGCAGCGCCTTGAAAAGAATAAATCGATTGCTTCTCATCTCCTACAGCAAAAAGAGTACGTATATTTGTTCGCTGGCTATAGCCTGAAAAAAACTCTTGTACCAACAGTTGAATAATTTGCCATTGCTCAGGGTTGGTATCTTGTGCTTCATCAAGTAGAATGTGATCAAGCCCATGATCAAGTTTATAATGCACCCATTGGCTTGCACCTTTGCGCTGTAACAAATGAAGCGTACGTTCAATAAGGTCGTCAAAGTCTAAGAAACCATTGGCCTTTTTTAAATTTGTATAGATTTTAAGATAAATAGCACATAGCTGAAAAGCAGCCATATTGAGAGTGGCGACTTTTGCGCACTGATATTTCTCTAAAAGAATAGAAAGCTTTCTTTGTTTATCTTCAAACGTTTGTTGAATAAAAGGCCAAATTTCGTCTGATTTTTTACGAGATAAATGTGAAAAATTCCGCGGCTCACCTTTGGTTGTAAAATAAACATCAGAAATAATATTGAGAATTTTTGTCTCATCACGCATTTTTTCTAATTGGGAAAGTTTTGCCACCATATCCTTGAAGCTTTGACTGCCTTCTGTTTTACAATGTGTAAGAATATAAAGAGGAAGGCGCGCTGTCTGTTGAATTTGTTCCAAAAGGCTTTGGTTTGTTTCATCAGGCGTTAAGTTAAAAAACGCGCGTAATTTTCCTTCTCCATTGTCACATAAAAGAAAAGATAAAAAATCAGACAGTTTATGTTGCTTTTCCGTTGCTTCATAGAGTAATTGATTAAACGTATGTTCCCCGATAACTTTAAATAACTGTTGTAAAACAGGTTTTACATCATGACGAGCTAAAAGTTGGCGGCGAGATTCTTGTAGTAATTTTTTTCGACTGATATCATCAGGAATTTCGAAATGCCCTGCAATATTGGCTTCTAACATAAATTGATGCAAAAGAGATTCACAAAAAGCATGTATCGTTTGGATTTTTAAGCCACCAGGCGTTTCAAGAGCACGAGCGAAGAGTTGTCTTGCATAAGTTAATTTTTGCGCATTGACGGGCTTATTTTCAAACCGTGCTAAGGTTTTTTGAAGCTGGGCATCATTGAGTTCATTCCAACTGGAAAGCGTATGAACAATTCGTGATTGCATAACAGCAGCGGCAGCCCTTGTATAAGTAAGGCATAAAATACGTGCTGGAGGCGTCCCGTTTAAAAGCAAACGTATAACACGTTCACTTAAAACATGCGTTTTTCCAGATCCAGCATTCGCAGAAACCCACACGTTTTTTTGAGGATGTGTTGCCGTTGCTTGTGCATCAAGAGCTGCTTTAGGAATAGAAAAAAAAGTCATGATTTCTCTGCTTTATGAAGATCACTTGACCATTCCCATAACCGTGCCAAATGGTCGTAATCACCTTCAGATCGTTTTAACATTGGGACAGCATGTGAAAGATAGCCTTGTTGTGGATTTTGATAATAAGTTATGAGTGCGATAAGTTTTTCCCACGCAATTTTACCAAAATTAACAGCATTTAAGTGAGTTTTTACTTCCTTTTTCTTTAAAAGAATGGATTGGGATTTAATTTCACCTTTTTCGTTAAGAGGAATATAAAATAAATTTGAGGGAATAAGATCTTGAAAATCTGGAAAAGCCCCTTTTATAAGCAAAGCTGTTTCTAAAGCCAACTGTGGAAACAATAATTTACGAATCTGTTTTGATGAAGGAAGTGTACTGGTTTTAAAATCTAAAATTTCAACTGTTTTATCTGGCAAAATATCAAATCGATCAGCACGCCCTGAAAGGGTTACTCCTGTTGTACCTATAGGAATTTTTTGTGATACAATTTCAGCATATCGCTCTCGCGGTCCTAAACTTTGTTCCCATTGAATCAGGCGTGGAGCAAGATCTTCAAAACTAGTCCACCAAATTACTTCAATATCGGACGGAAAATTGCATTTATCAAATTCCTTACGGCCAATAGCGAGAAGCATATTTAATGCATTTGCAGCATTTGGATTTTTTATTTGTGTGCAAAAATCTGCAAGAATAGCGTGATAAAGTATTCCACGTTCAGTAGCACCAGGATCATGAATAAGTGCTTTAAGTGGTTTGAGCCTTAAGATTTTTTTTGCATAAATAGCATAAGGATCATACCGCAATGTTTCTATTTCAGTGACTGAAAAATGACGTGGGCGCATCTCAAGGGGTGGTACAGGGCAAGGACGCTCAACCCCTGAAATCAAGCTCGTATGATCAAGCAGTTTTGCCCAATGGAGTAGTATTTCACCTCGCGCACGAATTTGTTTCCAAATTTGTTTTCCTACAACTGTTTCTATGCGTTGTAGCCAACGTGAAGGAATGGAAGGCGTATGATTAACGCGCAATGCGCGACTCATAACCACTTTATCCATTCCCATCGCCCATTGAAAATCATGTGCGGAAAGACCAACGCGCTGCTCTGCTGGTTCCAAAGTTAACATCATTTTCATTGATCGCGATAAAAAGGCATCATTTCGGGTTGACATCGGCCAGGATTCTTCATTAAGACCGCCGATAACCACTGTATCAACCGTTTGCAAACGTGATTCCAAAGTACCCCAGATGAATAAACGCGGATGTCCTCCAGGAGAAGGTGTGACAGAACGGGTAGCTATTATGGCAGAAAACATAGCAGGCCATTCGTAAAGATGAAATGTTAATCCTGATTGATCACTGACCAATTCACGCAAAAAATTTGATAAGGCTTGCCCTGCTTCGTGTTGATAAAGATGTGCAAGAGAATTATCCTCATTGCGACCAAAATTTTCAAAAACCTCAACAGTTGCTATTGCAGCCTCATTGATAGTACATTCTTTCTCTTGTTTTATAAGAAACGTTAAAGGTTCAACAGCTTTCTTTAAAAGATGACAAAGGAAACGTGCTTCTTCATATTTTTGCTGATCAAGGGGGTTGATTTCAGAATCATGATGAGTATATGTCTCAATCCATTTTTCAAGAAATTGATCACATTCGCAAAGACTGATACGCCCCGTATTCCCTCGAAGAACAAAAAGTTCAAAATTTTCTGCCATTTCCCGTAAACGATAACGGTTTTGTTGGAGTGCTGTAAGTGGATGTTTGAGAAGAGAAAGAAAAGCTATAGGATCATTAGGCTGCAACACATTTTCTAAGATAAGTCGTAAGAGAGTTACAGGCAATGTTTGTGCAAGCGGTATTCCACCCGAATCATTTGCTTCAATTCCAAACCGCTGTAATTCTGCAGAAACACGGCGTGCTAAATTACGATCATTTGTAATAAGAGCTGCAGTCTTTTTTGGTTCTTCAATAGCTTTGCGTAAAGCAACAGCAATAGCCAGAGCCTCTTCATGTTCGTTTATAGCTTCAATAAATGACCAATCTGCACAAAGACTCTCATAATCATCACGGACAATTTGTATCCATTTATCTGTCGTAGAAGCCGGTCGGAGTGCTTCTGATAAAAGAGCCATCCGCCTTTTCTTTGTTGCACTTTGTTGGCCAATTTCGCAAACATGATGACGTTGACACTCCATAAGAGTAAGGAGCTTTTTTAAATGATATTGAGGATGGCTAAAGACATTTTCTGCATGATCAAAAAAATTACAAGCTGTTTTTTCTTTATTGCTACTACTTAGTGCATCCCACTGCTCTTCATCCATATGAAAATCAAGTCCAGGAAGAACAACAGCCCCTTTTGGCAGAGAGGATATAACCTTTAAAAGATGAGAAACTGCAGGAATAGAACCTGACACACCAGCTGCAATGATAGGCTTATCAGGTTGTGTTCGTCGTAAAGTTTCTGCATGCATGGTGAGTACTTGATTACGCCATTCTGCGGGATTACTTCGTTTCCTTTCTTGTAGGATTTGTGGCCAATTTTGCGTAACAATAGTTAAGAAATCGAGCGTTATTTGCCACCATTCAGCGACCATATCAGGAGCAATATCTTTAAGTTTTGACCAATCTGCTCCTTCCGTTTCGATTTCATCCATCAAATGTGCTAAATCTTGAGCAAGCCAAATCGCATCAGCACTATGAGCTGGAATAAGCACATCTTCTGTATCAAACATAGCACGTAGATGCGCAGGCAAATTTTCACGCCATGGACGAATAAGGCGCGCTAAAAGAAAAAGACGTTCACTTTCTCCAATGGGTGAATCTAAAGCATTAATCTGATTTTCGATAAAAAGAAAACTGTCTTCATCTACATCTCCCAAAGCACGAATGGTTGGCAAGAAAGTTGATTGTGTATCGCTTCTTTCAACAAAAGCTAAACGCAAAGTACGAGCAGCACGACGTGTCGGCACATAAATAAGGCTATCAGCAAGGGCAGTCTGAATGTCTCCATTGGGAGCAAAATTATCAATAAGCATACCAGAAAGCAGTGCATCAACAAAATGAGGCAAAAAAGCAGTTCCTGAAGAAATAGAAAAGACACGCGGTTTATAGGCCATATGATCTCGTATTTGGGATAACAAATTTCAGCTTATTAATTATGTGCATAACTATAAATGTATACAATATTTACAAAAGGAAAAACTGAAAAGCTATATTTATACAGAAGATTTTTAGCTTAGATTAAAAAATCCTGAAATACACTACATGTCTTAAATAACCGCGAAAACATAGATAAATTTTTCCTGATACTTTTTAACGAAGAATTGATTATAGTTTATTATCTAATTTAAATAGGTAATATAATAAATTTATCGTATTCTTTATATAGTGCAATCTGAAAATACCTTTTACATACTCTATCATTTTCTTTACAATTGCTCGTTTTTTGGTGAGACTTGGCTATGTAGAAGCTTTATAAGTTTTTTTATTTAAGTGTTTTTACACATTCCAGTAATTATATTTATGATGTGCAAATAAATGATTTTGATTGCTTTAAGATGAGAAGCTTCTAGTATTCAAATCTCTTAATTATGTAAAAAGTAATAAATTATCATTACAAATCAAATTATTGCAGAAAAAACTTTTCTTTATTTTTAAGAGCGTATTTGATAATTTTTAAAAGTAGAAAATTTTATTTTAGGTGCCCTTTCTGCTTCATAATTCAGCGAAAAATGGTTCTCCGCTAAAAAAACTGGATCACCTTCTAAATCATACGCAATAGAAGAGCGGTGATTACTGAGAAACTTTTGCAACTCATCTTTACTCTGCGCTGAAATCCAACGGCATAAATTAAAGCGTGCAGACTCAAAATTAACTGGTAAAGAATATTCTATTTTCAATCGTTCTTTTAAAACATCAATTTGCAAAGCACCAATAACACCAATGAAAGAAGGTCCTCCATCATCAGGAATAAACAATTGAACAACCCCTTCTTCAGCCATTTGTTGCAAAGCTTCTTTGAGCTTTTTAGCTTTCATTGGATCCCTCAAACAAACACGACGCAAAATTTCTGGTGCAAAATTTGGAACTCCCTGAAAGAGGATATCTTCTCCTTCAGTCAAAGTATCACCAATACGCAATGTTCCATGATTAGGAATCCCTACAATATCACCAGCATAAGCTTGATCAGCAATTTGGCGTGAACGCGCAAAGAAAAATTGTGGAGTCGAAAGTGTTATCGATTTTCCTGTTCGGACTAACTTTGTTTTCATACCACGTTTAAGTGTTCCTGAACATACCCGAAAAAATGCAATACGATCACGATGATTAGGATCCATATTCGCTTGAATTTTAAAAACAAACCCTGTCATTTTAGATTCAGTTGCTAGGATATTGCGTTGATCTGCACTTTGATCACGAGGACTTTGACCAAAATCAATAAGCGCATTGATCAAATCACGCACACCAAAATTTCTCAGAGCTGAACCAAAATAAACCGGAGTCATATGACCTTCACGGAAAGCTTGAAGATCAAAATCTTTGCAAACACTTTGAGCGAGTTCTACTCCTTCAATAAAAGTTGAACGTTGATATTCAGGAAGTAAATGGGCAACCTCACTGGGATTTGAAACTATACGCTGTATTATTTCATCATCTTTTTGTCGAAAACAATTATGATCAAGGTCATAGGTACCAATAAAATCTTTCCCCAGACCAATCGGCCATGTTATCGGCGCAGTATCAAGCGTAAGTTTTTCTTCAATTTCATCTAAAAGCTCTATAGGATCACGTACCTCACGATCCATTTTATTGATAAAAGTGACAATAGGAATATTTCGCATTCGACACACTTCAAATAATTTCAGTGTTCTAGGTTCAATTCCGCGGGCTCCATCCAACACCATGACAACGCTATCAACAGCTGTGAGGGTGCGATAAGTATCATCTGCAAAATCTTCATGGCCTGGAGTATCTAAGAGATTAAAAATATGATTTTCATATTCAAACGTCATCACCGAAGTCACAACCGAAATACCACGATCACGCTCAATATTCATCCAATCAGAATGGGTTAGAACACGACCTTCTTTGGCTTTTACTTCTCCAGCAAGTTGAATAGCCCCACCCAATAATAAAAGTTTTTCTGTTAATGTTGTTTTCCCAGCATCTGGGTGAGCAATAATCGCAAATGTGCGACGTCGCTTTACTTCTTGCCCTCTTCGTTCCATTATTTCTCCATAGGTCGGGCAAGCACTTCAGCAATCAGTGTACGCATTTCTTTAATCCCATAAAGCGCTATAAATGATCCCCACCGTGGACCTCGCTCTTGTCCCAGAAGAATTTCATACAACATTTGAAAAAAACCATTGGAAACACCAGGACCACCTTTAGGGCTTTGTTTGCTATGATCCTGATAACGTTCTGTTAATCGCGCAACATCAAGAAGCATATTTTGTAGCGTATCTCCATCAACAGTCTCAGGTAAATTGGCTAATTTTTCGTAAATTTCTGCTAATGTTGCTCGTTCGCTATCATCTGGTATACGAAATTTCTTGTTTGGTTTAACAAAAACATCAAAATATTTAATGGCATACTTCACCAGCTGATCAAGTTCTGGATAAGTTTGTGCGTTTACTCCTTTAGCATAACGAGAAATAAAACCCCAAAGAACCTCTGCATTCTCTGCATTTGAAGCACTTACCAAATTTAAAAGCATCGCAAAGGATACAGGCAAATCAACTCGTGGTGGACAACCACTATGTATATGCCATACAGGATTATTAAGCCGTTCTTGCCACTTTTGACGACCATAAGCTGAAAGATGTGCATAATATTCATCCACAGCTTTGGGAATAACATCAAAATAAAGTCGTTTTGCTGTTTTGGGCTTTGAAAACATATAAAGCCCTAAACTCTCTGTTGGAGCATAAGTAAGCCATTCATCAATAGTTAAGCCATTTCCCTTAGATTTGGAAATTTTCTGCCCCTTTTCATCTAAAAAAAGCTCATAGTTAAATCCCTCTGGAGGTTTTCCACCCAAGACTTTACAAATTTTAGAAGAAAGATTTGTGGAATCGATAAGATCTTTTCCTGCCATCTCATAATCAATGCCAAGCGCTGTCCAGCGCATTGCCCAATCGACTTTCCACTGACACTTTACTTTGCCCCCTGTGACTTCCATTTCTATAGCTTCTCCTGTTTCTGGCTCAATATAAGTAATTGTACCTTTTTCAACATTACGCGCAATCATCGGTACCTGTAATACTTTCCCAGAAAAGGGAGAAATCGGTAAAAAGAGAGAATAGGTTGCCTGTCTTTCTTCACCCAATGTTGGTAAAATAATTTCCATCACCTTGTCATAACAGGCAAGGATTTTTAAAAGCGTTGCATCAAAACGACCAGAACTGTAATAATCTGTAGCACTTGCAAATTCATAATCAAAACCAAAACGATCAAGAAAAGCGCGTAAACGCGCATTATTCGCCGCTCCAAAAGAAGGATAATCACCTCCAAAAGGATCAGGTATACGGCTCAGTGGTTGACCAAGATAATATTCCATCTGCTCGCGATCTGGTATATTTTCAGGAACCTTGCGTAAACCATCCATATCATCAGAAAAACAGAGCAGTTTTGTTTTTACTTTATTCTCTGTGAGAATATGAAATGCATGACGCACCATAGTTGTACGTGCAACTTCTCCAAAAGTTCCAATATGCGGTAAACCAGAAGGCCCATAACCTGTTTCAAATATCACAATATCTGGATAACCGATCTTTTCATACCGTTTGATAATCTTACGCGCTTCTTCAAATGGCCAAGTTCTCGATTGAATAGCCACCTCTTTTAAATCAACCGTAAAGCTAAGGGCATCACACTGATCATGCATCATTATTTATCCTAAAAATTATATTCTTTCAAAATAAGGTGTATGATTCTTGAATTCATCCGTCAATAATCGTAATCAAAAAGATAATAATTTCTTTATACTTTTAGTTACAAAATAAAAACCCACCTCGCTGTAAACATATTTTATTCTGATAGAAATCATTATAAATTATTTTGCTTATTGAAACCTGCATTTTTATCATTATAGGTATTGCTTACGATATTTATTAAACAAAAGCAAAGTCGCTAATATTGAACGAAAGAACTGTAAAAACAAACAGAAAAAAGTGTTTCATACAAAAGCGCTGCACCGCTATTCCGCTTATCAAAGTAATTTCTATTTTTTTTCCTTATCACCTTGATAACGCATTGCTAATGTACGCAAACGTAGAGCATTTAATTTAATAAAACCAGTTGCATCACTTTGATCATAAGCACCTTGATCATCCTCGAAAGTTACCAATTCACTAGAATAAAGTGACTTTTTACTTTGACGCCCTTCGATGATCACATTCCCCTTATAGAGCTTTAACATAACTTCACCTTCAACATGTTCTTGAGATAAATCAATAGCTGCCTGCAACATATTACGTTCAGGTGAAAACCAAAAGCCATAATAAATGAGCTCTGCATAACGTGGCATTAATTCATCTTTTAAATGAGCTGCACCACGATCTAATGTTAAAGATTCTATAGCTCTGTGAGCCTTTAAAAGAATGGTTCCACCTGGTGTTTCATAAATACCTCGAGACTTCATACCCACAAAGCGATTTTCTACCAAATCTAACCGACCAATACCATTAGCGCGCCCATAATGATTTAATTCTGCAAGTAAAGTTGCAGGAGATAAATTTTTTCCATTGATTGAAATAGCATCGCCTTCTTTAAAACCAAGAGTGATTCTTGTTGCTTGATCTGGAGCATCTTCCGGCGAAAGAGTACGCATATGCACATGTTCAGGAGCAGGAAGTGCCGGATCTTCTAAAATTTTTCCTTCTGATGAAGAATGCAATAAATTTGCATCTATTGAAAAAGGCGCTTCTCCTTGCTTATCTTTTTCTACAGGAATTTGATGTATACGAGCAAACTCAAAGAGATCTGCCCGACTCTTAAAATCCCAATCACGCCACGGAGCAATAATCTTTATATCAGGATTGAACGCATAAGCAGAAAGTTCAAAGCGTACCTGATCATTGCCTTTTCCTGTTGCTCCATGAGCAATTGCATCGGCCCCTGTTTCTTTAGCAATTTCAACCAAACGCTTTGAAATAAGTGGACGGGCAATGGATGTTCCTAAAAGATAACTCCCCTCATAAACAGTATTGGCTCGAAACATCGGAAAAACAAAATCACGCACAAATTCTTCACGCAAATCTTCAATATAGATTTCTTTAACACCTAGCATTTCAGCTTTATGACGAGCAAATTCTAGTTCTTCCCCCTGCCCTAAATCTGCTGTAAAAGTTACAACTTCAACACCTAGCGTACTTTGCAACCACTTGAGAATAATTGATGTATCCAATCCCCCTGAATAAGCTAAAACAACTTTTCTAATGTTTTGCCACTTTTTCATTTCAAAGTTCTATATTAAGTTGCTTTTTTTATTTTCTACCCAAGAAATCAAAATGATGCAAGAAATATAAAAATAAATTCTCTTTACATAACATTAAAAAGACGCAAAAAACGTAGATAAAGGTGGATCCAAAATATATAAAGTGAATAATGCTGTTTTTAAAAATAAGAGGAGATTTACGTGTCATTTCTACCGGAGTGGTCTATTGTTTTACAATTTGCTTTAGCATCGTTGATTTTAGCGCTTATTCCAGGACCTGATATGATGCTTTCTATAGGACGGACCATTACACAAAATAAAAAAGCTGGAATTATGTGCGCCTTGGGAAGTGCAACAGGGTTTGCCATTCAAGTTACCGCTGTAGCACTTGGTTTATCAACGCTTATTTTCGCTGCACCACACACGTTTGTTCTGCTGAAAATTGTTGGCGCCTTTTATCTCTTATGGTTTTCTTTTCAAGCATTACGTAGAAACCAGACTTTTTCCTTTGAATCTAAAACTTCCGCATCTCAAAGTTCTAAACGTAACTATCTTGCTGGTGTTGGAATTAATCTTTTAAATCCTAAAGTCATACTTTTTAATGCAACATTCTTACCACAATTTATCAATGCAAATGATTCTATGGCAACACAAAAGTTATTTTTTTTAGGACTTTCCTATATTCCTATTTCTTTTCCTATTACAATTTCTATCGTTTTTACAGCGCATAAACTTACTAAAATTCTCAAAAAAAACCCTCTTTATATTCGTTTTCTCGATTGGCTTATTGCTGGTGCTTTTACCAGCTTTGCTCTCCATCTCCTCATAGTTCAAGATATTGATTTATAAATGAAATGTATTGTTTTTAATTTAAATAAAAAAACCAGATATTATAAGTTTCCCTTATTTTAAAGCTGTTTAGATTTAATCAAAACTTTTCTCTTGTACCTCACAAGTAAAGTTGAAGTTTTCATGTAGATAAAAACCCCTAAAAAAGTAAAAATACCTTTTATGAATCATCTCAAATGCAAAAAGCTGTGATAACATCGAAAATTGAAAAACAGAATGGTGATACCAGCTTACATCGTTATTAAATGTAAAGGTGGTGGAGTATCAAACATTTCATAGAAACTTTTATATTATATTCCTCATAGACATTGTCGTAAGATGGGGAGCACGTTAAAAGATACTTTGAAAAGCATGTTAATGGACAACATTATGGCCTTTATATAGATCCTCTGTTTTGTATGTAAAGCCTGATCTTAATCAAGAACATAAATAAAAAAGCATGAGGCAATGAACAAGCTCCTCCCTTTTAAAGATATTGCCATAGATGCTTTAAAAAATCACAAAATCGAATTAAATAATACAATAAATAAGGTGGAACTGTTCATCTAGTACTAATCCATCTTAATATCCATCTCATACATGCTATCGCATAAGGGTTTGATATATTAATTTATAAAGCTTTATGTCTCTATAGAGCTGAAAATGACGTTAATTAATGACCAACAGCATCTTCAAGTCGTAAACGTTCAGATTTTCGTAAGCGTTCTGAAGCCGATTTAAGTTGCCCACATGCAGCCAAAATATCGCGTCCACGTGGTATCCGAATAGGAGAAGCATAACCCGCCTGATTAACAACATCAGCAAAACGCTCGATTTGCTCCCAATCAGAACACTGATAATTACTCCCTGGCCACGGGTTAAAAGGAATTAAATTGATCTTAGCAGGAATTCCTTTCAATAACTGAATCAATCGTTTAGCATCATCTAAGCTATCATTAATATCTTTTAGCATAACATATTCAAATGTGATTCGTTTTGCATTAGAAAGACCTGGATAATTACGGCAAGCATCCATTAATAAAGCAATCGGATATTTTTTATTAATAGGAACAAGCATATCCCTTAGTTTGTCGTAGACTGCGTGGAGTGAAATCGCCAACATAACACCAATTTCTTCTCCAGTTCGGATAATTCCAGGAACAACCCCACTGGTTGAAAGCGTAATTCGACGTTTTGATAAAGAAAGTCCATCGCCATCAGAAGCAATCAATAAAGCTTTTTTTACCGCTTCAAAATTATAAAGAGGTTCCCCCATTCCCATCATAACAATATTGGTAATTTTGCGCCCTTCAATAGGAATAATTGCGCCATTAGAGGTATTCTTATCAGGAAAATCACCCAAACAATCACGTGCAACCAATAATTGTGCCAAAATTTCTTCCGCGGTCAAATTGCGAACAAGCATCTGCGTTCCCGTATGGCAAAAAGAGCACGTTAACGTACACCCTACTTGCGATGAAAGACATAAAGTACCGCGTCCTTCTTCAGGAATATAAACCGTTTCAATTTCAACAGGCCTTCCAGCTCCACGTGCAGGAAAACGTAAAAGCCATTTACGCGTACCATCTTTTGATATTTGCTCTCCAACAATTTCTGGGCGCGAAATAGAGAAATAACACTTAAGCATTTCCTGCATTGTTTTAGAAATATTCAGCATCTCATCAAAATTTGAAACGCCACGCACATAAAGCCAATGCCAAAGCTGACGTACACGCATACGCGTCTGATGTTCTGGTACACCAATTACCCTTAAAGCTTGCACCATTTCATCTTGCGATAAACCAATTAGAGAAAGCTTAGAACTCTCCTTAATGAACACAGTATCGGTTTTTCGTGCTGAACATGAGTCAACAGATCTAAGGTCATAGGAAATGGCCATTTTTTTCCAATTTATATCACTATTTTAGAAGTTATCAAAACCTTAACGGCACTTTTGCACTGCGTTTAATGCAGCAGTGATCCCTTTTAAGGAATAGGTATAAGTGGTATGCGTTCCCCGTTTTGATATCGCTTGCACTGTCATATTATATCCTGCACGCATAGCAGAAACAAGCTGCTTTTCTAGTTCTGATGACGCCAACCAAGCTGAAGAATCTTTCGTGAAAAAATCAAAGTCCTTATCTCCAATGGTCACTGTCACTCTTGACCCTTCTTGAAGCCTATAACCAGCCATGAACTGTGGTTCAAACGAAACAGGTGAATGAGAACGCTTAGTAACTAAAAAAAAGTTATCGCCATGATTAACGGTCGTTGGAAGAGCCTTCAAAGGTACTGACAATACATAGCAAATCGTATTTTTTGGTGATTTATAAGAATAGGCTCCCCATGCTTCAAATTGGTTTAAACGATTTGGTGTTTGTGCACACGCTGCCCCTGCTGTAACTAGAACAATTACAGATGCAGTAATAACAGTCTTTTCAAACATTTTAATTTAGCCCACTTCTTTTAATCTTTAACAAGATTCTCTTCATTGAAAAAGTTTAATTAAAATTCCCCCATACATATACGTATTTCTGTCCTTATTCCTAAGGGAAATATTTTTAAACCAATCAGAATAGACTCTTATGTTTCATTGTAACCCTTTAGTCGTTACCAAAATATAAACTTCTTATTCAATAACCACATTTAAAAATAATATTGTCATTTTACGCTACTTATTTCATTTTCATACAAAAATGATTTTTAAAACAATAGAATCTCAAAAATAAGATAAAAATACACCACCACTCTGTTAAGAAATAGATCAAACTCTCTCTATCACAAGAAATCTACTGCAAAATTTTGAAACCACTCTCTATACTCTCTAAGAAATCTCACAGCTTTGTGACTAACATTTCTCAACTTTACACACACCCATACGCTTATGTTTGTAAAATCGGAAAATACTCGATCATTTATCCATTATAGTACATTCATATTTAGTATTCAATATCATCCCGAAATTACATTTTCATAATCTTCAAAATATCTTGTAAAAATAATAAAATATTATCAATATATTAACTATGGAACATAGAAAATTTAGATTCTGTTTCAACAACTACATACAAATGTGTTTCTTTTGTTCCTATATCTTTTATCTTTCTTCTCCAATTGTTAATTTCTAAAATGGTTTTAAAAGCTTATAATAAATTAAACACAATATTTTAATTATATTAAACAAGACCTTTATTTCTGTTATCAAAAAATTCTTAAGAATTTTTTGATAAGTTTTTTCGTCCTATTTAAGTGATTTATAAAAAAAAAGATAAAACTTTTTTCTATAGCAGTTCTAACATTATCGTGTTTTCAAAAACATTTTAATCAATTAAATCGCACTTATAAATTTTCTCATACACAAAAATCCTTCACCCAACCTAAAGGTATAACTTTCATTCTTACCGTAAAAAATTATTTTTTAGCATGAACTCTATACAACAGCAGACAGTTAAACCATACCTATTAAAATAATTGATCTCATCCTTTATGAATAAGCAAGCTGGTACCATCATTATATTTGCCAGCCCCCAATGTTGCAACAGACCTTGCATTAAGACGGTTCATAAGAGCCATTTTTACTCCTTTCTTATACAAATTTGATCCACACACTCATTCCACCTGTTATGTGCAAATGAGTGGTTTTAATTGATTCAACATAAACAGATTTGAAACGAGAGAACCTTACAATATTCATGCCCCCCCATTCAACATACAAAACAATTAATTATCTTTATAAATCATTATCTTAATACATACATAGAACACTATTTTTTCTTGAAACTTAATAGTATTATCCTTAAATACTCGAACTCAACTTACTAAAAAATTCAATGCACAAATAAACTTTTCTGTTGATTTTTTCCCCACTCTCAAAAGATAAGGATTTTTAACCTAACCTGTCAACAATTCAGATCCTTGTTAAGAAGGCTCTTCTTGCCCTCCAAGTTATGTGTGCACTTCATTAAAGACTCCACAAGAAAGTTCTCCTTCAGAATATTTACTCCACATTCTAAAAGCATTTAACATCTTAAGAAGACGATAACCCTTACCTTACCACACCTCAAATGATAATATTTTACAGCACAACAGAATAAATAAATCCACAAACATAATAACTGAATGTTTTAATATACGAAAACAAGAAAAGATAAGTACTGCATTTTGTTTCCTGCTTTTTTAAAAAGGTTTGTTTAGAAACAATTTTTCAAAATCGTATGACACAACCTTTTATTATTAATTTTTTAAGACACAAATTATATTATCTTCTGTGCTCCGTGGCATATACCTCATAACCCATATACCTACATATTTTTTAAGCCGCATTTGTTTCTGAAGTTTGAATTAATAAAGCATAAAGCGCATTAGCATTGTGCGTATTGCGCAATTTTTGCACAACCTCAGCATGACGCAAAACACGTGCAATCTGTGATAAAGCTTTTAAGTGATCTGCACCAGCATTTTCAGGCGCTAAAAGGAGAAAAACTAGATCTATAGGCTCGTCATCAAGAGCTTCAAAATCTATAGGACTTTCAAGCCGTGCGAATATACCAATAATCCTATTAATATCAGGTAATTTCCCATGAGGAATCGCAATACCACCACCTAAACCCGTTGAACCGAGCTTCTCACGTTGCAAAACAACATCAAAAATTATATGCTCACTAAGACCTGTTAGCTTAGAAGCCTTCTCAGCTAAAATTTGTAGAACTTGTTTTTTCGAATTAGCCTTAAGAGCTGGAATAATTGCTTCCGGTGCTATTAACTCACTCAAATTCATCCTTTAATTTTCCTTTTACACGCTCAAATGCTCACCAATAAAACTTATAAACGATATAGATACTTAAAGTTCTTTAACTTTCGTGCATCATCGCATGTATTTTTATTTTTTAATTTATAATGGATGATGACTTAACACATGTCATAATCACTTTTAACACAACAATAAATCATATTTATCTCCTCATTAACAGCATGAGAAAAGAAAGAAATGAAATTGTTCATAAAATCAATTTCCTTAAATCTCTATAAAAGGTCATTATTCATAAATTTATTAAACTTTTCACAAGATTTAATGTATAGTTCCCAATTAGATTTTTCTTTCTTTTAAAACAGACTCTTAATAGAATGAGAAGCATACTGAACAAAAGATATCTTTACTTTGACGATTATTGGATAAATTGAACATCGCTTTAGAACAAGAATATCAAGGCTTTTAGAAATTTAATGATTACTTTAAAAGATTTATAAATTCAGCCTGATACCCACAACCGCGTTCCTATCAAAATACCTGAAATAGCATCACCGATATGTTATTTGATTCGACAGAGGAAAATATGATGAATAGCCATACCTTTCAATAACACACACATTTATTTACAGCTTCATTTATCACTCATTATTAAGTTAATCCAGTGATATCTTTTCTATGATATAATCATGAGGAAGCCAAACCAGTAAAATAACAAACTCATCTTATAGTGATTAAATATTTTTCACTATTCAATAGCTTTAAGATTATAGTGATAAAAAAAGTTTTGGCATAAATAAGGAAAGTTTCAGTCATAATGTTCGATTAAACTTACTGGAAACTCATGAAAGCTGTAAAATCAAAGAGAAAACTGATTTCCCAAATAAATCCTGCGGACATCAACGTTGTTGATAATATCATTAGGACAACCGTGAACTAACACTTGACCTGTGTAAATAATATACGCACGATCAACAAGTTCTAATGTTTCGCGGACATTATGATCTGTTATTAAAACACCAATGCCACGTTGTGTTAAATGACGAATAAGTTGCTGAATATCGGAAATAGCGATAGGATCAATTCCTGCAAATGGTTCATCAAGCAACATAAAATTGGGACGAGAAGCTAAAGCACGCGCAATTTCAAGCCGCCGACGTTCACCTCCAGATAACGAAAGTGCAGGCATTTTACGTAAATGATCAATTTTAAATTCATATAAAAGGCTGTCTAATTCTTCACGTTGTTTAAGGCGATCTTTTTCAACCACTTCTAAAACAGCTTTAATGTTATTTTCTACTGAAAGACCACGAAAAATTGAGGCTTCCTGCGGAAGATATCCAATACCTAAACGTGCACGGCGATACATCGGAAAATGCGTAATATCAAATCCATTAATTTTAATGGATCCTCCATCAGATTTTATGAGCCCCGTAACCATATAAAAACAAGTTGTTTTACCAGCTCCATTGGGACCTAAAATGCCAACAGCTTCTCCTGTATGAATGCCAAAAGAAACACCATTAACCGTTCGTCTTCCTTGATAAACTTTAATCAAATGACTGGCAATCAAGGTCCCTTTTAAGCGTTTTTTTGACTCTTCACTTATAAAATCATATTTATCAATCTGCTTTTCTCTTTTGATTCCAAACATGAAATCTTAATGACCATTCTTTTGATTTTGTTTTAAAATAATAGAAACACGGCCTTTTTTCTCAGGCGTCTCACAACCTTCTAAAAAAGCCTTTCCGCTTTCTATATTTGCCGTTAGTTTGCACCCCGTTGCCACATTGTCACCATCCATTAACACAACACGGTTCCCTGTCAAACTCATCATTTTTGACTTTCCATCAAAAACACCTTTATCACCCGTAGCAACTTGCGTAGCAATTTTTATATAGACGTTTCCTAAAGCTTCCATTTTTTCTATGCTTGACGAACCAAATAAAACAACAGGTGACGCTTTTGTATATTCCTTGCTTCTACCAGTTTCTTTATATGCTTTATCGTAGTAAACAACTAATTTTTCCGTTCGTAAAAGACGTTCACCTTGCACTACGGAAACATCACCCTTAAATAGCGCTATCCCCTCTTTATCACGTATTTCTAAAGAATCTGCATAAAGTTCTACTGGTTCTTTATTGTTTGATAAATTTATTCCCAAATGAGCCACTTCAGCATATCCTAAAAGCACCCCGCCTTTTAACATTCCCATGCTAAAAGCTAATGTCATACTTATCCATTTTTTGTATGATCTCATCCTTTATAATTCTTCTGTTTATATATAACCATATTTCTCTTTAGATCCACTTTAAAGATTCGTATTGATATCCGTCATTTCTTTTTAAGCACTAAATGCACACCACCATGAAGATATATGTTTTTTCCTTTTTCTCGAATTTGCAAGGCATTTGCTGCAAGATGTAAACCGGCTCGTTGAATATTAACACGTTGATCTGTTTTTAACTGTCCCTCGGATAAATCAATACTAGCCGACATAAATTGTACCATTATTCCATCATTTGTTGTAACGGTAAATGGCTTATCCAGCTGTAAAAAACCATTAATGTTATCGTAAACTCCCCTTTGCGCTGCGAGAAAAACCTGCCTTTGTTGGCCCATAAACGCTTTAGCTGTAATGTTTTTCAACCCAATTATCCCAGAATGCGTAGGATCTTGAAATGCCTTCTCTGCTTTAAGCCAATAAGGTTCATGAGCACGTGCATATCCTTCCAATTTTGGATTGAGCATTGTCAAATTCATCACTTCATTCTCTTCATTATTCAAAGACATAGAATCAGAAGTAGCGGGAACTAAGAAAAACGTAAACCAGCAAAAAACCAGCGCTGAAACCAACGCCAAAAATGGTAAAAAAATTTTTAATATGCTAATGCGACGCGAATGGCGGGATGCTTTTTTAAAAACATCTCCAAAAGATGATTGCATGGAAAAGACTTCAGAATGTTTGCGTACGGACATACTCTCCTAATCTCTTATACTGTTCTACATTTTTAATCTGTATAACCTTTATAAGAGGTATTTTCAAATTTTGTTTCTTGCAATTTGTTTTTTCTTGGTTTTATTTTACTTTTATCCGTCTATATAATGTAATATGCATGGAGTTTATAATTATAATAAAGTTTTTTGTATATAAAGTGAGGATATTGTGGTTAAATCAGAGCTTGTGCAAATTATTGCTCGTCATAACCCACATCTTTTTCAAAGAGATGTGGAAAACATTGTAAATGCTATTTTTGAAGAGATTTCAACAGCACTTGCAAATGGCAATCGCGTTGAGCTTCGTGGATTTGGAGCTTTTTCTGTAAAAAGCCGTTCAGCCCGTAATGGACGTAATCCACGAACCGGTGAAGCTGTTGCTGTTGAAGAAAAGTGGATTCCCTTTTTTAAAACTGGCAAAGATTTACGCGATCGTCTTAATCAGTGAGAAACTTATGATAATTAAACGTATCCTTTTAACAATGATCTGTGTGATTCTCACAGTGTTTTTAATTGGTTTTATTGTAGCTAATCGTCAAGTGGTCACGTTAACGCTTGATCCTTTTCGAGAAAATTCTGAAAGTTTTACTTACCAAGCTCCCCTCTTTATATGGCTCTTTATTTTTTTTGGTTTTGGTATTTTATTAGGAAGTTTGATCAAGTGGTTGTCCTATCTGAAATGTAAAAAAGCCCTAAAAAAAAGCAATGCTGAACTTGAAAAGTTAAAAATATCAATCACAAATATAGTGTAGTGATATTTTAAAGAAATTCCTTTCTCTCTATATTTTATATTCGATACAGAATTAGAAATGCTTTTTTTATACATGTTTTAATTGATTTTAATTCTTTTGCGCTTTTACGAAACAATTAAGAGCTTTATAATATTTTTATACATAATGTACCACGATAAAAAACATGCCTGTACAATACTTTCAATCCTCTCAAAACAATAGATATATACAGGAAAAATTACCTCTTATCTTAGAAACAACGATAAGTGAAAATTATGCTCTCATTGATTCTGGTTATGGACAAAAGTTAGAGCGTTATGGGACCTATCGAATTATTCGACCAGAAAGTCAAGCACTATGGAAACCCGCTTTATCGCAAAAACAATGGGCTAATGTAGATGCTATTTTCACAGGAAACCGTGATGAAGAAGGGGTTGGTCGTTGGCATTTTCCTAAAAAATCACTGAATGAAACGTGGCCCCTTTCTTGGAATGGGCTGTCTTTTCTAGGCCGTTTTACTTCCTTTCGTCATGTGGGAGTTTTTCCTGAACAAGATGCTCATTGGCGCTTTATGGAAGAACAAATTGTTAAAGCAGCGCGACCTATAAAATTGTTGAGTCTTTTTGGCTATACAGGTGTTGCCTCTTTGATTGGAGTACGTGCGGGTGCAAGCGTTACCCATGTTGATGCCTCTAAAAAAGCTATTATGTGGGCAAAAGCTAATCAGGAAAGAGCAGGGTTACCAGATCATTCTATTCGCTGGATTTGCGATGATGCTGTGAAATTCGTCGAGCGTGAACTGCGTCGCAAGAAAAACTATGATATGATTCTCCTTGATCCCCCTGCTTATGGGCGTGGACCTCACGGTGAAGTTTGGCAGCTGTTTGATCATTTACCAGCTATGATCACAAATTGTCGTAAACTTCTCTCTGATAAACCACTCTCTGTTATTCTTACAGCTTATTCTATTCGTGCTTCCTTCTTTGCACTTCATGCTTTAATGCGTGATACATTTGCAAGTCTTGGCGGTACAATCGAATCAGGAGAACTCATTTTGCGTGAAGAAATTGCAGGACGCGCTCTTTCTACTTCTCTTTTTAGCCGTTGGATTGCTTGAATATGTGTAGACCTAAAACTGGTAGAGTAAAAGAAATTACGTCCCTTAGCAATCCGATCATAAAAGATCTTAAAGCACTTAGCCAAAAGAAAAACCGCAATAGAGAAGGTCTTTTCATGGCGGAAGGATTAAAATTGGTAATTGATGCTCTCAATCTCGGCTGGACAATACAGACGCTTATTTTTTCTAAAAGCAAAATCGGTAATGCTGCTATAGAAAACACTGCTGCACGAGCTGTAGCTAATGGTGGTTTTGTTATTAAAGCCTCACAAAAAATTATGGAAGCACTTACCCAACGCGATAATCCACAAACAGTTATTGGTATTTTCAAACAAAAATGGCAACCTCTTGAAATGATAACTGAACAAGTTAAAGATGTTTACATCGCGCTTGATCGTGTCCGTGATCCTGGAAATCTTGGTACCATTATTCGAACTGCTGATGCCGTAGGTGCTAAAGGTGTTATTTTAATTGGCGAAACAACAGATCCCTTCTCGCCTGCAACAGTTCGAGCAACCATGGGATCAATTTTTTCTATACCACTTTATCGTTTTGATGAAAGCGCTTTTTTAAACTGGTCTTCTCATTTTAAAGGCATGATCATTGGCACACATCTCAAAGGATCTCTAGATTATCGGACACTTGATTTCAAAAATGGCCCTATCATCCTTTTAATGGGAAATGAAAAACAGGGATTATCAGATATTCTTAAAAATCGGTGCGATAAACTCGCACGTATTCCACAAAATGGACGCGCTGACTCGCTTAATCTAGCAATAGCAACAGCCGTTATGCTTTATGAAATCCGTCGTCCTTATTTAACACTGCAACCATACAAGGAAAAATATGATACGTAAAACTTTCCCTTTTCTTCTCCTCGGATTGGCCTTTACAGTAGGGCTCGATCAAGCTGTCAAGTACTGGATTATGCACAATATGCCTTTAGGAACAGAGATCTCACTCCTTCCTTTCTTCTCACTTTATCATGTGCGCAATTCTGGTATTGCATTTTCGTTTTTTTCTTCCTTTTCTCATTGGGGAATCAGCACTATCATAATCTTTGTGATTATCTTCCTTTTATGGTTATGGAAAAATACTGAATATAATAAATCTTTTATGCGCTTTGGTCTGATCTTTATTATTGGAGGAGCAATCAGCAATCTTGTTGATCGTATTCGCTTTCATCATGTCACTGATTATATACTCTTTCATATTGATGATGTATTTTATTTTGCTATTTTTAACCTTGCAGATAGCTTTATCACTCTCGGTGTTATTGCCATCCTTAGTGAAGAATTGCGTACTTGGATGAAAGCAAAACATCCTGCCAACCGTACGTCTTCTCATTGATGTTTTCATTACCTTAAAAATCAGAGATTCTTGATCACTAGAAGTCTGATTCTAGATTGATTTTTCTTGATTTGTTCTTGCTATGAGATATTTCAGATGTTTCTCTTTATGAGATTTTACTTTTCTACACTTGGTCAGTGTAAAAGAAATTAATTCAAATAAAAATTAATATTTTTCACCCATATGTCTGAAGATCACATTCTGAAGAGAAGTATTTTACAGCATTTAAAGTTTTTTTCATTTGCTCAAAATAATTTTTTTCGTATGTTTTTTAGTTTTTTCAAGTATCATTTCTTACAGTAGTTTTCTTAAGTACTTCGTTTTTAAACACTTTAATTGTTTTATTTTTATATAATTTTTAATAAAAAGTATTTTAAAACTATTTTCAATGTTGTTTTTGTAAAACAACATATTGATTTATAATTATAATTTACTATCTTGCATATTGAAGCAATTCAAACCTTGTCTCCTCTTGCACGCCAATCTTCTTTGTATTATTCAAGCAAATGAAGACTCTTTATTGATTTAATAATAAGTAGATTTATAAACAGAGAATCTTACGCTATTCGGAGTGCCATTTAACATACAATATATAAAAAATTTCAATTCAATAGATCTTCTTCCCCTATAAAACTAGGTGTAATATTGGCGGTTGAAAATGGTATGATGATGTTTGCCTCTATCTTTACCAACACAAATATAGGGGATTAGATTATGTGATTTTTTAATATAGCCTTTGTTATATGATAAACATAAAACTATTTTTTATCAAAATAAACTATTTTCTTACCAATTTGTAAGATTCCTTCGGCAGATAAATCTCTTGTAATTTTAAAATAAATCTCCATAATTAAGAGAAGATATGTTGGAATTCTGCTAGTGATTCTTAGGGGAGTTGTATTAGTCAGTTTAAGGCTTAGAGGAGGTTTATGTATGTAATGACAGAGATGCTTTGAAAACCAAATATCTGACGAAACATATACTAAAGGATTTTATATTATGGCTAATTTTAAAAATTTACGTTCGGCGCCTACTTCTCATGCCGACGCATCAATTGATCAAGGATTGCGCGACTATATGTTGGGTGTCTACAATACAATGGCTATAGGTTTGCTCATTACAGCTGCTGCCGCCTACGCAATTGTATCATTAGCAACAACAACAGATATGAGTCAGGCAGCAGGTCAGATCAATAATAGTGTTTATTTAACATCTTTTGGAGTAACATTTTATACATCACCATTTTCTTATGTTGTTATGTTTGCACCACTTATAGCAGTTTTATTCCTTAATTTTAAAATTAATACATTGAGCACTGATGCTGCTCGTAGCCTCTTTTTTTGTTATGCTGCTCTAGTTGGACTTTCGCTGTCTTCAATCTTTTTGCGTTATACAACAGAAAGTGTTGTGCAAACTTTTGTTATTTCGTCTGCAGCTTTTGGAGCTCTTTCACTTTATGGATATACAACAAAACGTGATCTTACAGCTATTGGTTCATTCTTGTTCATTGGATTGATTGGCTTGTTTCTTTCTACAATTGTAAACATTTTTCTTGGATCAAGTGCTTTGCAATTTGCTATTTCTGTAATTGGTGTTTTTATCTTTGCTGGTTTAACAGCTTATGATACCCAGAATATTAAATTGATGTATTATGAAGGAGATGGAAGTGACACTCGAGGGCGTAAAGTTATTATGGGTGCGTTGAATCTCTATCTTGATTTCATCAATATGTTTGTCTTTTTACTACAGTTTCTTGGCTCAAATCGTGATTGAGTGCAGAAAATAGCTTAATTTGAAAACCTTGTTTCTTTTAGAAACAGGGTTTTTTGTTTTTAGTGTGAGTTTTTACCCTTTACCTCTTAGGTACTATTCTTTCTGCAAAATGATAAAAATACCTTACAAGCAAAAGTTTCCTTGGTTTACTGATTTTATCCAACAAAAACTTCATAACTCTCTTTTAAATGCAATCTATAACCATTATCATTATCAACCGAATGTCATTAACCAAAATAATAATTATGACCTAACCGTTGCTTCCTATAATGTGCATAAATGTATAGGTGTTGATAAAATTTTTAATCCTACACGTATTGTACGTGTTATTGCTGAATTACAAGTTGATATTCTTGCTCTTCAAGAAGCTGATAGACGTTTTGGGGAACGCATTGGTTTGATTAATCTGCAGCTGTTAAAATCTGAAACCGGTTTGTTTCCTGTTCCTCTCAACACCATGTCACCTCATGGTCATGGTTGGCATGGTAATGCTCTTTTTTTGCGAAAGGGATATGTATACGACACTTTACAAGTCACTCTTCCTGGTCTTGAACCACGTGGAGCTGTAATTGTAGAGTTGGAAATGGCAACAGGACCTATTCGTATTATTGCAGCTCATTTTGGCTTATTACGTTATTCTCGTAAACAACAAACAAAAATGCTCCTTGCAATTTTACAAAAACGCTCCCTTATGCCTACACTCCTCATTGGAGATTTTAATGAATGGCGAATGGGAAAAAGCTCATCCTTAAACCATTTTTCGCCCTATTTTGATAATACACTTGAAATTGTACCAAGTTTTCCCTCTCGTCTTCCCTTTTTAGCTCTTGACAGAGTTTTTGCTTTTCCCCACCAATTGGTAACAAGGATTGAAAACCATCATTCTCCGCTTGCGCGCATTGCCTCAGATCATTTGCCTATAAAAGCTTATCTTAATCTTGCAAACGCAATGAGCGCCCTTAAAAATAAATGAAAAAATTAATGTGCCTCATCCCAATTTTGAGCCGTCATGACTTTTACTTCAAGTGGTACAGACAAAGATAAAACTGGCATTGTAGCATTTTCCATAACATTTTTAACAACAACCATGGTTTCTTTACTCTCTTCTTTGGGTACTTCAAAAATCAGTTCATCATGCACTTGTAGCAACATTTTTGCCGATAGATTTTCCTCTTTTAAAGCATCTTCCATCTGTATCATAGCACGACGAATAATATCTGCAGCAGAACCTTGAATTGGAGCGTTGATAGCTGCTCGTTCATTAAGAGAACGAATTTTTACATCCTTTGCGTTTATTTCTGGATAATAAATACGACGTCTAAAAATTGTTTCTACATAACCATTTTCACGGGCAAAGATTTTTGTTTTTTCCATATAATCTTTAATTCCTGGAAATCTTTCAAAATATAACTGAATATAACGACCCGCTTCTTGACGTGAAATTCCCAATTGATTAGCTAACCCAAAAGCTGAAATACCATAAATAATCCCAAAATTAATTGCTTTTGCACGCCGTCGTATATCTGAATGCATTCCCTCTACTGCAACACCAAACATTTGTGATGCCGTTATAGCATGAATATCATGCCCTTTCGCAAAAGCTTCTTTTAATGCTTTTATATCTGCAATATGAGCAAGAATGCGCAATTCAATTTGGCTATAATCAGCAGAAAGCAATACATATCCTTTGGGAGCAATAAAAGCTGTTCGGATTTTACGTCCTTCAGCAGTTCTTACTGGAATATTTTGTAAATTTGGCTCTGATGATGATAACCGCCCTGTTGATGTTATTGCTAAAGAATAATTCGTATGAACACGCCCTGTTTTTGGAAAAATATAAGAAGGCAAAGTATCTGTATAAGTAGATTTTAGCTTTGTAAGTTGACGCCACGCAATAATTTTACGCGGTAAAATATGACCTTCAGCAGCTAACTCTTCCAAGGTCTGTGCAGAAGTTGACCATTGTCCCCCTTTAGTTTTAGCACCTCCAGGCAATCCCATTTTGCCAAAAAGGATATCACCTAATTGTTTTGGCGAAGCAAGATTAAACTTTTTATCAGAAAGTTGATAAATTTCCTGTTCTAGAATCAAAGCAGTTTGCGCCAATTCTCCTGAAAGGCGCAATAAAATTTGCCTATCAACAAGAATCCCGCGCTCTTCCATTCTTGCAAGAACTTCTACGAGTGGTCGATCAAAGCGTTCATAAATTTTCACCATGCCTTGAGCGACAAGTTGCGGTTTCAAAATTTGCCAAAGGCGGAGTGTTATATCAGCATCTTCTGCTGCATAAAGAGTTGCTTGTTTTAAATCTACTTGTGCAAAAGAAGTAATTTTTTTTCCTTTATGCGTTAAATCCTTATAGGCAATTGGTTTATGTCCAAGCCAACGTTCAGACAAATCATCCATATTATGAGTTAAAGTTCCAGCGTCCAGAGCATAGGACAAAAGCATTGTATCATCAAAAGGATGTATAACAATATCGTATTGCTTCATCACCAACCAATCATATTTTATATTCTGACCAATTTTTAACACCCCTGAATCCTCTAGAATCGGTTTTAAAAGTTCTACGGCTTTTTTTGTCTCAATCTGCAAGGCAATGCGTCCGTCCCTTAAAAGGTCATTTTTTTCTTCAAAATGTTCAAGAGGTATATAAGCTGCTTTTCCCGGCTGTAATGCAAGTGAGAAACCAACAAGCTTTGCTTGCATCGGATTAAGAGATGTTGTTTCAGTATCAAAAGCGAAAAAACCCTGTTCTTGTGCTTGCCATAACCACTCTTTTAAAACTTCCGTATCAAGAATTGTTGTGTAAGTATCTCTTGTAATTTTTTGAGTTAGTGCTTGATTTTTACGTTTTTGTGCAAAATATTGTGGCGAATTTTCAGAAAAATTATTACAAGATGCGCCTTCAGTGTTTTTGATATCAGAATCATGCCCATAACTAGTTTTTTTCCATTCAACATCTATATCGAGAGCATCAATAACAGCTGCATCACATTTCGTTGCCTCTGCCACGCGACGTGTTAATGTTGAAAACTCCATTGCTTTCAAAAAAGCAATTAAGCGTGGCCCATCTTGTGGTTCTAAAATAAAGTCATCTAAATTACTATCTATAGGAACATCTGTTCTAAGCCTAACAAGTTCACGAGAAATTTTAACTTGTTCTTTATAAGTTTGAATGTTTTCACGTCGTTTGGTTTGTTTAATTTCCGTTACGTGTTGAAACAAAAGATCAAGAGAACCAAATTGATTTAACAACTGAGCTGCAGTTTTTGGACCAATGCCGGGAATACCTGGTACATTATCTGTTGAATCTCCAATCAAAGCTTGTAAATCAATCATTTTTTCAGGGGTAACACCCCATTTTTCTATAACTTCTGATATGCCTATATGTTTATCTTTCATTCCGTCATATAAGGATACACGTGTATTTACGAGTTGCATAAGATCCTTATCAGAAGAGATAATAGTCGTTTTTACTCCAACCTTTGTTGCTAATTTTGCATAGGTAGCAATTAAATCATCTGCTTCAAAACCTTCCTTTTCAACACAAGGCAAATTAAAAGCCTTGGTTGCTTGACGTATCAAAGAAAATTGAGGAATTAGATCTTCTGGAGGTTCAGCGCGATTCGATTTATATTGAGGATAAATTTGTTTTCGAAAAGTATCAGATGAATAATCAAAAATAACAGCAAAATGTGTTGGAACAATCCCTGTCGTTGTATTACGAGCATCACAAAGTAATTTCCATAGCATATTACAAAAACCAGCTACTGCCCCTACAGGAAGTCCATCTTTTTTGCGTTTTAAAGGCGGCAAAGCATAGTAAGCACGAAAAACGTAGCCTGATCCATCGACCAACAATAGATGATCTGTTGTTTTCATGACAATTTTATTTCTCCATTTCAGCTAAAAAACAAATTACTTTTATATATTTTTTTCATTTTTATTTTAATTTTTTCATTTTGCCTCTAAAAAGCCATTTTTTCTTTTCATAAAGCACGGTGTCGTTGCACTTTATGTTAAGTACCTAGAGCTTTTCTTTGCTGTTACAGGATTAATAGCTTTCATTTTGCTCCTCCTATGATAGCTGAGGTACAATGTAGCGACAGGGTCGTTGTGGTGTTCCCCTCCCCACAACGGCCATTTTTTTTTCATCCATATTTTTATCTAAATCTTCAAGTAACTTTTTTAGCGAAAAGATAAGGTATATTATTCATAAACTTTGTAGTTATTCCACAGAGCCTTTTTACCAATTTTATTGACAAAATCAGCATGCAACCTTTTTTCTTGCACACTCAATCTTGAAGGTAAAGCCTGGGGGCGAAATTTAACTGCATAAGACGTATCTTTGTTACTTTGTATATATTGTTCATCAATACTCTTTCTGTTATCAAAACCCAATACGCCCTGCTTTCCACCAATTAGTTCAATATAAACGTCGGCCAAAATCTCTGCATCAAGTAAAGCACCATGAAGAACACGATGGCTGTTATCAATTCCAAAGCGTTTACATAAAATATCAAGAGAATTAGGACCCATAGGAAATTTACGACGTGCTATAGCCAATGTATCAAGAATATTATCAATACTGATAAGCGGCCTATTAACGCGCTTTAATTCTGCATTAATAAAACCAATATCAAAACTCGCATTATGTGCAACCATTGTTGCACCCTTAATAAATTCCAAAAATTCATCGACAATATCACTAAAACTTTTCTCGTTTTTCAGGCGTTCATTAGTTAATCCGTGAATTGCCGCAACTTCATCAGGAATAATAACACCTTGTGGATTTAAATAAACATGGAATTGACGCCCCGTAAGGTAACGATCAACCATCTCTACACAACCAATTTCGATTATGCGATCTTTTTCTTTATCTAAACCTGTTGTTTCTGTATCAAAAATAATTTCCCGCATGATTTCAATTCTTTAGTAATTTTTTTATTACATCAAAAACCTGTTGACGTGTATTCTCCAAATCTTTCCCTGTATCAATAATAAAATCAGCGCGTTCACGTTTTTTTTCATCAGGTATTTGTTGAAAATTGATAAAGGCAAATTTTTTCTCATTCATACCTTGGCGAATCATTGCACGTTTTTTTTGTATTTCTGGTGGTGCAGAAACAACAATAACACTATCTACACGGCTTTCACCATTCTTTTCAAAAAGAAGTGGAATATCAAGAATAATTAATTTTTTCCCTTGCTTGCGGGCCGTATCAATAAACTCTCTTTCTTTTTCTCGTACCAAAGGATGAATTATTTTTTCTAATGTTTGTAACTTTTTATTATTATCAATCAAAATTTCAGAAAGTTTTAAACGGTTAACTTCATGGTCTTCAACAACACCGGGAAAAACATTTTCTATGAGTGATAAAGCTGGTTCGCTTTTGTAAAGTTGTTGTACTATCTCATCAGCACTAAAAACTGAAATACCCATTTGCTTGAAAAAATTAGCAACTGTTGACTTTCCCATAGCAATTGATCCGGTCAATCCTACAATCTTCATTCTCTTTCTTCACTCATATCCTCTAAAATGGCTGTCCGTAATGCTTCTGTTACCTCTGGTCTTATTCCAAACCACCGTTCAAACCCTAAAACAGCCTGATGTAGAAGCATTCCAAGACCATCAACTGTCTTTAGGCCACAAGCTTTTGCCTGTTGTAAAAAAGGAGTTATCAATGGTGTATAAACAATATCTGTTACCAATGCCGTTATTTTTGCTTTATGGAAATCCCAAAAGAAAGAATCACTTTTTTCTTCTAGATTTTTTATGCCTATAGAAGTTGTATTAACAATCAAATCAGCTTGATAAAGTATTTCGTGAATCTTACACCAATCATAGACTTTAATATTTTTGCCAAAATGCTGAGCTAAATTCTCAGCGCGTTCTTTTGTGCGGTTAAGCAAATAAATATGTTCAAATCCGCGTTTTTTTAAGGCATATAAGATCGCTCGTGCAGCGCCCCCTGCTCCAAAGACAAGAGCTGTTTCTCCTCCCCAATCCGGTGAAAAATCATCAAGGTTAGCATTAAAACCATAGGCATCAGTATTTGTGGCACAAAGTTTATCTCCTTCATACCAAAGCGTATTAGCAGCACCTATCATTGTTGATATCTCATCTTTATAATCTGCTAAACGAAGGGCTTCCTGTTTATAAGGCAAAGTAACATTTCCTCCACAAAAACCCATTTCTTTTAAAGAGCCAATGAAATGTCTAAATTCTTCAAACGTTACTTCTTGTGCAAGATATTCTCCTTGTAAACCATATTGTTTAAGCCAAAAATTGTGAATTCTTGGCGATTTCGAATGGTGAATAGGAGAACCAACAACAAAAGCACGAGGATACTTTATCTTTTTTTCTTTTGTTATTAAGTCAACCATCAATAATACCCAAATGACGTAGTTTTACGAGTAGAGGAAGCAAAGGTAAACCAACAATAGTAAAAAAATCTCCGTCAATTTTTTCAAAGAGATGAATTCCTTCCCCTTCAATTTGATATACTCCTACACTATTTAGAACATCTTTTCCTACACGTGCTAAATAACGTTCAATAAATTCTGACGAGAGAAAACGTACGGACATATGTGCACTAAAAGCTTCAAGCCAAATTTTTTGCCCATTTCTAAATAAAGTTACTGCGCTATGAAGAGAATGTCTTTTTCCTGACAACTCATGTAAACGTTGATGTGCTTCATTAATATTTGTTACTTTATGAAAAACTTTACCTTCTAAATCAAGCACTTGATCACAACCAATAACGAAAGCATCAGGAAAACGATCTGAAACATTTTTTGCTTTTGCACTCGCGAGAAAACAGCTGAGTTCTTTAGGTGTTTTTTCTTTTCCTGTTTTTTCTACTACTCTTTCATCAAAAGAAGCCCCTTCAATGAAGAAATTTAAACCTGCCTTTTTCAATAATTGTGCACGATAAAAACTAAGAGATGCTAAGATTAATGTATTTTCGCCCATGAAGATTTCTTTCATTTTTCTTCACGAAATCGTGATAAAAGTTCAAATACTGCAGCGGCAGTTTCTTCAATAGAACGTCTCGTGACATCAATAATAGGCCAACCAAAACGTTCGCAAATGCGTTTTGCGTAAATTAATTCTTCGGCTATGTTAATACGATTAGTATAACTTTCAAGAGAAAAACCTTCTCCCAAATTCCTATTTTGGCGAATATGTGAGATTCTTTCAGCTGAAGCAATTAAACCAATAATTAAAGATTTTTTTGCCTTTAAAAGGGATTCTGGTAAATCAATATTAGGAATAAGAGGAACATTAGCCGTTTTTATTCCTCGATTTGCTAAATAGATACTTGTTGGCGTTTTAGAGGTTCTCGAAATTCCTACAAGAATCACATCTGCTTCGGTTAAGCTACTGGAAGATTGTCCATCATCATGCTCTATTGTAAAATCCAAAGCCTTAATACGACGAAAGTAATCTGCATTGAGATCATGTTGTGCACTAACACGTAAATGAGTTGGCATTCCAAGGTAAGACTGAAAAGCATTTAAAACAGGATACAATATATCAATACAGGGAACCTTTATTTTTTTACATCTTTTTTGAAGGAGAAGTTTAAGTTCTTCATCAATCATTGTGTAAAGAACAATGCCTGGCTCTTGTTGTATCTCATCAAGAGCTTTTTGTAACTGGATTTTATTACGAATCATAGGATAAATATGCTCTATTTCCTGACTCATTGCATATTGGGATGCTACAGCTCTTCCTAAAGAGATTAAGGTTTCTCCCGTTGCATCAGAAAGCATGTGTAAATGAAAGGATTTTTTTTCTTTTATCACAAAAATTTTAACTCCTTGTTAAGACATGTGTATATATTTTTGATGGTTTTTATAAAAATAAAATTTAAGAAAAATCTTTTATTATTATGCACAAATTAAACACTTTTGATAATCAAATGCCTATTGTAAAAAAAGAGGGGATAATATCTTTAAGATAGTGTTATCTTTATTATTTTTTTTTCTCTTTTGTGGATAAACTTGAGGATAAATAAGGTATGAATAATAATTCACATTAAACACAGTTTTAAATAAAAAGAATCCTCTTTTTTTAAAAATATATTAATAAGGATTTTGTGAAAAATACTTTTTTCATACTATAAATTTAAAAAATAGTTAAATACTGTTCAGATTTTACGTTTTTTCAAATTTTTCATATAATTATTTAATATTACACAAATAAATTTCATATAAATGGCACTTGCAGATTAACAAAATTGAGTGTAAAATGGTCCTTTCTTAAAGAATATTCCATTCACAAAAATCTCCATAAATTGTTTAGGGTGATCCTCTCCTTAATTTAAAAGAGCATATTTCATGCAGAAAATGAAACTACAAGAACTTAAAAGTAAAAATCCAGTTGAACTTGTTTCTTTTGCTGAAACATTAGAAGTTGAAAATGCTTCTCTTATGCGCAAACAAGAATTAATGTTCGCAATTTTAAAAAAACTTGCTCTACAGGATGTAGAAATTATAGGTGAAGGTGTCGTTGAAGTTTTGCAAGACGGGTTTGGATTTTTGCGTTCTGCTGATGCTAATTATCTTCCTGGACCTGATGATATTTATCTTTCACCTGCACAAATTCAGTCATTTTCTTTGAAAACAGGTGATACTATTGAAGGTCCTATACGTAGTCCAAAAGAAGGAGAACGTTATTTTGCTCTCCTTAAAATTAATACAATTAATTTTGAAAGACCTGAAAAGATTCGTTATAAAATTCATTTTGATAATCTTACGCCTCTTTATTCAAATGAACGTTTTCAAATGGAAATACAAGATCCTACAGAGAAGGATATGTCATCACGCGTAATTGATTTAATATCTCCTTTGGGAAAAGGACAAAGAGGATTAATTGTTGCGCCACCTCGAACAGGAAAAACAGTTTTACTTCAAAATATTGCTCATTCTATTACTACTAATCATCCTGAATGTTATCTTATTGTTCTTTTAATCGATGAACGACCAGAAGAGGTTACCGATATGCAGCGTTCAGTAAAAGGAGAAGTAGTTTCTTCTACTTTTGATGAACCTGCAATACGTCATGTACAAGTAGCAGAAATGGTCATTGAAAAAGCCAAACGTCTCGTTGAATATGGACGCGATGTTGTTATTCTTCTCGATTCTATCACACGTCTTGGGCGCGCATATAATACGGTTGTTCCGTCTTCAGGTAAAGTTTTGACAGGTGGGGTGGATGCAAATGCTTTACAGCGTCCAAAACGTTTTTTTGGTGCAGCGCGTAATATTGAGGAAGGTGGATCTTTAACTATTATTGCGACGGCTTTGATTGATACAGGAAGCCGCATGGATGAGGTTATTTTTGAAGAATTTAAGGGAACAGGTAACTCAGAAATTGTGCTTGATCGTAAGGTTGCTGATAAGCGTATTTTCCCTGCTATGGATATTTTAAAGTCAGGAACGCGTAAGGAAGAGCTTTTGGTAGCACGACAAGATTTACACAAAATTTTTGTTCTTCGTCGTATTTTAGCTCCTATGAATGTAACAGATGCCATTGAATTTTTGATTGATAAATTAAAACAAACAAAAAATAATATTGATTTTTTTGATTCAATGAATACGTAGAATCATTAAACTTTTATTAGGAAAAAACCTGTGGATACAATCTTTGCTATTTCGAGTGGATTGTTACCTTCAGGGGTTGCAGTGATTCGTCTTTCTGGTCCTCATGTTGTGGATATAATCAAAACGCTTTGTGGTTGTTTGCCTAAAGCTCGTTTTATGCATTATGGGAATCTTACTGCTCGTGATGGTAGTTTTTTAGATTCTGCTTTAACTGTTTTTTTTCCTGCTCCTCATAGTTTTACGGGGGAAGATTGTGCAGAATTTCATTTGCATGGAGGAAAAGCTGTTGTTAATCGTTTTCTTGATGAATTATCAACATTTTCTGGATGCCGTATTGCAGAGGCAGGTGAATTTTCACGTCGTGCATTTATGGAAGGAAAACTAGATCTTGTTCAAGCAGAAGGTCTTGCTGATTTAATAGAGGCTGAAACGGAAAGCCAGCGTCGTTTAGCAGTTATGGGGGCACGTGGACACTTAACAATGCTTTATCGTGATTGGCGCCATAAGCTGATAAAGGTTCGTGCTTTTATTGAGGCAGAACTTGATTTTGTTGATGAAGCAGATATTCCCCATGCAATATCTGATAAGGTTTGGAAAGATGTGGAAGAACTTTGCACTTCTCTTCGGGAACATATTGCTGAGGGAGAACGTGCAAGTATTTTACGTGACGGATTAAAAATCGTCATTGCGGGTGCTCCAAATTCTGGAAAATCAAGCATTATAAATCGTCTCTCAGGAAAAGCTGTTGCTATTGTGACAGAAGAAGCAGGGACAACCCGCGATGCTTTAGAAATTAGACTTATTCTTGGTGGTTTACCTATTTTTTTAACGGATACTGCTGGTCTTAGAAAGACAGAAAACAAAATAGAACTATTGGGAATAGAAGTTGCTAAGCAGCATATTAGGGAAGCTGATTTGGTTATTTTGGTTTATGATATAGGAAATCCTAAGAAAGTTGATTTACCAGAAACGTCAGCTGAAATATGGCACGTTGGTAATAAGCTTGATCTTTATGAAGAAAATAATCGGTTTTTATCTATACAATTTTCTGCATTAACTGGTCTAAATTTTGATTATTTTATTAAAGAACTTGAAACATTTTGCCATCAACGCTTTTCTGAAATTGGTAATCTTGTTCCTGTCCGTAAAAGGCAACTTCAATTATTAAAGGAAACTGTTAAAGAACTTGAATTTTCTCTTAATTTCCATTCGATTGATCTCAGTTTACGTGCAGAACATCTTCGTCGTGCAAGTGATTTTCTTGGAAGAATTACGGGAGATATTGATGTTGAAGATTTGCTTGATATCATTTTTTCAGAGTTTTGTGTTGGTAAATAATGATTCACGTGAAACATTGATTATTTCATAGACAGATTATAAAAAATATGTAAATTATCTTCTGTTTCACGTGAAACTTTAGAGTATTCTCTATGGAATGAATTAAATGCAATCATATGATGTTGTCATTGTTGGTGGTGGTCATGCTGGATGTGAAGCAGCTTCGGCTTCAGCACGTGTAGGAGCACGAACAGCGCTTGTTACACACAAAATATCAGCGCTGGGAACTATGTCTTGTAATCCTGCTATTGGTGGTCTTGGAAAAGGACATTTAGTTCGTGAAATAGATGCGTTGGATGGTCTCATGGGAAAAGCGGCAGATGCTGCTGGAATTCAGTTTAAATTACTTAATAGACGTAAAGGACCAGCAGTGAGAGGTCCACGAACACAAGCGGATCGAAAACTCTATAAAGAAGCAATCCAGAAATTCTTAAAAGAACAGGAAAATCTTTCTCTCATTGAGGATGAAGTTGTTGATTTAATTGTTAGAGATGATTATGTATCGGGTGTTGTTTTAAAAAAACAAGGAGAAATTTTTTCTGGTGCTGTTGTTTTAACAACAGGTACATTTTTAAATGGTTTTATTCATATTGGTGATAAAAAATGGGCTGCTGGTCGTATGGGAGACCAGTCTAGTGTGAAACTTGCTCAACGTTTGAGAAATTATCATATAAAATTCGGGCGATTAAAAACAGGAACACCTGCTCGTTTAAGCAAAAAAACAATTGCTTGGGAATCTCTTCCAAAACAATTAGCAGATGAAAATCCTGTTCCCTTTTCTCTTTTGACAGAGAAAATTGAACAGCCACAAATTGAATGTGCAATAACACGTACAAATGCACGAACACATCAAATTATCCGCGAAAATATCTGTAGTTCTGCTTTATATTCTGGAAATATTGAAGGATTAGGGCCACGTTATTGTCCTTCAGTTGAAGACAAAATTATTAAATTTGGGGAACGTGATGGACATCAGATTTTCCTGGAACCAGAAGGATTAAATGATGATACTATTTATCCGAATGGTCTTTCTACTTCTCTTCCTGAAAATGTACAAATTTCTCTATTGAAAACCATTGAAGGATTAGAAAATGCTACAGTTTTGCAGCCTGGTTATGCTATTGAATATGACTTTGTTAATCCACAACAATTAACAAGAAGCTTAGAATTACGCTCTTTACCAGGTTTGTTTTTAGCAGGCCAAATTAATGGCACAACAGGATATGAGGAAGCTGCAGCACAAGGTCTTTTGGCTGGATTGAATGCTGCACGTAAAGTAGGTAAATTAGATGAAATATTTATAAGTCGTTCTATCGCTTATATTGGTGTTATGATTGATGATTTGGTTTCACGTGGCGTTTGTGAGCCTTATAGAATGTTTACATCGCGTGCGGAATTTCGTTTATCCTTACGATCTGATAATGCTGATATGCGTTTAACACCCTTGGCGCATGAGTGGGGGATTGTGAGTAAAATACGTTGGGAGTATTATCAGAAAAAACAACAACGTCTTGATCAAGCACGATCAATATGTCAAAATCTCTTTTTTACACCTACTGAAGCTTCTGCTCATGGATTACACGTTAATCATAATGGAATTCGGCGTTCAGCTTATGATTTTCTTGCTTATCCTCATATGACTTTAAAGCGTCTTTCACATTTTTGGCCACAATTAAAAGAAATTGACTCTAAAACAGTAGAATCTTTAGAAATTGAAGCACAATATGCAGTTTATTTAGATAAACAAGCACAAGATATAGCCTCTCTTCAGAGAGATGAACGTTTAGAAATTCCTTCTTCTCTTAATATTCAGGCAATTTCAGGTCTTTCAAATGAGCTTAAATCAAAAATTAAAGAAATATCACCTCGTTCAATTGCTGAGGCACAAAAAATTGATGGCATGACACCTGCTGCATTATCGCTTATTATGACATATATTCAACGTCAACGACGTGAAAAGGCTAAAACAGCTTAATGGATTTTTCTACAGAAAAAAAATATCAACAATTGTTAAGTATTGTTCCTTCTGTTTCACGTGAAACGATGGAAAATTTAATTCAGTTTGAGTCTTTAATTATTCAATGGAATGCGCATATTAATTTAATATCTGCTACAACAATAAAAGATTTATGGAAACGACATATTTTAGATTCAGCACAAATTTTTCCTTTGTATGATCATTCTTTACACTGGTGTGATTTAGGATCGGGAGGAGGTTTTCCTGCAATTGTGATTGCTATTTTTCTGAAAGAAAAAAAAACAGGTCATATTAATCTTGTTGAAAGTAATGGGAAAAAAGCTGCTTTTTTGCGAACAGTCGTTGCCCAGCTTAATCTTCCAGCAACGGTTTATCATGCTAGAATCGAAGATTTATATCAAAAAATTCCCATATCTGATATTATCACAGCACGGGGATTAGCACCACTCAATACTCTTTTTCAGATTATTTTTCCTTTATTAACAGAAAAAACAATAGCCCTTTTGCAAAAAGGTCGGGATTACGCTACTGAAATAAAAAATGCCTCTGCCAATTGGCAATTTGATCTGCTAAAACATAAAAGTAAAGTTGATGAAAATTCTGTTATTTTAGAAATTTCTCATATTCGATCATATAGAGGGTAAAGCAAAATGAGCGAAACACGAATTATCGCTATGGCAAACCAAAAGGGTGGAGTCGGAAAAACAACCACAGCAATTAATCTCGCAACAGCTTTAGCAGCTATTGGTGAAAATGTTCTTATTATGGATGTTGATCCACAAGGTAATGCGAGTACAGGTTTAGGAATTGATCGTAATAGCCGTCCTTTATCTTCTTATGATGTTTTAGTTTCGGGAGTTTCAATTACACGAGCAGCTTTAAAGACAGCAGTCCCTAATCTTTATATAGTTCCTTCTACACTTGATCTTTTAGGTGTGGAAATGGAAATTTCTTCGTCGCAAGATCGCATACAACGCTTACGCAAATCTCTCTATGATGATCTGGAAATGGAAAAAAAATTCAATTATATTTTAATTGATTGTCCACCATCTCTTAATCTTCTTACACTTAATGCTATGGGGGCTGCAGATTCCGTTCTGGTTCCCATGCAATGCGAATTTTTAGCACTTGAAGGTTTGAGCCAATTACTTGAAACAGTAAAACAAGTGCGATCCGTACTTAATCCATCTTTAGAAATACAAGGCATTGTTTTAACAATGTATGATGGACGTAATAATCTTTCAAATCAAGTTGTTGAAGATGTACGCTCTTTTATGGGAGATAAAGTTTATCGTACTGTTATTCCACGAAATGTAAGAGTATCAGAAGCTCCCTCTTTCGGTAAACCTGTATTGCTTTATGATCTCAAATGTGCTGGTAGCCAAGCTTATTTGCGTCTAGCATCTGAAATGATTCAACGTGAAAAACAAGCACGCGCTGCTGCTTAGAAATATAAAAATAATCTAAAAACTCAAAGAGTAAAGTTATGAATGATGATCTATCAAAAAAAAGATTAGGACGTGGATTGGCAGCATTGATTGGAGATATAAATTTAAAAAACGATCTTGCTCGTTCACCAAGTTTTGATAAATTGACTGTATCAGGTAAAATTTCTGAACAATTTGTTCCTCTTGAATCTATTTCATGTAATCCTCATAATCCGCGACGTTATTTCACTGAAGCAGAGCTTGATAATTTAGCACAGTCAATTCGTCAGCATGGTGTAGTTCAACCTGTCATTGTAAGACCTTTAAAAGATCATCCTCATCGGTTTGAATTGATCGCTGGTGAACGACGTTGGCGAGCTGCACAACGTGTAAATTTAAGTCAATTGCCGGTTATTATTCGTGATGTGGATGATAAAACCGCTTTGGAATTGGCTATTATTGAAAATGTTCAGCGTGCTGATCTTAATCCTATCGAAGAGGCAAAAGGATATGAGATGCTTTTAAATGAACATGGTTATACGCAGGTAGATTTAGCACAAGTTATAGGAAAAAGTCGTAGTCATGTTGCAAATACGCTTCGTTTGTTAAAACTTCCAGAAAAAGTACAACAACTTTTAACCGATGGGCAACTTTCCGCAGGTCATGCGCGTTGTCTTATAACCGTTGATAATCCACAAAATTTGGCTGAAAAAATTATCCGTGAAGGGCTTTCAGTACGTCAAACAGAAATACTTGCATATGAGCAAGCTGATCATAAAACTAAAAAACGTACTATTATAGAAAAAGATGCAGAAACAAAATCTTTAGAAAATTTACTTGCAGATGTGATCGGAATGAAAGTTATTATTCGGCATAATAAAAAAGGTGGAGATTTAAAAATACATTATTCTTCATTAGAACAATTAGATGAAATTTGTCGACGTTTACAAAATTAATCAGTTTTTCTAAAAAGAATTTTTAAACAATTAGCTTTATTATGTAAAAGTAAAATGTTTTTTTAATAAGTGGAATTTTCTTCATCTGCAAGAATGTTTAATGTTTCTTAAAGTGCCAAGTAAGAAACAATAGAATCTTTTTGTGTGAGATTATTCTCTTTTTTAATATTTACGAGTTTTTGTTTACGAAAAATGTAGAAGGATGACTAAAAATTATCTTTTCTTTTTCGAATTTCAGCAAAAACTTCTTCATCTGTAGCATTGTTCATTGAAAGTTTTTTTCTTATTGCGTGATTATCCCAACGAAGAAAGGGATTTGTTGTTTTTTCTTTCCCTAGAGTGACAGGTAAAGTCATGGCGTTTTCTGCACACAATAAAAAAACATCTTCGACTCTTTGGTGGAGTTTTTTATTATGCGGATCAATTGTTAATGCGAAGAGAGCATTGTTTTTTGTGTACTCATGTCCACAATACAGGAGTGTTTCATCGGGAAGTTTACGAAGTTTTTTTAGAGAATTTAGCATTTGTGCAGCTGTTCCTTCGAAAAGACGTCCACAACCAAGTGAAAAAAGTGTATCTCCTGCAAACAGTAATTTTTTTTCAGGAAAATAATAGGATAGAGCTCCTAGCGTGTGGCCAGGTGTTGAAAGAGCTAAAATTGCATGAGAACCAAAAAAGAGCTTTTCATCAGGTTGAAGTGTTTGATCAAGATGATGAATTTTTTCTTTTTCTTTTTCTGGTCCGATAATTATAGAATTGTAAACTTGTTTTAATTCTGCTAAAGCTTCTACGTGGTCGTGATGATGGTGAGTCACAAAAATAGTGTTAAGTGTCCAATTATGATGCTTTAAAATATTGTGAATTGCTTTGCTTTCAGGAGCATCTATTGCGGCTGTTATCCCGCTTTTTTCGTCATGAATAAGTACAGCAAAATTATCTTCTCGACAAATAAACTGTTCAATCAACATATTTTTCTCCTGAACAGGGCTTGGTGATAAATTTGTAGAAACAATCTATAGTGGTGAATTTTTTAAGAATTAGATTTGTCCTTTTCTGTCAGAAGTTCTTTTGAATGTTTTATGATGAGAGGCATTTGGGTAAGCATGAAAAGGATTGTTATAGGCATAACACCAAATACTTTGAAGTTTGTCCAAAAATTATCGCTGAAATTTCGCCAAATAATTTCATTCAAAAGAGCGAGAAAAACGAAAAAAAATGCCCAACGATAAGTAAGTTTTTTCCAGCCTAAATCATCAAGTTTTAAGGTAGAATCAAGAGCATAACGTAAAAGTGATTTTTTAAAAAACATTCCACTAAAAAGTATAAAAGCAAATAAGCTATTGATGATTGTTGGTTTCATTTTTATGAAATTTTCATTATGAAGCCAGAGAGTTAGAAAACCAAAAACTAAAACAAATATTCCTGAAATAAGAGGCATAATAGGAATTTGTCTTGCAAGAATCCATGATAAGCTTAGAGAAATAATAATCGCTACCATAAAAATAGCTGTTGCAGGGAAAATAGGTTTGTCAAAGTTTTGAAAAAATTCAACGTTTTTTATCAACCATTCTCCTTTATAATTGGCAAAAAAGAAGGTAACCAATGGACCCATTTCCAAGAGAAACTTAAGTGTTGGAGAGATAGGGATTTTTTTATTATCATTCATATTTTTTTCAGAATTATTGTGTGAATTAGGATTAGATAAAGGCAATTTCATGCATGTTTTCCTGCTATAGTTTCGGCAAAGTCAGAAGCAGAAAAGGGTTGAAGATCTTCAACATTCTCTCCTATACCGATAAAATAAATGGGTAATTTATATTTTGCTGCGATAGCAACAAGAATTCCTCCTCGTGCGGTTCCATCTAGCTTTGTCATAACTAAACCATTAACACCAGCAATATTACGGAAAATATCCACTTGGTTGAGTGCATTTTGTCCAGTGGTTGCATCAAGCGTTTGAAGGATTGTATGGGGTGCTTGAGAAGTGTGTTTTCTTAAAACGCGAATAATTTTTGCTAATTCATCCATCAATTCAGATTTATTTTGTAGACGTCCTGCTGTATCAATAATTAATACATCACTGTTTTCTTTTTTTGCTTTTTCATAAGCGTCAAAAGCTAAACTTGCGGCATCTGCACCTAATTTTGTTGAAAAAACAGGAGAAACAGTACGTTCACCCCAAATATGCAGCTGTTCAATAGCTGCGGATCGGAACGTATCACCAGCTGCAAGCATAACTTTTAATCCTCTTTCTTTTAGTTTAGCTGCAAGTTTTCCAATAGTTGTCGTTTTTCCAGTGCCATTTACACCTACCAGTAAAATGACATGAGGCTTATGGTTGAGATCAAGTTCGAGTGGTTTTGCAACAGGTTCTAGAATTTTTTTGATCTCATCAACTACAATAACATGAATGTCGTCTGGGGAGAGATCTCTTTTATAACGATTGGAAGCCAAAGTATTCGTGATATGCATTGCCGTTTCGACACCAAGGTCAGCTTGGATAAGGATATCTTCGAGCTCTTGCAATGTATCTTCATTAAGTTTTCTTTGAACAAAGAGGTTACCAATAGATCCACTTAGACGTTGTGAAGAAAGGGATAAACTTTTTTTAAGGCGTCCAAGCCACGCTATCTTTTTTTGTTCAACAGAGGGGTCAGATAAAGTTTCTTTATTCTTTTTTTCATGGATGGTATTTGTGACAATAATTTTACCAGAAAGGGGAATTTTATCAGAATGGGCTTCTAAAGAAGGAAATTTTTCATTGCATTTTGTGGCTACTGTATTTTGATTTTTTGTTTGTTGCTTTTTTTCTGTAGATATAGAACTTTGGTTGTTTTTTGTTCCTTTATTTTTGTCCTTTATATCACCTTTATCAGCTACAGAAACTTGTTCCATTTCCTGCTTTTTAGATTTATTAAAAGAGAATATTTTTTTTATGAGAGATTTTGCCATAAGATTTTTCCTGCTCAAGCAGCGTTTAATTTTGGAAGGACAGCAATTAATTTATTGCTATCATGGCCAATGATAAGGGCTTGAATAATTGTTCCTGCTTTTGCGCCTTTAACTTGTACAAGAGTATAATCTTCTGTTCGTCCAATTCCATCTTTTTCGACAAGAATTGTTTGTTGACTGTTTTGTAAATTAGCAAGATGATTTTGGTAAGCTTTCTCACCTGCTTTACGCAATTTTTCAGCACGTATCTTAACTATTTTACGGTTGATTTGTGGCATTCGCGCTGCAGGTGTTCCTTCTCTTGGACTAAATGGGAAAACATGGAGATGGGTTAAATTACAGTCTTTAATCAAAGCAAGACTGTTTTGAAACATCTTTTCTGTTTCTGTAGGAAAACCAGCAATTAAGTCGGCACCATAAACTATTGCAGGACGTTTAGCACGCAATTCTTGGCAAAATTGAATGGCATGTTCACGCGAATGTCGCCGTTTCATCCGTTTTAAAATCATATTATCACCTGCTTGCAAGGATAAATGTAAATGTGGCATGATCTTTTTTTCGTAGGCTAAAAGATTTATGAATTCTTCGTCTGCTTCAATAGAGTCAATCGATGAAAGGCGTAAGCGTGCTAAGTCAGGAATATGATGCAAAATAGCTGAAGTTAATTTTCCTAAGTTTGTTTTTCCAGGTAAATCGTGACCATAACTTGTAAGATCAACACCTGTAAGGACTACTTCTTGAATACCCTCATCTATCAGCTTTTTAATTTGTTCTATAACAGCACCCATAGGAACAGAACGAGATGGTCCACGTCCATAAGGAATAATGCAAAATGTACAGCGATGATCGCATCCATTTTGTACCTGTACAAAAGCGCGGGTGCGCTTTTGCATTGCACTCACCATATGTGGAGCAATTTTTCGCACTTCCATGATATCATTAATATGCACCTTTTCGGAATGGTTAATACCAAAATCAGGAAGTTGACGATAAGAATAGGCGTGAAGTTTATTTTCGTTTCCTAAAACAAGATCAACTTCTGTCATTGAGGAAAAATTCTGTGCTTCTGTTTGGGCTGCACATCCTGTTACAATAATACGCGCATGGGGATTTTTACGTCGCGCTTTTCTGATAGCTTGTTTTGCTTGTCGTACAGCTTCGGCAGTGACAGCACAGGTATTAAAGATAATAGCACCACCTTTGAGCTGTCCTAGCCCTGAAGTGGCGCTTTCTTTGCGAATGATTTCCGATTCGTAGCTATTAAGTCGACAACCAAAAGTTACAATTTCTATTGCCATAAAGAGTGATCCTTTTTGTAGCATCCTGTTAAAGGGTTTAAGAAACCACTAAATTGATATCTTATTGGTCCTGTCATGATAATATGATCGTCTTCTCGGTAAAAAATATTAAGTACTCCCTTCGGTAGGTTTACATCAATATGGCGTTGCGTAAGACCACGTCGATAAGCAGCCACCGCACTTGCACAAGCAGCACTCCCACATGCTTGTGTTAATCCCACTCCTCGTTCCCATGTGCGTAAATTTAGACTTTTCTTTGACGTTATGCAAGCAATGGAAATATTACACCGGTCTGGAAATAGGGGATCATGTTCAAGTTTTGGTCCATATTTTTCTAATGGAAGACATTGAATATCGTTTTCAATAAAGAAGATAGCATGAAGATTGCCAATAGATATAAGACAAGCATCTTTTAAAGGACCTGCGATAATTTCTACGTGATTGGTATCAAATATTTCACGTGAAACAGGCATATCTTTTGCATTAAAATTTGGACATCCCATGTCAACAGAGATGAGATTGCCATTTTGACGTTTTCCTTCAATAATTCCAGCGGAAGTTTCCAAACGAAAATTTTCTCCAAAATTGTAGTCGGTAAGCCATGCAATGACACAGCGGGTACCATTGCCACAAGCTTTAGCTTTTGAACCATCAGCATTCCATATTTCAAGGCGGAAGTCAGCTTCTTTCTGGGTTGGTGTGTGGATAGCCATGATTTGATCAAAATGCATTTCGGGATTTGCCGATAAAGAAAGGATTGCTTGTAGTGTAAGAGCATGTGTGCTTTCACGCATATCAACAACAATAATTTGATTTCCAAGACCATCCATTTTGCTAAATGGCATTTTCATGAAAGTTCTCTATTTCTAATGATTAATTATTAAGAGATATATGACTGAAAATCTTATAAATTTCTAGTGTTTAATAAATATAAAACTAGGGATATAAATTATTTTGTTTAAAAATAAGTAATTTAAAGCCTGTTTTTTTTAATTTGTTAATTTATTTTTGTAACTATAACATATGTTTGCTTGAGTTTATTGTTGTGGGAGAGAGGATAGATATGTCGGTTTCAAAAATTTCGTTTTTCATTGTAATATTAACGGTAATGTTTTTAGAAGGATGTTCCACAACGCGGTTTGATAACAATGACAGTAGTAACGTATTAGAAGTTTTTTATCCATCTCGACAAATAACAACATTGGAAGTTTCTGATCTGTCATCTCCTTCTTCGTCGATATCTGAAAATGCAAGCACTTTGATGGATGAGAAAGGAGATTCTCAAAGTGATGGACGAATGGCTAGTCTTGAATTACCGAGCGATGCCACTGATTTATTTCCTGCAAGTGTTGCTGGGGTATGGAATCTTTCAATGGGGGGTAAAGTTTGTCGGATTGCAACACCACAAACAAAATTTGGACAAGGATACCGTGCTGGTCCTTTACACTGTCCAGGAATTGTTTCTCAAGTGAGATCGTGGGCTGTTAAAGGAAAAAGATTATATTTTTATAATAACTCTGGACGCGTTATCGTTGTTCTTTATTCTGCAAGTGCTGGTCGATTTGAAGGGCGTACACTTGATGATCGTCCAGTTGTTTTAAGCCGTTAGATCATTTTTAATTATTTATGAAAATAAGATATGTGAATGGATTCGTGAAAAGAATTTGTATTTTTGATTGAGAGCGGTTTGAAAAAGGTTGTTTAAATGGATCTCGTTTCAATACGCTATAAGGAGCTGGTCTCTAAAGGGGAAATTTGTTTTGATCCAGCTCAATTAGCAGTAACAGAGAATTTTGATCATTTATTAAAAAAAATTTTGGAACAAAATGTTTCTCGTCCTTGGTTTTGGATATTTTGGTCTTTTTTAAAAAGAATATTTAAAAGGAGAAAACAAAATTTTGCTTGTATTGCAAAACAAGAGGATAAAAATAGCTCTTTCCAAGGATTGTATATTTATGGTGAAGTAGGACGGGGCAAAACTATGCTGATGAATTTGTTCTTTTCTTGTTTGCCAAAAAGCCATAAAAAGCGCGCTCATTTTAATGATTTTATGGTTGATGTGCATGATCGTATTAATTTTTATCGTCAAGCATCTGGGTGTGCAAAGTCTAAACGTGATAATCCTATTTTAGCTGTGGCTGAAGATCTTGCACGAGAAGTAAAAGTGCTTTGTTTTGATGAATTTAGTGTAACAGATATTGCTGATGCTATGGTGTTGGGACGACTTATTTCTGCTTTGTTTGATAAGGGAGTTTTCTTTATTGCAACTTCAAATGTGGCGCCGGATAATCTTTATTACAATGGTTTAAATCGTGAACTCTTTTTGCCTTTTATTCAAATTTTGAAAGCATATGTTTGTGTTATTAATCTTGATGCAAAAACAGATTATCGTCTTGAAAAATCAAATATACAGCCTGTGTATGTAACACCGTTAGGGAAAAAAGCAGATGAATACATGGATCAAGCATGGGCATTTGTATTGCAAGGACATAAGGAGATATCTGATGAACTTTCTATAAAAGGACGCCTTATTCCTATTCCGCGTTTTTGTGCGGGTTGTGCACGATTTGATTATCGAGATTTGTGTGCAAAGCCTTTGGCAGCAGCTGAGTATTTGGTATTAGGGAAGCATTGTCATACGATTTTTATCGATAATGTACCAATTATGAATGATACATGTCGCAATGAAACAAAACGTTTTATTTTTCTTATTGATATTCTTTATGAACGTCATGTACGATTATTTATGTCGGCAGCGGCAGATGTGGAGAATTTGTATGAAGGGTGTGCGCAAATCGCGGAAACATTTGAGTTTAAAAGAATACAGTCACGGCTTTTTGAAATGCAAAGCCATGATTATTTGAAACTTTGGGAAGAGCATTTTCTTTTGAAGAAGAAACGTTGATTATACTTTATACTTTTACGTAAAATTTAAAAATAATAACTCTTTGAAATTAAATAAATGTAATAATTCTGTTGTATTTTTTTTAAATTCACTTTATCGATACATCATGATAATTTTCTAATAGTTGTTTCTGTGGAGGGTTGTTGTTTTTGGAAGGAGAGAAATTTGTAAATTTCATTTTTTTACTCCTTTTTATGATATTATTTAAATATGGTTGAAGTTAAAAATATTCAGTATACAGGTGTTGGTGAGTGTGCACTGAATTATTTAAAGGTTAGGAAAAAATGAAATGGCACGAAAAAAAATAGCTCTCATTGGTTCAGGTATGATCGGTGGTACTTTAGCACATATTATTGGACTTAAAGAGCTTGGTGATGTTATTTTATTTGATATTGCAGAAGGTATACCACAGGGTAAAGCTCTTGATATTGCTGAATCTTCACCCATTGATGGTTTTGATGTCAATTTAAAAGGTACAAATACTTATGAAGCAATTGAAGGTGCTGATGTTGTTATTGTAACAGCAGGGGTTGCCAGGAAACCTGGTATGAGCCGGGATGATCTTTTGGGTGTTAATCTAAAAGTTATGGAACAAGTTGGAGCTGGGATTAAAAAATATGCGCCTTCAGCTTTTGTTATTTGTGTTACAAATCCCCTTGATGTAATGGTATGGGCATTGCAGAAATTTTCAGGTCTTCCTAACCATAAAGTGGTTGGTATGGCTGGTATTCTTGATTCAGCGCGTTTTCGCCGTTTCTTGGCTGAGGAATTTAAAGTCTCTGTTAAAGATGTAACAGCATTTGTTTTGGGCGGGCATGGTGATACAATGGTACCTCTCGTGCGTTATTCAACAGTTGGTGGTATTTCTTTGCTTGATCTTGTTAAAATGGGTTGGACAACACAAGAAAGAATTAATCAAATTATCCAACGTACTCGTGATGGGGGTGCAGAAGTTGTTAGTTTGTTAAAAACAGGTTCTGCTTATTATGCACCCGCAGCTTCTGCTGTTTCTATGGCTGAAGCTTATTTAAAAGATGCTAAGCGCGTTGTGCCTGTTGCAGCTTATCTTTCAGGGGAATATGGAATTAATGATACTTACGTTGGTGTCCCTGTTGTTCTTGGTGCAGGTGGTGTTGAGCGGGTCATTGAGATTGATCTTGATAAAGAGGAAAGAGACGCTTTTGATCGTTCAGTAAATGCGGTTAAAAAGCTTTGTGAAGCTTGTATTGCTCTTGTGCCTAGTCTCAAATAAATTGAACAAATTTTAGTTCATTTAAATAAAGTATTTAGAATATTGGAATTAGTAATAATCCATAAAAGAAAAGGACAAATGCATGAATATCCATGAGTATCAAGCTAAACGTTTACTTCATGAATATGGAGCACCAATTGCAAATGGTGTTGCTGTTTATTCTGTAGAGCAAGCTGAAAAATGGACGAAAAAATTACCTGGGCCTCTCTATGTGGTTAAAAGTCAGATACACGCTGGTGGTCGTGGCAAGGGTAAGTTTAAAGAACTTGATCTTGATGCAAAGGGTGGTGTTCGGCTTGCACACTCCGTTGAAGAAGTTGTTGCCAATGTTCAAGAAATGCTTGGGAAAATTTTGGTAACCAAACAAACAGGTCCAGAAGGTAAGCAGGTCAATCGTATTTATATTGAAGATGGTGCTTATATTAAACAGGAACTTTATCTTTCACTTTTAGTTGATCGTAGCATTGGTCAGATTGCTTTCGTTGTTTCAACAGAAGGTGGAATGGATATTGAAACAGTTGCTGAAGAGACGCCAGAAAAAATATGCATGTTACCCATTGATGCTGGCGAGGGTGTTACTTCTGCTGATTGTGAAAAACTTTGTGATGCATTGAATTTGCGCGATAGTGCACGGAAAGATGGTGAAAAACTTTTTCCGATTCTTTATAAAGCGTTTTGTGAAAAAGATATGAGCCTTTTAGAGATTAATCCGCTTATTGTGATGAAAGATGGTCATTTGCGCATTCTTGATGCAAAAGTTTCTTTTGATAGCAATGCTTTGTTTCGTCATCCAGATATTGTAGAATTGCGCGATCTTTCAGAAGAAGATCCAAAAGAGATTGAAGCGTCAAAGCATGATCTTGCTTATGTTGCTCTTGAAGGGACAATTGGTTGTATGGTCAATGGTGCGGGGCTTGCTATGGCAACAATGGATATTATTAAGCTTTATGGAGCTGAGCCGGCAAATTTTTTGGATGTTGGGGGTGGAGCATCAAAAGAAAAGGTGATAGCTGCTTTTAAGATTATTACGGCCGATCCAAATGTTAAGGGCATTTTAGTTAACATTTTTGGTGGTATTATGCGTTGTGATGTCATTGCTGAAGGTGTGGTTGCTGCTGTTCGTGAGGTAGGTTTAAAGGTTCCCTTGGTTGTTCGTCTTGAAGGTACTAATGTTGAGCAAGGTAAAGAAATTATCAATGATAGTGGTTTGAATGTTATTCCTGCTAATGATTTAGATGATGCTGCTCAAAAAATTGTTGCAGCCGTGAAGGGAGCTTAAGCGATGTCGATTCTTGTGAATAAAGAGACAAAGGTTCTAGTTCAAGGGCTTACAGGAAAAACAGGGACATTTCATACAGAACAGGCGCTTGCTTATCATGGTACGCAAATGGTTGGTGGTGTTAATCCTAAAAAGGGTGGAGAAATATGGGAGGGTTCAAAAGGTGAAACTCTTCCTATCTTCGCTAGTGTTGCAGAAGCAAGAGACAAAACGGGTGCGGATGTTTCCGTTATTTATGTTCCTCCTGCAGGAGCTGCGGCAGCTATTATAGAAGCTATTGAAGCTGAAGTTCGTTTAATTATCTGTATTACGGAAGGTATTCCCGTTATGGATATGGTTAAAGTGAAGGCGCGCTTAGAAAATTCGAAGTCTCGTCTTATTGGTCCTAATTGTCCTGGTATTCTCACGCCAAATGAATGTAAAATTGGTATTATGCCTGGTTCTATTTTTAGAAAAGGTTCTGTTGGGATTGTTTCCCGGTCGGGAACTTTGACTTATGAAGCAGTTTTTCAAACGAGTCAGGAAGGTCTTGGGCAAACGACTGCTATAGGGATTGGTGGTGATCCTGTTAAGGGTACTGAATTTATTGATGTGTTGGAAATGTTTTTAGCAGATGATGAAACCCAGTCTATTGTTATGATTGGTGAGATTGGTGGTTCTGCTGAAGAAGAAGCAGCGCAGTTTTTGCAAGATGAAGCGAGAAAAGGTCGTAAAAAGCCAGTTGTTGGCTTTATTGCTGGTCGTACGGCTCCTCCAGGACGTACAATGGGACATGCTGGTGCTGTTATTTCTGGTGGTAAAGGTGGAGCAGAAGATAAAATTGCGGCAATGGAATCTGCAGGGATTCATGTGTCTTTTTCGCCATCACAGATAGGTAAGACTTTGATGTCAGTTTTGAAAGGCTAAAAGAAAATTTCACCTGAATTGAGAATGTGTTCTTAATATTCAGGTGAAAAAGCTTGAATATAAAAAGGAAAAAATTTTTTGAATATTCGAACCATCATTTGCTTTGTAAGCATTTAAAGGTTGAAAAGAGATAGAAGGAGATGGAATAGATGTTCGGAGAGGCATATGGCAAGACAGGACGAGATAAATAGTCTTTTTGCACAGACATCGTTTCTTTATGGTGGAAATGCGACTTATATAGATCAACTTTATGCTCAGTATGAAAAAGATCCAACCAGTGTTGATTCGCAATGGCGTGCTTTTTTTGAAGGTCTTCATGATAACAAAGAAGATATTCTTAAAAATGCTGAAGGAGCAACATGGCAACGTGATCATTGGCCATTAAAGGCGGGTGGTGAGTTGGTTTCTGCTCTTGATGGTGATTGGTCTTCTCTTGAAAAATATCTTGGTGATAAATTAAAGGAAAAAGCTGTAATAGGTATTGCACAAAAAGGCAAGATTTGCAGTGAACAAGATATTATTCGTGCAACGCGTGATTCTGTTCATGCAATTATGATGATTCGTGCATTTCGAGCACGGGGGCATCTTCGTGCACGGCTCGATCCTCTTCAATTAGCGGAAAAATTAGAAGATTATAAGGAACTTTCTCCAGAAGCTTATGGTTTTACTTCTGCTGATTACGAACGGCCTATTTTTATTGATAATGTTTTAGGGTTGGAATATGCAACTATTCCACAAATGCTTGAGATTCTCAATCGTACCTATTGTTCAACAATTGGTGTGGAATATATGCATATTTCTGATCCAGTTCAGAAGGCATGGCTTCAAGAACGCATTGAAGGGCGCGATAAAAAACTTTCTTTTACACAACAGGACAAGAAAGCTATTTTGAATAAGCTTATTCAGGCAGAAGGATTTGAACAATTTTTAGACACTAAATATAAAGGTACAAAGCGTTTTGGACTCGACGGTGGTGAAGCGCTTATTCCTGCTCTTGAACAGATTATTAAATATAGCAGTGCTTTAGGGGTGCAGGAAATTATTTTAGGAATGGCACATCGTGGTCGTTTAAATGTTCTTTCACAAGTTCTTGCCAAACCACATAGAGCTATTTTTCATGAATTCAAAGGGGGATCTTATAAGCCTGATGATGTAGAGGGATCAGGTGATGTTAAATATCATTTAGGAACTACCGCTGATTTGGATTTTGATGGGAATAAAGTTCATTTATCACTTTTGGCTAATCCCTCTCATCTTGAGATTGTTGATCCAGTTGTTATGGGAAAAGCGCGTGCTAAACAAGATCAACTTGTGAAATCTATGCATACTGATTCGCTCTCATTAAGTGAGCGTTCAAAAGTGCTACCATTGCTTATTCATGGTGATGCTGCGTTTGCAGGACAAGGTGTTATTCAGGAAACTTTTGGTCTTTCAGGTCTTAAAGGTTATCGTGTTGCAGGCTCACTTCATGTTATTATCAATAATCAGATTGGATTTACAACAGCTCCACGTTTTTCACGTTCTTCACCTTATCCATCAGATGTCGCAAAAATGATTGATGCACCAATTTTCCATGTGAATGGTGATGATCCTGAGGCTGTTGTTTTTGTTGCAAAAATAGCAACAGAGTTTCGTCAGATTTTCCATAAACCGGTAGTCATTGATATGTTTTGTTATCGTCGTTATGGGCATAATGAAGGTGATGAACCTTCATTTACGCAGCCGCTTATGTATAAGGCAATTCGTAATCATAAAACAACTCTTCAGCTTTATAGTGACCAACTGGTAGCAGAAGGAATGATTACTTTAGAAGAGATTGAGCAACAAAAAAAGTTGTGGCACGATAAGCTTGAGGGTGAATTTGAAGCAAGTACTTCTTATAAGCCTAATAAGGCTGATTGGCTTGATGGAAGCTGGACAGGACTTAAAGCTTTTAGTAATGCTGATGAACAACATCTTAGAACAACGGGCGTTGAATTAAAAACTTTAAAAGAAATAGGTCAAAAACTTGTCGAAGTTCCAGCAGATTTTCATGTTCACAGAACCATTCAGCGTTTTTTAAACAACCGTGCTAAAATTTTTGAAACCGGTGAAGATGTTGATTGGGCAACTGCTGAAGCTTTAGCTTTTGGTTCACTTTGTTTGGAAGGAGCACCGGTTCGTCTTTCCGGTGAGGATGTTGAACGTGGAACTTTTTCACAACGTCATTCAGTTCTTTATGACCAAGAGAATGAAACACGCTATATTCCTTTGAATCATTTACAAAAAGGGCAAGCTCTTTATGAAGTTGTTAATTCTATGCTTTCTGAAGAAGCTGTCCTTGGTTTTGAATATGGATATTCGCTTGCTGAACCACGAGGATTAACACTTTGGGAGGCACAATTTGGTGATTTTTCGAATGGTGCACAGGTTATTTTTGATCAATTTATTTCATCTGCAGAGCGTAAATGGCTTCGTATGTCTGGTCTTGTGTGTTTATTGCCTCATGGTTTTGAAGGACAAGGACCGGAGCACTCTTCAGCACGTTTAGAACGGTTTCTTCAACTTTGTGCGGAAGATAATATGCAGGTTGCTAATTGTACAACTCCCGCAAATTATTTTCATATTTTGCGTCGACAAATTAAGCGTGATTTCCGTAAGCCATTGATTTTGATGACACCGAAGTCACTTTTACGTCATAAACGGGCTGTTTCGCTTCTCAATGAAATGGGACCAGAAACAAGTTTCCGTCGTGTGTTGTTTGATGATGCAGAATGTCTTCAAGATTCTGTCGTTAAGTTGCAGAAAGATAATAAAATTCGTCGCGTCGTTCTTTGTACAGGTAAGGTTTATTACGATCTTTATGAAGAACGTGAAAAAAAGGGTATCGATGATGTTTATCTCCTTCGCGTTGAACAGCTTTATCCTTTTCCTGCAAAAGTTTTGGTAAATGTGTTGTCGCGCTTTTTGCAGGCAGAAATTTTTTGGTGTCAAGAGGAACCAAAAAACATGGGGGCTTGGTCATTTATTGAGCCTTATTTGGAATGGGTTTTGACGCATATTAATGCGCAATATTCACGTGTTCGTTATGCAGGACGTCCTGCGAGTGCATCACCAGCCTCTGGGTTAATGGTGAAACATCTTGAACAATTGGCTGCGTTTCTTAAAGACGCGTTAGGTTCTTAATTTATTACTACTCTGAATATATGGAAAAATATTATGACTACTGAAATCCGTGTTCCTATTTTAGGCGAATCGGTTACCGAAGCAACGGTTGGCAAATGGTTTAAAAAACTTGGCGAAGTTGTCGCTATGGATGAGCCTTTAGTTGAATTAGAAACTGATAAGGTAACAGTTGAAGTTCCTTCTCCTGTTGCAGGAAAATTATCTGAAATCATTGCAAAAGCAGGCGATACGGTTGAAGTGAGTGCTATTTTAGGATTAGTGGAGGCTGGTGTCTCCCAATCATTTTCTCCTTCTGCTACACCTATTCCAGTGATTTCATCTGAATTGGATAAGCCTATTTCGAGCAATACAATGCCTCCTTCACCTTCAGCAGCAAAATTAATGGCTGAAAATAATATTGCAAAAAGCGATATTTCAGGTTCTGGAAAACGTGGACAAATTCTTAAAGAGGATGTTCTTGGTGGATTAGAACAAAGGGCAAGTTCTCCTGCACCTTCTTCCTCAGTGGTGAGTTCTGTGGTAACTCCTGTTCAAGAAATACGTGAAGAGCGGGTTCGTATGACGAAATTGCGTCAAACAATTGCTCGCCGTCTTAAAGATGCGCAAAATGTAGCAGCGATGTTAACAACATTTAATGAGGTTGACATGTCGGCGGTGATAAATTTGCGCAAGCGTTATAAAGACCTTTTTGAAAAGAAACATGGTGTTAAACTTGGTTTTATGGGTTTTTTTACTAAAGCTGTTTGTCACGCATTAAAAGAACTTCCTGCTGTTAATGCTGAAATTGATGGAGCAGATCTTGTTTATAAAAATTATGTCAATGTTGGAATTGCTGTTGGAACGAATAAAGGACTTGTCGTTCCAGTGGTGCGTGATGCAGATCAAATGTCATTGGCAGAGATTGAAAAAGAGATCGGTCGTTTGGGGCGTCTTGCACGTGATGGAAAATTAGCTGTTTCTGATATGCAAGGTGGAACTTTTACTATTACCAATGGTGGCGTGTATGGGTCGTTGATGTCAACACCGATTTTAAATGCTCCACAATCTGGTATTTTGGGAATGCACGCGATTAAAGAGCGAGCAATGGTTGTTGAGGGCCAAGTTGTGATCCGTCCCATGATGTATTTAGCACTTTCTTATGATCACCGTATTGTAGATGGTCAAGAAGCTGTAACTTTCCTTGTTCGTGTTAAGGAAAGTTTAGAAGATCCGGAACGCCTTGTTCTTGACTTGTAAAATACAGTTTTTAGAATGAAAGGAGAAGCGGATGTCTTATGATTTGGTTGTGATCGGAGCGGGTCCTGGTGGTTATGTAGCAGCAATAAAAGCGGCACAATTAGGACTTAAAGTAGCGATTGTTGAAAAACGTACGACATTAGGAGGAACATGTCTCAATGTTGGTTGTATTCCTTCTAAAGCGTTGTTGCATGCTTCAGAAGTATTTGCTGAAACCCAACATGGTTTTGAAATGCTTGGTATTTCTATTGGGAAATCTAAGCTTAATCTTGAACAAATGATGGTTCATAAGAAAGCTGTGGTGACAGCCAATACAAGTGGTATTTCTTTTTTGATGAAAAAAAATAAAGTTGATACTTTCTGGGGAGCAGCTAAAATTTTAAGTGCGGGGCATGTGGAAGTTGTTGCAAGAGATGGTAATAAACAAACGATTGAAACAAAAAATATTATTATTGCTACAGGTTCAGAGAGTTCCGGTATTCCAGGGGTGAATGTTGCAATTGATGAAAAGACAATTGTCTCTTCTACAGGGGCACTTTCACTTGAAAAAGTGCCAGCGCGTATGATTATCGTGGGGGCTGGTGTTATTGGTTCAGAGCTTGGATCCGTTTGGAGCCGTTTAGGGGCTAAAGTCACTATTATTGAATATCTTAATAAAGTTCTGGGATCAATGGATGGTGAGGTTTCACGACAATTTCAGAATTTAATGGAAAAACAAGGAATTGAATATAAAATTGGTGCAAAGGTGACAGCAATTACACAGTCTCTCTCAACGGCTCAGGTGAGATTTAAAACTATCAAAGGCGGTGAGGTTGAAACTTTGGAGGCTGATGTTGTGCTCATTGCAACTGGACGTTCTCCATATACGGAGGGGCTTGGTTTACAAGAAGCGGGTGTTCAGTTGGATGAACGTGGTTTTGTTGAAATTAATGCTAATTGGCAGACAAATGTTCCAGGAATTTACGCAATTGGTGATGTTGTAAAAGGTCCAATGTTAGCTCATAAAGCAGAGGAAGAAGGCGTTGCTGTGGCAGAAATTTTGGCGGGTCAGAAAGGCCATGTTAATTTTGATGTTATTCCTAGTGTTGTTTATACAGAGCCAGAAATTGCGAGTGTAGGAAGAACAGAAGAAGAACTAAAAATTGCTGGTATTGAATACAATGTGGGTAAATTTCCGTTTATGGCCAATGGACGAGCACGTGCGATGCAAAAAAGTAATGGATTTGTGAAAATTCTTTCTGATAAAAAAACAGATCGGGTGCTAGGGGGACATATCCTTGGGTTTGGTGCTGGCGAAATGATCCATGAAATTGCAGTTTTAATGGAATTTGGTGGTTCATCAGAAGATTTAGGACGCTGTTGTCATGCACATCCTACCTTATCAGAAGCTGTGCGTGAAGCAGCTTTAGCGACATTTTCTAAACCGCTTCATATTTAAAAGGTGCAGAGGGCAGTAAATATTTGTGAAGCATGTCAACAATACTTTAGAAGGAATAAAATTAATAGTGTGAGATATTTCATAGAATGTTGTATGCTTTCCATTAATTATTGTTTTCGATTTCAGTTGTGTTGTTTTGATTGATTATTATGCGATGCTGTAAAAGCTTATCATTTAGAGTGGTGATATTTTATCTAGATAAAAATTTACATATAAAGGTGTTTTTATAGTGTGATGAAATATTCAGGGCACGGTTTGTTGTGTAAGCTTATTTGTGAGTTTTGTTTTAAGGAAAATCTAAGAGGGCTATTCCGTCGATGATGTTTGTGAGTGGTATAACTATAAAGACCTTCGTGGAGTGTAATAAGATCACTATGCACTATCATCGTTACGTTTAAGAAAAGTGCGTGCTGGCACTATCATATATTTTTCCATTCTTCAGTATTGCTAAAGCTTTTTAATTATTTGAGAGGTTTCATAAGAGAAAATTTTATTTATTTTATCGTTTTTTACTTATATGCTAGCTTTGCTTGTGATTTACAGATAAAAAATTTAATTAATTCAATGTGAGGAAAATTATTATGAGAGGATCTTATAAGATTGGGCGTTATGATTCAAGTTTAAAATATAATTTATCATTATAAATTAATATGTTGTATATGATGATGAAATATGTACAAAAAGGAGTTTTCTCAAAAAAATAGAATTGTTTAATAGTTGGCATAGGTTGAGGATGAAAATAGTCATAAAAAAACTTATAAAACATCACTCTTTTTTAAAGAGTAATATTTTTGTTTATGATACTATTTGATAACAATAGTAAATTATATAGTGTGATTAAATCAATTTTTTATCTTTCTGTTCTTTTGGTAATTTTTTGTAATGTCTTAAAATGATGATGTGTTAATTTTAAAGGTTGTTAAGAAATCGCGTTGCTACTTAAATAGAGTGAATAACTAAAGAGTTTTTGCAAAAACATAATTACGTGAAAATATTAATTTTGTTTTTATTAATTGGTTTTGTGATAACTTAAAAAATCGAGATTATATTCTCTAGGATAAATTTAAAATTGTAATTTTTTATCCTCTTGTTGTTCTCTTATAAAGGTGGGAAGTCCCATATGATCAAGATATTTAAGGAAAGGGAGGGGCGGTAATTCCTCTACGTTAGCCATAGTTTTAATATCCCATTCACCTGTAGCAATGAGAAGGGCAGTTGCAACTGCTGGTACACCAGCTGTATAGGAAATGCCTTGTGCTCTGGTTTCATGAAAAGCTTGTTTGTGATCGGCTATGTTATAGATAAAAATTTCTCTTGATTTTCCATCTTTTTTGCCTTTAATAAAATCTCCAATACAGGTTTTTCCTGTGTAGTTTGGAGCGAGAGAGGAGGGGTCAGGTAAGACAGCTTTTACAACTTTTAACGGGACAACCTGTTGTCCTTCTGCTGTTTTAATGGGTTGTTCGGATAAGAGACCAAGATTTTTCAAAACGGTAAAAACAGTAATATAATGTTCACTAAATCCCATCCAGAAGCGGATATTTTGAACATCAAGATTTTTAGACAGTGAATGAATTTCGTCATGTCCTGTCAAATAGGCTTTTTGTTTTCCGACAACGGGAAGGTCCCATATATGGTTGACTTCAAACATTTTATTAGAAGTCCACTTTTTATTTTGCCATGACCATACTTGTCCTGTAAATTCACGGAAGTTAATTTCCGGATCAAAATTTGTAGCAAACCAACGCCCATGATCTCCAGCATTAATATCGATAATATCGATGTCTGTGATTTTATCAAAATAATATTTGTGGGCTAATGCTGCATAAGCATTAACGACACCTGGATCAAAGCCAGCCCCTAAAATAGCAGTGATACCAGCTTTTTCACATTCTTGACGCCGTGGCCATTCATAATTACCGTACCAGGGGGGCGTTTCACAAATTTTAAGAGGGTCTTCGTGGATGGCAGTATCGATATAAGCGCATTTGGTTTCGATGCAAGCTGAAAGAACAGACATATTAAGAAAGGCGGAACCAACATTAATGACAATTTCGCATTTGGTCTTTTGGATGAGCTCTGCAGTTTCTTCTACATTCATTGCATTGAGTTTATGGCTTTTGAGAACACTTTGTTCTTTCATTGCGTTTTTTTCTCTAATAGAAGCAATGATTGCTTCGCATTTTTTGAGTGTGCGTGAAGCAATATGAATTTCACCAAGAATATCGTTATTTTGAGCACATTTGTGTGCAACAACTTGTGCAACACCTCCAGCACCAATAATGAGAATATTTTTTTTCATTCTAGGTTCATCTCCTTTTTAATACTGTTGTATGACGTCTTTTATGGTTATCTTTATGAAAGACTTTCTTGATAATCGTTATAGGTAAATTGGCGTTGCAGTGTTAAAGTACCATCACATTCTTTGAGAACAATAGCAGGCATTGTAAGACCATTAAACCAATTTTTCTTGACCATTGTATAACCTGCTGCATCTTGAAAGGACAATCTATCTCCTATTTTAAGAGGTTTTGGAAACTGAAATGTTCCAAAAACATCACCAGCAAGACAGGATTTTCCACAAACCATAATCTCGTATTCTCCTTGATTGGGTTCTAATTTGGCATTTTCACGATAAATGAGAAGGTCGAGCATATGTGCTTCAATTGAGCTGTCAACAATGGCAAGATTCTTTTGATTATACAATGTATCAAGAACACTTACTTCCAAGGTGGTGCTTTGGGTAATAGCGGCTTCTCCTGGTTCCAGAAAAAGAGTGACACCGTAGGTTTTGGAAAAGCATTTTAAGCGTTCAGCGAAAGTTTCTAGAGGATAATTTTCAGCTGTAAAATGGATTCCACCACCAAGGCTTATCCAGTCAATGGCAGAAAAAAGCTCTGAAAATTTTTCTTCCATATGATTTAGCATTTGGTTAAAAAGATTAAAATCAGTATTCTCGCAATTGTTATGGATCATCAAGCCATTGATGAGCGGTAGAACTTCTTTAATGGCACTTTGGTTTGTTTCTCCTAGACGACTAAAAGGACGTGATGGATTGGCAAGATCAAAATTCGATGCACTCATTCCCGGATTTAATCTTAGACCTCGTTGAATGGTTTTTGTTGCATCAGAAAATCGTTGAAGCTGTTGGATTGAGTTAAAGATAATTTTATCTGCATAACTACAGGTTTCATTAATTTCATGATCGGCCCAAGCAACCGAATAGGCATGGGTTTCTTTGCCAAATTTTTCTTTTCCTAAACGCAGTTCATAAAGAGATGATGATGTGGTTCCATCCATGAACTCAGACATTAAATCAAAAACACTCCATGTGGCAAAACATTTCAAAGCAAGCAAAATTTTTGCTCCTGACATTTCCCGTAAACGAGAAATTGTTTGCATATTTTTGATGAGTTTTGATTTGTCTATAAGATAATAGGGAGTTTTTATCATCATTTGTTCATTCTTTTTTGAAGGATCTTATTGCCAAGATCAACGTTTAGTACAAAGAGTAATAGAATGTCTCAAGAAAAAATCTTAAGAAAAGAATTTGTTTCTGTCTAGCAATAGAAAGACTTTCTGTAACTGCTGTTGTTTATTATTTTGAGTTTTGCGTTATGAGTATGAAAAAAAAATTATATTATGCTTTAGCTTTTGTATTTGTTAGCATTTTTTTCATTATAACAGTCATTTTTCCTAATTTTGTAAAAAATCGGAGTGATGCTACAGCCAAACTGATATCGCAGACATCTTTTCAAGAGAGTTCGGTGCCTTTGATTTTTACAGGGCGGAGAGAGCTTAATGGTTTTAAGGGTTATCATCATTATCGGCGTGGTTACATTAAGTATAAAGATAATTGGTGGTATCCTGAAGAGGCATTTGTTCCATTACTGCACTTAAGCACAAAACATGCACCATTAAAAGTTGTCTCAGATACTAAGAGAGTATTTTTAATTTCTTCTTCAGAAAAATTAGAAAAAAAAGAACCATGGATGCTAAAACAACACTTTGAAGCTTGTCGTGCGCGTTATCGCTCTTATAATAAAAATAATAATAGTTTTCAACCGTTTCATGGGCCTCGAAAACAGTGTTTATCGCGCTTTTTTAAAGGATAGAAATTATTAAATAAAATTTTAATTACTTCTTGTCGTGGGTGTTATTGTTCTTACAATAAAGAGAAAACCTATGTGATGTGCAGCATTTTTATGCAAGCATTATTTTTTGAAAAATTTAAATGCTTTTAAGTTTTAGGAAATCTTATTATCATTAAGTGTGGAATGGGGGGTAAAAGTATAAATTTTTGTTTTGTCGATGACAAAATATTAAGAGCAGTAGGGAGCTGAAAGAATGACAACACGGGAAGCAATGTTGATATTACTCGTTTTGCTTCCTTTTGGTGGAAGTGCCGTTATTGGTTTTTTTCGTTCGACAGCAAAAAATAATGAAGCATGGTTTGCTGGGGGTATTGCTCTTTTGAGTCTTCTTTTTACAATTATGCTTTATCCGGCAGTTCGTGGAAATCACATCGTACGTTTAGATATTTCTTGGCTTCCAGAATGGGGAGGAGATTTCATCCTTCGGATGGATGGTCTTTCGTGGCTTTTTTGCTTGCTCATTACAGGAATTGGGCTGCTTGTCGTTGTTTATGCGCGTTATTATATGGATCCGGTAGATTCTGTACCGCGTTTTTTTTCTTTTTTTCTGGCCTTTATGGGGTCGATGACAGGGATTGTTTTATCAGGTAATCTCGTTTTTTTGGTTGTTTTCTGGGAACTTACAAGTATTTTTTCCTTTTTGTTGATTGGTTACTGGTATCATAATGCTAGTGCGCGTGAAGGGGCGCGTATGGCTTTAACAATTACGGGTTTTGGTGGTTTTGCTCTTTTTATTGGGGTTTTGTTGATTGGGTACATCGTTGGTAGTTTTGATCTGGATAAAATTTTACAGTCTGGAGATATGATCCGGTCAAGTTCACTTTATTGTCCTGCCCTTATTTGTCTTTTATTGGGTGGGTTAACAAAAAGTGCACAGTTTCCTTTTCATTTTTGGTTGCCCAATGCGATGGCAGCTCCAACACCTGTATCGGCTTATTTGCATTCAGCAACGATGGTGAAAGCAGGGTTGTTTTTGCTGGTTCGTTTATGGCCTGTGCTTTCTGGGACAGAGTCTTGGTTTTTGCTGGTTGGTTTTTCAGGTCTCGCTACTCTTCTTCTTGGTGCTTATTGTTCTATGTTTCAGCAAGATTTAAAGGGATTGCTTGCTTACTCAACGATTAGTCATCTTGGATTGATTACCACGCTTTTAAGCCTTGGGAGTCCTCTGGCATGTGTTGCAGCGATTTTTCATATGGCCAATCATGCTACTTTTAAAGCTTCTTTATTTATGGCTGCCGGCATTATTGATCACGAAACAGGAACACGTGATATGCGGAAACTAACAGGTCTTTATCGCTTTATGCCGATTACAGCAACTCTTGCCTTAGTGGCAAGTGCAGCGATGGCTGGAGTTCCTTTGTTAAATGGTTTTTTGTCAAAAGAGATGTTTTTTGCTGAGGCAGTTGAAACGCATATGGAATCATGGCTTGATTGGGTTGCTCCTTATGTAGCAACGCTTGCTAGCTTGTTTAGTGTGACTTACTCTATACGTTTTATTCATGGTGTCTTTTGGGGACCAAAATTCGATAAATTACCCAAAAGTCCGCATGAACCACCGTATTTTATGCGTTTACCGATGGAATTTTTGGTGTTTATTTGTTTAGCAGTTGGTATTTTTCCTAATTTAACAATCGGACCCATTTTAGATAATGCTGTTGTGTCTGTTTTAGGATCGATGACAATCTCTTATAGTTTGGCTGTTTGGCATGGGATTAATACGCCATTAATGATGAGTTTGGTGGCTTTATTAGGGGGCGGATTGCTCTATGTTGTCGGGCGGCGTTATTTTTTATCTTGTGATGATGGAGCTCCTTTTTTTCGTCATTTGAAAGGACCGCGTATTTTTGAACGCGTTCTTGTGATTATTTCTTGGAAATGGGCTCGTGCGGTAGAATCTGTTTTGTCAACACGCCGTTTGCAAATACAGTTGCATTGGATCTTTAGTGTGTGTTTTATCTTTATTGGTCTTTTGCTTTTGTATGATGGTTTAATTGTAGCAGGAGAATTACCACTTTTTCCACTTGATATTCCTTTTCTCGCTCTTTGGTTAGTCGGTGGATTGTGCGCTCTTTTAGTGGCTTGGCAAGCAAAATTTCATCGTCTTGCATCACTCATGTTGTTGGGGGGAGCAGGCTTGATGACTTGTGCAACCTTTTTATGGCTCTCTGCGCCTGATTTGGCAATAACACAATTGGTTGTTGAAGTTGTGACAGCTGTCTTATTATTGCTTGGTTTGCGTTGGTTGCCAAAGCGTGTGCATCAACCCGCTCCAGCGTCTGTCCATTTTGGGGTGCGGTTACGTCGTGTTCGTGATTTTATTATAGCAATTATGGGAGGTTTTGGTGTTGCATGGTTATCTTTTGCGGTGATGACACGTCCTCAAGGGATGACAGTTTCTAATTTTTTTCTAAAGAATGCTTATTCCGGTACGGGTGGTCGCAATGTTGTGAATGTATTGTTAGTTGATTTCCGTGGTTTTGATACTATGGGGGAAGTTGTGGTTTTGGGAGCTGTTTCACTTACTGTCTTTGCCCTTTTGCGTCGATTCCGCCCTGCTTCTGAAAGTATTGATGCACCGTTTCAACAACGTATTCAGGAAGCTTTTGATAAGGCACAGGCAGACCGAAATGTGGGGGATACAGTGTTGAATTATCTCGCTATTCCTTCTGTTATTATGGGGTGGCTCTTTTCTATTATTATCGCTTTTTCTTTTTATTTATTTGTACGAGGGCATAATCTTCCAGGAGGAGGGTTTGTGGGGGGGGTGACTTTGGCGATAGGCTTTATTTTGCAATATCTTGCACAGGATATTCGTTGGGTAGAAAATCATTTAAGAATCTTGCCTTTACGCTGGATGGGCTTTGGCCTATTGCTATCGGTGCTGACGGGAATAGGGGCTTTGTTTGTGGGGTATCCTTTTTTAACATCATTTTTCCAATATGTTCATGTGCCTTTGGTTGGAAAGGTTCCTATAGCATCGGCTTTTTTATTTGATTTTGGTGTGTTTTCTCTTGTCTTAGGCGCAACGGTTCTCATTTTAATTGCACTTGCACATCAGTCAATTCGTAGTTACAGAATCGGTAAAAAACCTGCTTTGAAAGAAAAGGAAAATTAATGGAAATTATTCTTTCTTTGGCTATTGGTGTTCTTGTCGGATCTGGAATTTGGCTCATTTTGCGTCCCAGAACTTTTCAAGTCATTCTTGGTTTGTCTTTGATAGCCCATGGTGTTAATCTTTTCATGTTTGCAATGAGTAGGCCACGGAGTAATGCAGCGCCAATTGTTGATCCTACTACGGCGATTAATCCAGCTAATTATGTTGATCCTTTTCCACAGGCTTTGGTTTTAACAGCGATTGTGATCGGTTTTGCAACAACAGCTTTATTTTTGGTTATTCTTTTGGTTTCACGTGGTTTAACAGGTTCAGATCATGTTGATGGACGTGAGGTACTGTGATGGAAGTTTGCGTGCATCATCTTCTTATCTTGCCTATTCTTTTGCCGTTAAGTACTGGTGCACTTCTTCTTTTCTATGATGAACGTCGTTCAAAATTGAAATCACTCATAAGTATTTTTTCTTCTGCATTGTTAGTTGTGGTTGCTGTTTTATTGGCGAGGCGTGCTTTTGAGGTTGCACCAGCTTTAGATGTTTATCGGCTTGGGAATTGGCCTTCACCGTTCGGTATTGTTTTGGTGCTTGATCGCTTAAGTGCTATGATGCTTTTACTTTCAAGTTTGTTGACAACTGTTGCATTGGTTTTTGCTCGGGCACATTGGTATAAAGCAGGTCCTCATTTTCAGTCATTGATGCAATTTTTCATCGTTGGAATAAACGGTGCTTTTTTAACTGGTGATTTATTTAATTTATTTGTATTTTTCGAAGTGATGTTAACGGCTTCTTATGGGCTTGCGTTGCATGGCTCTGGTCCGTTACGTGTGCGTGCTGGGTTGCATTATGTCGTGGTTAATCTGGTCGCTTCATTATTGTTCCTCATTGGTGCGGCGCTTATTTATGGAATTGTAGGCACGCTTAATATGGCTGATTTGGCTATAAAAATAAAATATATAGCTTCTGGCAATATGACTTTATTTGAAATAGGGGTTGCACTTTTGGGGATTGCTTTTTTGCTTAAAGCAGGGATGTGGCCCTTGAATTTTTGGTTGATGCCAACGTATAGCGCAGTAGCAGCGCCTGTTGGAGCTTCTTTTGCACTTTTAAGCAAAGTTGGTATTTATATTATTTTACGTTTAACATTGTTATGGTTTGGACCTGGAAGTGGGCATTTTATCCATTTTGGTCAAACGGTTTTGTTTTACGGTGGTCTTGCTACTGTGGCTTTTGGTTTTATTGGGGTATTGGCAAGTCAAGTTTTGGTACGTTTGGCAGCTTATAGTGTTTTAGTCTCTTCTGGGACATTGTTGACAGCAATAGGAATTGGCAATCCAGCGTTGATTGCTGGTGCACTATTTTATATTGTTTCCTCAACTTTGGCACTGGGTGCTTTTTTTCTTTTGGTCGAGTTGGTTGAACGTTGTCAAGATGTGGCAGCCAATGTTTTGACGGTGACAATGGAAGTCTATGGTGACGATGAAGAGGAGGAGGAAGATGAAGTTGGGACCTATTTGCCGGTAACTTTAGCAATTCTTGGTGCTTGTTTTGGGCTTTGTGCACTTTTGATTATTGGTCTACCACCTTTTTCTGGTTTTGTGGCTAAATTTATGATGTTTATGGCAGTCTTAAACCACAGTAAAGAAAATATTTCGACCAATCTACCTGTTTATCATGGTTGGCTTTTTATCATTTTTGTCACTATATCTAGTTTTGCTGCTTTGATTGCGATGACACGAACGGGTATTCGAACTTTTTGGGTTTCTCTTGAAGGAAAGATTCCACGGGTCCAGGTGATTGAATTTGCTTCCGTTGCTGTACTCCTGGTTTTGTGTTTTGTTATTACAATTGTTGCTGGTCCTATTAGTCGTTATATGTTTGAAACAGCTAAAACTTTATATGAACCTCAAAATTATATTGGAAGTGTGTTAGATGATTTTTCTCTCGAAAATAAGGGGATGAAGCGGTGAAATATTGTTATTTTTTCTCCTTTTCTAGTGTAGCAATTGTTTTTATGTGGCTGATCTTAAATGGTTTTAGTTTCGGCCAATTGCTTTTGGGAATTATCATTGCATTGTTTGGAGGTTGGATGATGCGGCTTCTTGAATCGGAGAAGATAATTATTAAAAGTTGGCGTGCAGTTTTTCAGCTGTCTTTTCGCGTATTTATTGATTCTATTGTTTCAAATATTGCAGTGTCTTACTTCGTTTTAACCAAAAGATCTCAAAAATATCAGTCTGGTTTTATTGTAGTGCCCCTTTCGCTTAAAAGTTCTACGGCTTTAGCTGTTTTGGCGTGCATTCTTTCTGCAACCCCAGGTACTGTTTGGATTGCCTATAATAAAAAGAATAGTGAACTTTTGCTTCATGTCTTAAATTTTAAAAGTGGATATAATTACTCCAAATTAATTAAAAAACGCTATGAACAATTACTTTTGGAGATTTTTTAATGAGTATGGTAATCCTTTATTGGGGGCTTTATCTTTCGCAGTTTTTTTTAAGTTTGGCAATGATTCTTGCACTTTTTCGGTTAATTCGTGGGCCAAGAGCGCAAGATCGGATTGTTGGTTTGGATGCTCTTTATATAATCACTATTCTTTTGTTTCTTACATTCGATATTCGTTCAGGAACAACTATTTATTTTGTTGCAGCTCTCATTATTGGATTATTGGGTCCTGTATCAAGTATGGCGTTGGCAAAGTTTTTAATGCGGGGGGAGGTTATTGAATGAAGGAGGATGTATCACTTGTTGTTGCTATTGTTGTTACGTTTTTTTTGATAGTGGGATCCGGTCTCACATTGATTGGAATGATAGGATTAATGCGTCTTCCCACTTTTTATAAGCGTTTACATATGCTTTCGTTAAGTACAAGTTGGGGCGCAGGAAGTATTCTTATTGCATCGTTTCTTTATTCAACTTTTGTAGATCATCATTTCGTTTTTCACGAATTTTTATTGATGGTTTTTTTACTTGTAACAATACCAGCTGCTTCTATGCTCGTATCACAAGCTGCAGTTCATCGACACGATTCAAAGAATAAATTAGAAAAACCTCTGGCTCTTTTATCACGTCAGATGGAAGGAAACACATTTGCTTTAGAAGAAAGATCATGTGATACGAACCAGAGCGATTTTTAAAATGCAATAAGATTTTTTATTCTGTTTTTTGTTCTTCTACACATTGAATAAGATTTTTTTCTTCTGGATCATTTATGAGATCAGAAAGTGTGGCTTCGTTTCCTTTTGTCCACCATATATATGGTCCTCCCATATATTTTACTCCAGAAGCACTTATACTACGGGAAGCGATGATACGCTTTCCATTCCATTTGAAATCAATGAGTGAAATATTATCAGCATTGAGATAGGTCGCTTCAACACGTTCTTTACTTGTTCCTGTATCGCATTGATAGGCAGTAATTTTTGTTGTTGGCTCTGGATCATCTGGTACCTCAATGACTAGAGAACCGGCAAAGGCATTAAGTGAGCCGAATAGTGGTAGGCTTAAAACAGCGAAAAATCCTATAATAAAAGCTTTTTTCATGATATCTCCTCAGTTATTTAAAATAATAACGTTGATTCATCCTTACAAAGGATGGGATTTTTTTCTTCTGGGTCTTGAATAAGATCGTAAAGTGTTACTTCTTTGTTTTTTTCCCACCAGATATACTGTTCTCCTACATATTTTGTTCCAGAAGCAGCAAGAACATTAGCAGCGATAATACGATCACCTTTCCATTTGAAGTCAACTAATGAAATATTGTCAGCGTTGTAATAGGTCGCTTCAATGCGTTCTTTTTTTTCTCCTATATTACATTGATAAGTTATGGTTTGTGTTTTTGGATTATCTGATACTTCAATATTTAAAGAAGCAGCCAAGGTAGAGCTGACATTAAAAAATAATAAAGAGGAAAAGAATCCTAAAATACCTAGAGTTTTTTTCATAATGTTTTCCTATATGAAAAGTAATTTGTCTTATATGATGGTGTCTACGGCAGGATTCGAACCTGCGACCCCAGGATTCATACCACTTCGGTTTTCACCGCCAGCCTTATTGGCTGTTTGTGGTCTGGACTGTCTCTTCACCTTGAAGCTTGTGCCTTTTAGGTGCTGCCCGTTCAGTCTCTACACCTTCCTCTCTTATGGAGAGAGGCTTGGCTCGGGATTGGCATAGTTGCCCATGAAGCTTTCCCCGAATTTGAGCAGATCCGCTTTAAAGATTTCTCCTTAAAGTGCCCAATTTCTCTAGGAATCCTGTGCTCTATCCTACTGAGCTACGCAGACATCATCATATTTATTCCTTTAATAGAAGTATAAGAACGAATCAATTATATTCAATATGAATTAACGAATTTCTGTTAATTTTTGTTTCAAAAAAGATAAAACTGCATCGGGTGGAACATTCTTTGCAATAAATGATTGACCAAGTCCGCGTGTTAAAATGAAAGTCAAATTATTTTGTGAAACTTTTTTATCTTGAGTAAGGAGAGCCATTAAAGCTTCGGCATCTGGTAGATTTCCTGGGATATCTTTTAATTGGGTAGGCAAGCCTACAGCTTTAAGGTGTGCTTCAATACGATAGATGAGCGTGGAGTTTATTAGATTCAGTTGAGCAGAGAATTGATGTGCAAGAACCATGCCAATAGCTACAGCTTCGCCATGAATTAAACGTTTTGAGTCATAAGTGGTTGCTGTTTCAAGCATGTGTCCGAATGTATGGCCGAGATTTAAGAGTGCACGCTCTCCTGTTTCGTGTTCGTCCTGTGCTACAATGGCAGTTTTAAATTGACATGAGCGAACAATGGCTTTTGTTCTTATTGGGCCATTAGAAAAAATTTCTCGTCCATTTTTTTCAAGCCATTCAAAGAAGTTAGGCTGGTTAATGAGTCCATATTTGACTATTTCTGCGTAACCAGCTCGAAATTCGCGCAGGGGTAGGGTATCAAGAATACATGTGTCAGAAATAACGCATTGCGGTTGATAAAAAGCACCAATAAGATTTTTGCCATACTGGCTGTTGATGCCCGTTTTCCCACCAACAGAGGAATCAATTTGTGCAAGAAGCGTTGTGGGAATTTGAATGAAGTTCATACCACGGCGAATTATACTTGCTGCAAATCCTGCTAGATCGCCGATGACACCACCGCCAAAAGCAATAACACAGTCACCTCTTTCTAAACGTGCAGCAAGAATTTCATTAATAACAATTTGTAGGGTTGAAAATGATTTTGATTGTTCTCCTGCTTCTACAATAATAGGGACAATATTGATTTTATTTTTTATTAACTCTGCTTGTAATGTATTCAAATGGATGGATGCCACATTTGTATCTGTAACAATTGCCAAACGCATTTGATGAAAGTCGTTGTGTTGAAGAGAATGTTTAATATGTAAAGCAGCTTGTGTAATGAGATTTGGACCAATAATAATATCATAACAGTGCTTGCCTAATTTAACGGTTATGGTTTTTGCTTGCATGCTTATTCTTTCTATCGTTATTTTTTTGTAGAGAGGTAGTGCTGTATAGATCTTATGACATTTTTGGCTGCTTTGGAGGGACTTTCTTTATGACTATTAATTGTTAAGTTTGCTTTTGCATAGAGAGGATAACGCTGTTCCATGAGTTTTTGCATCGTTTCTTTAGGATTTGCTGTTTGAAGAAGTGGTCGCGTTGGCTGCTTGGAAACACGTTGCATAAGGATATCGAGATCTACTTTCAACCAGATAGATATTCCATTTTGATGAATGGCTTTTCGTGTATCTTGATGGATATAGGCACCACCACCTGTTGCTAAAATAAGAGGGCTTTTTTTTATGAGCTTGAGAATAATATGCTGTTCAAGAATACGAAATTCCGCTTCACCGTAGCTTTTAAAAAATTCTGTGATAGGCATTTGCGCTGCTTTTTCGATTTCTTGATCAGAATCATAAAAGGGTAAATCAAGCATGAGGGCAACGCGTTTTCCAATGACGGATTTTCCTGCCCCCATAAGACCAATAAACACAAGAGCTTGGTTATCGAGCGATGATAAAAGTTGTCTTTTCACTTGTGACAGGGGAAGATATTGGGATTGATTACTTTTCATACCTTATTTCAGCATTTATCGCTTTAAAGTCAATTCCTGTTAATCTTTATAAGGTAGGATAAGAGATAGAGGGTTTGGGGGAAAGTTTATTATTTTATGCCAACATTGACTAGATTTTTAATGATTCTTTTTATTTTGCTTGCTATTCTTTTTAGTATAATGATTGTTCTTGTGATTTTTGTTGAACCCGTAACTGTGGATATATCTGTTGATGTTCCTGTGGATTTGCTGAATCTCTCCTTGAGAAGGAATCAATGAAAAATAACACTATGATAGAGCGTTTTCTTGAAATGATGAGTGCTGAACGAGGGGCTTCTGGCCATACACTTGCAGCTTATCAACATGATTTACAGTGGGCGCAAGATGAATTGTCTTCGCATTCTGTTTCACTTTTTTCAGCACAAAAGAAAGATTTAATTGGCCTTTTGTCGCTTATGCATACGTTTGGTTTTGCTGTAGCTTCACAAGCACGCCGTTTATCAACGTTGCGTCAATTTTATCAGTTTCTTTATGCAGAAGGTTTAAGAGTAGATGACCCTTCTCATGATATTGATGCACCTCGTCAAGGGCGTTCTTTGCCCAAAATTATCAGTGAAGATATGATGAAAAAAATTCTTGATTTGGCGCAGTTGGAGGTTAATCAAGCAGTTTATGGCTCCAAGAATTATCTACGTGCATTACGTCTTCAGTTGTTGAGTGAAATGCTTTATGCAACAGGATTACGCATTAGTGAGTTGGTGAGTTTGCCGGTACAGGCTGTTCGAGGAAAATCATACAGTATTTTGGTTTGCGGTAAGGGAAAAAAAGAACGAATGGTGTTGTTATCAAAAAAGGCATATCAAGTTCTTTTGCAGTGGTTAAATTTGCGGGATCAGGGAAAAGATGCGACAAGTCTTTATCTTTTTCCGGCGCATTCAGAAACAGGATATATTGCGCGTCAGGTCGTTGCACGAGAATTGAAAAACCTTGCTAAAAGAGCTGGAATAAAAAGTAAACACTTTTCTCCTCATGTGTTGCGCCATGCTTTTGCTAGTCATCTTTTGCAAAATGGTGCTGATTTGCGTGCCGTTCAACATTTATTGGGTCACTCTGATATTTCTACTACTCAGATTTATACCCATGTGTTGGAAGACAGGCTTTATCGTTTAGTCAATGAGCATCATCCACTTGTCGATGAACAAAAGGCTCATTAAAAAAGGTGATGTTTTTGAAAAGTTTTTGTAAAGCAAATTAATAGGTGTATAAGCGACACTGGATGAGTTGGTACAATGTATAATTATCTTGATTTTGAAAAATCAGTTGCTGATCTCGATGGGAAAATTCTTGAATTAAAAAAAATTTCTCAGGAAAAAGGCAGTCTTGATATGAGTGACGAGATTGCTCGCCTCGAAAAACGTTCCCAAACGGCATTGCACGATATTTATAAAAAATTGTCGCCGTGGCAGAAAACACAAGTTGCTCGTCATCCTGATCGTCCCCATTTTATGGACTATTCTAAACGTTTGTTGAGTGATGTTACACCTTTGGCAGGAGATCGCAAGTTTGCGGAAGATGAGGCTATTCAAGCTGGGTTCGCACGCTTTAAAGGAGAGGCAGTTGCTTATATCGGTCAAGAGAAAGGGCACGATACGCAAACACGTTTACGCCATAATTTTGGTTCTGCACGCCCAGAAGGATACCGTAAAGCTGTGCGTATTATGGAAATGGCTGACCATTTTGGTTTGCCACTTCTCACTTTTGTTGATACAGCAGGCGCTTATCCTGGTGTAAGCGCTGAAGAACGTGGCCAAGCAGAAGCAATTGCTCAGTCAACAGCTGCAACTTTGCGTTTAAAAGTTCCTGTTGTGTCAGTTGTTCTTGGAGAAGGAGGTTCTGGGGGAGCTATAGCAATTGCAGCGGCTAATAAAGTTTATATGTTGGAACATGCGATTTATTCTGTTATTTCTCCAGAAGGGGCAGCTTCTATTTTATGGCGTGATCCAACCCGTGCAAAAGATGCTGCAATGAATATGCGTATTACTGCTCAAGATTTATATCGCTTGAAGATTATTGATGGTATTATTTTAGAGCCTTTAGGAGGAGCGCATCGTGGTAAAGAGATAGTCATTGATGCAACGGGTGAGATTATTTCAGAGGCTTTAAAAGCTATGTCTGGAAAAAGTGGTCAAGTTCTTAAACAAGAACGCAGGGAAAAATACCTTCAAATTGGTCGTTCACTAGCGTAAGTCGTTTTTTATGAGGGGTGATGAATTGGAGTTTTATTTGATGATATCTAACAGATTCCTCACGGTGTTTTTTTTGGCTGTAATGGGAATATTGACGGCATGTGAAAGAAGATTACCAGCTTCTATTCTTGCTAAAGTTGAACAGCCTCTTCCGCAAGAAATCCAAAATAGAATGGCTTTGTATGATATTGATCTTTATGCACCAATTGTGATGCGGTTTTTCAAAGAAGAAAATATTGCTGAAGTTTGGAAGCAATCTCGTTCAGGACCTTTTATCTTGGTTGCTCGCTATGGTATTTGTAAATGGTCTGGTAAGCTTGGACCTAAATATAAAGAAGGGGATCTTCAGACACCAGAGGGTTTTTATACTATTAGTGCAAACCAAATGAATCCTTATTCAAAATATTATCTTTCTTTTAATATAGGATTTCCTAACCTTTATGATCAGGAAAATGGTCGTACAGGAAGCAATCTTATGGTACATGGCTCTTGCTTTTCCGCTGGGTGTTATTCTATGAGTGATAAGAACATGGCTCAGATCTATGCATTCGCACGGGACGCTTTTAAGGGAGGACAAAAAGCATTTCAGTTACAAGCTTTTCCTTTCCGCATGACTGAGAATAATATGTCACGTCATCGCAATAGTCCTCATTATCAATTTTGGCTTATGCTTAAGAAAGGTTATGATTTTTTTGAAGAAAATCGTAAGCCTCCGATCGTTGAAGTTTATAAAAAACGTTACGTTTTTAACAACGGTATTGGTAAAGCTTCAGTTTTGCTCATGCAATAAGTAATATTTATTCTGACTTACCGTAAAATACTGTCGCTTATGGTGACAATCTAGAATACATAAGGACTTTATGGATGAATTAAAATGAGTGATAAATATTTTACAGCATTGGGGTTTGCATATAAAAACCTTATGAAATTAAATCAAATAAAGGGGGAAGTTAAGTAAAACTTGCTTAGAAAAGTTATATTGTTCGTAGAGCGATATCGGTAGAAATTTTCGCTTTTAGTGGAGAGTAAGTTAACATAAAATGTGCCTCTCTTTTTATTTTTGTCAAAGGGTTTTATTCTGGCTTTCATACTGTAATAAATTGTTTTTAAATGATATTATATAAGATATATGTACAAATTTTGAATGTGGTATGGCCTCTAGCTAATTTTATTTCAATCCGCTGGAGAAATTCAGAGTTGAGTGGAATATTCAGAACTAAGAATTTATCTGATGGAGGTGTAAAATGAATCACTTAAAATGGTTTATAGATGAAGTGCATTTCGAGAAAAAATAACCTGACTATAAATTAGTTAGGATTAAAAATGTTTATGATAATAATTTGATTTATAATGGTAATTTATTATTTTCTAGCTTGAATTCGAGCGTGATTCTTTTACCTAAAATCTGTTTATGATGGATCAGTTAAAATCATTTTTTACACGCTATAAAATCGATATATGAATAAAAAATTTTAAAGTAAAAAAAATGTCTCTCATGAGTGTTTTGCAGTGCCAAGTGCTTTAAAAATGTTAAGAATATGATGCTTCCAGTTTGGATATTTGTAAAGTGAAGGTAGTGAATGTTTTATACATTTCATGGGGAATTTTAGCTCTTATATCATTTATGGGTAGTGTCTTAAAATAGGGATAATGAGTATTGAAGAACATTTTTTTAAACAAGTGTGTAAATTCGCGATACAGTATAATATTTTCATTTGATGTGAGGGATGTGATTGGTTTACAAATTAGTTTAATATGTTGACCGTTTGATTGCGTTAACACATAATAGTTTTGCACCATAACGGTTTTGTAGGAGATCTAAAAAGGTTTCAATTATAGTGTAATCAATAGGATCTTCATGGTCTAAGGGGAAAGTACGAATAGTTTTATAGGGAGCGTGATTATGTGGTATACTCGTAGGTTTTTGTTTAATTTGTGTATTTTTTCCTTTTTCATTCCAAAATGTGTTATTTATTAATAGATTTGAGCAGAAATCTTCAGAATGGGCGTCAATTATTTGAGCTGTCGGATTCATTGTTTTAAATGTGTTAAGAAGTGTGTTTGAAAGCATTTGTGGAGTCGTGAGATCTGTTTTGGTGAGAATAATTTTATCAGCAAATATTAATTGTTTATATATTTCAGGATAGTGCTCACATATGGAAAGCGTACTTAATTCATTAAATATTGCAAGAACAGCATTTATAGAATAATGTTTAAGTAAACAGTGGATGGGTTAAAAGAATTTGTAAAATAGGGGCAGGATCAGCCATTCCTGTTATTTTAATGATAATGTGGTGGGGCTGTTTGATCTGTCTTATCTGAACGCGATTGATTAAATCAGTTAATGTATCGATGAGATTACTGCGTAAATTGCAACATAAGCAACCATTGGTAAGCTCAATAATTCTTTCTGTTGTTTTTTCAATCAGAAGGGGGGCAATACTGATTTTACTTGATAATAGCACATTTCGTTTAAGAGAGGGGTTTGTAGCATACGGTTGAGCGAAGCTGTTTTACCAGAGCCTAAAAAAACCAGTAATAAGTGTGAGAGGAATACGCTTTATTTTCATGTTATTTATTAACCATGATTTTGTTTTAAAGAAACATATCTCAATCATCTAACTCCATTTATAACGGTGTCCATGAGGAATATAATAGTAAATTCCCCATGAAATCCATTATACTACTATTCGTATGCTTATAAAGCTGCATGTAGCTACTAGAATACTTCTTCAGTAGCCAATGTTGTGTAACCCTTGTTACTTGGAAGGACTTATAGCTATAATTTTTATCCTTTGTTTTAATTATTTTATCTATATGCTCATCTTCTTGTAATGTGTAAGAGACGGGTTTTAATTGATTCAACAGATACAGATTTAAAACGAGAGAATCATACGAGATTTGTTGAGTTTACTCAAGATAAAAATAATAATTATTTTTATAAATCAAAGTTTTGTAATCAATAATAGATTGTGGCTTATAGCTTTTTTATAGAATGGCTTTCGTGTCTTTTATCTGGAATGTGATTTTTTTTTAGTTGTTTTGCTGGAATTTTAGGTGTTTGTGGCGTACGAATGGGATGTACTATTAAAGGATGAGAAAATGAAGGTGAAGCAGCGATAAAAGGTGAGGTGAGAATAATATTTCCTTGATCATCGAATGAATTTGCATGCATTTTGATGGCTTCAGGGGTGCATGTTTGTTGTCTCATATCGCTGGCTTGTGTTATTTTGTCTCCATAAGGTTTTAGTGTTGCTAGTGTTAATTGAGGGCTTCCTTGATGTAAAAATCCTGTTTCAAGAAGTTGTGCAGCTTTTTCTTCCCTCTCACTTATGTTGTTAGCGCCTAATATGACAGCAATGATTGTACGTTTATTGCGGGTGGCAGAGGCAACAATATTAAAACCAGAGGCACAAATAAAGCCTGTTTTCATACCATCTATTCCATAAAAACGGCCAATGAGGTGGTTTGAGTTATGCTGGATTTTTTGGTTATTACCAAAATCAATGGCCGGAATAGAAAAATAATGAGCATATTGTGGAAATTCCCGACGTATTTGGACAGCTAAAAGAGCAATATCGCGTGCGGTGGAGTAGTTTTGAGGGTTTGGTAAACCACTTGCGTTAGCAAAATGGGTTCCAAACATGCCTAAACGTTTTGCTTCGCTGTTCATTTTGCGGACAAAAGCTTTCTGTGAACCAGCAACTGCTTCACTCATTGCAATGGCCAAATCATTGGTAGATTTAACCATAGTAATGCTTAACGCTGTATCAAGTGTGAGAACAGAGCCAGCTTTATAGCCTGAATGATATGCTGGAGCTTTTGCAGCATATTCGCTGATGGTGATATGTTTGTTTGGTGAAATTTCCCCTCGGTTCATGGCGCGAAAAATAACATAAGCGGTCATTAATTTTGTTAGGGAAGCTGGATACCAACGTTTAAAAGCTTGATTATGTTTTAAGATATGACCTGTTGTAACATCAATAGTAATAAAAGGCTGCGATAAAGTAGCAGTGCTAGATAAACTCAGAATGAAAGAAAAAAATAAATTATAGAAAAGACGTTGCATTAATTTAAATCGAATTCCTTTTTATTTATTATTTAGCATTATTTTAAGTAGTACACAAAGTTTCTGAGTCTAGAATAGAAAAGACAGATGGTTAATTGCTGTATCAGTTGTGTTTCAGAGATAAAAAAAGGCACATCTTTATTTTCTTCTTAAATTTGATTTGATGGCTTAAGTATCTCAAGAGAGACTTTTAAAATGATAAAGATTGTGCAAAATTTAAGGTTCTTGGGAATTGATGTTTTTTAGGAAGAAATAAGTCAGCACAATCATATGTTTTGCAAACGCTTCTGATAAAGACAGTTCTTTATGCTCGAGATGCTCTATAAGAGGTAAAATTTTTGCTTACATCTGAACTTTGCTTGTGACAAACAAGGAAGTGATTTTAATTGGTTCAATATGAAAAAGAGAAGAGTGGGATGATTTTACTATATTGGGGGTGATTATTTAATATGAAAAAATTATTTATCATAATAAATCAATATATTATACTTAAAACAATATATTGTTCTTTATTTAAAGAAGTTATTTGTTTTTCTTCTAATTTCGCTTCTTCGTAAGCATTTTTAGTATTGTTTGTGAATGCGTATCGAGACCTTATTATGTTGCTCATTTATGGATTTGCTTTTAGGGGGTACATATTCTTTATGCAAGATAAGATCCTCAAAATAGAACATTATTGTGTTGCTGTTTTATACGTTTATTTTAAAAAAATATTTATCAATCGTCATGTCTTTTTTAAGACATCATTCGTAAGAGTGATAACATGAAGCTTATAAAAAACTTATCTTTGTGTTGATTATGAAAAATGTTGGCATTCATTATTCGTGATCAATATTATGTACAAATTATTGAGAATAGTGCTATAGCTTTATCACAATGTATGATTTAAAGAATAAATATTCTAATTAAGAGGCATGATTCAAAAATCTCTTATTTTACATACTCTTTTTAGAAATACTATGACGCCCAAAATCAGGGGCATCAATTTCTTGGCCTGCAGCAATGATATTACGACGCACAGCTCGCGTACGTGTAAAAAAATTAAATAGTGTTTCACCATCACCTAAACGAATTGCCTGTTCTAAAAAAGCAAGTCCCTCACAAAAACGACCCAACATTTCTAAAATAGCATCTTTATTATGCAAACAAATATCTCGCCACATAACGGGATCAGAGGATGCCAAACGCGTAAAATCACGAAAACCGGAAGCGGAATAAGCAATTACTTCCGAATTTGTTACTTTTTCTAAATCACTCGCTGTCCCAACAGTATTATATGCAATCAGATGCGGTAAATGCGAAACAATCGCCAAAACAAGATCATGATGCCTAGGCTCCATCTTTTCTACACGTGCTCCACAAGCTTCCCAAAATGCTGTCAATCGTGCTACAGCTGCCGCATCACTATCTATAAAAGGCGTTAAAATACACCAGCGATTGACAAATAAATCAGCAAAACCGGCATCCGGACCTGAATATTCAGTTCCAGCAATAGGATGCCCGGGAATAAAATGAACCGTTTTAGGCAAGAAAGGCACCATTTCTGTAATAACCAACTCTTTTGTAGAACCAACATCACTTACAATTGCTCCCTGCTTTAAATGATCATGAATATTTTTTGCTACTTCTGCACTTGCTCCAACAGGAACAGAAATAATAACGAGATCTGCATCTTCAACAGCTTCTGCGTTATCCATTGTATAGAAATCTCCAAGTTCTAATTCGCGCGCTCTTTCTAATGTTTCTTGACGACGCGTTGCAATAGAAATTTGAACTGAAAGATTTTTCTTTTTAATCACTCTTGCTAAAGAAGATCCAATCAGACCGATCCCAATGAGCGCTATTTTTTCAAATTGAATATGAAGCATCTTTCACCTTTACAGATTTTTTGCAAATGGCAACAAAGATAATTGTAAAAATCATAATTTTTTGTCTATTTGTTTAAGAGTTATGCGCAAAACATTAAAAAACTACAACTAGAGAATAAAGAATAACGCAACTTATCGCTTATTACCTGAAAAAGCGGACAATAAGATTATTTTACCTACAAAATGAGTGATGAAAAATGCAACTACAAGCCTTAAAATTTATCCTATTGTCAACCAGAGCACATCACTGAAATAAAATCTAAATGTACTTTCATAAATTTTTTATCAAGCTAACAACACTGCTACACAAAATCTCATTAATTTATTTTATCTCACTAATTTACCCTCAAAAAAACGCATTAGACACATAAGCAGATACCAATCCTTCCCAAATTATCACGATACGTTTATTGATTGGTATAATTGGTAGATAGAACCTATATAAGAAATTGTTCCACACCCTAACAGTCATCAACACAAGTTTTGCAAATATTAAGACTACTGTAAAATAATGAACGCAAAGGGATATCATAATTCTAAAAACATTTTTTCTCTTCTGATTGCTGACACCATAAATCCAAGAAATATGAGAAAAACACGTCCTCCAATAAAAAAAATTTGATAACAAAAGCTTCAAACATCTCTTCAATGGAATTACAATCCTCACGTAAAATAGAATGTTCTAAACAGGATACATTTGTGTGACAAATTCATGCGCTCGCTTTAATAGAAACCTCTTACCTTCCTGTCATTTCAAACGGTACCCGTGAATGGTAGAATGATAAATCCATTGAGCATTACTCTCTTTATGTTTAATAAAACACCATCACATTAATTTGTCTTCGCAATATTAGAACAATCTTTGACATTTGAGAAAATTCATAATAGGCATTTTTAGTCCTTTTTTAGGTATTTTTTATCCACGCAGTTCTCTTCACTTATAATGTGTAAAAAATAGAGTTTTGATTGAGTCAACATGTCAACAATGAATTATTAATAGTAAACAATAGATTAACCTGTTTATGCGACACTTTCATTGCTAAGATCCTCATTTTTGCACCAAACATAAAAATCTTCTCATAGATGCTATCGTTCTCATCATGATATATTTTGGCTTTCTTCTCACTACAAAGCATGAAGATCCTTAATTTACACGGGTCTGTAAACAATTTATCTTCTTGTCTAGAAGATTTCGCTGTCCCATCACTTTATGTCGCATTAATCTATAATATATTGAATAATAATAATTTTTCAATTTGAATCATAACTCCTAATTATGAATAGCTTTACCGTTATACCATTTATGAACCTCGCCACAAAATAGACATAACATGCATTAAAAAATGTTTCTTAGGAAATGTATGGATTTGTTCCATATTGAGAACATTCTGTTTTGAATGAGGAAGAATATTCCATTAAGATTTTATGAGGAAACCTAATATTCACCCCCATACTCACACAAAAGACACCGAATGCGTAAAATTTTACATGAGTCTCATATTTACTAATCTAAAGAACAGTGTTTTCCAACGAAACAAGATAATAAAATTATGTCAAAATTGACTTTTGAAGATAATTTTTTTAAGAAAGGTTTCTATCAAATTTTTAAGCTTTTAACGCGTCCTTAGAAATACAGCTTTCTCAACCTCTCTTTGATAACACAACAGTTTTAATTGCTGAAAATGCCTTTATGCCGTACTAAAAATAAAAAATCATAATATTTAAGTATGTTAAGCTGACATCTGGCGTCGTGCAATAATTGTAAGCCCTAACAAAACTTGACGAATGATAGCTTCACCCAAAAGCGGGTTTTTACGGCTATCTAAAATAGCACCTTGAATTCTTTCCATTGCATAAGCAATCTGTTCTAACTTCCAATATTTTAAAGCTTGTTCGACTGTTTTTTTCCGTTGGAAAAAAATGGGGGGGCGTGCTTGAGAAACCACCGTAAAAGGTGATTTTCCTTCAACCTCTACCTGATAACGCAATAACTGTAATTGCTGAAAATGCCTTTGTGCTGTATTCAAAATAAAAAAAAGCATCCCCTGCAATGCTGCATGTCGGTTAAAATGCGTTTCAAAACTTGATATATTGCCCAATAAAAGAGCATCAATGACTTCATCTTGAGAAAGAGCACTTACATCGCTTACAACAGCCTTTACATCTTCAAGAGTAATATGAATATTTGTGGCGTAAAGACAAAGCTTCTCTAATTCACCTCGTGATCCAAGACGATCTGCTCCTAAACTTTCATGCAACCATCTACGTGCCTCCAAAGCAAGAGTCTTCTTAAATTGTTCTAAAACCTCATCAATCAAACCGTCAAGAGAACGCATATCATCAGCAAAACAGGGCAAAGCCATCGCTTTTGATGCCGTTTCAACAGCATTGCGCAATCCTGTTCCTTTTTTTAAATCTCCTGCCTCAATGAGAATAAAACAGGCTTCTGGTGGCTTCTCAATTAAAAGCTTTAAAGCAGCAAGAAAACCTTTTTGATTAGCCGCATTAAAAATCCATATCAAACGATCTCCTCCAAAAAGGGATAACGTATGCGCTTCATTTTCCAAACGTGCAGGATCTTTATCAATTTCAGCAGCATCCAAACGAATTGTTGAAAATGGGTCGTCTATTGCTACCCGTGTAAGCTTAGCAAAACGCTGTGCTCGCTCACAAATAAGACCACGATCTATTCCATAAACGAGAACAATAGGAAAATCCCGTGAAAAACCGGTTAGAAATTGATCAACCTCATGTGCTTTTTTTTGAGCCACATTATTAATCCATTAACAATTCATCATCAACAAGAGTTTCCCCACGAACTTTTTGAAACATGTCAATTAAATCATTTACATTTAATCCCTTACGCTCTTCATAACAGACATCCAAGATTATTTTTCCACCATGCAACATCAATGTGCGATCACCATAATCAAGAGCCTGACGCATAGAATGCGTCACCATAATAGTCGTTAATTTTTTCTCTTCAACGATTTTTTCAGTCAACCGCATAACAAAATCAGCCATTCCAGGATCAAGTGCTGAAGTATGTTCATCAAGCAATAAAACATCCGCATGCGCTAATGTTGCCATCACAAGACAAACTGCTTGGCGTTGCCCACCTGATAAACTGTCCATAGGATTATGAATATACGCTTCAAGACCAATGCCTAATTGAGCAATTTTCTCTTGAAAAAATTGCCGTTTCTTATGGTTTAAAGCTGAATGAAAGCCACGACGACTTCCTCGAAGAGCAGCAAGAGCCAAATTTTCTTCAATTGTTAAAGAACCACAACTTCCTATTAATGAATCTTGAAAAACACAAGCAATTTTTCCAGCACGCTCGCTGACTGATTGTCTAGAAACATTTTGTCCATTTATAATCACTCTTCCCTCTGTAGGAAGCGTTGCACCCGCCAAAACACTAAGCAAAGTTGATTTCCCAGCACCATTTGAACCAATCACTGTAACAAAACTACCCTGATCAATTTTGAGGTTAATATCAATTAAAGCTTGTTTTTCCAAAGGTGTTTGCGAATTAAATGTAACTCCAACATGAAAAAACTCAATCACGTTTACGCCTCCTCCAATAGCGTGGCACAATAAGCATTAAAACAACCAATAGTGAAGTAATCAACTGCAGATCTGTCGATGTATCAATACCAATGCCATTCGCTTCAAATGCAAATTGCACCACCACACGATGAAGCACAGATCCTACAATACAACTGATTATAATCCAAAAAATATTGCGCGTACAAAAGAGAGTTTCACCGATAATCACGGCTGCCAATCCGAAAATAATTGTTCCAATTCCACCGCTAATATCCGTTGCGATTGCAGTTTGAATATAAAGAGAACCACCAAGTGCAACACAGGCATTAGAAAGCCCCATACCAAAATAAATCAGTGCTGATGTATGAACACCCTGTGCTGTAGCCATCCGTGGATTAACGCCCATTGCACGCATAGCAAGACCAATTTCACTTTCCAAAAAGCGCCAAATGAGAAATGCGACAACCAATAATACAACACCAACGAAAAGAGGACGCACAAAAATGTCAGCTAAACCAACCAGATTATAAAAGGGTGTTAAAGCTGTATCAGCAAGCGCTAAATTAACATTAGATCCTCCCATAATTCCCATAACACGAAGATTAACCGTATAAAGCGCTGACATTGTTAAAATAGAAGCCAAAAGATTCAAAATACCAAAACGCAAATGCAACAGAGCTGTTAATAAACCAGCCGCTATACCTGCACAAAAAGCACATGCCATAGCTATCCATGCATTAAAACCTAAAAGAATCAAGACGCCACAGACACAGGACCCTAGAAGAAACGAGCCATCAACTGTTAAATCAGGAAAATCCAAAACCCGAAAAGAGAGATAAACCCCAATAGCAACAAATGCATAAATAAGGCCTAATTCTACAGCGCCAGAAAACGCAAATATACTCATGTAAAGACAGTCCCCTGAAAACTTAATGTAGTTTTATTATATTAATATCCTACCAGTAAAAGTTATTGAATTACTTTTGTCGCAGAGTCAATGACCGCCTGTGGGATAACGACACCTGTTTTTTTAGCTGCTTTCATATCAATCATAATGTCATTCTTAACTGCCTGTACAACATCAATATCACCAGGCTTTTCACCTTTTAGAATACGCACGACTAATTTTCCAGCATCAACTCCTACATCATAGAAATTCACACCTTGCGTCATGAAAGGGCCGCGTCCTATAGTATTGGCATCAACAGTAAATACAGGAATCTTTGCTTCCTGTGAAACCTTTATTGCACCCTCTAAAACAGATAAAATCGTATTATCGGCAGGAATAAAAATAAGATCTACCTTACCGATTAAAGCGCGTGTTGCTGCTTGAACATCTGAAGGTTTTGATGCTGATGAAGAGATAATTTCAATTCCAGCTTTTTTTGCTACATCCTTTAACACTTTAAATGTTGAAACAGAATTTGCTTCAGCAGCATTATAAAGATATCCTATTTTTTTCAGATCTGGTTTTACTTCTTGCAAAAGTCTAATACTTTCTGCAACATCTATACGATCGGAAACCCCTGTCACATTACCGCCAGGTTTGGCAAGTGAAGAAATTATTTTAGCTCCGATAGGATCAGAAATTGCCGCGAAGATGATAGGAATTTCTTTTGTTGCTGCAAGCATCGTTTGTGCTGAAGGTGTGGTAATAGCTACAATAACATCGGGTTTATCACCAACAAATTTACGTGCAATTTGCGTTGCTGTTGAAATATTGCCCTGCGCTGATAAAAAAGTAAGTTGAAAATTTTCACCTTGCTTATAACCATTTTCTGCAAGAACATCTTCCACGCCTTTACGAACAGCATCTGCAGCAGGATGAACCATAATTTGTGTTAGTGCAACTTTAACGTATTTAACTTGGTCATTCGCTTTGGCAAAATGATTCATCATAAAAACAGTGGCAAGAACAATCCTTAATATATTTATTTTCTTCAATATTGCACTCCTCCCCTCTCTCCATACAAAAATTAAAAAAGGAATAGTTTATTACTGAAGAATCTTCTAAAATCAATCTTTATTACATTTTATCGAAATATGAACAAAATAAATTAAACTGAAATGGTATTTTTTTGTTGCAATTCATAGAAGCCTACGCCATACAAACGAGGTATGTATCGAATCGGTGAGCGGGTGTAGCTCAGGGGTAGAGCACAACCTTGCCAAGGTTGGGGTCGTGGGTTCGAATCCCATCGCCCGCTCCATAATTTGTTTACTGATTTGCTTTGGTCTATCTAGCTGTGTAGCTTGCCATCAGATTTTATATATTTTGGCCCTGCATTTTGTACCAATTTAATTTTTTTAAAAGAATAAAGGCTCTTGCAAAGAGTCTTCAAAGACCGTTTAAAGCCCCTTTAAAATTGAACGTATGGCTTTAATCTAAATAAAAATTTGCCATCCTGCTCTTAGCATGTCAATCATTTTATTTGTTGCCGCAAATAGCAAACACAAAATCTTAAGAAGGAAATCGTAATAGCAAATCAAACGCTCTCGATCTAATTTCTTAGCAAGTAACATATTCAATCACGATTCGCTGGCAGATTGCAATACTGGACCGCCATCGCCATTATATTTCAACTCTGGCACAATCTCTAAAATTCGACAAAATCTTCTGATAAATGCATACAACTATTTTGTTATCTTGTCTCACACGATAATAACGTTCGACAATAAGTTTAAAATGTATCATTATCCTCTTTAGTCGAAACAATTTGACATTGGAGTGCATATCCATAAAGCGTGCGCACCACTACATAGATGTTCATACGCTTGTGCACATTTTTAACACTACTCTTATGAAAGAGAAGTCCTATGAGTTTCTTTAAAAAGGTATTATAAGCTAAATTATCAAGAGCATTTTTAAAATATTTGAATAACATCCTTGATAAAAGGGACTTGCGAGAATAATACCATAAACAACGGCGATGGTTTTTACAAATTGGCATACCATAGCACTTAGATTAGCCTCTACCTGATGATAATAATCTGGTTTTGTCATTGGCAAGGAGTTGTCACACAAATCAACGCAATCAAAGGGATGTGTTCCGCATCTAGAGGCAATCAGCCAAGCAGTTAGCTAAAATTCTTGTTAACAAAAGCTTACATATAGACTAGCTCCCCAAAAAATCGCAATATTCAATAGGGTTCTTTTTCTCTTTCATCCCACAGTTCACAAAAATGGTGAAGTGGCCCTCGCCCTTCTCCTACTTGTAAAACAGTTGAAGCAGCTAAAGTATTATTGAGATAAACTTTTGCTCTTTTTACCGCGCAAATCAAGGATGTTGTTGGCAAAAGTGCTGCAATTGCAGCTGCAATAGTACAACCTGTACCATGATCATTGGTCGTTATGATCCGTGAAGCTTCAAAAGTCACAATACCCTCACAATCACAATAAAGATCTGGACTAGAACAATCGTAATTTTCTGTACTGTTTCTGGTAAGTATATTTAGATGTCCTCCTTTTAACAGAACTGCATGACATCCTAGCGCCAAAAGTTGTGGAGCATATTGATACATAGCTTTTAAAGACCATTGCACTTCACAGCTCAATAGCAGGGCTGCTTCAGGTAAATTTGGCGTGATCAAAGTTGACATTGGAACAAGAACATCCCGCATAATTTCAATTGCATCAGGCTTTAAAAGAACATCACCACTTTTTGCAACCATAACCGGATCAAAAATAATGAAGCGTGCTTTATGATAAGCAAGGCGTTCTGCAACAGTTTGTGCAATCTGAGCATTTGCTACCATCCCAACTTTAACGGCGTCAACATGGATATCTTCAAAAACAGAATCAATTTGATCGGCAACAAAAGAAGCATCTAATGCTTGAAAAGAATGTACGCCTTGAGTATTTTGTGCAACTACAGCTGTCACCACACTCATACCATAAGTTTTCATAGCTGAAAAAACCTTCAAGTCCGCCTGCATTCCAGCGCCTCCAGAAGGATCTGTTCCCGCAATAGATAAAATCCGTGGAATAAAAAATTTATCTTTTTGTAATTCCATCAATCTTTTTCCTTATCTTTTTAAATATCAGAAAGTAAGTTACCGAAAAAATAGATACTTGAAAAAACATAAAGAAGATGTTTTCTCATGTGAATTCTATTATATACGAAAATCTTCTTATAAATATAAATGGAAAATGTAGTGCTTATCTTTCGTTCTGTTCTTTTTACATTCGCTTTTTATACAACGACTTTCATCCAAATGATTCTTTATGCTCCCGTTTATTTTTTAATGCCACGCAAAAAGGCATGGATTGTCCCTAAAACATGGGCACGCATCACGCTCTTTTTGCAAAAATACATTGCTGGCACAAGTTATGAAATTGAAGGATTGGAAAATCTTCCTAAAGGAGCCTATATTATTGCTCCAAAACATCAATCTGCTTGGGAAACCTTCAGTCTTGTTCCCTACTTTGATGATCCTACGCTCATTCTAAAACGTGAACTGATGTGGATTCCATTGTTTGGCTGGTATATGGCAAAAACACAAATTATCCCCATTAACCGAACAACGCCCATTAAAGCCTTAAAAACGATTATACAAAAAGCAAAAGAAAAAGCAAAACAAGGGCGCCAAATCCTAATATTTCCTGAAGGAACACGACGACAACCCGGTCAAGAACCGGATTATAAATCAGGAGTTGTCGCGCTCTATAATGAATTAGGACTTCAAGTCGTCCCTATTGCGCACAATGCTGGTTTATATTGGCCACGCAATAATTTCCGCCGCTATCCCGGAACAATTCGTGTCCGTATCCTTCCTCCGATAGAAGCGGGTTTAAGCAAACATGAATTTCTAGATCAACTTATCCAAAAAACTGAAAAAGCCTGTGATGAACTGCTTCTTTTGGCAGCTCAAGATCCTACCCCTCCTCCTATGCCTTCATCTGCTGTTCAGAAACTTCAAAAACTAAATCACCATAAAAAAAATAATGATTAAGTGAGGTAACGCATAACTTGATGTATTGAGTGGAATGTATGGAAAGAAAATACTTCAAACTTTCTTCTTTAAAATTATAAAAACGATTGATGTATAAATTTTTTTAGCTTCTGTATGTCAGGTTGGGGTGGGGATCTTGCTTATATCTGTTTGGTTTATTTTTTTAGTAGGAAAATAATTTTTGAGAACAATATGAAAGATGCAAAGGTAAAAAACTTATTTCCATTTATTTCTTTTTAAATTAAGCTTTATAATGTGCGAAAGAATGTATAGAAATATTTTTGCTTCACAATTTGTTTTAGCGTTCTTTAATTGCATTGCTCAAGTGAAACAAAATACTTCAAACAGAATACAATTTATTGTTAAAATTTATTAGCTTATTCTTTTCGGTTTGGGGATAGAGTTAAGGCTTGACCGCATAGCTTATTGCCCTTTACATTAAGAAAATTTGTTTCTAAAGTCTTGATGGTTTTTGTAAAGTGGATAATTGAAAAAAGGGTGTTACCAGAAAGTATTGAGGTTTGTTAAAAAATATCTTTTGGTATAGCTATCGTATTTTTGGTGATGCAATAACTCATTATTGGCGTGATAATGGAAGTGCTTTTGCAAGCCATGTTGCACTATCAGGACTTTTAGCATTTTTCCCTTTTTTTATTTTTGGAACATCTTTTGCTCGTTTTCTAGGTGCGTTTACTTATACACCGCAAAAAATTAAAGCATTGGTGCAGTTGTTGCCTGATGTCATTGCAGAGCCTTTATCTCAGGAAATTGTTAATGTTTTAACAATTCATAAAGGAGGTGTGTTGACACTTTCTGTCATTGGAGCAGCTTATTTTGCTTCTAATGGAATTGAAGCTTTGCGTACGGCTTTAAATAAAGCTTATCGTGTTACCGATCGACGGAGTTTGTTATTTTGTCGTTTTCAAAGTTTATTTTTTGTAATCCTTGGAGCTATTGGTCTTGTTGTGATTAGCTTTTTGTTGATTCTAACGCCTTTACTAATAAAAATTATGCAAAGTCATTCTTTTTTTATGACTGAATATATTGGTGTGATTCGTTTATGGCGTTACACAGTTGCAGTCGTTATTTTGTTTATCAGTCTTTTGATTGTTCACAAATGGCTTCCAGCTGGGCAGCGGAAATTTATAGATATTTTACCAGGAATTGTGGTGACAATATTTATCTGGTTTATGGCTTCTATTGCTTTTGCACAGTATTTAACGATGTTTGATTATATTTCAACCTATGCAGGGTTAGCATCTATAATGGTTGCCATTATTTTTCTCTACATATTAAGCGCAATTTTTATTTTGGGAGGTGAAATAAACGCTGCAATGATGTTTTATCGTAACTATTGGCGATTATCTTGGATGAATGAAAAAAACTGTAGATCAAGAGCCAAAAGGTGAATGGGGAATAAAACTTGCTATTACTTTGTTGGTTGATGCAGATGCTTGTCCGGTAAAAGTTGAAATTTATCGTGTTATGAATTGTTATCAGCTTAAAACATTCATTGTCGCAAATTGTTTTTTTCCCTTCTCAATCTTGATAGTGTTGATGATTGGATTGTAGAACATGTCCATGAGGCGAGTATCGTTATTACTAGTGATATCTCTTTAGCTGCACGGGTTGTACGGGCTGAGGGGGGGGATTTGTCTTTTCACCAACGGAATATATTTTTAATGCAAATTTAATCGGTCAAGCTTTAGCAATGCGCAATTTGATGGAGGATTTGTGAGAACAGGACCATATTACAGGAGGACTACGCACTTTTTGTGGTAAAGATTGTTCTGCTTTTTTTCAGCATTGGATTTGATAATTCAATGTTTAAAAACGCGGTTATTAGGTTATTGTGCTTCTTGCATAACAGCTTTTATAAGTGCTTTAGCATCATCGTTGGCCCATGGAGCTGAACCATTATATGAAGCAATGAGATAACCATTTTTATCAATGAGAAGTGTGATAGGTAATCCTAAAGCCAGTCCTTGTTTTCTCATGTCGTTAAAAATATTCATTGTTTCATCGCGATAGTAAACTAAATTATCCGCATGAATATCTTGCAAAAATCGCTGAATTTTTTCAGGAGAAGCCGTTTTATCGATATTAATCGCTATGACATCGAAGTTTTCTCCACCTAATTCACGTTTTAATTGCGCTAGTTCAGGCATTTCTATGCGGCAGGGAGTACACCAGATAGCCCATAGATTGATTAATATCGGTTTTCCGATAAAATCAGCAAGAGTGTGATCTTTTCCTTGAATATCCTTAAAAGAAAAATTTTTCATATCTAGGCGTGTATCAGTAAAGCGCATGTGAGAAAATAAGCCTGTTGCAGCTTTCTGGATTGCCATCATTTTTTTGTTTTGTATTTTTTCAGTATTTTCTTTTGAAGTAAAGTTGGCAAAAAAAGACGCACTCTTGTCATAATGACTTTTTATTGCGTATAAATTGATACCAACTAAGATTATGACAACAAAAAAAAATGCTATAAGGATTTTCTGCTTTTTGTTTTTCTTTTTTGGGCTATTAAAATTGGGGAGAGTCATGATTTTTATCCTTTTTATGAGTATTTTTAAAATATGGCAGACGAGAAACTAAAGAACCAAATGTGGGGAGGGCGGTTTATTGCAGGACCTGCTGCAGTTATGGAAGAAATTAACACCTCAATTGACGTTGATAAAAAACTCTATCGGCAAGATATTGAAGGCTCGCTCGCTCATGTTGCGATGTTAGCGCAAACAAAAATTATTTTACAGTCTGATTATGAAAAAATTTCTCACGGTTTAAAAATTATTCTTAAAGAAATTGAAGAAAATAGATTCGTTTTTTCACGAAAATTTGAAGATATTCATATGAATATTGAAGCGCGGCTAAGCGCGCTGATTGGTCCTGTGGCTGGGCGTTTGCATACAGCACGTTCGCGCAATGATCAAGTGGCTGTTGATTTTCGGTTGTGGGTGCGTGAGGCATTGCAGAAAATAGCACAAGCTTTAAAGGAATTGATAAAGCAATTGCTTACTCTTGCAGAACAACATGTCAATACTTTTATGCCAGGCTTTACGCATTTACAATTAGCTCAGCCTGTAACATTGGGCCATTATATGATGGCTTATGTTGAAATGTTTGGTCGAGATTTATCACGGATGCATGATGCCATTGAGCGAATGAATGAATCGCCTTTAGGGGCTGTGGCTTTGGCAGGAACAAGTTTTCCAATTGATCGCTTTATGACGGCACAAGCGCTGGGTTTTCGGGAACCTACACGCAATTCAATTGATAGTGTTTCTGATCGTGATTTTGCATTGGAGTTTTTAAGTGCTGGTGCTCTTTGTGCGATGCATCTTTCGCGTTTAGCAGAAGAAATAATTCTTTGGTCAAGTGAGCAGTTTTGTTTTATTCATTTGTCAGATGCTTTTTCAACTGGTTCGTCTATTATGCCACAAAAGAGAAATCCTGATGCAGCGGAGTTAATACGGGCGAAAGCAGGTCGATTGAATGGTGCACTGATGGGATTGTTAACGGTAATGAAAGGATTACCACTTGCTTATTCAAAGGATATGCAAGAAGATAAAGAATACGTGTTTGATGGGGCTTTGAGTTTGGAATTATCACTAGCAGCAATGACAGGGATGATTGCTGATTTGAAAGTGAATAAAAAAGCTATGAAAAAAGCAGCGGATTTAGGGTATGCAACAGCTACGGATTTTGCTGATTGGCTTGTTCGTGAATTAGGGGTTCCTTTTCGTGAAGCACATCACATAACAGGGCGTGCTGTAGCATTGGCAGAAAGAAAACAGTGCTGTCTTCAGGATTTATCATTAGATGAACTTCAAGCAATTTTTCCTGATATCAATAGGAATCTTTTTGATGTTTTGACTGTTGAAAAATCTGTTGAAAGTCGCAAAAGCTTTGGAGGAACAGCACCTTCAGAAGTTCTTCGGCAAATTACGTATTGGAAAAAGCGTCTGGTGATAGCTTGAGTAATTATATTTTAAAGGTAAAAAAGAGATCAAAATGAGGAAAGAGGATAGATGAAGATTATAGTAAAGGGGTTGATGATTATCCTTTTAGGGGGCTTGGGTGTTGTTGGGTGTGGGCGTAAAGGGTCATTGGAGATACCTCTTACAAGTGTGGAAAAACCTATGCAGAGAACATCTGTTGCTAAAAATGAAGATGATAAACCTTTCATTCTTGATCGTTTGATAAAATAGGAGGAAAGTGTGGACTTTTTCCCCTATCATCAAGGTATGCTTTATGCTGAGGGTTGTTCACTTGCTGTTCTTGCGCAGGAGGTGGGGACTCCTTTTTATTGTTATTCGACGAATGCATTGGTTACGCGTTTTAAGGACTATCAAAAGGCATTTCAGGGGATTCCTAGTTTGATTGCTTATGCAGTTAAAGCCAATTCTAATCAAGCAGTTTTACGGCTTTTATCGGCAAATGGGGCGGGAGCTGATGTAGTTTCAGAAGGTGAATTACGGCGTGCTCTTGCTGTTGATATTCCAGCACATCGGATTGTTTATTCTGGTGTTGGTAAAACTGTCAGAGAGATAGATTTTGCTCTTTCTCAGAATATTTATTGTTTTAATGTTGAATCAGAGCCAGAACTTGAACAATTATCGCAACGTGCTGTTGCACTTTCAAAGATAGCACGTGTTTCGTTGCGGATTAATCCAGATGTTGATGCAAAGACACATAAGAAAATGACAACAGGGAAATCTGAAAATAAATTTGGTATTCCATTGTTGTTAGCAAGAGAGGCTTATAAAAGAGCTGTTTCTTTACCTGGATTGCAGGTTTGTGGGATCGATATGCATATTGGCAGTCAGATTTGTGATTTAAAACCGTTTGAGAAGGCATTTATTATTATCTCAGATTTTGTGCGTCAATTGTGGAGCGATGATTATGCAATAACGCATATAGATATTGGTGGAGGGCTTGGTATTACCTATGGCTGTGAACAACATGCTGTGCCCTCTCCTTTTGATTATGCTGCGCTTGTAAAGAAACATATTGCTCCTTTAGGGATTAATATTGTTGTGGAGCCAGGGCGTAGCATTGTAGGGCAAGCTGGTGTGCTGGTGACATCTGTTCTCTATTTAAAAAAGGGACAAGGGCGTAATTTTGTTATTGTGGATGCGGCAATGAATGATCTGATGCGTCCAACACTTTATGATGCTTGGCAGAATGTTGTCCCTGTAAAACAAGCAAAAAAAGATGCTTCCCTTATTCGTGCTGATATTGTTGGTTCTGTTTGTGAGACTGGCGATTATTTAGCATTAGACCGTTGTTTGCCGATTTTGGCTCCAGGTGATTTGTTGGCTATTACGCAAGCTGGGGCTTATGGTGCTGTGATGGCGAGTACTTATAACAGCCGATTGTTGGTACCGGAAATTCTCGTTCAAGATACGCGTTATGCCGTTATTCGTCCACGTCTTGATTATGCGCAATTGCTGGGATGTGATCATATTCCTGATTGGATCGAACAGTCTTAGATGTTTTTGGTCTTATTTTTACTAAACTTTGATGAAAAAAATTATTTTCTGGAAATTGTTTTGTATGGGTTTTATGATCTTAATGCACTGCGGTAAAAGGGGAAAAATACTTGTTGATGAAAAATAAAAACAGCAAAGGCTTGGCGATGAAGCTTTTGTATGTACGCGTTTTGATGTGGGGAATCCTTTCATTTGAACGGGTATGGGTACGGTTGTTGCCATTTTTCCTCGTGCTTAGTCTCTTTTGTTCGTTTAGTTGGTTGGGATTTTTTGGTGTTTTAGGGTTTTGGCCGCATTTGCTCTTACTTGGGATTCTGCTTGTGGGTGCTGGGGGGAGTTTATTTTTTCTTATTCGTTTTCGGTTCCCTACAATGCGGGAAATAAATTGTCGGCTTGAACGTGTCAATGATCTTAGACACCAACCTTTGAATATTCAGACAGATCATTTATGTTCTGAAAATGATGAAGATTTTCGTGCTGTTATTTGGCGGGAACATCAACGCCGGATGGCAAAACAATTATATCATTTAAAAACTGGATTTATCTCTCTTAATAGTGCATCTTATGATCCTTTCGCTTTGAGAGCTTTGTGTGTTCTCCTTTTTGTCTGCGCTTTTAGTTTTTCTTTTGGTTCACGAGGAGGGCGTTTGGCTGATGCCTTTGATTTTCGTCCTGTGGTTGATGAAAAATTTATACGGATTGATGCTTGGGTAACTCCACCTGCTTATACCGGTGTGGCACCTATTTATTTAACAAAAAATGAGAAGACACGACTGGAAATTCCTGAAGGGAGTAATGTTGTTGTGCGTGTTGTTAATGGCGCTGGTGTTACAGTAAAAGCAAAGTCTGTAGAAGATGGGCAGGAAGTTTCGTTTTCAGAGAAAAATGAAAAAACGGCTTTGAATAGTTCAATAGTTCATTTTGAAACACATTTAAAGCATTCAATCAATTTAATTGTATCATCGCGTCGTAAAAAACACTTGTGGCATTTGCAGATGATTAAAGACGTGTTGCCAACAATTCGTTGGTTAGAAAAACCAGGGAGAATTTTAACAGGGTCGTTAGAGTTACAATATGAGTTGGATGATGATTATGGGGTGACAAAGGCTTTTGTTGAAATAGAGCCTTTTTTTTCTCAGCATAAAAGTACTCCTTCTCTTTATAAGGCTCCAGAAATAGAGCTTCTTCTACCGCGTAGTGGAAAAGGCAAAATGCGGTTAGTGCAAGATGTATCAGCGCATCCATGGGCTGGTTCACAGGTCAAAATTACTTTGATGGCAGAAGATGGTGCGGGGCAGAAAGGGCGTAGCAAGACTTTTATTATGACATTACCACAGCGCGTTTTTTCAAATCCTGTAGCTCGGTCTGTAAGTGAATTGCGTCGTTTATTAGCGCTTGATACTTCTGAAAAAGAGCGTGTCTTGGATATGCTTTCTGCTTTGCTTGTGCGTCCAAAAGATGGATTACAGAATTTCACGCATTTCCTTGTGCTGCAGAGTGTATGGACGAGGCTTTCCATGGCACAAACAGAGGAGGATTTACGCCATGTAGTGGATTATTTATGGCAAATCGCTTTAGGGATTGAAGGTGATCAGTTTGAATCCGTGCAAAAAAAGTTAAAACAAGCACAAGCTGCTTTACGTGATGCACTGCGTTATGGTGCTCCAATGACAGAAATTGAACGACTTATGGCAGATTTACGTCAATCTATGGATGAGTATATTCGTGCTTTGGCTGAAAAAGTGCAAGAGAATCAAATTCATAAAAATTCTAAAAGCTCAAAAATGCCTAATCTTTCTGAAGATACATTACAAAAAAAGCTGAATTTAATTGAAGAAATGGCTAAAACGGGCTCTGCTTTGGCAGCTGAACAGCTCTTGGCAGAAGTTGAACAGACTCTTGATCATTTGTATGTGCAAAAAGGCAATCAAAATGAGGGAGAAAAAAGCCAATTTGCACAAATGAAAGAAAAGATCGACCAGTTTGGAGATTTAATCCGTCGTCAACAAGAAATTCTCAATGAAACACATCAGTTAGAGAAGAAAAAAAAACGTGGAGAAAATGTACCTGAAAAACAAACAAAATCTTTGAAAAAACGTCAATCTGAATTGCAATCTGAATTATCAACATTAGAAAAAGAACTGTCAAAACAGGGATTTGAAACAGGTGATGCATTGAAAAGGGCAGAAGAAAAAATGAATTCTGCAGAAGATGCTCTTAATAATGAAAATCATCAGGTATCTATACAAAGTCAGTCTGATGCTTTGGAAGCTTTACGGCAAGGTGCACAAAATGTTTTGAAAAAAATGCGCGAAACACTCAAAGGAACGGAAGATGATCAAAATGCTGATTCTGGTCCTAAAGATCCGTTAGGACGTCCACTTTCTTCAAAAACAGATGAAGTTCAGGAAAGTGAGGTGCTGCCACAAGAAAGTGATCAAATACGTACGCGGCAGATTTTAAATGAAATTCGCAGACGTCTGGGTCAGGAGCGTATTTCAGAAGAAGAAAAAAACTATCTTGAAAAATTGCTTTATTTTCATTAACCAATGTAGGTTTTTTTCTTAATTGATATCAGAAATAGTATATGAAAAACTTCTATGGAGTTTGACTCTAAATAAAATTAATGAAAGTGCCTGTGAGGCAATAAGCATCCTGTTAGACCGCTTTTTTGATCATTTAAGTTTAAAATGTGAAATATTGAAATGTTCGCTATTGTGGAGAAAGATTAGAGGTCCATATAAGTTGGGTATATGAAAATCTGTAATGTTTGAAATTTATTTCTACATGGTATGTTAAGTTGGATATCGTTACACTGAAAGATTTTTATGCTTCTGCACTTGGGCTGCGTGTGCAAAAGACGCTGTGTGACCAATTGAATTTATGGTGGTCTGATCTCACGGATAAACGGATTATGGGGTTGGGTTATGCACTGCCTTATCTTTCGGCACTGCGTGAGCGTACCCAACAATGTTTTGCTTTTATGCCAGCAAGCCAAGGCGCTTCATCTTGGCCTGGTGCTGAGAAAGTTGCCACAGCTCTTGTTTTTGAAGAAGATTTGCCGCTGCCTGATGCCTCTGTTGATTGTATTTTATTGGTACATGCATTAGAATATACGGAAAATTCATTTGAAACGTTAAATGAAATATGGCGTGTTTTAGTACCTAATGGCCACTTGATCGTTATTGTCCCTAATCGCTCTGGCTTTTGGGCACGCAATACTACTACACCCTTTGGTTATGGTGAACCCTATAGCCAGCAGCAGATTATTCGTTTGTTTGAAAAAACAAATTTTGTTTCTGGGTCAATACAAGAAATTGTCCATTATATGCCTTCTACAGGGTATGTTTCGCGATTGTTCTCATTTTTTTATGAGCCATTTGCACGCCATCTTTTACCTTATTTTGGTGGACTCTTAATGTGTCAAGCACAGAAGCGTGTTTATCAAGGTTTGTTGGGACAGCGTCGTCAATCGCGGCGTATTTTTATTCCTGCTTTATCACCACAAGTGCGAAATATTTTAATTTATAAAGATAACTAGTCATTTTTCTATTGGCACAAGAGCAGCAAGTATAGAAAGATACTCTTATTTTAAATTTTGACATTCAATTTGCACATTATCTATGGAATTGGCATGTGAATAAAAAATCTCAAGTATTGATAGATCAAATTATCTTTAATGAATAGTTGCAGCATTTAATTTAGAAAAAATAGTGGTATTTTCGTAGGTGTAAAAATGGTAGTTCTCAAAAGGACGTGCTCATGGAAAAATGTTGTAAAGTGACTTTGGCAGAAAAATGAGATACTTTTTAAGGAAAGAATATTTTTTTAATAGTCTTCTATCGTTCTATGATGATAAATTAAAAAGTCTTATAAAAATAGCTGTTTTATTTCTACGGTGTAGAGCCTTTAAAGCACTGTAGATAAAATAGAGGTTTGAGGTTTATAATTTTTCTCCTAAGAAGAGATGAAATCATAAACGATGGGAGAAAACTATAAAGCTAAAAAATATCTTTCAATTTAGGTTAAACTTGGTAAATGTGAAATGGGGCAGTGAGGGGAACGGTATTTTGAAAAAATAATCATAAATATCAATATGCTAAATATTATAGTTATGATAAAAAATATCATGATTTTTTGTATGCCAAACTGAATATATTAGAAATTCTCAAGGGAACAAAAGCATATGAATCAGAAATTACTAAATATATTCTGAGCTTTTAAAGCATTTCTATTGCTGCTCCTCGTGTTAGAATATTTAGATTTTTCGTTCATAATAGCTTAATGGGGGATAAATATTTTATCATAAGAGTGCTGATAAGGGTAAATTCTATATGATATTATCTAAATTGGTAAACATTTTTTCATTGTGTTTGTATTTTTTATAAAGGATATTAAAATTATTTTTGAAACAGTAAATATCGAATTAGAGATTTAAACGATAACCATTTTGATCTGTTATAAGAATTTGTGCATTGGAGGGATCTTTTTCGATTTTTTGTCGTAAACGGTAGATGTGGGTTTCCAAAGTATGGGTGACAATATTTTCATTATAACCCCAAACTTGTTTTAATAATGTTTCACGGCTGACAATTTTATCATTAGCATAATAGAGGCACTTAAGAATTGCGGCTTCTTTTTCTGTGAGACGGATTTTATTATTATTCTGATCAAGAAGGAGTTTTTGTCCTAGTTTAAAAGTATAGTGATCAATATGAAAGGTTCCATCTTCATTTTGTTCATATTGACGTAATTGAGCTCGAATTCGCGCTAATAATACTGCAAAGCGAAAGGGTTTTGATACATAATCATTGGCTCCTGTTTCAAGATCTAAAATGGTATCGCAGTCTGTATCATAATTTATTATCATGATAATAGGGGCACGAAAGCCTTGAGTGCGTAATTGTTGAACGGCTTTGCGACCATCAAAATCAGGAAGTTCGATATCCAAAATAGCGAGATCAATATTTTTTTTTTGGATTATTTTCATTCCTGCTTCAGCTGTTTTTGCTTGAAGAATTTCAAATTCTTGATGCATTTGCAATTGTTCTACCAAGATGGGGCGTAGATCATCATCTTCAACGATTAAAAGAGTATAGTGGTTCATGGTTTTCCTTATCAGTATGTTGATGCACTGATTGGTAAAAGCAGTTTCAGGAAAAATGAGATTTCATACAAAAAAATTAAAAAAGAAAGTTGATAAAAAATAAACTTTTATGAATTTTATGCTTGTTGGCCGAAAAGAATGTATCTCCTGGTATGTGGAATTTCACACATTGGTTGAAAGATTTTTTATACACTCGTGCGTTTTTGTTTCGTTGAACATTATCATCTTTATGCTTATGGTGCAACAATTCGCTATCATCATAAACTTTGTCAGCTTCCAATATTGCTACAGCCTTTGGTATTTGAGACGATTCGTAAAAGGTATGATTTAATCCTTTTTATCCACATGGTGTTCCCTGTTTGTAACGTGCACACGAATGGTTTTGATTGATTCAACTTTTAGCGTAAAGAAAATGGTGCAATGATTTTGGATACAGATACTGTCTAGGAGGAATTTCATGGTATGTTTTTTTCTACGTTCAGTTTTGTTTTTTCGTAGCATTTGTGCGTGAAGAAGTCGGTGTGATGCTCATGGTGTTACTTATTATAATCGTTGAATAAGCTTTCAGTTATTAGAGAAGCTGAAAAATGCATCGTGACGAGGTTTTTTGTGCAATTTTAGGGATGGTTTGGATTGAGAAGCGTGTAGAATAAAAAATGACAAGGAAGAATATCATATTTACGCATTGAGCATGAGAATACATCAATAGAGGTATGCATTGTATTCATCTTGTGCGATATGAAGTGTCTTTTGATATGAGCCAATAAATAAAAATTTTTAATTTAAGATAAAAACATTTCCTTCTTAAGGTTTCCCATCAAACAGACTTCTTTCCATTCATCTTCTGTTACAGGTTGTACTGATAAACGGCTGGCATTGATCAACACCATATTGGCTAGTTTAAGATTGGTTTTTATTTGTTTTAATGAAACAGGTGTTGGCATGTCACAAAGTGCACGGATATCTACACATTCCCAGCGTGGATCAGAACTTGTAGAATCAGGGTGTGCTTCAGCACATATTTCTACAATGCCTACAATTTCTAAACCTTTATTTGAGTGATAAAAAAAACCTTTATCGCCATATTTCATGGCACGCATATTATTGCGAGCTTGATAATTGCGGACACCATCCCATTGTTCGCCATCAGCTCCTTTTTTCTTTTGCATTTCCCATGACCATTTATAGGGTTCAGATTTAAAGAGCCAATAAGCCATAAATTCTCCTTTTTCATAGCTTGTTATGCATTTATCACGCGCATTTTATACGTATCTTTGTAATACCATTGACGATAATTTTTAAATTGAGGTAAAGAATGGGTATGACCTGTTTTTTCTTATTTTCGGAAGAAATTGTCACATAAAGGTACATACCTTTGATATTTCATGTTGTATAAAGGTATTTTATTCTTTGCTTATTTTTTAGCACAAGAAATAGATCAATGTATCAAAAAATAGACTTAAAATTGCTAAGTAGGGTGGTGGTTTAATCATTTTTTCAACTATGGTTTGAAATGGTGTTACGATAGAGTATGGCGTTGGAGGAAGCTTGGCAAGAAAATTGGTTCCAGAAAAGCTTTAAGATTATGATGGTAATGAAACAAATAGATGATCAAGGGTGATGATGTCAAGGATGGTTTTATATTATGTTTGGTGCAATAGTTTATTATTAAGATACTATCATTCTAGGTGTGTGATATAAGATAGTTTTCTTGGAACTGAAGTATTTTTAGTAATATTTTATGAATATTTAGATTTGTGTATCGAGCTTTGGGTTAAGTAAATTGTGTAAATGGGCAGTTGATTGACAAGAATCCGTTGTAAACAAGCTAGATTGGGTGGAAATTTTCATTCTTTGAGGTGTGTGGCGAGCACGGCATCAATTTTTTATGCTTTTGTTCCACGGCGTCCCATTCCGATTAAGGGTGTGGCTTTTTCATCTAATGGCCAACGTGAGCGAGGGGCAATGTTAAGGGGGCTTGTTTCTCCTCGTGCGAGCCTCTGTGCACCGGCAAAGGCAATCATTGCAGCATTGTCGGTACACAAGGAAAGAGGAGGCGCTATAAATTCAAAACCATGTTGATGGGCAAGTTCTTGCAATGTAGAGCGAATGGCTTGGTTTGCGGCAACCCCGCCTGCAACAACCAAAGCAGGAGGGCGTTTTCTTTTATCATGAGGGAGAGGATATTGGTGCATAAAGTGTTGTAGAGCGAGGTGAACGCGATCATGTACCGTATCAGTCACGGCGGCTTGAAAACTTGCTGCAATGTCAGCGATGTCATTTTCTGTAAGAGGAGCGATGGCTGTTGCGGCTTGTCGAACGGCAGTTTTAAGTCCTGAAAAAGAAAAATCTAATCGTTTTTCACCTTTTAAAGGCCGTGGAAGGGGGATACGATTTTTATCACCCAATAAAGCTACTTTTTCAAGCGCTGGCCCACCAGGATAAGGAAGACTCAATAGTTTTGCAGTTTTATCAAAAGCTTCTCCTAATGCATCATCAATGGTGGTTCCTAAGCGCTGGTAGTTGCCTATTCCATGAACAAGGATTGTTTGTGTATGACCGCCTGAAACTAAAAGTAATAAATAAGGGAAGTTGACATTGTGCGTTAATACGGCCGTTAAAGCATGTCCTTCTAAGTGATTGACGGCAATAAATGGTTTGCCAGTGGCAAGAGAGAGAGCTTTTGCACTCATAACGCCGACTAACAGTCCTCCTATCAAACCAGGTCCATTGGTGGCAGCAATGCCATCAATATCTTTTAATTTTGTGTTTGCTTCTGTTAATGCTTGCAGAATTAAATGATCAAGAATTTCAACATGGGCACGAGCGGCAATTTCAGGAACAACACCGCCGTAAGGGGCATGATGCTCAATTTGGCTCCAAACAATATTGGAAAGAATTCGGCTGTTTGATTCATTATTGTATTCAATAACTGCCGCTGCCGTTTCATCACAACTTGTTTCTATTCCCAGCAGACGCATTTTAAACAAAACCTTATATTGAAACTTCTTTTCTGCATGCGTATCATGAACAAAAAAAGATGCAAAGCATTTCTCTTAGAATTAATTTTTCTATGAAAAACGACGTGTTCTGACACCTTCTTTGAATGCTATGGAATTGTTGATAAAAAAGGAAGCTGTATTTTGAGTATAAAATGCAGATGTATTCTTAAAGAATTGTATATTAAAGTTTATAATTGTAAATATTCTTGAGAAAGATGGAATTTGGAAAATTTATATAATTTTATACTTTTTCTAAGATATTTCAGAAAAGCTTAATTTTTAAAACTTTTTTCATTTTATTAGTTTATCAGTAAAATAAATTGTGCACAAAAAGTGATAGAGATGGTCGATTCTTCAAAACCAAAAGTTAAATCACATTATACTGGTACGCATCGTAAAAAGCCAGTTATTGAACATAAAGTTGTTCCCCATGATTTAGAGAAAAAAGTAAACAATTCTGTGGAATCTCCGGGAATCGAAAAATCAAATATGCGAGGACAGAATAAAAGTATCTCTGGTGTAACCTGGTTTTTTTTGTCTCTTTCTGGTATTTTGGGGGGAGTCTTTACTTTAGGAGTTTTTATAGGGCTTCAATGGATGGGGTTTTTTCCTTCTTCTTTTGTGGAAAATTCCGCCGCAGGGGAAAAAGCTTTGCAGATTGCTGAAGCTGCAAAAAGACAAGGTGAAGAAGCAAAGGAACAATTGGGGCATTTGTTTCAGGAAATCGATGCATTAAAAACAGAGCTTTCTTCTTTTTCATCACAGCAGTTTAAAACAACGAAAAATAACGAATTATCAAAAGAAGAAAACAAAAAAGCTTTTGCGATTTTAGAGGAAAAAGTAAAAGTTCTTGAAGGGGCTGTACAAACTTTTATTGGAGCATCAAAAAAAATAGAGATGTCTTTGTCTATTGGGCAAAGCAATGCAAATGGTCTTGCTGCGTTAAAACAACAGGTAGAAACTATACAGGAAGAAACTGCTGTTAAAAATAGTGAAAAAAGAGAAATAGATACTGCGCTCTTTACTGCAATCAGTTCATTAAAAAATGCTATAGAACGTGGTGGCTCTTACAATAATGAATTAAAACTGTTACGGCAATTATCGCCCTCTATTGGTGGACTTGATCTGTTGCAAAAAACAGCCACGGTAGGTCTTCCAAGTGCAGTACAACTTTCAATTGATTTTTCTCATGTTGCCGATGCGATTGTTGGTACGCAAAATATTGTTGCATCAGATGCTGGTTTTTTTGATCGAATTTTAGCGTGGATAAAAGGACTCATTGTTTCGCGACCAATTGGGAATGTTGAAGGGACAACATTAGGAGCTATTGCCGCGCGAATGGAAGTTGCTATTCAAACCGGTGATTATGACAAGGCTTTGAGCGAATGGCAATCATTGCCCCAAAATGCAAAAGATGTTTCAATGGATTTTGTTCAGAAGCTTGAAAGACATATTACTATTCAACAAGTATTACAGCAATTGCTGTTGTCTGTGCAACAGGGATCTTTTAAGGCAATAGAGATGTAAATAGGCTACAGATGATACGTGTTTTTGTTTATACTTTTGTTGTTTGTATCTTCGGTTTAGTTTTCGGGTGGGTTGCTAATCACAATAGTGTTTTTGTACTCACATTTTTGCACTTCAGATTTTCTGCTTCATTGCTTACAGTTTTAAGTGTGCTTATTTTGTTTTTTGCAACGCTGGTGCTTTTATGGTGGTTATTATCTTTCTTTTTCTCCATACCTAGGACCCTTTCCAATTATTTTTATAAACGCCGTAAAAAATTCGGTTATGAAGCTCTTTCGAAGGGGATTCTTGCAACTTCTGTTGGTGATGGCAGGATGGCACAGAAAATGGAATTACAGGCTACTAAATATCTTGCAGGAAAACAAGAGCCATTAGTGAAATTTTTAAAAGCGCAAACTTTGTCTTTACAAAATAACTCTGTTCGCGCCATTAGCCTTTATGAGGAAATGAGAAAGGAAGATTCTACAAAGCTGGTTGGACTTTATGGTTTGTTTCGTGAGGCGATGAAGAGTAAAGCTTATGAGGCGGCACAACAATATGCTGAAGAAGCATTGACTTTATCGCCGGCACTTTTATGGGCGAATCAGGTGGTGCTTGATCGGTTAAGTGCTGAGGGTGAATGGGATAAGGCACTTGCTGTTTTTGAAAAAGCGCAAAAAGTTTTACCGCGTTCTGTTCGCTTGTCTCCAGAGCGTTTGCATACACAGGTTTTACTGTTAGGTGGGCAGGCGCTTCGTTTGTTTGATACACATCCTGTACAAGCGCGTACAGCTATTTTGAAAGCTCATAAATTAGCGCCTGATTTTGTTCCGATAACAGTTATTGCTGCTGATATTCTTTATAAACTAAACGAAACGCGGAAAGCAGATAAAATAATTATAGCGGCTTGGCAAAAGAAGCCTCATCCTAACTTTGGGATGCTTTATCTTGAAAGAGAAGAAAGAGCCATTGGGCGATTGGAAAGGGCTAAAACACTTGCTTCTTATAATAAAGATACGTTTGAGTCAGCTTTCCTTATTGCTAAAGCAGCTTTGGATGCTGGTGAAACAGCATTAGCAAGAGAACAGGCACAAAAAGCGTTGCAGTATCATCCACGGGAAAGTGTTTACTTATTATTGGCAGATATTGAAGAAGCACAGGACAATAATCAAAGCGCTGTGCGTCAATGGCTTTCTTTAGCACTTCGTGCTGAGCGTGATCCAGTATGGATGTGTGATGGTGTCATTTTTTCTTCTTGGGCAGCTGTTTCTCCAATCAGTGGACGTTTGGGCTCTTTTGAGTGGAAAGCGCCTCCCCATGTGCCTTCTCTTACATTAGATGCGGTTAATATTGTGCCGAAAAAAGAAGATAAAGAGGACGTTATGGGAAAAAGTGATGACGTTGAAAATAAGAAGCTTGGAAAATTTCTCCCTATAGATGATTCTTTTTTGCATAATACGCAAGTGGAGAAACAAGTGAGAAAAGAGCAAAATGTAAAAACATTCAGCCAAACTCATTTAAATGTTGATGATCCAGGTGTTAGAACAGAAGAAGAAGGAACATCTTTATCGAGGAAAAAATTTCGTTTATTTAAAATTTCATCAAGATAACAATTTGTGTGTTGTCTCAGAGACAACAGCTAATATTAGGAGAAAAAATTATCGTAAATCTTATCCAATAAAATTCTTCTCTATGCTTAAAAAATAAAGTTTTTCTTGGTTGCAGAGGTGATTGGTTAAAAATGTTTTTAAATCAGAGATGTCTTGATAAAAAGCAAAAAAATAGCAAACCAAGGATTGCTGTTGTTATTCATCGTCGGTCTGCTTATACTGGTCGTTTAGGGAAGTTTTTACAACAAAATGGTTTTGTTCTTGATATTTATCGTCCTATTTGGGGGCAAAAACTTCCTGATACATTAGAGCATTATGCTGGCGTTGTTATTTTAGGGGGAAAGATGAGTGTGAATGACAACGAAGCCTATATTGGTGAGGAAATTGACTGGATTTCATTGTCGCTAAAGGAAAATAAACCTTTTTTGGGAGTTTGTCTTGGAGCACAAATGTTAGCTCGGAATCTGGGGGCACGCATTGGTACAAGAAGTGATGGAATTGTTGAAGTTGGCTGGTATCCACTAGAAGCAACGCCACAAGGGAAGAAATTGATGAATTGGCCAGAAATGGTCTATCATTTCCATGATGAAGGTATTTATGATTTACCCAAAGAGGCAATGCTTTTGGCAACAGGGCAGATATATCCCACGCAGGCTTTTCGTTATGGAAACAATGCATGGGGTTTGCAATTTCATGCAGAATTTACACGCGCTATGATACGGCGTTTGATCGTACGTTCGGCACATAAATTAACTGAAAAAGGTGCTCAACCTGCTTGGGCACATTTGAAAGGACGTTTAATCTATGATCAAGCTTTGAGCCAATGGTTTGAAGGCGCATTACGGCAGATTTTTTGTACATCGATCACACTTGTATGAGTATTAGAAATGCTGGTCGTTAGAATCATTGTTGTGCTGTAAAACAGTATCGTTTAAGAAAAGATAGAAGTCTATGAAAAACTTTACATATAAGGTGTTTTTTGTTAAAGGGTGTAAGGACTTTCTTAAGAAAATCTTGCCTGTTGAGTTTATAAGATACTGTACTTTAGGATGGGGATATATGGGCTTCATGAAGTGGTCAGCAGTAAAATTCGCTAAATCAGAAATTTGATTGTTTAAAAATTGATCTAGGGTAGGAGCTTTTGTTCTTTTGAGGGCGTGAAGAAAGTTAAAGGATAAAGAAGGTTTTAATGTTGTCTACATTCTCTCAATTGGCATCAGGACGAAAGATTTTGTCTTGGGGCTATTTTATTTTTGGGCTTTTTTGTTTTGCGTTGATATCGATTTATAGTGCGCTCTGGTTTTTTTTTCACATAAAATAGAAGACCATGTTTCTGGTATATTTGCAAAAGTATTTTCCTATAATATGGTAGTAGTATGTGAGAATGTGCGTAAGAATGGTTATCCGTTACGTGTCGGTGTTGTTTGTGACAAGTTTCAATTTTCTTGGCCTTTACATGAGGTTTCCTTATTAACAGAGCGTTTGACAGTTGGAGCACCAATTTATATACCTCATTTGATAGAGTTTAATGTTTATCCTCCTGCGTCAATTGTTTTTTCTGGAAAAGCTCCTATAATATCTCATTGGCGCAATTTGGTGGTTGAAACGGAACCTTATGAGAAAAAGAGTAAGACATTGAAGTTGATGGCCGAAGGGCTTGAAATTTCTACTTTTTCTTCTTATCCGGAAGATCAAAATTTTCAAGAAGTATTAGGAAAACAAACGACAGATAAAAAAACGACACAAGAAAATGTTGAAGATCAGGTATCTTTGCAAAATACGCGTGACGTGGTGATTCGGTCGTTAGCGCCAAAAAATACCTACAAAAAAATAACGGCAGAATTTTTCCGATTTGATCTTAAACATGAAAAGAAGCATTTTTCGGGGAATATAACTTTTGATGGTCTTGATGCTTCTGCCCTTTTTGCGTTTTCTTTTGTTGATGTTCCTAAAATTAATGGCAATTTAACATGGATTTTAAATGATGTCTCTCTTCTGTTTGAAGAGGGAGGAAAAAATTGGCAACAGCGACTATATGGAAAAAGTGGATTTTTAAAATATGGTGAATTAGCTTTTCATACAGGTGGTACAGTGCGGATTAGCGGACCTTTTTCTTTTGATGATGAAGGATATTTAACAGCAAAATTTGAACTTTCTCATGTTCAGCCCATAAAGCTTCTTGATACTCTACAGCGCTTATTTCCTGCGCAAGCCAAGAACCTTCAAGCGTTATTTTTTATTTTAGGTTCTTTGCCTAAAAATGCAGATGGCTCTCCTGTTTTGCACTTGCTTATTAACAATGGGTGGTTAAAATTAGGGTTTTTAAAACTTGGTCGTCTTGCACCACTTTAGATTTAAGAAGAGGCTGTTGCAAATATTTGTGTAGTAAAAGTGGCATTTTAAAGTATGGTGAATTGGTTTTTCTATATAGGTGGTGGGTTGTGTGTTAGGGAACCTTTTTTATGGATGAAGTAAGCATATTGCATATATTTAATTGGGGGTAATCTCTGAAACAGATAGAAAGCCTAGTTCTAGGAGAAGATAAAGTTATAAAAGGCGCATCAACGTCTATCTTTACTGTTATTTTTTTCATTCGATTTTATGCTTTTCAAAAGCATTTCCAATTGTGTCATTTTCAATGATGAAGAATGAGATTGTGCTCTCTACGTGAAATAGAATTAGAATAAGTTTATATGATTCATGCATTTATTTAAAAAATATTTTTTGATATCTCTTATTTCATGATGATATTATAATTTAACATGAAATCCATTGTGCATTACTATTTTTAGGCTTGTGAAAGAGAAAGCGAGCATTAATGGGATTTCTTAATTTCCTCTAATATTAATATCGCGACAATTTTCTTTCATTAATGGGTTTATTAGAGGTATTGTTTACTTCTTTTTTATAAGTGTTTTGTTCATGTGATTTTTGCATTCATGACATACAAGGGGAAATCGGGTGGTTGATTCAAAATAAATAGATTTAAAATGTAAGGAATTTAGAATATCTCCATTCTCCTTCAATAGGTAAAATTATATAATTATGATTGTAAATCAATATATTATATTTTTAGAATGAAGATATTTGATAGAAAAATTTGAACTTGTTTTTTGTTCAATTCATGAAAAGTTTTGATATTTTGCAGTGCTTATTTTTCTTGCAAATCAATGATTTTCAAGCATTATTCTTTATTGTAAGTAGTCTGCTTACGCATCGCTTCATGTTTTTGTTTCTCATATTCTTTAATGAGGTCAACGTCCCTTATGTAACATTGGATTGCCAATTTACGTGCTTATTTGAAAGAAATATCTCTTAGTGCATAAGCCCAGTTTGCAATGGCGCTTGTCGAATAGGGTAACGATAAAGCTATTGAGTGTCCACATTTTTATGCTTATGCAGGAACAAGCAGGCACTATCACACTATTTGTCAGCTCCTAATGTTACGGATAGCTTTTGGTACTTGAAATGATTCATAAGAGGTATTTTTACTTCTTTTTTGTATAGTTTTTCTCACACACTTATTCCGTTTGTGCTTTGTTAGGGTATGGTTTTGATTCATTAATAATAAATAGATTTGGAATGAGAGTATCTTACAGTTTTCAAAGTTATAATGTGATAGGAACAATGATAAACTATTATTAATTAGCCATGGATGGATAAAATGGAGAGAAATTCAACTATTTTGCACAGTTTTTAAGTTTGAAAGTTTATGTTTTTAAATGAAGTAATCGATTCTGCTGTCGTTTTGAAATTGTTAAAAACAATTCTGTTGTAATTAAATAGCAAGATTTTTATTTTAGGTGCTTTGCCTAAAAATGCAAACTCTTGCTCTATATTGCTGGGTTTTTATGGAAAGGGATAGAACGAAAATTTTAATAAGTTGTTTATACTTGTTTTAAGTTTGAAAGCCAGTATTTTGAAGTTGAGAAATTAGTCTTGATGCAAAAATAAAACGAGAAATATTGAGATCATTTTCAATAAGGGCACGAATGCGGTTTGTAATATTGTGAATATGATCTTCACCTGTTTTTTTCCAAGTATCAAAAGGATCTTCTTTTTTTCCATAATTTTTGAGGATTTTCATAATGATTTGCCGTAAACTTTCGGAAACGTTTTCTTTGGCTTGGCTTAAAGCCATACTGTCATAATAATCTAGAATGGGAATTGTTTGACTAGCTTCATTAATGCGGTTTATACGGATAATTTGTGCAAGTGAGTAATAAATTGCTGCAGTTTTAATCAGATCACTATTGCTTTGTTTTGCAATCAAAGAAATATCACAGACTATTGGTGCAGCTTCCAAGAGAGCTAATTGTTTTGCTAATGCTTTTGGTGCTCCTTCTTCGTTATATTGTCGTGCTTTTTCTTCAATCTTTTGATTAATCTCGTTATCGTGAGAATGCAAAAGCTCTTTTTCAATAACACTACGAGCTTGCTTTATTGTTTTTACAATTTCTTCTAATGGATGTGAGAGATCCATGTTGTGCAATCCCCAATTTGTTGTTTCAAAGAGCATGGGGATCATTGTTGCGTAGAATTTATTTTGAACAAGACCAGGTATTTTATTATCAAGCTTATCAATTTGATCAGACAATTGAGGAATTTCAAAACCATCACGGATGGCAATGAAAACGCGAATAATATTTTCAGTCTTTTGTTCTGTTGCTTCATGTAGTCGGTTAACAAAAGTGGGTCCTCCACGATTTACAATATCGTTGGCAATCAGCGTTGCGATAATATTCCGACGCAATTGATGGTTAATAATTTCCTTCTCAAATTTTTTTTGAATTTGGGTTGGAAAATAGTTCAGCAAGGCTGTATTGAAATAGTGATCCTCAACAATGGGGCTATTAGCAATTTCCTCTTTTAGGGTTAATTTAGCATATGCAAAAATAACAGCGAGTTCTGGGCGGAGAAGACCTTTTCCTTGGGCTATTCTCTGTTGTAAAACTTGTTCATCTGGGAGCATTTCAACTCTGCGATCTAGAAGTTTTTTTTGTTCCAAATCACGCATAAAGCGTATTTGATAGGGTAAATCAGCAGTGCTTTGGTTTTCTGATAAAGAGAGAGCAAGAGGTTGTAGATAATTATTGCGCAAGACGAGTTGTTCGACTTGAGGCGTCATTTTTTTCAAGAGTTTATTACGTTCTTCGCGGGTTAGTGTTTTAGCACGTAGGGCTGATTCAAGAACAATTTTGAGATTGACTTCAATATCAGAACAATTTACCCCAGCAGAATTGTCGATAGCATCCGTGTTGCACCGACCACCATTTGAGACATATTCAATCCGTCCACGTTGTGTAACACCAAGATTAGCTCCTTCGCCAATAATTTTTGCACGCACCTGCTCTCCCGTAATGCGGATTGCATCATTTGCACGATCACCTACTTGGGCATCGTTTTCTGTTGCAGAGCGGATATAAGTACCAATGCCACCGAACCATAAAAGATCAACAGGGGCTTTGAGAAGAGCAGAAATAATTTCAAAGGGTGTTCCTGTTTGTTTTTCGAAACCAATAGCTTGTATTGCTTCGGGTGAGAGAGTAATGGTTTTCTCTTTTCGTGAGAAGATACCACCGCCCTTTGATAATTTTGTTTGATCGTAATCTTGCCAGCTTGAGCGAGGAAGCTTGAAGAGGCGCATACGTTCTGCATAACTTTCATCGATGTTTGGATTTGGATCGATAAAGATATCGCGATGATCAAAAGCAGCAATCAATTTTGTTTGTTTAGAAAGGAGCATTCCATTGCCAAAAACATCACCAGACATATCGCCAACACCGACACAGGTGAAAGGCGTTGTTTGAATATCGTGATCAAATGATTCTCGAAAATGTCTTTTGACAGCTTCCCACGCACCTTTGGCTGTAATAGCAATGGCTTTGTGATCATAGCCTGCTGAGCCGCCAGAAGCAAAAGCATCATCGAGCCAAAAGTGATTTGCTTGGCTGATGGCGTTGGCTGTATCAGAAAAGGTCGCTGTCCCTTTGTCTGCTGCTACAACAAAATAGGGGTCAGGATCATCATGACAAATGACATTATAGGGGGTACTTATTTTACCGTGAATCAGATTGTCTGTGATGGAGAGCAAAGCTGTGATAAAGTCTGTATAAGCTTGTCGGGCTGCCTCTATAATGACAGCACGGTCACTTGTTTGGGGAAGGCGATGGGGATAGAATCCACCTTTTGCGCCGGCAGGAACGATAACTGCATTTTTAACTTGTTGGGCTTTGACTAAGCTGAGGATTTCAGTGCGATAATCTAAGGCACGGTCAGACCAACGAATTCCGCCACGAGCAATAGGTCCAAAACGCAAATGGACCCCTTCAACTTCCGGTCCGTAAACAAAAATTTCTCGATAAGGACGTGGTTCAGGCAAACCTTCAATCTGGCGCGGATTTAATTTTGTGGCTAAAATACGCCGTGAACTTCCATCAGGAAGAGGTGTAAAGGCATTAGTTCGTAAACTTGCATCGATAAGGTTACAATAACGGCGTAGGATGAGATCATCATCTAAACCAGATACTTTTCGTAATTTTTCTTCAATGCGCGTTCGAATGATTGATTGATTTCTTTTCCGTTCTTTTTCTGAATGGCTTGGATGAAATTTTAAATGAAATAAAGCATAAAGATCTTGGGTAATAGCAGGATAAGCATTTAAAGTTTGGGCAACGCGATCTTGCGAATAAGGAATTCCAGTTTGTTGAAGATAGCGTCCATAATGGCGCAAAATAACAATTTCATGCCAATTAAGTTCAGCTGTTTGAGTGAGAGCATTAAAAGCGTCATTATCAGCATTTTGTGCCCAAATGGCTTCAAAAGTTTCGGCGTGTTTTTGACTATCTTTTTCAAAGTCGATACAGGATTGGAAAGTACTTTCTAGTTGCATATTATGAAGATATACAGATTGCCCATTGCCATCTGGTAATTCGAGGGTTTGTTCTGCAATAACGCGAAACCCCATATTTTCAAGGAGTGGTACACGTTTGGAAAGGGCAAGTGCTTCATGACGGTGAAAAAGTCGAAGAGAAATGCACTGTTTTTCTTTGTTTTTGACGTGATAAAAGGTTACGAAAAGGGGCTTTTTATCATGAAGGCTTAGAATATGCCCGGCATCGTTAATAGCATCTTCAGCTGAGAATAAATCACGATAACTGTTGGGGAATTCGCTAGCTAGCCGTATTTGTTGCTCTGTTGTTTTGTGGGTAAGAGCGATGGCTTGAATACTGTCTTCCCAACTTTGTGCAATCGAACGTACATGTTGTTCGAGTGTGGAGCGCTCGATAAGAGAAACAGTTTCGTTTCCTTTGCGATGGATGATATAATAGACACGTATAAGGGTGCTTTCCAAAAATAGCGGATAAGATTCAAAAAAGTCGCCTTTATAGAGCTCAACAAAATGTTCGCCAACTTTTTCACGCAGATTGCTGCTGTATTGGTCACGAGGTACGTAGACAAGGATTGAAACAAAGCGCCCAAAAGAATCAATATGAGCAAGAACTCGTAAACGTGGACGCTCATCTAATTGTAAAATAAGTTTACTATTTTCTGTCAAAGTATCAACATCAGAACGAAACATTTCATCTCTTGGATAAGTTTCCAAAACACTGATAAGTGCTTTTCCTGAGTAATCGGCGTGATTGTGGCCAAGCCGCTTAATGATAGTTTGGGCTTTTTCTTTTAAGAACGGAATTTGCAAAATAGAGCGTGTATAAGCTGAGGAGGTAAAAAGTCCTACAATGCGTAATTCTCCACAAAGTTGGCTTTCTTTATCAAAGATTTTAAGACCAATATAATCGAGCCAAACAGAGCGATGAATTTTGGAGCGGCTATTAGCTTTTGTCACGATAAACAGATTATCGCTTTCCATGAAGGATAAAACCTCTTGAGGAGGTTCTTTCATATTTTCATTGTCAACAATATGAATAGAAGCATTCGTAAGTATACCAAGTTCAATGTTACTGGCTGTAAAGGATTTTAGATTTTTTTTGTCTTTGATAAAGTTGTAAGTTCGCATACCAAGGAAGATGAAATTATCGTCCATTAGCCAGTGAAGAAATCCAATAGCTTTTTCGCCTTCTTGTTTGTAGTGTAGGGGAAGGTTTATTTGGTAAGAACGAATATGCTTTTCAACTTCTTCAAGCATAGGTTTCCAATCTTGTACAGCAGCGTTAACCTGTTCAAGGACTAAGGTGAGTTCATTTTCAAGTTTTTGTGTATGTTGTTTGTTTAGTGATTCGATGTGAATTTGCATCAGACTGATGCGTTTTCCAGAAGCACAATCAAGAATGGGATGTGCAATCAAATAAATATGATTTTTGTGTTGATTGAAGACATTTAAAATAGAATCTAGAAGGAAGGGTTTGTTATCATTGACAAGTGTGATAACGGTTATAGGTCTGTTATTACGGGTTAAATTTTGTTCAAAGCGGATGGTATTTTGCCCCGTTTGATGGAGATTAAAAGTTTTTACTGCAACGGCTGTAGCTTTTTGAAGCTCTTCATTCTCGTAATAAGCAAGATCTTCTTTGTCAGTTTGAGCAAAAAGGATTTGTTCTATTTTATCTTGAGTGTTTTTTGTTGTTGATGCTTTTGGGTGTAACACGTTTATTCTCCCTTTTTGCCCTTAGGATCTTTTATTTCTCTTCATATTATAAGAGCAAAATATTATACTTTTGTACTGTAACACTTTCTTTCCAAAGAAAATAGCTCTTTATTTGGAAAGGATGGATTTATGTTTGCTATTTTTTAGTAATAATTTGTGCTTTAAAGAAATATTTTGCATCAATGAAAGGATATTTTTAGTATTTTTGTATGTTAATAGTTTGTTTTTTTAATATACAAATAGAAATACAAAAAAGTTAAAGAAAAAATGACGCGTTTATCGGAAAGATTTTTAAGTGGTTACCAAAATTTTATAAATAATCAGGTTTCAGATAAAACAGTCCATTAATTGGTAATTGAGGAGTGGAAATCTGAAGTTTTGGTCCTTACTTGGTTGTGATTCGCGTGCAATACTAAAAATGATTTTTAATGCTAAACCAGGAGAAATTTTTACCTTGAGCAACCTGGCAAATGTGGTTATTTCTTTATTTCTGATAACAAATATTTTTTGATTATGCTTATTGTGGGGGGAGTGTGTACTGCTCTTAAGGAGGCGTGTAATACTTTATAAGAAAATGATTTTATTGGACAATGGATAAATCTTTTAGCGCTAGCAGCAGAGATCGTTTTAAATAATAAGTCGCTGTTTTGGCAGGAAAAAAAGATGGGATTAGGGCAGCTTTCTATTCGCCATTCATAGAGACGTTTCCGTGGATAAAATTTCGTAAGAATCAAGGTTTTTTAATATTGCATGGAGTTTGGTTTGATATCTTTAACGGAAAATTATGGAGTATGGAACAGGAAACAAGTTATTTTATGTGTGTTAAAGTTGAAAGTTTTAAAGCGTAGTATTTGCTGTTTTTATTTCTTCGTATAAAAAGACATTTTATGATAAATCTTGACAAAGGTGGGGTTTTATTGTTTGAAGGAGCGAGCTTTCAGTGACAAAATTAACTTGGAGCCACCGACTGAGACCCCGGTTTAAGGGTATAAAGAGATCTCAGAGGTCAACATCCGACGGCGCGACGCGTTCTCGGATGCTACTTTGGTTTGTTTGTTATGCAGCAATGAGGTAAATGATGTTTGAATCTTTGCAAGAGCGTCTTGGTTCTATCCTGTCTCATTTGACAGGACGTGGTGCTTTGTCAGATCAGGTTGTTGCAGAGGCTCTGCGCGAAATTCGTCGCGCTTTATTGGAAGCTGATGTTGCTCTTGATGTGGTCCGTTCTTTTACTGATAGGGTTCGTGAAAAAGCTGTTGGAACTGAAGTTGTTAAATCAATTAAACCTGGTCAAATGGTGGTTAAAATTGTTCATGATGAATTGATTCATATTCTTGGAAATGAAAGCGTTCTGAGTGATTTGAATGCACCAGCTCCAGTTGTTATCATGATGATAGGTTTGCAAGGTTCCGGAAAAACAACTACAACGGTAAAGCTTGCAAAACGTTTAACTGATAAGCACAATAAAAAAGTTCTCATGGCATCATTAGATACACGTCGTCCTGCTGCACAGGAGCAATTGCGCCAATTGGGAGAGCGGGCGAAACTTGCAAGTTTGCCTATTATGGCTGAACAACTGCCCATTGATATTGCAAAACGTGGCGTCCAAGCTGCTAAATTGGGTGGTTATGATGTGCTTCTTCTTGACACAGCAGGACGTAATCATATTGATGAAACCTTGATGCTTGAATTGGCTGAAATTAAAGCGTGTACCCTTCCTTATGAGATTATGTTGGTGGCTGATAGTTTGATGGGGCAAGATGCTGTTCATCTCGCCCGTTCTTTTGATGAGCGTGTAGGAATTACAGGGATTATTTTAACACGTATGGATAGTGATGGGCGTGGTGGGGCTGCTCTTTCCATGCGGGCTGTTACAGGTAAGCCAATTAAAGCAATTGGAACTGGTGAAAAAATAGACGCTTTGGAAGAGTTTCATCCCAGTCGTATTGCTGATCGTATTCTTGGAATGGGGGATATTGTTTCTTTGGTTGAAAAAGCTGCTGAAACAATGGATCATGAGAAAGCCGCTGCTTTTGCGAAAAAAATGCAAACTGGAAAATTTGATCTGAATGATCTTGCTGAACAGCTGCAGAAGATGAAAAAACTTGGTGGAATGGGCGGTATTATGGGCATGTTGCCAGGCTTGGGGAAGGTCAAAGAGCAGATTGCTGCTGCTGGTCTTGATGATCGGTTGTTTAATCGTCAATTAGCTATTATTTCATCTATGACACCTCGAGAGAGGGCGAATCCAGAGCTTTTAAAACATAGCCGAAAACAACGAATTGCTAAGGGATCTGGTACAACAGCGGCTGATATTAATAAACTTTTGAAGATGTATCGCCAAATGGCCGATATGATGAAAGCTATGGGTGGTAAAGGCAAAAGTGGTTTAATGGAAAAAATGTTGGGAGGGATTGGTACCAAAATGGGATTTGGAAGTAGGGAAAATTTGAGTGGAGATTCTTCGGCTATGCCTAATTTATCTGGATTGGATCCGAAGCAATTTTCAGCACTTCAAAAGCAGATCGAGAACGGTAATGGAGGGAGATTCTTACCCGGACTTCCGAAACATGGATCTACATTTCCTACTCTTTTCAATGGAATTGCCGATGGGGGAAAAAATCCTCAGCATTCTAAGAAAAAATAAAATGCAAAGAGGAGCAGGAATATGATGCAGGAAACAGTATTGAATGAATTGGCACATTTACGAGCATCTATTGATAATTTTGATGCAACCTTGGTTCATGTTTTAGCAGAGCGTTTTCGTTGTACGAAAGCTGTTGGGCACTTAAAAGCACGTTATGATTTGCCTAAAGTGGATCCTCTGCGGGAGCAACATCAGGTAGCCCGTTTGCGACAATTGGCTATGGATAGTCATCTTGATCCTGATTTTGCTGAAAGATTTTTGAAATTTATTCTTAAAGAAGTTATGCGTCATCATGAGGTTATTGCTGAAGAGCAAAAAACAAAAAAATCAATTTAAACGAAAGCCAGAGCTGACAATAGGAGATAAAATATGGCATTAAAAATTCGTTTGTCCCGTGGAGGTTCAAAAAAACGTCCTTACTATCATATAGTCGTTGCAGATGTTCGTAGTCCGCGCGATGGGCGATTCCTTGAACGTGTTGGTGCCTGGGATCCAATGTTGCCTAAAGATAGACCAAGGGTAAAACTTAATGAAGAACGTATCCAGTATTGGCTTGGACAAGGAGCTCAACCGACAGATCGCGTTTTACGGTTCTTAGATGCAGTTGGCTTAAAAAAACGTCCTATCCGAAATAATCCACATAAAGGTGAACCAGGTAAAAAAGCACAAGAACGTATAGCAGCAGCAAAGCAAGCGGCAGAAGAAGCTATGGCAGCGGCTGAAACAGAATCTGCTTCAGCATAAAAAGCACGATTGTTTAATCAACGCACCTTTAAAAGTTTTAGAAGAGTAAATGTTATCCCTTTTGTTTGTTAAAAATGGGACCTTCTTTCAAAAAGTGTTCTAAAACAGCATTGGGTCTTTAAAAGTTGAATTTTAAAAGTCAATAGCGCGGCCTTTAATTTCCCAATCTCCATAGCGGGAAGGGTCTTTTCCGCCGCGTCCACCATTTTCTAAAGGGTGCTCTTTTTTTGTTTCGCTTTTTCTCCTTTCTTCGGCTTCTTGGAGGGCACGTTGTGCGGCTGGAGAAAGGGATTGCTGTTTAACGGCAGTTGCATTTTTTTTGCTGGTTTTTTCATCTTTTTTATTCATTTTATATCTATGCCATTGAAGAAGAAAAAAGAAAACCCCATCATATAAGATTGATAGTATTTTATCGTGGAGTTTTTTTAGTAATGAATATAATGCGTACAACTATGCTTTTGGCTTTTTTAACTGCTCTCTTTATGGGGGTAGGTTATCTTGTTGGAGGGGGTAGTGGCATGGCTATTGCTCTTTTAATGGCAAGTGGTTTAAACTTTTTTTCTTATTGGAATTCAGATAAAATCGTTTTACGCATGTATGGGGCGCGTGAAGTTGATCAACGTTCAGCACCAGTTTATTATAAGATTGTGAGCGATTTAGCACAAAAGGCTTCTCTTCCTCAACCAAAAGTTTATGTTATTGACAATGCTCAGCCAAATGCTTTTGCAACAGGACGTAATCCACAAAATGCAGCTGTTGCTGCAAGTACTGGATTATTAGAGCGTTTAAGTGCTGAGGAGATTGCTGGAGTTATGGCTCATGAGCTCGCACATATTGAGCATCGTGATACATTAACAATGACTCTAACCGCAACAATTGCAGGAGCAATTTCAATGCTTGGTAATTTTGCTTTTTTTATGGGAGGGCAGCGCAACTCTTCAGAAGATTCTAATAGTGCTGGAGCAATTGGAGGATTTCTTGCGTTGCTTGTAGCACCTTTTGCAGCGATGCTGGTGCAAATGGCGATTAGTCGTACGCGTGAATATGCTGCGGATCGGAGGGGAGCTGAAATATGTGGTAATCCTTTATGGTTGGCTTCAGCATTGCGTAAAATTGCTGATGGGGCGTATGGGGTATATAATGAAGAAGCAGAGCATAATCCAGCAACTGCACATCTGTTTATTATTAATCCTCTGAGCGGTGAAGGAGCAGATAGTCTTTTTTCGACGCATCCAGCAACTGAAAATCGGATTGCTGCTCTTTATCGGCAGGCAGAAGAAATGAAAGGGATTCTTGCAAAAAGTGTGGGATGGAATAAAGAAGGCAATATACATGAAAAAAACAACGCGATGAGCAGTGGAGATTTTCATCCTGGTCAGATTTATACATCGGATGAGCAGAAAAATAATACCTTTCAGCGTGTTACAAAACGTCCTTCTTGGCTGCGTTATGAAAATTCAAAAAAATCTCATTCATAGAGTTAGTGAGGGAGCTCTTGATAAAACATTGTCCGCCAAAGCACCAATATAAAGGTGTTGTTTTGAAACACAAAAAAGTGGGGTATGTGTTTGAGAAAAATGTTCCAGGATTAGCTGTTCGGCAAGTGTGTGTGCGTCTTTTAGGCGCTATACTTGATAAGTGTACGCCTCTTACTAGTTTAACAGATAATGAACATGGACATCCGCAATATTTAAAGCTTTCTCAACGAGATCGTTTATTATGTCGGGCTATTTTGCTAGTGGCGTTGCGTCATCGAGGGCAAATTACAGCAGTTCTCTCACGTTTTTTGGTCCGTCCTTTGCCGTCACAAGCACTTTCACTTCAGCATCTTTTGCATATTAGTATTGCGCAAATTCTTTATCTTGATATTCCTGATCATGCAGTTGTCGATTTAGCTGTACGTGTGGCGAAATTTGATCCTCGTATGTATCGTTTTTCTGGGGTAGTGAATGCTCTTTTGCGCAATATTGTGCGGGAAGCAGCGATTTTACGTCAACAAGTTTTTACCATTGAAGATGTTCCAGCGTGGTTTGGACAGCTTTTAGTGTCAACTTATGGAATAGAAAAGGCACATCAGATTATAGCAATTCAAAGTGTAGAACCCCCTCTTGATTTGACAGTAAAATCTGACAGTGTTGGATGGGCTGAAAGACTTGGCGGTGTGGTGTTGCCCAATGGTTCTGTTCGATTGAATCGTTTGGAGTGTTCTATTGCTGATTTGCCAGGTTATCATGAAGGGATTTGGTGGGTTCAAGATTTTGCCGCAGCACTTCCTGCTCGTTTACTAGGAGAGATTCGGGGTAAAAATGTCGCTGATCTTTGTGCGAGTCCTGGAGGGAAAACAGCACAATTGGTTTTGCAAGGGGCGCAGGTGACAGCAATTGAGCTGTCTGCTAACCGTTTAAAGCGTTTAAAAGAAAATATGGAACGGCTTCAGTTTTCAGTTCATACTTGGCATGGCGATGTAAGAAATTTCCATCCCACACAGCTTTTTGATGCAGCCCTTCTTGATGCTCCTTGTTCTTCTACAGGAATAATCCGCCGCCATCCAGATATTTTATGGACAAAGTCAAAGAATGATATCATCAAGTTAGCGGCGTTGCAATATGATTTGCTTGTTGCAGCAATTGCTTTGGTAAAGGAGGGGGGGCGTATTATTTTTTCAAACTGTTCGTTGGCAAGAGAAGAAGGTGAAGATCTTATTGAAAAAATTTTATCGACACACAATAACATTGTTTTAGAACCTATTTATCCAGAGGAAATGGGAGCATTGGCACACTTGCTTTATGAAGGGGTGTTGCGTACAACGCCGGTGGATTTTTGTCATAGAAATTTTGATGCTGAGAAAACCGCATTTCTAGGAATGGATGGTTTTTTCGCTGCGCGATTACGAAAAGTTGCTTAATTAACGCTTCATTTACAAAAATGATCGAAATTATATTTGATTCAGCATAAATGGAGATGGAATTTTGGTAGTTGCGGTGAAAGTTCCTCAAGTGAAATTGGCAGCTTATATAGATACGTTGCAGCAAGTCATGCGACGTTTATGGGTTGGGCCATTGTTTCGTTGGCGATTTTCAGGGTTTCGTCCTCATAAAATTTTAGCACATCCTATTGATTTGCATGCAGCTGACCCGATGATGGCGCATGAGTTTTATCATGGTCGTTTTGCTTTTGCTAGTCATATTGTTCATTCTGGTGCTGTTTCGCCATTTTCATTGATTCCTCCAACGCTTGAATGGGAAGCAGCTCTGCATGATTTTCATTGGTTGTGCCATATGAAGGCGGCAGAAAGTGATTTAGCTTCTGCACATGCACGCTCTCTTTTAGAAGATTGGCTTGACCAGGCTGGTAAGAAGGTAAAAGGGCTTGCCTGGAGCGGTCCTGTCGTGGCGCGGCGTTTGATTTCGTGGATTTGTCATTCAAAAATGTTGTTAGAAGGGGCAAGTGAGCGGTTTGAAAAACGCTTTTTGCGTGCGCTTGGTTTGCAATTTCGTTATTTGCGTGTAACAATTTGCAGTATGGAGCACAATGATCAACGCTTACAAGCAGCAGTAGCGTTGACTTTCGCATCTCTTGCTTTGCCTGTTTCTGCAACAGTGAAAAAAAAAGTACAAACTACGCTTATCGAAGAACTTTCGCGTCAGATCTTGGTTGATGGCGGCCATATTTCCCGTAGTCCTATCATTTTGCTTAATTTGTTATCAGATTTATTATCTTTACGTCATCTTTTTATGCGGAGCAGTGAAACAGCACCACGTATTTTGGTTGATTCTGTTGAGCGTATGTTGCCAGCTTTGCGATTCTTTATTCATGAGGATCAAACATTGGCGCATTTTAATGGAGTTGGTTCTCTTGTATTGGAACAGTTATCCGCACTTTTGGAGCTTGATGAAACAGGAGGGCATCCTTTTAGTTATGCTCGTTATTCAGGATTTCAGCGCTTAAAAGCCAATCAAACAACCGTGCTTGCAGATACAGGAAAGTTTCCACCCCGCTCTGTGGCACAGCAGGCTTGTTCAGGGTGTTTGTCTTTTGAAATGTCTTCGCAAGGGCGCCGTTTTATTATCAATACCGGTGTTAATTCTGATGGGCGGGAAGATTATCGACATTTAGGGCGTGTGACTGCAGCTCATTCAACAGCTACGCTTAATGATTGTTCAGTGGGTGTTTTTTATAAAAAAAATAAAAGTGGAGCTTCTTTTTTGGTTGATGGACCAACGGATGTCCAAGTGCGTCGTATAGAGGATTCAGAGAAGATCGGTTTTATTGCGAGCCATAATGGTTATGTGCGTTCCTTTAATTTTATTCATGAGCGTGGTCTTGTTTTGGCGACAAATGGAGATGTGATCGAGGGGTTTGATCGTTTTTTTAGGCCTAATAAAGGGAGAAAAAGACATAAGAGAGCGCAGAGTGAAAAAGATTATGTTGCTGTTCGATTTCATCTTCATCCACAAGTTGAGGTTAACTATGATGGCAGGCGTGTATGTTTAGCCATAAAAAACGAGAACATGAAGGATGAGCAAATATGGTATTTTAGTTCATTTGATGCAGAGATTTATCTTGAAGATTCGATTGATTTTACAGAATCAATAGGTTCGCAGCGGACACAACAAATTGTTTTATATTTTCGTCCTGCATTTCAGGAAAAAGTTCGTTGGCGTTTTATCCGTAAAGTGTTTGATAGAAAATTAGAACATTGTTCCAATCTATAGTTTATATATTGCGTTTTATCTTTGTACTACAAAGCGTTATTGTTTCTTGGGGTAATATTCTCAAAATTTGAAAATCATGTAAATTTTTATACATGAAGTATTTTGTTAGAGTATGTGAGATATCATCAATGGATCAGGAGAATCTTATGTGGTGGTGCTGAAGAGGGATTGAATCCAGAGAAACAGGGATGTTGATGGGTTATTGTTGACAGATCAACATTGGTTAAGAATCTTTATTCTTTAAAGGAGGTAGAGAAAATTAAGTTGTTGTTTATCTTCGTAAATTCTTGAATATACACTGTTATGATCAATATTTCTTTTTAAGAGAGATGCATTTTAAAGACAAGCAAATGTTTTTTGTAAATGCACATTCTTGTTTTAAAGGAATATCTATCAGTGTTTATTGTTCCTCTTTTATGATGGTGTTTCGAGTATGATATAAAAATTTCCTGTAGAATAGTGTAAACTTATTATGCACCCATTTTTATCGTTTTTGTTATTTTGCTGTATGACTTTCAAAAGCATCTAGATTAAGATCTTTAAAGAATATAGATCACATTTTATTTTGTAGTTTTGTTTTTCACATTTTAAGATGTTAATATATTGATTTGTATCGTTTATTTTTTGGAACTTAAATAAAATCTTCGAAGATTGTGAGATTCTTTTCTGTTTCTAGTAAATCGACTAAAATTATATGTGTGTACATTATAAGACGAGATAGCGTGTCGATAAAACTTATAGAGAAAAGAATAAAAATGGCTTTTTTAGATATTCTTAAATGTCGAGAATTACTGTATGAGGGGAGCTAGAAGATGGTATGATATTATAGTTTATTCCTTTATTAAACATAAAAGAAGGAATGTTCAGATGATTTTAATTCTTCATAAATGTTATTATGGGAGCGATGTGATAAACATTGAAAGATGTTACTCTAAAACAAGAGTGTGTAAATGTGCAACATAGAATGACATTTTAATTTTGGATCTTTTATTTTACCTGAAGAATACGGTTTTTATTAAAAAGCAAGAAAAAGATGTGGTAATGCACAATCTCTACTCTTTAAAAGATTAAATGTTTTTGAAAGTTGTCAAACCAAATAAAAAAATGATAGTAAAGACGAGAGTAGGTTTTTATCCCTGGTTCTTTTTTTCGCGAAATTAGCTTATCTCCCATTTTATAAATAAACTAAATTTATAATTCAATATTTTTTCTGCTATCTCATATAAAAAAGCTAATGTAGGAAAGCGTTAAATTATCTTAATTTTTTGTTATTATTGCATTAAGATTGAATGTTGATGGATAAGCAACAGAAAACAGTATGGGCTTTAGAAGTATAACAATGCCAGAAAAGGTAAAACATATTAGCATTGGATTGAAGAAATATTTCTCGGATTGTTTAGATATTTAAGCAAAGCAATGACAATAAGCTAGCTTTGTGTTTTTTATACGGATTTTTTGCGTTATCTTCATAAAGTTAGATTGATGGAGATCATTAATAATTCTTGGTCAAGAATAAAAAAGATGATGTGGTACTGCAATAGAGTTTTGTATGAATTCTGTATGGGTTATCATTTTTACGTTTAATAAGAAGTGCAAGTTGCGATTATTATATACTTTGTCACTCTAATATTGTGCGATAGCTTTATGCACTTGGGAATATTTATAAAAGGCCTTTTTATTTCTTTCTTGATCATTTTTTCTTTGACATCAACCTCGTTTATGATTTGCAAGCTAATATGAACTAATTTGAAATGGAAAAAACTTACAGTGTAAGGATAGCTCATTCAATGTGAAGAAATAATGAATTATATTTATAAATCAGAATTTTGACATTATAGAAACATTGAGGATTCAAGAAGCAATACATAACATTGGGCATGGAGGAAATCTAAACATTTTTTCTGCTCTAACCATAAAATGCTGATTTTTTCATACTAAAGCATTCTTTCAAAGATTCTTAAAGAAACTTTTAGGAAGTTTACGCGAATGACACTGTGCAGTTAAATCAATATGATCTCGACACCAAGATCATAGAGTTCATAGGTTGAGATATAAAGCATTAATGATTCAAAAATAACGGTGCAGATTACTGAAGAACATAGAATATGCAGATTCTTATACTCAAATTTTGTATACTATCCTTTAGTTTAAGAATACTAAAAAGAGTTGTGCTATAATGGTATATATCTACATATAAAAGAAACCATTTTAAATTTGTCTCATGTGAAAGAACAGCTAGTAAATCTATTAATGACGGGAGGGTTCTAGCCTTAAAACAATAACTAAATTATGTGAATTCGCTGCAGTAATAAATTTATTTATTATGTATAGATTTTCTGGATTGAATAACAGCTTCCATTTCAATAGTTATCAATCAACATACAATAATTATGAAAAACTCTTTGCAACATTTGTTTAATATCTTATATGAAGAGGAAGCAAAAAAATATTAATGGCGAAAGTGACGTGTTCCTGTAAAAACCATGGCTAAATTCTGTGCATCAGCTGCGGCAATAACTTCTTCATCTCGCATAGACCCTCCTGGTTGAATAACTGCTGTAGCACCTGCTTCAGCAGCTGCTAATAAACCATCTGCAAAAGGAAAGAATGCATCTGATGCAACCACTGATCCTTTTGTGAGAGTTTCTGTTAATCCTGCTCTTTGTGCACTTTCTGCTGCTTTATTTGCAGCAATTTTTGCTGAATCGATACGGCTCATTTGTCCAGCTCCAATTCCAACTGTTGCGCTATTTTTCGCGTAAACAATAGCATTTGATTTAACGTGTTTTGCTACGCGAAAAGCAAATTGTAGATCGCGCATTTCAGCTTGAGTTGGTGCTCGTTTTGTCACCACTTGTAATTTAAGATCATCAACTACCACATTATCACGTGATTGCACTAAAATACCTCCTGCAAGTGTTTTAGCAAGAAGTCCTCTACAACGTGGATTAGGGACACCACCTGTAATGAGCAAACGAAGATTTTTTTTCTTCGCAATAATTTTACGTGCAGCTATTGTCGCATCAGGGGCAATAATGACTTCCGTGAAAATTTTAACAATCTCTTCCGCACAATCTTCATCAAGGGTTTGATTTAAAGCAACAATTCCACCAAACGCCGATACATTATCACACATAAGGGCTTTCAAATAAGCTTTTTTTAAATTTTTTGCTTCTGCAACACCACAAGGATTAGCATGTTTAATAAGAGCAACAGCAGCAGTTTTTTGCGGATCAAATTCTGCCACAAGCTCGAAGGCTGCGTCTGTATCATTCAGATTGTTATAAGAGAGTGCTTTACCTTGTAAAAGTTTTGCTGTTGCAATGCCAAAGCGTTTTTCATTATTGCGATAAAATGCTGCTTGTTGATGTGGATTTTCTCCATAGCGCAGAACATTCTTAAGATTGCCAGAAAAACTCTGCCACGATGGCATTTCAATTTTTAAATCCTGTGCAAACCACGTTGCTATTGCTGTATCATAAGCCGCAGTGTGGGCATAAGCGCGCAGAGCTAACTGATGACGCATGGATAAGCTTAAACATCCATTATGCTGTTTTAATTCGGTTAGAATTGAATCATAGTCGTTTATTGCTGTTACAACACCGGTATAAGCATAATTTTTTGCTGCTGCGCGAATCATTGCTGGTCCACCGATATCAATATTTTCAAGAATTGTTTGATTATCAGTCTCTGATTGGATCGTTTCTTCAAAGGGATAAAGATTCACTACTAAAAGATCAATGCCATGAATATTGTTCTTTTCCATTGCATCTTTATGGCTAGGATTCTCTCTCACTCCTAACAAAGCACCGTGAATCAAAGGATGGAGTGTTTTAACACGTCCATCCATTATTTCAGAAAATCCGGTAACTTCAGCAACATCTTTTACAGGTAAACCAGCAGCTATGAGAGTTTTCGCTGTTCCTCCTGTTGAAATCAATTCTACATTGTAAGTAGCGTGGAGAACTTTTGCAAATGCAACTATGCCTGTTTTATCAGCAACAGAAAGAAGAACACGACGCACCTGATGAAGATCAGGCATAGGGAAATTTTTGCCAACAACACCCATAACAAAAGCCTTAAAAATAAAAGAGTTAAAATTCCAGCAAAACAAACTTATGCGTTTATAGCATAAGCCTTTAGAGAAATACATTAAAAGCATAAACTGCCTTATTAAAATATGCTAAGAATGATCTATTAGCCTATTATATCGTCATTGGAGATATGGTGATGTAGAATATGCACGCCTTATTGACCCATTAAATGTTTTTTAGTGCAAATGGATAAAAACACAATGCTGTTTTAAACAGTTTAGACGACAATAAGCGTATTTACTTTTATTCTTTTGCATCTATGTTTTAAAATGGTTTTATTTTTCATAAGAAATGTCTGTTGTTTTAGCGAGACACTAATGTAATGTGAAAACTATGAAAATATAGTTTAGAATGTTTCATGTCAGTTGATGTGTAATTCAGGTACAAAAGGACTATGATCAGCAGAAGAAAGGCTAAAATTATATTGAAAAAGACAAAGAGATTGTAGAATGATTTTAGTGCTTTTGGTGATAAAGCTAAGCAAAATCCTACTTCTTCGAGGCTGGTTTCACCAAAGTCACAAGACGTTGACCAGAGTTTTCCTCTCCATAAACTGACACGGTGGAATCTACCATCAAGTTTTTTAAATTGATTGCAGTATTGTTGTCTCTATCATGATGCATATCATAAGGAGAACATCTCCATTTACGTAGACTAAGAGGTAACTTTTCAGCCTTAGCCGCAATGATGACAAAATTTACTACTCGCATACTAACGATCTGCAATAACAATCTATCGACCATTGTGTTTCGCTTTATATGCTAATTAACGGCGAAACGCGTAAAAATCTTAATATGCAAGAGCACGCGATAAATGCCGATTTTTCAGCAAATCTTTTATATGAAGAACTTCGAGATAAAATATACCAAAACGCTGAATTAAATCTGTTGGAACCTTATGTAAATTATTTGTTCTGATATTGATTATCCGCGCATGAAGCTTAGTAAGTTTTTGCTTCCCTTTATCATGATTGCTCGAGCCTTTTCGTTGGTAACTTAGTCTTCGTAAGAAGTGCCGTAAACAATTTATTAAAACCTTGGAAGGTTTAACACCTCCTATGGTCTCTCCTGTCAAGAGTGTTGCAAGTGCATCTACGCCCAAATCAATACCAATAATAGCTTAGTTCTCGCTGTGTGGCTCTTGATTATTGGTTTCAACGCTAAGACTTACAAACCAATTATCTGTTTTATGGCTAATGGTTGCTGACAAAAACTTTCTTTGAAATCGTAATTATTTGCGTACGGACCCAACGACGTTTTATTTAAAAACGTTTTAAGTTTGGGAATTCTTATCTTGGAACCTTGCAGCTGTATTTGATCATTGGTTAAAGTAAAACGATCGTGCACTCTTTCTAAAACTGGGATATCAGTTTCTTTCTGAAAAGAAATTCTTAAAGGCCATACCCAACTGAATAATTGCTATTGGTGGGGCATTTTTAGTAATTTTCATGATTCATGGAACTTATTCTTGTTTTAGAGAATTGAATTGTCTACATAGCCCGTAGTCATTAGGATTTGGTAAATTATTATCTTTCTTCCATGCTTCATATTGTTGCTCCTATTCCTTCAGTGCCCAATTAGAAGAAAAACGCGTGCAACCAATGGCTTGAGCCATATAGCTTCGTTGTTTATTGTTTAAGTCTAGAGCTATTTTGTGAGCAACAATCATTGCTATGCTTCCACAGTTTGACGAACATTTTCTAATAACTTTTGATTTTTTCGAACGATTCTCATAATAAACGAACACTGGAGACAGTAATAATTTTTAAAACATCTTTGGCTAAATATTCTTCAAAATTTTTTTCTTCTGCCTGATTGAGAATGACAACCTCTATTTATTTGGCTTCACAAATGGCGAAGATCAATTTTGCACCAAAACGCAATAAACGATCTTTATGCGTAATCACCAAACGACCGATTCATTTTTCATGAGTACATCTAATAAACCTTTAAGGCCTTTTTTACGATAATTCACTCCTATCCCTCCCTAAATCAGCGATGATTTCATAAGTTCAACCTTGGCTTGCGCAATAAAGCTCGAGATCTGGTTTTTGTCGCTCTAAATTGTCTTTATTGATCATGGCTCGATATAAAAGCATAAGCAATAGTTTTCTTTATGACAGCTCTCTCGAATGAAAAGCTCAGGTCTCAGCTTGGATAGATCATAAATGGCTAGTGATAGCTTGCTAGATGCTCAGAAATAATTTTGCCTTCACCTTCTCAACGACGTAAAGTACTAATCGAAACACACAAAGATTAAGCTGTTTTATCTAGCTCAATAAATCTACTCATAATACATATTATTCAAAACGTATAAATAGTTTACAGAAAAAATGTTAACCCCTAGCCAAAGATTGTTATAGATTATCATCGTTGCTCTTTAATGGATATAATGTAAAGAATATGTGCGGATGCTTGTAAAAGAAAGAAACACAAAGCTTAAGTATATTGTTGTAAGGGTTTTGTTTAAATATCTAAAAATCTGGGCATATTTCTCCAATTCATTATTGGTATATTTGTAAATTTATGGTGTTGTTATGCCTCATAAAGCTTTTGTTTCTTGTAACTGAATATTTTTATGAAAAAGCAGATTTGAAATAAAAAACGCAGCTGGACGTTTTTTGCTATATTAGTTTTTGTATGCTCCATGAAGGTGAGAGTCTTGCATATATAAGTTTGAATAACCTCTGAAATGAGAAACAACTTAATGAGACAAGAATTATAAAATTGTAAAGATAGAAATGAAAACTTATCTTTCCGGTTATTTTTAAATTTGACTTTATGTTTTTCAAAAGTGTTTCTGACAATGTTTTTTAGGTGGAGATAATGCATTACTTTATATTTTGTGCATTATATTTTTAATGAAATTATGATTTTCATGCACAATCAAACGCGATTATATTGCGAATTTACATACGCTTATTTTAAAGAAACGTTTTTCAATGAGTTAACTCTCTTTTAGAATAGTCCTTTGAAGCGTATACGTAAATCCTTCGTGAATGGTATAATAGATCCATTGTAGGTTTATGATCTTTGCTTAATAAAGGTGGCATATCGCTATTCTCTTTAGTAGTTCTCAATATTTTAATAATTCTTGGTACTGAAGACGGAAGAGGTGTTTACCTTCTTATTTTTAATAATTTTATTTGTATGGTTATCTTTGCTGTGGAGAGTAAGGGAATAATTTTGATTGTTTCAGCATAGGAGGACTTGAAGGAAAGCTTCTTACGATGTCTAAGGTCTTTTTTAGTTATAAAGTGATAATATTATTTATATAAATCAAATATTTATATCTTTAAAGATCAATTTTGTAATGCATAAAATTCTCAAGACAACAATGTTAAGATAGGCTCTATTGCGAAGCATATTAATGACTCTATTAAGGGGTATTTTGCTTGTTATTTTTTTAGTTTTTTTGCCTTAACAAAAAAAGATAAGCACTTAACACCCCTGCAGCTAAAATAAACCACGTAATTGCGTAAACAAGATGATTATTTCGAAAATGTACAACAGTTAGACCAGGAACGGGAAGGTTTTCTTGTAAAGTTGTTTTTTTCCCAGCATCAATGAAATAAGGAGCAACAGTGGATAGACCAAGTTTTTGTGCCATAGCAGTAAGGTCGCGTGTATACCATAAATTCTTGTCGGGATTATTTTTGCGTGGGAAAAAACCATTTTTTTCACTCATGCGTAATAAACCTATGATTGTCATTTGTTTTGTGCCTGTGGTAGAATTTTGCTGAGATGAGACATTTGTATGGAATTGCTCTGACTGTTGGAAATTGTTACGTTCGTTCATGGGGATAAAGCCACGGTTGATAAAGGTCAGTGTATTGTCAGTGGTTTGTAAAGGAGTCAAAACCCAATAGCCTGTAGTATTTTGGGCGGTGGCAGTGACCAAAATATTTTTATTTGTTAAAAATTTTCCTGTGATAACGACAGGTTGATATTCATTTTTTTCAAAAGTAACATCTGCCCATTGATTTTTTGGGGGGGCTTTTATGGGGGGCAAGTGAATGCGCTGATGAACAGTGGTAATAAGATTTGTTTTCCAGTTTAATCGTTGTATTTGCCATAGACCTAATGCACTGAAGAGAAGAAAAAAACAAACACATAAAGTTCCAAACAAAAAAGAAGAAAAATGGACAGGATTGCTTTGAAGCTTTGTCATGGGGAACTCTTTTTTGCGCATGATTTACGCTTCCTTTCAGGATAATAAACTCCCATTTTAATATGGTGCAACTTTAAATTAGCATGGGGAGACTTTAAAAAAAATATTTTGTATGCCTTATTTCAGAAAAAGATGAAGAGTGTTCCTAGAAGAGATGAAAAAGGTCTTAATAAAAGACTTGACCTTTTATTGTTGACCCCCTATTAAAAAGAGACTCCCTAATGATGTCCGTTCGATGTGGTGTGTTGCGCGTGCGTTTTGTCGGTTGGATATAGGGATTTGAAAGTTTCTTAGAGTTTAAGGGTGAATTTTATGTCTCGTGCATGTGAATTGACAGGAAAGACGGTTTTGTATGGTAATAATGTTAGCCATGCAAATAATAAGACTCGGCGTCGTTTTTTACCAAATCTTTGCAATGTGACATTGATTTCAGAAGTGTTACAGCGAAGTTACCGCTTGCGTGTTTCAGCAAGTGCGTTGCGTTCTGTTGAACACCGTGGTGGTCTTGATGGTTTTTTGATAAAAGCAAATGATAAAGAGTTGTCGCAACGGGCGCGTTTGTTAAAACGCCAAATCGTTAAGAAAAAAGCCGAGCAAAGTGCCGAACAGGCAGCATAATTTTCAGCATCGTTGTTTTGGTTTTTTTTCTTTTTGATCGCTTTGTTTTATCGTTTCTCTTCAGGTTAAAAAATGTCTTCAAGCGGTCCTTTATTAGAACGGAAAAAGGAAAAATATGTTGCTTTTTCTGTTTTTGCAATGTGCCTTGCTGTTACAGCTTCTAATATTTTGGTTCAATATCCGGTCTACTGGTTTGATTTGAATGACCTGTTAACTTATGGAGCTTTTACCTATCCGTTTGCTTTTTTGATCAATGATTTAACCAATCGTTTTTATGGTCCATCTGCTGCTCGGCGTGTTGTTTATATTGGTTTTTTTGTTGGCGTTTTTGTTTCTTGGATATTAGCGACGCCGCGGCTTGCAATTGCTTCTAGTGTTGCATTTTTATTTGGACAACTCCTTGATATTGTTGTTTTTACTCCTTTGCGACGAAAAACATGGTGGAAAGCACCTTTAGCAGCAGCGTTGGTTGGTTCCGCTTTGGATACAATGCTGTTTTTTGCTCTTGCTTTTTCTAACTTTTTTGCTGCTCTTGATAAGATAACAGGGTATGATGATAGTTCACTTGTGGAGAGTGTTATTTGGGGAGGGATAGATATGCCAGTTTGGCTCTCATTTGCTTTTGGCGATTTTTCGGTAAAAATTGTTATGAGCTTGTTTATGCTGATTCCTTATGGAGCAATTTTTAACATCGTGAGGTTTCTTCTTTATCTAAGTCATTCAAAGGACGATTCCTCTTTTGTTTGTAACAAGTAATGATCTTTTTGTTTTCCTAACCAGAAAATTGCGCGCTCTGCTTTGTATAGCACGTTGTTTATACTGATACTTTAACACTTGCCAACTTGAGTGAAAACTTCAGCACAGGATGCGTTTCTTATTTCAAAATTCTCTTGTGTGGGAGTAATAAAAAAATTATTTGTTTGTCCTTCACGAGAAGGGGGAGAGGTAAAAATTGTTTGAAACGCGGTTAGATAGGCTTCTTAAAAATAATCCGATGTGAGAAAAGTTGTAACTGGTGCTCATTAGTAGATTGATTTAAAATTATAATTCGTACTTTCTATTTGAGTGAAAAAGCCTAATATTATATTTACACATTTTAAATACTCTTATCATGAAAATCATTTTCTGGCTATGTTAGAAGAGCAATTGTGGACAACATCACTTGAGAAAGGATTAAAATATTTCTTATGAAGAGCTTTAATGCAATAGAAGTGCAATACCAGGCGCTGGAGGTGTGTCTTGACTTATCTGAAATATTAGAAGTTGAAAGATAGGATTCTTCTTTTGGTTTTGCAGCTTGTAAAGGTCAAGAATTATTCCGGATTTTGCATTATGCCAGCTATAGACGTTGTCGTGAAACAGGTTTGGAAGCAAGGTAGAATGTTTCTTAAAGTAGGAGTACGAATAAGCGATATAAGGGTGTGCTATTTTTCGTGAATGAAGCGATATTCTTTTTTTTCGTGTTTTTTCTTATATTTTATGTGAGTAAAGGCTTTTTTTATCAATAAGATGGGAGTTTATGTTGATAGTTCACTCAGGTAAAGTACTGTTTTGAGAAGGTTGGGAGGCAGTTTGGCTTTCGATAGATTTTGGTGATTTTTCGGTAAAAGTTGCTATGAGGCCATTGCTGTTGATTCTTTTGTAGAATAGTTTTTAGTGTTTAAAATATCTTCTTTGGATGATGCTTCTTTTGTGTATAATAAATACAACTTTTAACTTCTCGTTTTATTTAAGGTAAAAGATAGCGCGTTATGTTTTCTGTTAGAGCAGAATTTTATTGCCATGTTTAGTAGAGGTATTTTTCCAGATATGTGTATCTCAATATCTAAATTTAGGGAAATAACACAACAGAGAGACGTGTTTAGTCTTTTAAATTTAATTGTACTCTAGAATATGATTGTAACTGGGGAATTCCAAGCAAAGTTTTATCAGCTGCAATAAAACCAGAAAGTAAAAATAAATTCATTATAATTTTTAAAGATGCATAAAACATTTCTTTTAGAATTCATAATGTATTACGTAAAGTCGGAGTTTTCTTAAAGTTTGATATTCAATCTGTAGCGTTATCTTCTCAGGTGGTTAGCCATAAAATTCCAATGGCTTAATGATAGAATTCAGCTTTTAAATGTAACAGTTGCTGATTCTAGGCAGGCTTATTTCATATAAATATGAGGCATTTTATCACTAAAAAGTATTTCTAATTGTTTTGTTATGGCGTCGGCGAGTTCTTCAGCATTCATAATTGTTACAGCGCGTTGATAATAACGTGTGACGTCATGACCAATTCCAATGGCAATAAGTTCGATAGGGGAATGTGTTTGGATTTCTTGAATCACTGCGCATAAATGTTTTTCCAAATAATTGCTGGAGTTGACTGATAGTGTTGAATCATCAACAGGAGCACCATCAGAAATTACCATAAGAATACGACGTTGTTCACGTCGTGATAAAAGACGCTGATGAGCCCAAATCAAAGCTTCTCCGTCAATATTTTCTTTTAATAATCCTTCTTGCATCATCAAACCTAAATTGCACCGTGCTCGACGCCATGGGGTATCAGCACTTTTATAGATGATATGACACAAATCATTAAGGCGTCCAGGATGATTAGGTTTATGTTGCTCGAGCCATTTTTCTCGTGATTTCCCCCCTTTCCAAGTTTTAGTGGTAAAACCTAAAATTTCAACTTTGACACCACAACGTTCAAGAGTTTGGGCCAAAATATCGGCACAACTTGCAGCAACGCTAATGGGGCGTCCGCGCATTGAGCCAGAATTGTCAAGGAGGAGTGAAACAACTGTGTCCCGAAATTGGGTAGTGCTTTCCATTTTAAAAGAAAGAGGTTGCATGGGATCAATAATCAGGCGTGGAAGCTGTGTTGTATCGAGATATCCTTCTTCAAGGTTAAAGTTCCAGTTGCGGTTTTGTTGTGCCATAAGGCGGCGTTGGAGGCGGTTTGCTAAACGTCCAACAATGTTTTGAAGATGATAGATTTGCTTATCAAGAGAACGACGTAAGTGATCTAACTCATTTTCAGAACAAAAATCTGTCGCTTCCAAGATTTCATCAAATTGACGGGTGAATATTTTATAATCAGCAAGTTTTTCCATTTGTTCCAAAACGGAAAAAAAATGCTTGGGTTTGCATGATTTTTCTTTCCAAGGTCCACTTTTTTGCTCGACATCAGCTTGATCATTGTTGTTTAATTGTGTTGCTTGTGTTTTTCCTTCATCTTGCATATCATTTTCTTGTTCAGTGCCCGTTTGTTCTTTACTTTGAGTATGTTTTTTGTTTTTACCTTCTGCTTGGTCTTGAGGTTCACATGCGTTTTTTAATTTTTTATTGTTTTCATTGGCAGAAGCTTTATCTTGTTGCACTGTCAGTTTGAGTGTAGCAAGCATTTGGCGAACGATTTGCGCAAAAGCCTTTTGATTGTAAATATGATGTGTGAGTTCATTGAGTTGTGCTGCGGCTTTTTGTTCAAGCTCTTGACGCCACAATTCCACGACAGGACCTGCTTCTCTTGGGGCAGTACGTTTTGTTATTTTTTCGCGCAATAAAAGTGCAATCGCTTCTTGGATGGGGGCTTCGCTTTGGTTACTAATCTTATGATAATGGGCTCTTTTGTATTTATCGGCGAGCATGACATCAAGGTTTTTTGCAAGTCCCTCCATCGCTAAAGTGCCGATTGCTTCAACACGTGTTTGTTCGAGGGCGTCAAAAATAGCTTGTGATTCTGATCCTAGCGGAGAAAATTGCATGTGAATTCGGTTATCATGCCATGCTTTGCGCAGAGCCATGGAATCACCTAATCCGCGAGTAATTGTGATATCTTTATCCGTTACGTGTTGGGGTAATTCCGGTAAACGTGCACAATTTTCGCTCAAAGATGGCCTATTGGAACTAAAAGAAACTTCTAGGTGGGGTGTCCTAGAAATTGCACGCATACAGGTGGAAATAGCTTTCTGAAAAGCTTTCTTATCAAAATTTTTGGGTGAAGAGTTATTTGAAAGATTTTTGCTATTGTCGCCAAGGTTAATAGCCATGGTTGACATACTCCTCTAGGATAACACTTCCTGCATGAGTGATTCAGGAAGCTCTTGTCCAAAGGCGCGTTGATAAAATTCTGCGACAGTAGCACGTTCGAGTTCATCACATTTATTGAGAAAAGTTAAGCGGAAGGCAAAACTGACATCTTGAAAAATTGTCGTATTTTCTGCCCAAGTAATGACAGTACGCGGACTCATAACAGTTGAAAGATCGCCATTGATAAAAGATTGACGTATCATATCAGCAACATGAACCATTTGTGAAATTATCTTTTTTCCCTCAGTTGTTTGAAAAGATTTGACCTTTGAGCAAACGATATCAACCTCCTTGTCATGGGGTAAATAATTTAATATTGTGACAATAGACCAGCGGTCCATTTGAGCTTGGTTGATTTGTTGGGTACCATGATAGAGACCAGTTGTATCGCCAAGACCAATGGTATTTGCTGTGGCAAAAAGACGGAATGCTGGATGTGGAGAGATTACACGGCTTTGATCAAGTAAGCTTAGTTTTCCAGAAGTTTCAAGAACGCGTTGGATGACAAACATAACATCGGGACGCCCTGCATCATATTCGTCAAAGACAAGAGCAATATTATTTTGGTAAGCCCATGGCAAAATGCCTTCTTTAAATTCAGTGATTTGTAAGCCATCTTTTAAAATGATAGCGTCTTTACCTATAAGATCAATACGACTTACATGACTGTCGAGATTAATGCGAAGACAAGGCCAGTTGAGACGTGCAGCAACTTGTTCAATATGCGTTGATTTCCCTGTACCGTGATAGCCGGAAACCATGACACGGCGGTTAAAGGTAAAGCCTGCGAGAACCGCTAAAGTTGTTTGCTGATCAAAAAGATAATCGGGATCGATATCAGGGACATGAGGGCTTTTTGTGCTAAAAGCAGGAATTTTCATATTTGTCTCAATATGAAATAAATCGCGAGCGCAAAGCGTAATATCGGGCAAATTTTCAGTGGTAAGATTTTTCATTGTATTTTTGGAAGAGAAAGGACGCTATTTATTCATTAGAAGACGATACAAGAGTTAGAGCATTTATGCAATGCTCTATAATAAGAACGAGCGCCTTAAATCCAAAGGAAGAATCTGCTTATATATTTTATAATGTTTTGAAAAAACAGTATCCTGTGCAAATAATGATAGTTTAAATGAGAATGAATTCGTAAAAGTATATATTTTTAGCACAAACCTGTCTTTTTCAGCAAGTTATAAGCATGCAAAACATCACGAAAGCGCTCTTCTGAAGCACGATTACCACCATTGGTATCAGGATGGTGTTTTTTTACCAATTCTTTATATTTCATTTTGATATCTTCTGCTGAAGCGTTTGCTTTTAATCCCAATGTATCAAAAGCTTTTGCTTCTAAGGGCTTTAATTTTCGTGAGAAATTATTTTTTGAATGCTGTTGCGTAAAAAGCGTAAAAGGATCGCGCATACGATTTTGATAGGCAGCTGTTCCAGAGCGAATTTTTGCATAATTAGCGGCTGTTGTTTTTGATGTACCATTGCTCAGATCTGTAGGCCATGTTGGTCTATGACCTGTGAGAGCATCCTTTTGGAATTTTGCAATATCTTTATTGCTAAGACCAGAGAAGTAATTAAAATTTTTATTATAGGCACGTACGTGTTCAAGACAAAAATAGAGATATTGCCCTTCATGATTTCGACCTGCCGGTGCTTTATGGGTTCCTGTTTTTTTACAACCTTCCCATTGACACTGCTGAGCTTCTGGCTCAGCTTTTTGTTTTTTATTTGAGCTTATGCGAATTGAATCGAATAATTTAGATGTGATTGTCATATTATTGGTTTATGCAAAATTGATTAATTTTACAAGAATTGACTTTTGAAAAATTTGTTTTCGCACTTAATTTGATTATAAAAAAGGTATATTATTACGCTTTCATTTTATTAAGGAATGAAAAATGTATATAGAAACAATAATCAAGAGAAAGCTTCAGGATGCTTTTCATCCGCAAAAACTTGAGGTGATTAACGAAAGTCATCTTCATGAGGGACATCCCCATAATGAACATGCTTTTGATGGGAAAGGGGAAACTCATTTTCGAGTGAAAATTTTATCTTCTTCTTTTTCAGACATGACGCGCGTAGAAATACATCGAGCGATTTATAAAGTTTTACAAGAAGAGTTAGCTACTTGTGTTCATGCTTTGGCACTTGAGGTTCAAACTCCTTAAATTTTTTCGATGAGGAGCTTTTATGAACGGGGATGTGCCTTTTGATAAATTTTTAACAAATGATCTGTATCAACATGGGTATAGGTTTGTGTAGTGGAAAGACTAGCATGCCCAAGAAGTTCTTGAATTGTGCGCAAATCTCCCCCCCGTGATAAAAGATGAGTGGCAAAAGAATGGCGCAGTGTGTGAGGTGTGGCAGTTTCTGGTAAACCAAGGCTTGTACGTAAATTACGTACAGTTTTCTGAATAATGGCAGGTTGTAGGGGGCCACCTCGCGCACCACGAAAGATGGGCTGGTTGTCTCTTAAAGGATATGGGCAACATTTGAGATAATTTTGTACGGTTTCGTAAACAATTTTTATAAGAGGAACAAGGCGTGTTTTGCCTCCTTTCCCAGTTATAAATAAACTCGTTTTTTCAGGATCAGAAAATTGTTCTGGTGTGAGGCTTAAGGCTTCTGATATTCGCAGTCCACAGCCATAAAGAAGTATAAGGACAGCTGCATTGCGAGCGGTAATCCAAGATTCATTTTCCAGCTGATTTTCTTGTTTAACTATGTGGAGTGCTGATTTTATGGCTAAGGGTTTTGGAAGCAATTTTGGGTGTTTGGGACTTCGAATAAGTTGAGCAGCGGGAATGTTGACAATTCCTTCGTGTGACAGGTATTTGAAAAAAGAACGGATGCCTGCTAATCCTCGGCTTAAAGAGCGAGCACTTATATTATTTGTACGCCTATAAGCAAGATAAGCACGCAAGTCACTGACGCGTAAATTAGAAAGATCTGCCAGGATTGGTATATGGCTTAAGTGTTGATAGAGAAAAGACAAAAATTGCCGCGTATCACGCTCATAGGCTTGCACTGTTTGTGCAGACAGACGACGTGTTTGTATGAGATGCTCTAACCAGTTTTTCCTTGCGTTTAAAACTGTATAGTCTGCTGGAATAAGGGGAAGATTTTCATCTTTTCTCTTGTTGTTTTTGATGGTCATTATTTAGTTGAGGGTTTCTTTCTTTTTAGATTCTTCATCGTTAGAATGACCATTTTTGTTTTGAGGTTGTTCTTCGCGATTAAGAAGTTGCTTTTCACCTTTGAGAAAGAGTATTTTTAGCAGATTATGCGTTGACATCAAGTGCGCAAAAATTAATCCTAAAAAGCCATTTTTATGAAGTTTGGCAAGTTGGCCTGCTGATAGTTTGTTCAATTTTTCTTCATCAACAACCCAAAAATGTTCTAATTGTGCTGAAAGACCTTTATCGTTTTTCACATTGATTGATTTTTGGCTTAGAAGATCCATTTCCACAAGGGCGTTGATAAACTCAGAGGTTTTTTCCATGGCGATTTTAAAACTTTCAAGAAAACGAATGCGTTCTTCCATAAAAGGAGAAATAGAACCATCGGAATTAAAAAGTTCTGTTCCTGCAACTTCGTTAAACATACCTGATTGCTGATCAAAGCATACAGAAAGTTCTTTTTCATTGCTGATTTGTGCTAGAACAAAAGGATAGCGACGGACAAAAGCAGGAACATAAGTATTGGTTTTCCAACTTTTATCAGAAGTAATGTAGTCATTTTCGCCGTTAGAAAGACCTACAAGAGCCGCGGATGTATAGTGCCGTTTTTTTTGTTCATCTTCAGCACACATAAATAAAATAGGATAGTCTAGTGCTGCTTGAAAATATTCAGTACTTGCTAAAGGAACCCAGTGAGTGTCTTTGGCAAAAGACATATCACTTGGAGGAGCAAATTTTAGCTTTTTATGGGAAACTTTGTTGATTGGGGTGATCGCTTTGTAAAATAGCATAATATTTGCCATAAGACTTCTCCTTTATTAATTGTTTTTGTTACCAAGAAAGGTCTTTTGAGAAGATTGTTTCATATGGCAACAAGGCTGAATAGAAAATTATAAGATTGAAGAGTTCATTTTTAAGAGATAATGTTTTTGCAATGGAATATAATAAAGAAAAGCTTAAAAATAAAGTCTATCTTGCCATTATTGGTATGCCTCATGGTATAAAAGGAGATGTTTTTGTTAAAATTTTAGGTGCTGAGCCACAGCGTTTCAAGTCTTACGATATTTTTTATGATGATATGGGGCGCTCTTATGAAATTGTAACTCTTCGCATTCAAAAAAATAAGGTGATTGTACATTTTAAAGGGGTAGAAAATCGTAATGCTGCTGAGGCTTTAAAAGGTATTCGGCTTTATGTGATGCGTGATCAATTAATTGATGATTTAGGTGAGGATGAGTTTTATCAAGTTGATTTAATAGGGTTGCGTGTTCAAGATTGTAAGGGGGAAGTTTTAGGTGAAGTGTGTAGTTTTTTTAATTTTGGGGCTGGTGATTTGCTTGAAATACATTTGAAGACAGGAAAAAAAGTACTTATTCCTTTTAGTAAGGCGGCAGTCCCAGAAATTTGTATAGATTCTGGTTTTCTTGTTATTGATTCCATGGCAGCTGGTTTCAACTATAGTAGAGAAAATGATAAAAGGGAAATGGTGTGAATCTAAAAAATAAAAAGTGGGAAATTTTAAGAAAGAAAATAATTCCATGCAAAAGTGTTTGGTGTTTTGATTTTTTAAACGTTGCTTGAATTTTTAGAGATGGCTTAGAAGAAATGGTCTTTAATTTTTAAAGTAGCAAGTATTGAAGAGAGAGCTAATTGAATATGGCGCAGATAAGAGATAGAGGAGATTCGTATTAACGTTATAGCGTTATTATGGTTAGTTTGTGCTGTTTTAGTTACGATACAGAGTTTGTTCGAGAAAATGAGGATGAAAAAATAAAAATGAAGTTTCAGGCGCGTGTCTTCACTCTTTATCCTGAAATGTTTCCTGGTTTTTTAGGGTATTCTTTAGCAGGGAAAGCTTTAGAGCGCGGAATTTGGTCACTTGAGACAGTGCAGATTAGAGATTTTGCTTTTGATAAACACCATAGTGTTGATGATACACCAGCTGGTGGAGGGGCTGGTATGGTGATGCGAGCAGATGTATTGGCAGCTGCACTTGATAGTTATCCACAGGATTCGCCAAGATTGTTGATGAGTCCACGTGGGCACTCTTTTGATCAAGCTCATGCGCGTAGCTTGGCGCGTAATTCAGGAGTGACATTGGTTTGTGGACGTTTTGAGGGTGTTGATGAGCGGATTATAGAAGCACGGGAATTAGAAGAAGTTTCTATTGGTGATTATATTCTTTCAGGGGGTGAAACAGCTGCACTGGTTATCTTAGATGCTATTATACGTCTTCTTCCCGGAGTGATGGGGAATAAGGTTTCTGCAAAGTGTGAAAGTTTTGAAAATGGTTTGCTAGAACATCCGCAATATACGCGCCCTTCGCTTTTCGAAGGACGGGGCATTCCGCCCGTGTTGACCTCAGGTCATCACAAAGCGATTGCAGATTGGCGTCAACAGCAAGCTGAGTTCTTGACGCGTCAACGTCGCCCTGATCTTTATGCGCGTTATGATAAAAAATATCAGAAAACTTGATTCATAGGATAAGGTGGTGTATTGCATAGCCCTCTATGTTTAGAGAGTTTTTTATAAAAGGTTTTCTGGAGTCCCAAAATTAAAATGAAAGAATGGTGTATTCGCTCCTGTGTAAGGTTTAGCTTAAAGAGCTCTTTTATCTTAATAAAGGCTTTTTAGATAAGAGGTGAGCGCTCTGACTGTTCGATGAAGAATATGAAGGATAAAAGACATGAATATTATCGCACAGCTTGAAGCTGAACAATGTGCAAAAATTGAAGAAAAGCGTCAATTTCCAGCCTTTCAGCCAGGAGACACAGTCCGTGTCCTAGTGCGTGTGACAGAAGGTACACGGACGCGTGTTCAGGCTTATGAAGGTGTTTGTATTGCTCGTTCAGGCGGTGGGTTGAATGAGACCTTTACAGTACGTAAGATTTCCTATGGTGAAGGGGTGGAACGGGTATTTCCTGTTTATTCTCCTTTGATTGAAGGGGTTGAGCTTGTGCGCCGTGGTAAAGTACGTCGTGCAAAACTCTATTATCTTCGTGGTTTGAAAGGTAAAGCTGCGCGTATCGCTGAAAAAAGAGAGTATCGGAAAAAAGTTGAGAAAATTGTTGAAAGAGTAGAAGAAACACCTGTAAGCACGGATGTTGAAGTGCAATCTGCTGAGTAAAAATTATATCGGCTCAACTTTATGCAAAGGCGCCTTTTATACCGCATGTCGAATCTTTCCTGATTTGTTTGGTTATGAAAAGACTTGGAAGAGGTATAAGAATATTTAATCTATCAGTTTTCTTCATTATTAATGGGTCGTAGCATTGCGTACATCATGGATATTCAAGAGTACCATCATAGTTTGAGAAAATGTCGATTTATAATTGAGAAAAGATGTTAGACCTTTGACGTGAAGGTAAAATTGTATTAGATTAAGGCGAGTTTTTCGGATTGTATCTATAGAGTAATCGGTTTTTTTTATGCGTGACCTTTAATCCGTTATTTAAGACAACCGACCTGTAATATTGGTATTTTGAGATGCCAAACAAGTAAGAACGAGATAATATTTTGAGCGTTTTATGCGTTCCTCTCGTTCATTGTGGTTGCAGTAGAACCAGGTCAGGATATTTTATGACAGAGACAACTAGGATAAAAGAGCGCCCCCGTTCCCCTCATATAAGTATTTATCGTTGGGCAATAACTATGGCCATGTCCATTGCTCATCGCATGACGGGTGTGGCACTTTATGTTGGTATGGTCTTTCTTGCTGTTTGGTTAATCGCTATTGCGTGTGGGGAGGAAGCATTCAGAACAGTTTACGACATTTATGGTTCTTGGTTTGGTTTATGTGTCTTGTTTCTTTATACTTTGGTAGGCGTTCATCACATGGTTGGTGGTATTCGACACATTGTTTGGGATGTGAGTCCTTGCCTTTTGGCAAAAGAAAAGGCAACCGTCATTGCTTGGGCGACAGTCTTTATTTCTCTTATTATTACTTTTGTAATTTGGATTATTGGATATAGTGTTGTTTAGCAGGGGGTGAAAAGGGATATGAAAAAAGACTTTCGAACAGAACTTGGGAAAGTACGGGGCTTGGGGAGTGTTCATGAAGGAACAGAGCATTTTTGGCTACAGCGTTTGACAGGGTTTGTTAATCTGCCGCTTTTGATATTTTTTATTGTTCTTATTCTTTCGCTTGTGGGCAAGGACTATAGTTTTGTACGTGCACGGCTTGCACATCCTGTTGTTGCTATTCTGATGGGATTGATGACTGTTTCGGTTCTGTATCATATGAAACTTGGTATGCAGGTGGTGATTGAAGATTATGTTCCGCGTGAAGGTTTCCGAATATTCTTTTTAATATTAAATATTGTGTTTTGTTTTTTTATAGGTGGTGTCATTATCTTTTCTCTTTTGAAAATTGCATTAGGGGGGTAAGCAAATATGGTGGGTACAGGATCGTTTCTGGGTGCTAAGGCAGGTAATGCTCCTTATCGCACTGTAGATCATAAATTTGATGTTGTCGTTGTAGGGGCAGGTGGTGCTGGTTTGCGTGCAACCCTTGGTATGGCAGAACAAGGATTAAAAACAGCTTGTATCACAAAGGTTTTTCCAACTCGCTCACATACGGTCGCAGCACAAGGCGGTATTGCCGCATCGCTTTCAAATATGGGGCCTGATAATTGGCAGTGGCATTTATATGATACCGTGAAAGGTTCTGATTGGTTGGGTGATACCGATGCAATGGAATATTTGGTGCGGAATGCACCTGCTGCTGTATACGAATTAGAGCATTATGGAGTTCCTTTTTCGCGAACGCAAGAAGGAAAAATTTATCAGCGTCCTTTTGGTGGACATACAACACAATTTGGTGAAGGTCCACCTGTTCAACGTACTTGTGCAGCAGCTGATCGGACAGGCCACGCCATTTTGCATACGCTTTATGGACAAAGCTTAAAACATAATGCGCAATTTTTTATTGAATATTTTGCACTCGATCTCATCATGACAGATGGCGTTTGTACCGGGGTTGTTGCGTGGAATCTCGATGATGGTACAATACACTGTTTTTCTGCCAAAATGGTTGTTCTTGCAACCGGTGGTTATGGACGAGCTTATTTTTCTGCGACATCAGCGCATACCTGTACGGGTGATGGTGGTGGGATGATCGTACGTGCTGGATTGCCACTTCAGGATATGGAATTTGTGCAATTCCATCCTACAGGTATTTATGGTTCTGGCTGCTTAATTACAGAAGGAGCTCGTGGTGAAGGGGGATATTTAATCAATTCTGAAGGGGAACGCTTTATGGAGCGTTATGCTCCTTCCTTTAAGGATTTGGCTTCACGTGATTTGGTTTCGCGTTGTATCACACTTGAAATTCGTGAAGGACGTGGCGTTGGACCTAAGAAGGACCATATTCATTTGGTTCTTAACCATATTGATCCCGCAATTTTGCACGAGCGTTTACCAGGGATTTCGGAATCAGCGCGGATCTTTGCAGGTGTGGATGTAACAAAAGAACCTATCCCCATCTTGCCAACGGTACATTATAACATGGGGGGAATTCCTACTAACTACTACGGGGAAGTCCTCAATCCAACAGCTGATTCGCCTGATTGTATTCAACCAGGGTTGATGGCAGTAGGAGAAGCAGGGTGTGCTTCTGTTCATGGTGCTAATCGCTTGGGATCAAATTCATTAATTGATCTTGTGGTGTTTGGCCGTGCTGCTGCCATTCGCGCAGGTGAAGTTATTAATCGAAATGCAGAAATTCCACCGCTCAATGAAGTAGCTGTTGATGAAATTATAGCGCGTTTTGATCGTTTGCGTTTTGCACAAGGAGCGATACCAACAGCGGTATTGCGTGAAAAAATGCAACGCACAATGCAAGAAGATGCGGCAGTCTTCCGTACAGAAGATTCTTTGCAACAAGGATGTCAACGGATGGATAAAATCTGGGAAGAATTGTCTGATATTAAAGTGACAGATCGTTCCTTGATATGGAATTCTGATTTGGTTGAAACATTAGAGCTTGAAAATCTCATGGCGAATGCAATCATGACTGTTTATTCTGCGGAAGCACGTTTAGAAAGCCGTGGTGCTCATGCCCGTGAAGATTATCCAGAGCGTGATGATAAAAATTGGCGTAAACATACGCTTTCACATTTGTCAAGAGAGGGTAAGGTGATGTTATCATATCGACCTGTCCACGTGGAACCATTAACATCTGAAGCTGATGGTGGGATTGATTTAAAGCGTATTGCACCTAAAAAACGTGTTTATTAAGGGGGATTGAAATATGGTGCAAATTAAATTACCCAAGAATTCACAAGTGAAAGCGGGAAAAGTTTGGCCAAAACCTGAAGATGCTAAAAAACTGACAGAATTTCACGTTTATCGTTGGTCGCCTGATGATGAGGAAAACCCTCGTCTGGATACTTATTACGTAGATCGGTCCGCTTGTGGTCCAATGATTCTTGATGGACTTTTGTTTATTAAGAATCATATTGATCCGACTTTGACATTTCGTCGCTCTTGCCGTGAAGGCATCTGTGGTTCATGTGCGATGAATATTGATGGAACCAATACATTGGCTTGTACCAAAGGTATGGATGATGTAAAATATCCCATTAAGGTATATCCTTTGCCTTCCATGCCGGTTATTAAAGATTTGGTTCCTGATTTGAAGCGCTTTTATGCGCAACACCGAGTTATTGAGCCTTGGTTGCAAACAGTTTCTCCTGAACCTGCAAAAGAATGGTTGCAAAGTTATTCTGACCGCCAAAAAATCGATGGTCTTTATGAGTGTATTTTGTGTGCGTGTTGTCAGACGTCATGTCCAAGTTATTGGTGGAATGGTGATCGTTATTTGGGGCCCGCTGTTTTGCTTCAAGCTTACCGCTGGATTGCAGATTCACGTGATGAGATGTGTGGTGAACGCCTTGATAATTTAGAAGATCCTTTCCGCCTTTATCGTTGCCATACAATTATGAATTGTGCACAAACTTGTCCAAAGGGATTAAATCCAGCCAAGGCAATTGCTGAGATTAAAAAACTCATGATTGAACGACGCCTTTGAAAATTTACTGATTGATGAAAATAAAGCGTAAGATAAAAAAATCATATGTACTTTTAGAGCTTTAATCTATAAAATTACATTGTCTGTTTATGAGGTATTAGTAGTTATAATTGTCTTAAAAATGAAGTAATTCTTGTAATGGCTGAGCTTAAGAAAACTGATGGGTGAATGTGAGCTGCAAAAATCGATTAATTAATGCATAGTAAAGTAACAAACAGAAAATTGTGCGTGTTTTTTTGTTCCTCTTAAGATTTAGTTGCTAAAAGTTTATTGGCCTTCCATGAGATGGTCAAAATAGTGATTGTTGCCTTTAAAAGTGCAATAGTCGTTTGGGTAAAATAAATACTTCGAGAGAGAAAAGCGTTTTATGTAAAAACAATAAAACCAATATGCTATGTGTTTTTATTAAATGCGAATCAAAATTCGCACTTTAATGCGCGATTCAATTAATCGTTTTTTATAAAAACAATTACTCTATGTGAATAGAGGGCAAAAAATAAATGCTGATGTAAATGTTATAAAAATGTTATAACGCGTGTAAGGATTCAAATAAAATACAAAGTAGTGTTCATTATGACAGTTCGTAGTTTTATGATACATTTATTATAACTATCGAAAACATTGCTGATATGCAGAGATTGGGAATTTATGATAGCATTATCACCATGCTTTAAAGATCATTTTTTATTTTAAAGATTGGATTGTTATTGCATTAAAAAGTAAAATTGATAGTTCTCAAAATTGAAGGGTGTACAATAACTATTTAATAACGATAGATTAAATCCTTAAGGGGAGAATAATTTAAAATTGTTATAATGTCATAGGTTTAAATTCATTAAAGAGCCTATAAAAAATTTTTTATAAAATACCAAATTTATAGGATTTTTTAAAAATTTATAAAACGGTAGTAAGAATTCTGGAAACATGTATTGTAAATATGGAATAAGGAATAGTTTGTAGGTTGGTTTAAGTTGAATGAATTCAATCGTAGAAAAACGTGTTTTATTTTGACGAACTTCGTAGGTGCTGATTTTATATGTTTTTAAATAGAAAAATATAGATTTCTAGGTGTAGTACCTGTTTTTTAGATAACTGAATTTCGTTTTTTACATCTATGCTTAAGAATTTTTTTAAGCAGTAAGGGTGTTTTTTGTTTTGTTTTTCAGTTTAGAGATCTTTCTTAATATGAAAGAGAATTCGATAAGTATTAACGGTATGAACAGTTATTGTTTGAGTCTTTATTCTGTTGTGCCGTAATACCATCATTTGAGGTGCGGTGATTAAAGTGGTTAAAAGGTAGAATTTCCTAGGAAAGAGAGAAAATTGTTTACAGATCGATAGGCAGGTTAAGAAGCTTTAACCTTTAGGATGGAGATAGGTTGAATCTGTTAGCCAGTTACATAAACTAGAATGAAATCCGTGCTAACGAGATTTTAATCCGGTTTGCTCTCCTGTATGTTGATAGAAAATTCACATTAAGAGGCGCTCCATGATCGGTTACAGAAAAAAATCATTGTGTGAAATCAAGCGTGTTTGCGTGCTTGTTTAGAATTTATAATGCTTTTATGATAAGGGTATACAAAATTCTGTTATGGGATCACGTAGGTTTTTTATGTTCTTGAGTTAAGAATTGTCTATATATGCTTTTTAATCTCATTTTCACGAATGATGTAAAGGATGTATACGAATGCTTGAAAGAAAATAAGCAAACGCAAGGGCAAATGTATTATTGTTGTGCTTTATAGCGCAATCTGATGGAAAGTAGACATATCTTTTTTATTTATTATTGGTAAGTTTTGTGTTTTATATCGTTGTTTTTTAAGTTGAGCGTGTGCTTTTTTTACTGTTTGTAAATCAAGAGTTAATCCTAATGCCTCTGCATGTTTGAACCAAAGATTAAGATGGTTGAGTGTTTTATGAGCAACTGTACCAACTTTATGTATCCCGATAGGTGCGAACGGATTGCATATCGCTGGTTGCGTAATCTCTGAAACGAGCAGACAGACTAATTGGGGAAGGATATAAAGTTGTAAAGGAGAGAACCAGTTTCCATCTTTTCTAGCATTTTTTCATTCAGCTTTATGACTTTCAAAGGCATCTAAAGCAATATCTTTTAAATAATGAAGATTGCTTCACGCTTTTGTTTTTCACGTTCTTTAATGAGGTCACAACCCTCAGTAAAACAGAACGCCACCCAGTTGCCAATTCACCAGCTTATTTTACGAGATATCTTGTAAAGCTTTCAAGCTCATTTCATGATGGTATCCATGAATGGTATATAAACAGCCATTGATTATGCCTATCTTGACACTTGTCAAGGCACACATCGGCATTCATTATATACTTTGCCATCTTTCATGTGGAACGGCCTTTGCCGCTTAAGATGGTTAATTAGAGGTATTTTTAGCTTTTTTTGCACAGTTTTATCCATATGGAATCTTGTTTATGATGTGTGAAGATATGGTTTTGATTGATTCAAGATAAACAGGTTTGGAATGAGAGAATCTGATGTTATTTGGGATATTCATTCAGCATGTACAACAATAAACTATCATTATCAATCAGTGTGATAGGGCTTAAAAAGGGGGATTGTAGATTTATTCTTGTAAGATTTTCGCTCTTTGAGGTGAAGAGAAGAGAGTAGGAATATTTATAATAGGGTTTTTTCTATAGATTCGTATAGGCAGCGTTCTTTAGGTGAGGGTATGCGCCAAGTTATATGGTTAGCAAGGTTTTCTTAAGAGGAATTTGATTGCTTACACAATTCGTAGAGGTTAAGGATTTTTCTTTGTCCGAAGAAGATATTGATGTGCTACGCTATTTTTTGTTACCAAGTAGAATGTAATTTGCGGAGACTAAATCGATATGACAGTCTATTTGCATTGGATTCTCTGTATCTGAAGGTTATTTGGTTAAAAAACATATTTTTTGATCATTTGAAAATAGAACTTAGAATTTTTAAATGATAAGTTTGTGTTTTTAAAGTGATAATGATTTGTGATGATCGAAAGTATTTGTTGCACTAAGCTTTTATTGATGGGTGAATTAAGATTCACCTTTTGCGCATAAAATACATATTTTTAAAAGATAAATGGAAAGAATGATTAAAGATAAGAGAATTTAGAAAGAATCTCATGTGTTTCTTGGTTTTCTTATGAATTTTCTGTCTAACTTTTTTCTTTTTTGTTCATTAAGAGTGTAAAAAATGCATGGAAGAAGCAAAGAAAAAAGGGTGGTTTTAAAATAGCCGTAACTGATTGTTACGGCTATTTTTTCTGTGTAATGTTATTAAGAGGAAAATTCCCCTTAAACAATTTTTGATTTAGCAAAAATCGGATCGTAAAAGATTTCAGAGAGTTTTCTATCTTTAAAGAATAATACTACATCAACTGTTGTGTAGAGAACGGTTTTTATCATTTCCATATCGAGTTGACGTCCTACTTCTGATCTTTTTATTAAGGTGGCACATCGTTCAAATGTTTGCAAAGCACTGTTGGCATGTGTTGTTGTAATCGATCCAGGATGACCAGTGTTTAGTGAATTAAGATATTCCCATGCTTCATTGCCTCGTAATTCAGCAAGAAAAATTCTGTCAGGCGATTGACGCATACATGCATCTAAACATTCTTCAGCTGAAACACGGCCTACATTATTACCATAAATCATATGTACATGATTGGGATGGTTGGGTAGAAAAAGCTCATGGACATCTTCAATTGTGATGATACGCTCTTCTACAGGGACCTTTTCAATTAAGGAACGGGCAAATGTTGTTTTGCCAGATCCTGTCTTTCCTGCAATGATAATGTTGCGTTTGTGAAGGATGCATTCTTCCAAAAATTCAAGAATTTTTCTATCACGTTTATGTTGCAAGAGTTGAACTTCAAATGGTTCCAACCGTGTGAAGTCTTGCTTCGATAACAAGTTATTCGCTTCTTTTCCCGTAGGTTTATTAAAACTTACGTCAGAGAAATCACTAAATGCACCTATTTCGTTAAGTTCTTCTAATGTTTTAACTAGAAGAGAATGCTTACGAATTACAAAAGAAAGAGCACCATCGATGACAGCTGGTGTTTGTATAATTGTACCACGTTGTCCGCCAGGCAATAGCACATAATTAATGCTTTTGGGAGCCATACCGTTGTAAACGATAATAGCTGTGATAAGTGTTTGCAAAAAAGCTGTGGTTAACTCTGGTACGCTATGAACCTGCCAACCTTTGAAACTTTTCGTCCATATTTCACAGGGGCGGCAGATCGATAATTCAGTGATCTCCGGATCTTCTAAAAAACGATCAAGCGGTTGCAGAAGTTGAGAAACTGCTTGATTTTTCTGTATTGAGTTAACGTGTGACGAGACTGTAGACATCGCTGAAATCCAGATCACGAGCAACAAAGATATTTACTCGTTCACCTTGGTTTTTGTAAAGTGTTGGAACAATATTGATGGAATTTTGAAGAACATCAGTCATAACCGATGTAGCATTCTGAGTAGTTTGAGATTGAATACCTTGAAGTTTTAGTTCCTCTTTATTCTCTTTATTATTTTTACTAATTTTACCTTTTACCCATTCTCCTAAATCACCGATGACACTCACCATAATTGCACCGCCAAATCGCTCCCAAAAGTGGCTGTCAATCCAACCACCGATACCTGCTTCACCAAGAGGACCTGTGCCGGGTGAGTCAAGATTGACAATAACACCAGAAGGCGTTTCAATACGCAACCATTGCACAAATACACGTGTTTGTCCTTGTTGTATGCCACTTTGGTAAAAACCAACAACTTTAGACCCACGATCGAGCAAAACAACACGACCGCTTGTGGAATAAATATCACGTGTTAAATGGCAAATAGTCATGCCCGGTTGTGATGTGATGATCTTTGTTTCCAAAGTGCAATCTATTTGTGTCCCCTGCGTAATCAAAAGGTCACGATTACGAAGTTGTACCGCCTGTGCTTGACCTAAACGCACAGGTTGGAGCTGGTCGAATAATGCGCCACTATTTCTATCATCATTTGATGTTTTATTGGTTGTCCCTGTAGATCCTTCACTACCACCACTGTTAAGACTAGAACTGAGCATGCGTTTGCGTGCTAATTCTTCAGAATCTTTGAGTATATGGGCAGGAATGGTCGTTTGAAAAAGCTTACTTAGAGCCGGTGGAATATCCAAAGTTGAGTTCTCTGTTTGCGTTAATTGCTCTTCTTCTTCTATAAGTTTTGGCTCTTCGATAACTCGAGGAGTATAATTTGGTATAATTTGCTGTACCGTTTGTTGTTGTTTCTCTTCCTCCACTTCTACAGTATTACGCATTTTAAAAGCTTTCCAAGTCAGAGCAATTGGTATTACTATTATGACAATAAGGCCTACTATTAACAATGCACGAGTGCCTGGAATCGTCGGACGGCGTTCTGAACCTAGTTCAGAGCTTCCATAGGCACCTTCAATATGTTTTTGTTTAATGTTGCCCAGTTTTGTACTTTTTTCATCTCCTTCCTTGTTGCCAAACATCATTTTCCTCCTTTATTGATACGATAAACTGCCGAAGATACGGTTCCTGTTGTGTTTGGTATGCCATTGGGGTCATAAGCTTCATTAAAAACAGCTAAAGCACGTTTACCAAGTCGTATAAGCCATTTAGGGTTAACCTTATGAACGGCGATAATATCGTTAGAATTGCCGATAACAGTGCGTGGTATTAAGCTTTCATTGCCTTCAGCATCAACGACATAAATCGATGGCATATCCATGTTAGCGGGAAACTTAAAGTAAGTAATACGCCCATTATCCCAAGCATTTATCGGAGCAATATCTAGGTGACCGCTCATAGTGTAACTAAGATTATAACCTTTTATGCCTTGGTGAAAACCACGCTCAATTGCAAGATGTTGGCTGTTCGTTTCTGATTTTTCATTGTTTGAAGCGGGATAATGAAAAGCCAATTCATAAGTCGCTCCTGCACGATCATTTCGAAACTGGAGACGAAATTTATAGCTTCGTTTATCGGTTACAATGATGAGATTAGTATTAGCAAGTTCTGCTTTTGGCTTAATAAAAATATGCCGCCCTTTATGAGCAAAGGCATAGGCTTCTGAATCACCAAAGGCATGAGTGATATATTGCTCACCTTCTTCAAGAATGATATGTGTTGCTACACCAAGAACTGTTTCAATTTGAACCACATCGGCTTCATTATAGGTTATAGATCGAATGCGGTGATCATATTGTGAATTCGATGGGCTTTTAAGTGCCTGTACAGGTACTGTGTAAAGAGAATAAAACGAAGACAGTAGAACAATGAATGCAAGTTTTTTCATAACAGTCAATTCCTTAATCATTCAACAGTATTTCTGGGTCAGTACGGTAACTTGTTACTTGAAAACCAAGGGGATTAAGCAATCGATCAGATGATTTCATGGGTGCACCGACATAGGTGTAACCAATTGTTGCGATCTGGTGTTGTTTTGGTCCAGCTGCACCGTTGCTGTCATGTTGTTGCGTGGTAAAACGTACAGTTGCTTGACCGAGTCCATTGGGTTGAATCGATCGTACTTTAACTGTAATACGGGCTTTGTTGGAAAGCACTTTGTCTCGTGCCTTTTCTCCATCATAGATTTTATAATATTCTTGTTGAACAGCTGCTGCACTTAAAAGTGCTGTTGTGTCATAGTTCAGTTGAATGGTATCGTAATCGTAAGTTTCACGGTTAAGCACATATTGATTGAGCCAATATCTATCTACAACTTCACCATAGCTAGTTTCATGCTCACGCATGATGGAGATAACATCAACTGCACCTGTTGTATTATCGACCCGTAATACTAAGGGAGTTGGGGCTGGTTGGGAAAAACCAACGATTCCACATATCATACCGAATAAGCCAAAAAGACCAACGGCACCTGCTACACGCCACGCAATTCTACGCGATCTGATAAATTCATTTATGAGATCACGTTCTAAACCTCGGCTTTCTTCATAATAACTGCTAAGCTGTTGTGCTTTCACTGGTTTTGCTTGTTTTGTTTTCATATGATTGCTCGCTTGATTTCGGCGGGGATTGTTTTATTAACAGGTACACGGTTTCTATCATTTGGTTGTTTTAGCTTTGGTGCCAATGCACAAGCTGATAAAGTATTTATAATCAAAATTATAAAAACGATCGACTTCATTTTAATGCGCCTCTTTTATGATAATGATATAAAGTCTAACATTTATTATCATTATTATAATTTTAATAATAAAGTAAAGTGTATAGTTTACGATAGTTTATCTTTTATTAATTTTATTTTTTAATTTATGAAAATAATTCACGTTCAGTGCAAATAATTTTAAAGGTCTCATTGATTATTTGACAGTGTTATTTTGGGGGGGATGCGTTGCCTGTTGTATCTAATCTCCATAGGTATCTAAATGTAACGCCTTTTGCTAAAGCATTTGCGATATTTGACAGTTTGAGGAGTAGTACAATAGAGATAATAGATAGGATGAGTGCACCACCAAGGGCATATCCCACATTTTGCTTTCCATCGAATTTCAGATCGGTTACATAATTTGCAAAGATATCCATCATCAAACTAAATACGGTGGCTAGGAGTACAACGAGGATTGTATAGCTTAGGATTTGGGCTATCCATTGCTCAAAGAAGCGATAGGTTGGTTGCCAGAGCAAAGCAATGATAAAGAGTGGTCCGAGCCCTACGAGGAGTACAAGTGCGATTTTTGCCATCAAAATGAAAGCTCCACCAATTGCGGCTAGGAAACTTGTTATAAGCAAGATAAGGATACCGAAGAGACCATACAGAAGCCCATTAGCTTCCAAAAAAGCAGCTTCTTCGAAAGCTTCGCTTGCACAACTAAACCCTTGTTCAGCGACTTTGTCAATTAAACTGATTAGTGTGTTGTTATTTGGTGGGTTATTCATTAGTTTAGCTGCTAACTCATAGGGTATGTCTATTATCAAATTTGCAATTTCAGTCTGATAAAGTCCGGTAGATAATGCAATTGAAGTAATAATACTTGTTCGCAAGTAACGGTGTACGAATCCAGAGAGTGACATGTCTATTGCCCCACGCATAATGAGCAATCCATACACGATGAAAGAGATGGTGAGCCCTACGGATACGAAGGGTGTAATGATAGCGATTGCTTTTGAGGAAATATCTGTGACATATGTTTTTGTTGCCTCATCAATCCGGCTAACAAGTTGTGTGAACATTGTGAAGTTCATGGTATTCCTCTTTTTTAACGAACTGGTAGTTTCATATTATCTTGAAACATGAGTAAATGTTTTATTGACATTACAGAATATCGGCTGAGAATTTTTCATTGGTATGGTCTGACAGAGGTTATAATTCTGGAAAAGCTTTTAGCTTGTTAAGAGAGAACAGAAACACCATGTAGTGCTCTGTTCTTTACACAAACGAGCGGCAAATGATATAGGGAAGATAAATATAAAAATGTCATTAAGTAGATCTCATGTATCGTATTGTTGGCATTTTTTTATTGTTACTGTTGAGAATTTTTGCGTTCCGCTTTTGCTTTTGTTGATTGATAAGCGCTTGTTCTGCGTTGCGCGAATAGGAAACCATTTGTAATTTTGTAGTCTCATTTTGAATCTTAGCTAACATTCCAATTATATGTGCTTGTAACTCGGCAACGCTTTTTAGGTCTTTTGTTGTATTAATTTCGTTTAATAGTTCTTCAATTCGCTGAAAACGATAATCTGCTTCTCGAAAAGTTTTTAAACTTACTGCTTTATCAACGACTGTTGCATATTGGATACGTTTATCGATAGCATTACGTAAATTATCAATATTACTGATATACTGTTCTTTTTCTTGCTTAATTTCTGCAATCTAGTTTAAGTCCTTTGTATTCATTTTCTTATGTTTGGTTTTCTTATAGATATTTTCTGGATTTTGAAGAAAAAATCAGGTGTCTCATGTAGCATATTTTTTTAAGTCTTGTAGTTCAGTTCGAGAACCTGTTATAGATTTATACGTTTTTTCAAACACATCATGCAATATCTTATTATCGTTATTCTGTTGCTCTATTGTTTTTAGAATATTAGCAATATTGGAGGATCATTTGGGTATAGACGCTGAAGATGCTTGAGATGCAGGATTTGAGCTAGCTACCACAGTTGGTGTGGATGTTGCAGATGTAGGAGAGGATTTAAATTTTTTCTAAGTCTTCCGGGCAGTGTAAAACCTGATGGTATTTTTTTGATGCTATTCCCAGCGGTGGCTCTTTATAGTTTATAACTACTGCTTGAATCAAGATCTTCTGATAAACTAGGAAGTAGATGAATACGAGAGTGCCCTTTTGTTTTACCAGCAATATTTTCACTTTTTGCTAAGTTTGGTATGCCAAAAAACGTACTTATTGCTATGATAACAATAGTTTTTTTCATATTTTATTCTTTCTTCTTTTCGTATTTTCAGTTTTCTGTGACTTTAAAAACGGGCGTATGTTTCTTTACATTCATACGATTTATCTCAGGACTTTTTATTATTGAAACTGTGTTGAGGTGGATTAACCTCTTGTGTGTTTCTTTAGAATATTGAGGGAATATTTAATGCTATGGGTTTGAATTCTCCTGAGAGTAGAAATAAAAAACTGACGGCATAGAATAAGCCGTTTATAGAGTGTTTCTTATTTGAGGCATTTTTGTATTTGTGCTCGAAAGAATTTTTGTATTGCGCATATTTTGTAATCGGTTAATAAGTGCCTGTTCAAGGGTGCGTGAATACGCAATCATTTGTAATTTTGTTGCTTCATTCTGGGTCATAGCTAATATTTCATTCATACGTATCTGCAATTTAGCAAAGCTTTTTAGATCTTGCATTTGGTCAAGAATGGCTAATGTCTCCGCAATGTGCCGAAAACGATTTTCTATTTCTAAAAAAACTCGTAAAGCTACAGTTTTATCCATAAAATCTGCATATTGTTTGCGTCTAGTAATTATGGTGCGTACAGTATTGCTCGTATAATTCTTAGGATAAACTTCACTTTTTACAACTCTACTAAACTCTTGCACAATATCATTCTTGCCTGTAACCCTATTATTGGTAAAAATGTTATTCTGTTTATCTCTATCATAGATAAATTGCGGATTCTGAAAATAAAAATCTTGGTTATTTTTTTCAAGCACTAAGCTATTTACGTTTTTATTTTTTTTCTTATTTACTTTCTCACCTGCTAGAAATTTATATGTTTCTTCGATTTTTTTAAGCTGCTTTTTGCTTATTTCAAGTTGTTTTTGAAATAAACTAGCAGGATCTTTTTGTAATGAAGATAGTAATGACTCAGATAGTCCTATAGCTGAGTTTAGTGTTCCAATAAGCGCCTGTTGTTTTTGGTATTCTTGTGAAGAGGAAGAATGTTTTAATGATTTAGATATGTCTAGGGCTGATTTTAATGCTTTAGATATGTCTAGGGCTGAATTTAACGTTCCAACAAGTGTCTTTTGTTTTCCCAGCAGATCAAAATCCTCTTCTTGTGAAAAAGAATGCTGTGGTAACGCTTTTGATAGCGCTTTTTTTGATGATTTAGATAATGCTAGAGTTGAATTTAGTGCTCCAATAAATGCAATTGCTCCTATTAGAATAAATAACTTTTTCATATGATTGCTCGCTTGATTTCGGCGGGGATTGTTTTATTAACAGGTACACGGTTTCTATCATTTGGTTGTTTTAGCTTTGGTGCCAATGCACAAGCTGATAAAGTATTTATAATCAAAATTATAAAAACGATCGACTTCATTTTAATGCGCCTCTTTTATGATAATGATATAAAGTCTAACATTTATTATCATTATTATAATTTTAATAATAAAGTAAAGTGTATAGTTTACGATAGTTTATCTTTTATTAATTTTATTTTTTAATTTATGAAAATAATTCACGTTCAGTGCAAATAATTTTAAAGGTCTCATTGATTATTTGACAGTGTTATTTTGGGGGGGATGCGTTGCCTGTTGTATCTAATCTCCATAGGTATCTAAATGTAACGCCTTTTGCTAAAGCATTTGCGATATTTGACAGTTTGAGGAGTAGTACAATAGAGATAATAGATAGGATGAGTGCACCACCAAGGGCATATCCCACATTTTGCTTTCCATCGAATTTCAGATCGGTTACATAATTTGCAAAGATATCCATCATCAAACTAAATACGGTGGCTAGGAGTACAACGAGGATTGTATAGCTTAGGATTTGGGCTATCCATTGCTCAAAGAAGCGATAGGTTGGTTGCCAGAGCAAAGCAATGATAAAGAGTGGTCCGAGCCCTACGAGGAGTACAAGTGCGATTTTTGCCATCAAAATGAAAGCTCCACCAATTGCGGCTAGGAAACTTGTTATAAGCAAGATAAGGATACCGAAGAGACCATACAGAAGCCCATTAGCTTCCAAAAAAGCAGCTTCTTCGAAAGCTTCGCTTGCACAACTAAACCCTTGTTCAGCGACTTTGTCAATTAAACTGATTAGTGTGTTGTTATTTGGTGGGTTATTCATTAGTTTAGCTGCTAACTCATAGGGTATGTCTATTATCAAATTTGCAATTTCAGTCTGATAAAGTCCGGTAGATAATGCAATTGAAGTAATAATACTTGTTCGCAAGTAACGGTGTACGAATCCAGAGAGTGACATGTCTATTGCCCCACGCATAATGAGCAATCCATACACGATGAAAGAGATGGTGAGCCCTACGGATACGAAGGGTGTAATGATAGCGATTGCTTTTGAGGAAATATCTGTGACATATGTTTTTGTTGCCTCATCAATCCGGCTAACAAGTTGTGTGAACATTGTGAAGTTCATGGTATTCCTCTTTTTTAACGAACTGGTAGTTTCATATTATCTTGAAACATGAGTAAATGTTTTATTGACATTACAGAATATCGGCTGAGAATTTTTCATTGGTATGGTCTGACAGAGGTTATAATTCTGGAAAAGCTTTTAGCTTGTTAAGAGAGAACAGAAACACCATGTAGTGCTCTGTTCTTTACACAAACGAGCGGCAAATGATATAGGGAAGATAAATATAAAAATGTCATTAAGTAGATCTCATGTATCGTATTGTTGGCATTTTTTTATTGTTACTGTTGAGAATTTTTGCGTTCCGCTTTTGCTTTTGTTGATTGATAAGCGCTTGTTCTGCGTTGCGCGAATAGGAAACCATTTGTAATTTTGTAGTCTCATTTTGAATCTTAGCTAACATTCCAATTATATGTGCTTGTAACTCGGCAACGCTTTTTAGGTCTTTTGTTGTATTAATTTCGTTTAATAGTTCTTCAATTCGCTGAAAACGATAATCTGCTTCTCGAAAAGTTTTTAAACTTACTGCTTTATCAACGACTGTTGCATATTGGATACGTTTATCGATAGCATTACGAGATTCTTGGAGAGATGTGAGAGTATTTTCTGCTTGCGTAATATTTGCAACGGATGTTGATATATCTGAATTATTAGATTCATTATAGATATTTTCTGGATTCTTGAGAAAAAAACTGCTGTTATTTGTTTGTGTGTTTGTAAGTTTTTTAAGATCGAATTTATTGCTTCCCGTTATAGACTTATGTACTTTTTTTGTTTCCTCCAATTGTTTTTTTAGTATATCAATAAGTGGAGTAACTGGCGGTATTTTGGGTAGGTTCTTTTTGGGAGAAGGACTTTTAGGCTTTGATGTATTTGAAGATGAACCCCAACCCCAATTGGGCCAAGCTGTTGAAACTGATGCACTTAAATCAGCAGCTCCTGCTCCCCAAGACCAAGCCATTGCTGAGCTTGGAATTCCTAAAATCGCTGTTGTTGTTATTGCGATAATTACCTTTTTCATATTTCCCTCCTGTTATTTTTTACGTGCTGTAAAAAAACTGGTAACCATATTGCTGGATCATCACCAACTTTTGCAATAATGCTTTCGGCTAATTCTGCATTATCAGGGGTACCTGATAACACTAAGAGCTCATCATTAAAGTTGTGTTCAATGTTGTTTCCATCGCTTGTCACATGGAATTTACCAAGATTTAGTTCTGCAAGTGCTGATTGGTCGCCCTGCTTAATAAGAAATTGCCGGCTAAACTCACCAAGTCCTTTAATGAGTTCAAATTCGGTATCTGTTAGTTTAAAGCCTTTTGTGTAATCTTCATAATTTGCTTTGGGATTGGCTAGAAAAATGTAAGTTGCGCATTGTTGAATGAGTGTTTTGGCAATATTACTTTCTAAAGCATCGCTAGGCTCTTGGGTCGCGTAAACAAAAATACCATTTTGTTTACGGATAGTCTTTTGCTTATTTTTTGCTAAATCTTCAAAGTATGGGTCTTGTAACGGTTTCCAAAACTCATCAAAAATATACATAAATCGCTGTCCGCTAATCATACCTTCAGTGCGGTAAAGCAAATACATCATTACCGGCGTGCGAGTTTCTAGATTGTCTAAGAATTCCGTAATATCAAAACCGTAAATTTGATGTGTTGAGAGATCAAGAGCATCACGGGGATTATCAAACAACCATCCATAATCACCACCCTCGCACCATTTCAGTAAGCGAGCATGAACAGATGGGTGTGCATTATAGTCATTTAAGTGCGGATTTGGTAAGAATTGCACTAGAAAAGACAAACGACGCAGCGATTGGTCAATGTTATTGCTCATAACAGACATAACAGCTTGATTAATTTCTTCCTCGTCGTGATGTGTGATTTCACCACCAGATTCTGCTAATTTTTTAACAAATTGTTTCAGAAAGATCAGATTGTCTTGGGTGGGAGGAAGTTGGAATGGATTAAAGCCACTTGATCTACCTGGCTTGAATGTTAGATATTTTCCACCCATCGCTCGAATAGCAATTTCCATGCCGCGATCTTTATCAAAAACAACAGTCGTTGGTTTGAATTTCTGTGCTTGTGCTAACAAAAAACCAAGCAGTACAGTTTTACCAGACCCAGATTGCCCAATAAGCGCAGTATTGCCGAGTAACCGCTTATCGGTCGAATCTTCCTCAAGTTTAGAGGCATGAAAATTGAAATAAAGCGGTGTTTTACTAGTTGTTTTAAGAATTGTGACGGCTGGTCCCCATGGGTTACCAGTAGGTTTTCCTGACATAAAATTATGAAAAGATGAAAATGATAAAAAATTCAGTGATGTAATCGGAGAAGGACGGGGTCTCCATTTCCAATTACCAGGAAGTTGTGCCCAATAGCCGGCTTCTATCGCTAAATCTACGGGTTTGGGTAATACTCCAACGTCTAGTAATGCTGCACTTGCTTTGGCCATATGATCGCGAATTTGCTGGATTGTCTCTCCATATATAGTCAATGTGCAGTGATGTTCCCCCATGACAAAATGCCCACTTATAAGCTGGTTTAGTGCTTCGTCAATTTGTGCAATTTGGCTTGTTGCTACATCTCGTGCATCAATAAGATTACGCTGATGCCGTTGTAAATAGTCTTTAGCAGCATGTCGGGAGAGCACTGAAAAGCTCTGTGTCAATACGAATTCGAAATCACTTTCTAGCAAACTATTCAGTTGTCCTGGTTTGGTTGTCACATCGTATTCTTTGATTTCTAGCATTCCAAATCGACGTATTCCACTGGTTGTTCGCAGTTCACCAAAAGCACCCCATTTTGAGAAAAAAGGCCGATTGATAGCCATATAGTCAGCAAAACGATCATAACAAATTGGCATAGGACGATATTCAGCATTGACAAGCATTCCAAGGAACTCAAGTGCAGAAGAATAAGCATATCCATTTTTTTCATAAGTACCAAGAAGTTCTGCACCATAATGCTTTAATGATTGGCTTAAAGTACGATTGATGTCATTGAGCTCTTTGATACATAAATCTTGTCGCGCATTTTTTTGGTCAAGTGTTTCGCGTTCATGTTGAGAAAAGAACGACATAATTTTATCCGCTATCGGTTGAAAAACCACAGTCAGATACAAATCATTGACCATTAAATTATAACCAATAAAACTTTGGCGATATTTTTCATCAAGCTGATAGCAAAACATTTGATCAAATGTTGAATCAGGATATTCATAAACACGGCGGCGTACAATATGCGTCCAAAATGATAAATTGGCTGATGCAATGCCGCGCAGAGCATTATTCAGTTCTTTCGTCCATTGAAAAATATCTTCTTCCGAAGCGCTTTGATGCGAACGTCCATCAATCCTCCAAATCGATAAATACTCCGCATTCTTCGTAGAGATAATCGTATCTGTAACATGATGTGAATAAGGAAGGAACAGGCTTACAGGTGTCTCTGATGCGAGACGTTTGCTGCTTTCAACAGCTGTCATGCTTATCTCCTTTTACTATAATTAGAGGGACTATAACTTGATGCGCCCCAAAAACCTTTGTTACGATTACGAAATTTTGTATCAATCCATAACCACCAGATACGAAACGCTTTATCATCGTTTTTAGTAATTTGTGCCATAATAAACCATAATGGTGGGGCTATAATCCATAAAAAGATATTTATTGTCATAGCAACAATAGCAACTCCCATAACCATAACGATAAGTGGCATCATAGGTACCCCCCACATTGTTGGAACGCGTGTCGCTCCTTTGAATAAAGGGAAAGCTTTTTGTTCTTGTAATTTCATGGATAACTCTTGTCACTGAATGTTAAATAGTATGTGGCTAATATAGAAGGCCGCACCAGCAATAATGACACTGAATGCCCATCGCATAAATGTAGCTCTTGCGATAATACGAAATAGGTAAATAAGTAAAAGAAATAAAAGAATAATGGCGGCAGAGATAGGAATAATGATACTTAATCCATACTGCATACCTATAAAAACATCTAAGCTTTTTGTTCCTGTTTGAGCATAAGCAGATTGAGTTATTAATAATAGAATTGAAGCGATAACAGTAACGCTAATCTTGTTGCATGCTTTTGCTCGGAACGTATTTAACTTTTTCATATCTTTTATCCTATTATGATTAATGTTTTTATAAATAATATTCCTTTTTGCAATATGAGCGACATTATTAACTGGTGTATACTTAGTAACAAACGGATGTTTAAAAACATTACGTGTTATATTAATTCATGCAGTAGTTGTAAATAACATTTTAGTAAGTTGGGTTGCTGATCCTGCGATGATAATGCCGATTGCCCATCGTATAAATGTATCTCTTTCGATGTAGCGTCCCGCATAACCAATTGCTAAGCACAAAAGTATAACAGCAGCAGCAACTGGAATAATGTGTTCAATAAGATCATCCCTCAGCCTTTCTAAAGCTTTTTTAGCTGGCTCCAAATTCGCATATGCAGGATGCGTTATGAAAAAGGCGCTTATAACTGCAGAAGTTGCAATGATCCTATTGTTACATTTTGCTTGGAACATATTTAACTTTTTCATATCTTTTATCCCTCTTGATAATTAAAATTTCTATAAATAATACTCTTTTTGCAAAATAAATAATATTAATTCCTGCTATACATCTATAACTAATAAAATTTAAAAACATTATGTGTTATACTAAAACGTAATTATTTTCATTAACCCGTGAATAAAAGCGCAGTAAGTTGGGTAGCTGATCCTGCGATGATAACACCTAGCGCCCACCGTATAAATGTATCTTTTTCGATGTAACGTCCTGCATAGCCAATTGCTAAGCACAAAAGTATAACAGCAGCAGCGATAGGAATAATGTTTTTAGTCAGATCTTCCTGTAAAGCCTTTAAAGCTCTCTCTGTATTTGCCATCTGTGCTTGAGCAGACATAGAACTACTCATCAAATATACAATTATGTTTGCAGAAATTGTGATAATTTTATTATTATTTTTCAATTGGAAATTAATTATTTTTTTCATATTGGTTAATCTTATCAAATTTAGTATAAATAGCTTTTCTGAAGAATAAGAAATAATTTTATTAATATATGAAAATACTAAAACTTAAGCTTTTTTTGACATAAAAAATCATCTTTTAAAGAACGTATTCGGTAGCTTTAAATAGTAAATCAACTAGCTTTAAATAGTAAATCAACAAGCTCAACTGCTGATCCTGCGATGATAACACCTAGTGCCCACCGTATGAAGGTATCTTTTTCGATGTAGCGTCCCGCATAACCGATTGCTAAGCACAAAAGTATAACAGCGGCAGCGATAGGAACAATGCCAATCAACTGTTTCTTAAGTTCTTCTAGGGCAGTTTTTGCAGGGGCTAAACTTGCCTGAGCATCCATGAGATGCGTTACAAAAAAAGCAATTGTCATAAGAGCGATAAAAGTGCTTTTATTGGTCGCTATTTGAATAATATTTAATTGTTTCATATTGTTACCCCATTTAGATTACAGTTGCTATGGACAATATCTCTTTGTCATATGGTTTTTATTAATATGTATAAGATCTCTTAAAATTCAGGTTATTCTTTGAATAAGAAAGACACTTTAATGCTGTATAACTTTATACTTATTTATCCTTTTGTGAATAACATGTTTGCAAGCTCAGCTGCTGATCCTGCAATGATAACACCTAGCCCCCACCGTATGAAAGTATCTTTTTCGATGTAGCGTCCCGCATAACCGATTGCTAAGCACAAAAGTATAACAGCTGCAGCGATAGGGATAATTGTTTTTAACTCTTGACTGAGTTTTTCTAAAACATCTTTTACTTTTCCTAAACCTTGCGCTTGGGCCCATACAGGATATGCCATAAAAAATACATTTACAGCCGCAAAGATTTGAGTAGCATTATTTCGAATTATTTTTTGAAGAATATTTGACTGTTTCATATGTTTCATCCTGATTAAGACTAAAATTTCCACAAAGAACACCTCTCTCATGAAGAAATTTAAAAAGATATTTAGGATCGGCCCAAGTCCTTAGTTTACCTCTTTGTGTAAGAAGCGTATACTTATTTGGTTTTCCGGTGATTGGATCATCGGCAATAAATGTAAAATACCATTCCCTTTCTGAGCGCATTACAATTGTAACTTCTCGCGCTGCCTTTTGATTAAATGCTATATCGACGCTATTTTGTTCTATCATTTTCATTTTTTTGCCCTCAATTAGAAGAGATTTTGTCCAATCTTACTAATTAGAGCTTTAATATTTCTTTATCTAGCTTTCATTATAATATCCTACAAAATTTTAGCTTTAGTTTGTTAGAACATCAGCCACCACTCGAGTTGTTTTCTAAAGAAGAAGAACCTTCGGTCGCAAAAGCATCCCGGGTGCTACTTGCTTTATGTGTAAACGCATCTTCTAATTCTTCTTTGGAAAGAAGGGGAGATTCTGTCTTTGTTGTTTGCTCTTGTTCTCTTTCGTAAATTTCTATAGATTCCTGCGACGTTTTATTATCTACAAATGGAGGAATTTTCACCCCAAAAAATGAAGAAATCTTCTGTATGTAGGGCCTATTTAAATTTCCCAGGTTGTAGAAATTTAGTACGGATTGCAATATATCCTTTTTAGAATTAGATGTAGATGTTACCTGCTCATAGCGGTAGGCTAGAACGGCTTGTTTAGTTTTAAGATTTCTGAAAAAACCAAATGTGTTAAAAAGAAAAAAACCTTTCATATCTTCAACATCAATTTGTTCTAAATTTACGTCAAAATTATGTTTACTTTGTTTAAACTGTCCCCTTGTTGCGATTGTTTTTTCTAGTGGAGAAGATTGACGTAATAACTTATCATTATCTGTTACATAGATATTGCTTTGCAATTCTTGTCCAACGAGAATTGAAAATGCCGTGAAAGGCGTATCGAATATGTATGCAGCTGAAAGCATTGTGAAATCTGGAATAATCATCAGCAATACACCTTATTACGAAGGGCCTTATTGATAAAAATGTCAATTCCATGTGGTGTTTTTTCTCGTTGTCTTTTGATTTGATAAACTTGCAGAACGTAACTGCTTAGATTAGGATACTTCTGGTGATTATTGGTTGCTTCTTTTTTGAGAAGATTTCCCATATTTGTGAATATCCAACCAACGAGATCAATGTGAGGGATAAAATAAGACTCATTACGCTGATCAGGATTATTGGTCTCATGGAGAAAAATGCTGCTTTTAAGTAAGGCCAATCTTTGGGATTTTATTGAAGTTGTTTGTTTTATACGATTTTTTAGTTGCAATTTTTTTTTCAAAAAACATTTAAAAGAAGCAAAACACTGGTGTATGTGAAGGAGTTTCTTATAGTTGTAATGAACTATACCATCATTATACCGATGGGGCTTGTTCTTTGTTACATATTGCCATAGTTTATAGAATGGCGATTTATACTTACCTTTGACTGCTGATTCACGAGAATCATAAAGGTGTGAGGGCGTTTGCGCACGACATCTACTAGTTTCAGCAACTGAACTGAAAAGGGATGCTGTGGTGACTACTGATAGGCAAATAAACAATTCTTTGTGGTCCAAAGCACACCTCCGTCAAAGCGATATATTTATCGTAATTATAATTTCGATAACAAATAGGCAAAAATCGTCTATAATTGTGTTTAAAATATGACAAGGAACAATTCTTTTTTGCAAGGGGAGTAATTAAGGTGAATGATCTCAAAAATATGAATTTTAATGAACTACAAGAAATGCGTATACAAATCGATGTGGAATTGAAAAAACGGCAAGTAAAGGAAAAACAAAATGCGCGGCGAAAAATTCTTGAAATTGCTAATGCTCATGGAATTGATATCGCTGATCTTGTGAATAAAGAGCGTCATTATAGAAATCCCAATAACCAATGGGAATTATGGAATGGGCGTGGGCGTAGACCTAAGTGGATTAAAGAGTGGTTGGAAAATGGGTATACACTTGATGAATTAGAAGTGACATAAAGCAGTTGCAATATTTACAAAAGATAAGAGAATGTCAAAAGATATGAATGCAAGTAGATTGCTCTTTTTGAATACTTTGATAGACAAAAGCTAATGAGCAGATGTAGAGTATTGAGTGATCGAATAAAATGATAAGGGGGCAGAAACCAATGTATTTAAAGGCAAAAGATATTTTTGTAATAGACTGGCATCATTATTAAGTTTACCAACTTAAAATGTTGTGATTGCTCTTAATGCATTTGAGAGGGGGGATTTTATCGCTTTTATTTTATAGTTGTATTAACGTTGTCCTTTTAAAGCTATGCAAGTCAATTATTGATTCTTTAAAAAAGAATTCAAATGAGACAAATTTATTGCGTAAGGATTCTAATCCAATAGGTAAAGTGATGATTTTATAAACTAATAGGTTGATAAATTAACTTTAATTTATCGTTCGTATCGTTGATATGAATATGAACTAAGTGTGTGGAAAATGGAAATTTTCTATGGCCAGTATAGGGCTTAATGGGATTTTATGACATATTTCTAAGTGTTTGTGATTAAAACTTATTTATGGGTATGTGTGAATAGAGTGCATTAAAAATAAAAAGTTTGCGTAATTTTTATGTCTGTTTGTTTTCTTTTATGGTGTGAGATAGAGTGGTAATACGCACGTTGTCAGCTCATGTGTGATGGTATAGAGCACGGGAATTTGTTGTGTATCGGCATTCTTAAATTGTGGTATTGTCATGTAAATTAAAGGTATTATCATAAAATACAATGGTTTAAATGGGAATTACTTGTATTGCTAATTTACATGCTTAAAAAAACATCTTTAATGTAACTAAGCTTATTTTATGGCGCTGTTCGTGAATAGCATAATATAAAAGTTCTTATGATTATCTAAAATCTACGGGGTATGATTATCTTTATTTCAGTGAAAGGTGCAAGCTAGCAGCATTCAATTATATAACTTTGCTAATTTTTTTATTGCGACAGTTCTTTGTATTTGAGAGGGGGCATGAGAGAATTTTCTTGCTTTCTTTTAAAAATCGTTTTTATCGATACGTGAATTCCGCTTTTAATATGCAAGTGAATGAATTTGGTTATTGCAAAATACGCAGGTTTAAAATAAGAGGAGCTTACGATCTTCGCATTTCTCATTCAATATGAGAACAATGAATGATTACTATAAATAAAAATGTTGTGTGATAAAAAGTTTTGTTTATTTTTGTATGCGATGAAATAGCTTTCTTTGAGGTGTGGTGATCTAAGATAACTTCCTTGGGATATTAAACGTTTTTTCAGTGTGTGGTGGATATTCTTAAAGTAGGGCTTATTCTTGAATCTTGTGTTAAGTGAAACAGATGAATGGGAAGCCAAGAGGGACCTGCTCGGCAAGAATTCAGTTTATAAATAGATTAGATCGAGAGTTTTTTTGTTTTTTGAGGTGGAGCGGAAAGTCAAAGAGTGTAAAAAGTGAAATGATATGGATTTTTTCTTCAAAGTGGGAAGCCATGGAGAAGACGTGGAGCATTTGGGGTTAAGCCCGCAGCTTCTTGAATGAAATATTTTTTTATTCTTGGCGCTTGATTGATGATTCCAAGACCCGTATCTCGGAGCATTCGTAAGAGAGGATTATCGTTAGAAAAGAGTTTATTAAGCCAGTCATTGTTGAAAGCCATACGGACAATTTCAAAACGTCTCCAGCTTTGATAGCGCTCTAAAGCAGTGAGGGAGCCAATATCAAGACCTAATCGTGCTGTTTCAATAATCACTTCAGCAAGGGCAGCACTATCGCGTAATCCTAAATTGAGTCCTTGTCCTGCAATGGGGTGGATAGTATGGGCAGAATCGCCAATGAGGGCAAAACGTGGCTTAATGCATTGATGTGTTAAGGAAAGGTTCAAGGAAAAAGCTTGACGTTCACCATTCCAAGAGAGTTTTCCTAATCGATGGCCAATGCGTTTTTCGAGTTCTGTTTCAAAAATAAGTGCATCAGCTTTGAGATAATATTGCGCGGTTTTATGATCTTCATTCCACACAATGGCGGAGCGGTTGCCTTTAAGAGGAAGAAGAGCGAAAGGACCTGCAGGTAAAAAATGTTGAATTGCTCGACCATAATGGGGTTTTTCATGTTCAATTGTGCAGATGATGGCTATTTGTTTGTAGGGATGAAAAAAGTTTTTAAGACCTGCCTTTTCGCGTAATTTCGAGTGGGCTCCGTCGGCTGCAATAAGCAATTTCGTTTGCCAAACCTCTTCATTATTTAAAATGACAGTTGTATGTTGGTCTTCTTGATAAAAATCAATGACACGCGTGTTTGCAATAAAAGGAATATTGAGATCTTTAACACGTTTTTTTAAAGTGTTAATGAGCTCTCTATGCTCTACCATAGTTGCAAAGGGTTCATTGGGGGTAATATCACCTTCAAAGGTTAAAAGAGTGGGTTTGACAGGATCACTTGGATTTGTATCTGTGATGATCATTGAGTGAATGGGTTGCACGTAGGGTTTTATAGGTTCCCAACATTGTAATTGTTTTAACATACGAATAGAAGCAGCAGCAAGGGCAAAGGTTCGTATGTTAGAAGCAGAAATATCTCCTTGTGAAGCAGCATCAACGATTTTTATTTTCAGATTAGCAGCTGTTTGTTTGAGTGCTATGGCTAGTGTTAAACCGACAACCGCACCCCCTGCAATGAGGAGATCACATTGTTTGGTTTTAGAGGATTTTATTTTGCTGTTTAGTTTGACATCTTTATAGTGATTAGAATACACAAGGCTTCTTCCATTGTTTACAGTTTTTTGCTGTTAAAAAATATTTTTCTTTAAAATTTCCTGAAAATATCTTAGCTTTTATTTTTCTCCTTACTTTTATAAAGGCGAGATTTCTTTTTGATGCCAATCTTATGACAGATTGTTTTTTTAGAATTCTTCTGTTTAGTCACTTATGTAGTTTATTTTGCAGACTTATCGGTTAAGCTTTTTTTGAATGTTTTCTTCAACTCTTTTTACACTTGATTGATAAAAAAGAAAACTAAAATTAAACAAAGAAAGTTTTGTATTTTTTGATTTGGATGAAGGTGCTTTAAGACGCTATCTTTGAAGGGATGTATTGAGTGAGTATGAGAGGTAAGAAAAACTGTGCTCATTAGGTGATGGTTAAAACAGTATTAAATGTTGCTGTTATCATGATGTTGCGTATAATGTCATCTGTTTAGGAGATGCTATAGGGCTCATGTAAAACTTTACACATTAAGGTGTTTTTTGGTTGAATGTGTGATAAATGTTCAGAGTAGGGCTTTTACGGCGCCTTATGAAGTTGTGCCCTTTAGGGTGGTGGGAGATAAACGATATGAAGTGGTTAGAAAGTAGAATCCGCTAGATAAAAAGCCGGAGTAGTTTACAGATCGGCGCTGGTTTAGGCTTCATTCTTTTTAGGAAGAGGGGAGGAGCTATAACTCTTTAGATATAAAATTTTGTATTTGGAATTGATAGATGCACCGAAGTTCTTCTCCTTATGATTCATTAGAAGTGCGAAATTCTCAAGGCTTACGGATTATTGAGATGTTTTTACGCCAGATTGGTGTTTTCATTGGACTTGGACTTTTGGGTTTTATTATTTTTTGTGTGTTTGCTTTGGCAACTTGGAATGTTGCAGATCCGTCTTTAACCCATGCAAATGCAAATGAGGTTACAAACCTTATGGGGTGGTTGGGTGCGATTTTTGCAGATTTCATTATGCAGTTTTTTGGCTTGGCAAGTCTTGCTGTTTTATTACCGCCATTATTTTGGTCTTTTCTTTTATTGGCACAAAAGAATATCTATAATTTGATGTTGCGCTTTTTTTTATGGGTGGTATCAACGATTTGTTTTTTAATTGCTTTTTCCCTTATGACACCTATGGCTTCCTTTACTTATTGGCCATTGCCAATGGGCTTGGGAGGGGTTTTAGGAGATAAAGTTGTAAGTGTTGCTTCTTCAATCTTTCCTCTTTTCCGTTCTCCACTTTACACTGTGTGTTTCAGTGGTATTTTTATTTTTTTAGGTTTTTTCATTGCTGCTTTTGCTGGCAATGTGATATGGCGACGTCAACCAAAGAAAAGAAAAGAAAAAAACATTTCAAAAAACGAAATCATTAATCCAATCTTTGAGTTGGAAGAAAATGCAGAACATGCTGCAGAGGATGATCGTGTGCAAGATGGTTTTTTTGCGACGATTTTTGGCGCTGTTTTACATTTTTTTTATTTTTTACAAGCACGGTTTTTGCGTTTTTTCTGTTTCAAAAGGCGTTTTCAGAGCAGGAAGCAAGGAAAATCATTTGATCGGATCGAACCCATTTTTTTTGGTGAAAAAGAAAAGTACAAGGAAAATCAAAATGAAATACATGTTTCTCTTGTTAAAAATCGAAAGCGTTTAACAGTTTCTTCAAATGGTAGTTTTGTTCTTCCACTTTTAGATTATCTTTCGGTTCCACCACCATCTGTTAGGGATGCAAAACTTTCTCCTGCTTCTTTAAAAGCAAATTCTCAGGAACTTGAGGGGGTTTTGTTAGATTTTGGGGTCAAAGGGAAAATTATAGATGCTTGTCCTGGACCGGTGGTTACTTTATATGAATTTGAACCGGCTGCTGGTATTAAGTCTTCTCGTATCATCGGTTTAGCAGATGATATTGCGCGCTCGATGCGGGCAATTTCTGCTCGTGTGGCTGTGGTTCCAGGGCGTAATGTGATTGGAATAGAGTTGCCTAATGCAAAGCGTGAGATGGTTTATTTAAGGGAAATTGTGCAAGCGCAGGAGTTTATTGAAAGTAAAGCAGCATTAGGGCTTGCTTTGGGCAAAACGATTGGGGGAGAAATCGTTATTGCTGATTTAGCAAAAATGCCTCATCTTTTGGTTGCTGGTACAACAGGATCAGGAAAGTCTGTTGCTATCAATACAATGATTTTATCGTTGCTGTATCGTATGACACCTGAACAATGTCGTCTCATTATGGTGGATCCAAAAATGCTTGAACTTTCGGTTTATGATGGCATTCCTCATTTATTAACACCAGTAGTAATAGATCCTAAAAAAGCCGTAATTGCCTTAAAGTGGGCTGTTCGTGAAATGGAAGAGCGCTATAGTAAAATGTCAAAACTTGGCGTTCGCAATATCGATGGGTTTAATGCGCGTCTCAAAGAGTCAAAAGATCAAGGAGAGACAATGGTGCGTACAATTCAAGTGGGTTTTGATCATGATACTGGGGAGCCTCTGTATGAAACGGAAACTCTTGATTTTAGTCCTATGCCCTATATTGTTGTCATTATTGATGAAATGGCTGATTTGATGATGGTTGCTGGTAAAGATATTGAAGGTGCAGTGCAACGCTTAGCACAAATGGCGCGTGCTGCTGGTATCCATGTGATTATGGCAACACAGCGTCCTTCTGTCGATGTTATTACTGGGACAATCAAAGCCAATTTTCCTACACGCATTTCTTTTTCTGTAAGTTCAAAAATCGATAGTCGAACAATTTTAGGCGAACAAGGAGCTGAACAATTGTTAGGACAGGGAGATATGCTTTTCATGATGGGAGGAGGACGTATTCAGCGTGTGCATGGACCTTTTGTTGCAGATGATGAAGTGGAGCAGGTTGTTGCGCATCTCAAAGCGCAAGCACGACCTGATTATTTGGAAACAATTACGCAAGAAGTTGAAGAGAATGAGACTGATGTTTCTTTGGCTTCTCCTTCAGGAGACGATCCCTATAGTCAAGCTGTTGCTATTGTTCTTCGTGACCGTAAGGCTTCGATTTCTTATATTCAACGCCGTTTAGGCATTGGTTATAACCGTGCTGCAACGTTAATTGAGAGGATGGAAGAAGAAGGCATCATTAGTCCAGCAAATCATGCAGGGAAACGGGAAATTTTAGTACCTCCTGAAGAGGAACGCTTTTGAAAAATCTTTATAATCGTTTTTTAAATAATATTTTATAAAAACAGGCATTTACTCTATTATGCGTTAAAAAACTGATATCATCATGTACTTTTCCAGCTTTCAAGATTATGCTAACTCTTGGCACTTGAGACAATTCATAAGAAGTATTTTTATTCCTTATTTTATGTAATTTATCTATACGCAGATTTTGTTTGTAAGGTGCAAGAAAATGATTTGAATTAATTGAATATGGGAGCGTATAAGATGAAAAAATCTTACTGGATTTGGCGTTATGATTTATGTTTACGTTGAAGAATGGTAATTTATCATTATAAATCAATGTATAAATATGAAATAATGTCGTTTGAGGCGTTGTGGTTATGCAAGGCTTGATATATTAATTTTTTTCTAGAATATATTGAATATTTAGGGCAGGATTTTCTTGTCAAGCCGTATAGAAGATTAAGTATATAGGGTGGAAATCCAAGAGGGACTTGCTAAAATCCAAATTGTTTATAGACCTGAGTAGATGAGAATTTTTATTCTTTTAGGTGAGGAGGAAGTCAAAAAAATATTTTTGCGACTGATAAAGAGTTTTTAAATTCGTGAAGTAATATGTTTAATCTCCGTTGTATGTTGACTATAAGCCATGTTGCTTCATTAGATTACAGGTGGGTTAGAATATATGAGTTGTTTAGCAAATTTGCAGAAAAATAGGAATTTAGCTACCTTCAAAACTTTAAAGGCGGACTAATTGTTTGAAAATAATATTGCAAGCAGATGAAGAACATAAGGCAGATGTCTCTTTTCTTTCTTCTTTAGCAGATAATTATTGTCAAACTTTTGCTATCGTACTTCATCATGATCAGGCTTCAACTTCTTATATTCAATGCCGTTTAGGTATTGATTCTAATTGTGCAGTGATATTGAGTGAGAAGCTGGAAGAAGAAGGCATCATTGATTCAGAAAATCATATGGGGAAAGCTGAAATTTTAAGAGACTATTGAAGAAGAATACTTTTAAAAAATCTTCAGATCGTTTTTTCAAACAATATTTTTTCTGATAAAGCAAAGTATTTATTCGTTATTTGTTGTTTATAATAAAGCCAATTAAGTATTGCTTGGGAGCATTTTTTATGAAACTGTTTTTTTTATCGCAAAGTAGAGTCTTTAGGTTTGTGGGAATTGTTGTCTTTTGGTGTTTAATGTTTCCTGCTTTTTCACAAACATCTAATAAAATGGTAAAGGCGCAGAATGTGGTGAATCGCTTTGCGGCAATCAAAACAATGACAGGTGATTTTATTCAATTTAGTCCAAGAGGGAAAATGTCTCAAGGAACATTTTACTTAGAACGTCCAGGAAAAATTCGCTTTATTTACAAAAAAATGCCTTTGCAGATTATTGCAGATGGTCAGTTTATTGGAATTAATAATCGGGCTTTGAATACTTGGAACTTTTCACAACTTTCGCAAACACCAATGAAGTTTCTGTTGGATGATAAAATTGATGTATCTTCTGGGCGTTTATTGGCATTTCGTGAAGATCCAGGGGCAGTGACGATTGTTCTGCGTGATAAAAGCATTGGGGCTGGGAAAATAAGAATGATTTTTGATCCTAAAGGATCCGCTTTGCGGCAGTGGACAATTGTTGACCAACAAAATTTGGAAACTACTGTACAGGTTATGAATGTACAAACAGGCGTTCGATTTGCAAATGGAATGTTTACACTTCCTTCGAAGAAATGAAGAAATAGGGTTACATCATTGAGATTAAAGTAGATGTTTTTTCGTATTGCGACTTGGAATATTAACTCTATTCGTTTGCGTCTTGCACAGATTTTTCAGTATTTGGAATTCTTTCCGGCTGATGTTTTGTGCCTACAGGAAACAAAATGTCCAGATGCTTTATTTCCAGTAGAGGATTTTGTAGCAGCAGGATATAAGCATATCGCACTGAATGGACAAAAATCTTATAATGGAGTGGCTATTGTTTCTCGGTTGCCTTTTAAAAAGATAGAAAAGCGTTTTTTTTGTCAAAATCAAGATTGTCGCTATATCTCAGTGATTGTGGAAGCTCACGGGAGAAATTTGCGGATTCATAATTTTTATGTTCCTGCAGGAGGAGATATTCCTGACGCTGATGTGAATGAGAAATTTCGTCATAAGCTTGATTTTTTAGAAGAAATGTCTTTTATCCGTGCAGAGCAGGAAAAGGGGGTGTCTTCTCTTTTACTGGGCGATTTGAATATTGCTCCTTTGGCAGAGGATGTTTGGTCTCATCAGCAATTGTTGAAGGTTGTAAGCCATACACCCATTGAAACCGAGCGTTTACAAGATTTGTGTTGTCAAGGCGGTTGGATTGATCTTATGCGGTTGCATATTCCTGTTCCTACTAAACTTTACACCTGGTGGAGTTATCGTGCACGCGATTGGGCCCTTACGGATTATGGGCGTCGGCTTGATCATATTTGGTCTTCTCCAGATTTAGCGCCCTTGGTAGAAGATCTTTCGACTTTTCGTGATGCGCGCGGATGGGAACGTCCTTCAGATCATATTCCTGTGCAAACTATATTTGATTTTTCACGTTAATTTTGAAATAAGAGGTAAATAAAGTATTAATACTAAGTAATGATTCTAAAAAATGCGGGAGACTAAATGCAGAGCAGAAATCTCAAAAGGGGCGTTTTTCAAGGATTACTTTCTAATGTTTTGCTATGTTTTCTTTTGTCAGGATGTATGGTTGGCCCAAATTATCATAAAACATTTTTTCGTGTTCCAGCCCAATGGGGACAGAAGTCTGAACAGATATCTGACCGTTCAATTACTCTTGCGGGATGGTGGCGATGGTTAAATGATCCGATTTTAAATGCATTAATGGATGAGGTAATTTCTGGAAATAATGATATTGCGGTTGCTAAAGCTCGAGTTCGCGAAGCACGTGCTAGTTTAGGGCAAGTGGTGGGGGCCTTGTTGCCAAGTGCGTCAAATACAATTGCAGGAACCCGTAACGGATCTGGACAATCTGATGCGTTGAGCCAATATCGTGGGGGATTTGATGCAAGTTGGGAGCTTGATTTTTTTGGTGGGCATAAACGAGGCGTTGAAGCAGCACGGTATGGTCTTGAAGCGGTGGTGGAAGATATGCGGGCTACCATGGTCATATTGTTGGGAGAGGTGGCAACAAATTATGTTCAAATGCGTGGTTGGCAACAAAAGTTGCTGATTGTGCGGCAAATTGCTGCAGCACAGCGCAAAACATATGAATTGATGTGCGCCAAATTGACAGCAGGCGATATTTCTGAGCTTGATGTTTCAAATGCAAAAGCGCAAATGGCCAATACAGAAGCCGATATCTCTCAGATAGAAGCCAGTGTGGCAATGAGTATGCATCGCCTTTCTGTTTTAACTGGTCATGTGCCTACGGCTTTGAAGGGTTTTTTGCAAAAAAATGCTAAGCAAATTAAAATTCCACAACCACAATGGCCCATACCAGCAGGAATTCCAACCGATATTTTGTTGTCACGTCCAGATTTACGTCGCGCAGAGCGCCAATATGCACAAGCAACAGCTCGCATTGGTCAACGTGAGGCAGAACGTTATCCATCGCTTACTTTAACAGGGAATATTGCAACAGCAGCAGTAACAATGGATCAATTATGGAAAAGTTCAACGATTAGCTGGTCTTTTGGACCTGGTCTTCGTTTCCCCTTTTTTAATGGAGGGCAGATTGTTGCCTCTGTTGCGATGGCACGGGCACAGCGTGATCAGGCCTTTATTACTTATCGAGCGGCTGTATTAGGTGCTTTAGAAGATGTTGAAAATGCCCTTGTGAGAGTAACGAAGGAACATCAGCGTCTCAAAAAGCTCGTCATTGCAAATGAAACTTATCTGCATTCTTTAAAACTTTCACGAAGCCTTTTTGAAAATGGAAGTATCAGCTTCCTCGAATTGTTAAATGCTGATCGTTCCTATTATTCTGCGCAGATGGCACTTATAGATAGCCGTGTTGCTTTAGCTACCCAATATATCGCTTTGATGAAAGCATTAGGAGGTGGGTGGGATGGAGTTGTTGATGTATCACGTCCGAAAGTTATTGATGGTGTTAGTCGTTCGCTTGCAAGGTTAGAGCAATGAAAAAAGGTTTCATCAAAAATTTCGTTATAAAACACAGGAAACTTTCATTATTTCTTATTTCTCTCTTCATTATTGTCATTTTGTTGTGGTTACGCTCTGTTTTTTGGGGAACATCTACACCAATGTATATGACAGCTGTTGTGAAGCGTGGTGATATCGAAGAAAGTGTTTTGGCTTCTGGGCTTGTGCGGCCTTATAGGTTGGTGGCTGTTGGAGCGCGTGCTACGGGGAGAGTGATTTCTATGCGCGTTTTTCCGGGCAGTGTTGTAAAAGAAGGGGATCTTTTGGCCGAAATTGATCCTACAGATCAAGAAAATGATCTGAAAAGAAAAAAAGCAGCTTTATCTCATTATTATGCGAATTTAGTGGAACAAGAAGCTTATCTTTCCCTTGCACAGAAAAATTTAGCGCGGCAAAAAAAAATGATAGAAGCGCGTGCAACTTCAAAAGCTAATCTTGATGATGCGACAACACAAGTGAAAATACGCGAAGCGCAAATTGCCCAACTGCAGCAGCAGATTGTACAAGCTCAAATTGATGTAGAGAGTGCAAGGGTCAATCTCGATTATACGCGAATAACTGCTCCTTCGGCGGGAACTGTTTTGGCAACGGTTGTTGAAGAAGGACAGAATGTTAATGCTGTTCAGTCAGCGCCTACAATTGTTATTTTAGGCGATGTGTCAAAGATGACAGTCAAAGCGCAAATTTCAGAGGCTGATATTCTTAAAGTTCGTGCTGGTCAACCTCTTTATTTTACGGTATTGGGCAATTCACACCGGCGTTATGAGGGTATTTTAGAAAGGGTCGATCCGGCGCCTGAATCTATTCGTGCTGATGTGAGTATTAATTCTGGAGCAGGAGGTTCTAGTTCTCTTGTGTCATCAGCGATTTATTACAATGGGATTGCACATGTTGATAATAAAGACAATTTTTTGCGAACTTATATGACTGCTCAAGTTCATATTATTTTAGGACGTGCTCAGAATGTTTTGTTGGTTCCAAGTGTTGCTTTGCGTGATGAAACAAAAGAACATAAAGCATGGGTTTTACTTTTGGTGGGGGGTAAAAAAGTAGTGGCAAAACAAGTGATTGTGGGGCTTAATAATAAAGTGATGGCAGAGATTGTTTCAGGGCTTCAGGAGGGGGATGTGGTTATTACTGGTTCACGCGATGGTGTGTTGCCTGAAATTCCTGATGAACAGAGTGGAAATGAGAATTAAGCCATGAAAATAGAAAAAGCAGATGCTGTGCTCGTTTTGGAAAATATTGTGCGCAAATTTCCTGCGGGTGAAACATTTGTTACTGTTTTGAGAGAGATCAACCTGACTATTAGGCGGGGCGAAATGGTGGCGATTGTGGGGGCTTCCGGTTCTGGAAAATCCACATTGATGAATATTTTAGGTTGTTTGGATCGACCAAATTCTGGCCGTTATTTGATTTCAGGACAAGAAACAGCTTCTCTTTCTGTTGATGAATTATCAGCTTTGCGCCGCAACTATTTTGGATTTATTTTTCAGCGTTATCACTTGTTGAATGAATTAACTGCACTTGGCAATGTTGAGATTCCAGCTATTTATGCAGGTTGTGCACCAGATGTGAGAAAAAAACGTGCTCAGAACTTATTAACACGTTTAGGTATGGGAGATAGAGTAAATCATCGTCCTAATCAACTTTCAGGGGGGCAGCAACAACGAGTCTCTATTGCTCGAGCATTGATGAATAATGCACAGGTCATTCTTGCTGATGAGCCAACCGGTGCTTTAGATAAATCTAGTGGACAAGAAGTGTTGCGTATTCTAGATGAACTTCATCAAGAAGGACATACCATTATTATCGTAACGCATGATATGCAGGTGGCTAAAAGAGCAGAGCGTATTATCGAAATCAGTGATGGAGAAATTATTGCAGATAATGTATTAAAGCGCAAAAAAATAAAGAATGCGTCTTATATTCAGGAAAAACAAAATTTGAAGGATCAGAAAACACTAGGTTTTTTTCGAGCTTTTGTTGAACGTTTTCGTGAAACATTTGTCATGGCTTTGTTGGCTATGAATGCACATCGTATGCGGACTTTTTTAACAATGCTTGGGGTGATTATCGGTATTGGAGCAATTATTGCTATGGTGGCTTTGGGAAATGGTACGCGGGAAAAAATTATGGAAAATTTTAAGAGTTTGGGTTCTAATACATTAACAATTTTACCTGGAAAAAACTTATCTGACCCACAGGCAGAGAAAATAACAAGTTTGGTGGAAGCAGATGCAGAGGCTCTCTCCGGCTTACCCTATGTTTCTGGTGTAACGCCTCAAATTTCAGTAAGCTCAACGGTACGTTTTGGTGCTGTTGAAGCCAATGCTGTAATTACTGGGGTAGGAGAACAATATTTTCAGACGCAAGGACTCAAAGCTGTTCAAGGAAGATTGTTTGATCAAAAAAGTGTGCATGAGCGAGCTGTTGATCTCGTGATTGAAAAAGAAGCACTTTCTGTGCTTTTCCCTCATAGTCATGAAAATCCCATTGGAAAAATTGTTCATTTGGGTAATGTTCCCGTGCGTATTATTGGTGTTGTAGATCCGCAACGTATGGGAGGAAATTCAAATACGTTGCAGGTTTATTTACCCTATACAGCTGTGCAAACACGATTTGTTGGAACAACGCAAGTTCGTGCAATTACGGTTAGGATCGCCGATGAAATTGATTCACATTTAGCAGAAACTATGGTTCGACGTTTTCTCATTATGCGCCATGGTGAGGAAGATTTTTTCATTAAAAATTCTGAATTTTTCCGTGAACGTATCATGGAGAGTACACGTATTTTAACGCTTTTAGTGTCTTCAATTGCATCGATTTCATTGATTGTAGGAGGAATTGGAGTGATGAATATTATGTTGGTTACAGTTTCTGAGCGGATCAATGAAATCGGGGTGCGTATGGCTGTTGGTGCACGACAGAGCGATATTTTACAACAATTTTTAATTGAAGCAGTTTTAGTATGTGTGATTGGAGGTGGTTTAGGAATTCTCTTTGGTTTTTCTGTTGGAGGTTTATTTCTTTTGTTTAAGGCGCCTATCCACTTAGTTTATACTATTGATTCTATCATCCTATCTCTTTCTTTTTCGACGTTCATTGGAATATGTTTTGGTTTTTCTCCAGCGCGCCAGGCTTCACGGCTTGCTCCTGTTGTGGCTCTTACGCGTGGTTAAGTAGTTATCAATTACCGGTGTGTTTGTTGTTATCTAAACTTGTATGAAGTGTTTATGAAGAAAAATATGGGAAAATGCTTAGTTATTCACTGCTCTTTCCTAATAAAAAGCCTTGATTCGTTAAAACTATAGGCTCTTTAGAAGAATGAAGTTTTTATAGAACAACAAATTAGGTGAGATGTGGTGTGTAAGATGCCTTGAGATATTAAATGTTTTGAGAATGCGTGATGAATATTCTTAAATCTTCTTTGTCAGGTCTTATGTGAGTGAACCATATAAATGGGGATGCAAGGTGAAATCTGCTAAATAAAACCGGATTGGTTACAAACTGGCGTTAACTAGGTATCTTTGTTCTTTGAGATGTAGGAAGGAAGTCGATAATCTTCATGAAACGTTGTCCTTTGAAGTGAGCAGGTGAAACGCGTTAGACAAAAAGTTGGATTTTGGGCTATTATTTTAAAGATTAATGGTGGGATTTATGGTGTCCTTTGAAGGAAGAAGAGGTAGCACCATTGAGAGTTAAAAAGATTGATAACAAAAAACTGGACGGGTGAACTTTTCAAAATAAAAAAGAAAACGAGATCCAAACTGGGTAAAGCTTTTAAATTTTGCTGTTTTGCTAAAGGATAATGTGCAGAATAAAACAGTTTTGCAAATGCGCACTGTTTTTTAGGCTTTAAGCTTGAAAGTGAACAATATAAACAAGACTCGTTTTAGATTTTGCTCTACATGATAAATGTTTCCCTCAATAATAGAAAGAAACTTGGCTTCAAGAATGTTATTCGCCAAATTTTACAAATCTTTAAGATATTGGAAGATATAACTTTTTTGCTTTTTTTAAAGAGCCTTTCATGAAAAATAGAACGCGGACAGAATAGACACGTGTTTTACATTCATGTACTTGTTCAAAAATATCTCTTGGTACATTTAAAATCTGTTTCATGATGCCTGAGTATGAATGATTTAAAAGTCCTTGTGAACGGAGTTCCCCAGTTTGCTGGAAATTCTATTTATAGCCATTGGAATATCATCTATAAATCAGGGTTGTGAGATAGGTTTGGGATGTGAGTGATGTTTCTTTAAGTGTGTCGAGGTGCAATCCGGTGAATGTGCAATTGAAGTGGATCATTCTATTTTGCCTGAATGGTAGGGTTTTTCTATAACCATATTGAAAGAGATTTCGTGGAAAGTGAATAGAGAAAACAGTGTGAAGCGGTTTGTAGGTGGAAAGGTTTCTAAAAAATTAAAAGGGTAAAAATCAGAATGCGGTTCTGATATAGACTTGAAGCGTTTTAATATATTGGAATATAAGAATGCGGATTTGATTGATCTGTTGGATTGTGCTTTCAGCATTGCTCTTTTTAACTGGATAAACAATGAAATGGATATCAGGCATTAAATATTTAAATTCACGCATTGAACGCCATATGTGGTAATCATGAGTGACGATATAAAGGGTTTTATAGTGGTGTTTTTTGATCCAGGCAGAGCTTTCTTCTGCATTGCCTCTAGTATTAATTGCTTGATATCCGATGTCAATACAGCAGGAGGTAAGTTGTGAAGTAATATGCATATGATGCATGAAATCCTTCAGATTGGTTGTCGTGTTTACGCCACTGATGAGGAGACGTGAACCAAGTCCCTTTTGTAAGAGATGGAGGCCTGTTTCTATTCGGTTTTCTCCGCCTGTAAGCACAATGATTGCATCAGCTTTGGAAAGGGGGATTGGAGGATAAAGTTGTTCGGTTTTTTCATAAAAAACAAGAAAACCACCCCAGAAAATGAAAACAGTAATTGCAAAAGCAAGAGTTGTCAGTGGAAAATAACGAAATAAAAAACACGGAGACCAACTATAGTAGGCCCGTTTTGGAAGAGGGCGCTTGAAATTGTTTTGCGTCAATGAGTTAGAATGATAGGAGTGGTGAGTCATAAAATTAAAATAAACCATTTTCACATTGATCGATTTTTTTCAGTTGCGTTAAAATAGTCATGTGATTTGTAAGGGTGGTGACAAAAGAAACAAAAATAATAAGGAAGATGATTTTTCCATAGGGAATGGAATTCATGGAAATATGTCCAAACAAAGCTGTTACTTGACTAGCTTCTACTCTTCCCAAGTTATAATTCGTCCAGATGCAAAAAACTAAAAACAGAAATATACTCGTGAAACCACCAAATAAGGCGCCACGGAGGGAGGTTTTAAAAAAATGCCAGGCAAATTGGCGTGCAATAAAAAGAGTTTCAGTACCAAGGAAATATAATACATTGATAATATGTGCATTTTCTGCTAGTGCATTGCGGGTGGAAAAAATAATGGTGAGCATAAGAGAGCCTAGAACTAATGCTAATATTGAAAGACCAATGAAAACAGTGGTGTGTGCCATGGTTGCAAAACGATGGACCCAAATGCGGTGATCATCAAATTGACCACCTGGAATTTGAGTTTTAATGGCGTGATTAATAGCAGAAAAATTGATTGTTTCATTCCCTTTTAAGGTGACAATGATAAGGCGGGGAAGAGGAAGTTCTTTGAAATTGAAACCTGTTCCAAACCATGGCTCTAGTAACTTTTCAGTGGCTTTTTGGTCAACAATTTTTGCATCTTGTACACCAGAAAATGTTTTAACTAATTGGACGGCATCACGGAGTGTTTTGTTGATATCAACATTGTCAACGGGGCGTATTTGGATTGTTGCTTCGTAGCTAATTTGATTGCTCCAATTTTTGGCCGCACGGTGGATTAAATCAACACCAATTAAGGTGAAACTTGAGAGAAAGGTCATAATAGAAATCACTGCAACTAATGCTTTCCCGGAAATATTGCTGCTGGGAATGATCGCCGTTGTGTTTTTTTGATTGCTTGTAAAAATGGAGAAAGATTTATTCATGAATTGTCATCCGTCCGTTATGGAGAAGCATACGCCGTGCTGCAACTTGTTCCATTAAGGCGATATCGTGGGTGGCAATGATAACAGCTGTTCCAAAACGGTTTAGTTCAATAAACAAACGGAGTAGGCGTTTTGCCAAGGGCGGATCGACATTGCCTGTTGGTTCATCCGCAAGTAGAATTTCTGGTTGATCAATGAGCGCGCGTGCAATGGCAACTCTTTGTTTTTCTCCACCGGAAAGAACTGGTGGTAAAACATGTATGTGGTCTCCTAGACCTACCCAACAAAGAAGATCTTCCACTTCACTGCGATAGGTTGCTTCTTCTTGCCCTTTAATGCGTAATGGTAAAGAAACATTTTCATAAGTGGTCATGTGGTCGAGTAAACGAAAGTCTTGAAAAACTACACCAATACGTTGTCGGATCGCAGGGAGTTCTTGTCGTTTGAGCAGCGCAGTGTCTGTGCCAAATAAATCAATATGACCGCGGGTGGGTTTGAGTGCCAAAAACATAAGCCGCATCAGCGACGTTTTCCCTGCTCCAGAGGCACCAGTAAGAAATTGAAATGATCCAGGAGGAATATGAAAGCTAATATCACGAAGGACTTCAGGGCCCATTCCATAGCGTAGACCAACATTTTCAAAATGAATCACTTTTTGTTATTACTCCTGATTTTATATTGCATCATTTATTTTAAGAATTCTTGCTTTTATTGTTTTAGGTTTTTGCTGTAAGCTTGTTTATTTTAGAGTTTATAATTTTCAATATTTTTTATATGCTTTTGTTATAGATAAATATTTTTTCTTAAAAATATGATCACTTATACTTTTTCTTTTTACTTTTATTTATGATTTTAACAGGAATTTCAAAGTGATTCTAGCATAAACATTAGAACTATTTTTCTTTCTTGCTCAGATGCTTTTTTACATTGAATGGGCAGTGAGGGATTTTAAAAAGCTATGTTGCTTTTTTGATCTCACTTTCTTGTTCGCATTCATCTCCTGATCTTGAAGTTTTTTCTTTAATTGTTTCTTAATTTGTTATGAAGAAAAGCCTTTATTGTTAGAATTGTTGAGTATCTCATGAATTGTTTTGTGTTTTATTCTCACCAGTGGTTCTCGTAACAATGCTGAGATAATTTTAGCAAAAAAACAAAAACCACCGTATGTTGTATTTTAGTATTGTTTCTTTAACTTTGTCGATTGGCAATCAGATCTTCAATAATTTGTGGCTCAGCGAGGGTTGAAATATCGCCAAGAGTATCAAAATCATTTTCGGCAATTTTCCGTAAAATACGTCGCATAATTTTTCCTGATCTCGTTTTGGGAAGCTGATGAACAAATTGAATTTTATCCAATATGGCAATGGGACCTATTTCCTTTCTGACATGCTTAATGAGGTCTTTTTGCAATCCTTCATGAGCAGGTGTTTTCTCCATTAAGGTGACAAAACTGTAGATTCCTTGCCCTTTAATGGGGTGAGGATAACCAACAACAGCAGCTTCTGAAATAGCAGGATGTGAAACAAGGGCTGATTCAATCTCTGCGGTTCCTAATCTGTGTCCCGAGACATTGAGAGTGTCATCAATGCGGCCTGTAATCCAATAGTATCCATCGTTATCACGTTTACAACCATCGCCTGTAAAATATTTTCCTTTATATGTGGAAAAATAGGTTTCTATAAAGCGCTTATGGTCATTGTAGAGGGTACGCATTTGACCAGGCCATGAGTCAATGATGCAAAGATTGCCTTCTGCCTCATTTTCTAAAATATTGCCTTGGTTATCGACTATTTGAGGTTGAACACCAAAAAAAGGGCGTGTGGCTGATCCTGCTTTTAAATTTGTGGCACCAGGTAAGGGAGTGATCATATGCCCTCCTGTTTCTGTTTGCCACCATGTATCGAGAATGGGACATCTGTCATTTCCCACTGTATGGTGAAACCATTCCCATGCTTCTGGATTAATCGGTTCGCCTACCGTGCCTAAAAGCCGTAAAGATGTTCTATCTGTGTGCTCAACAAATGAATCTCCTGCACTCATTAACATGCGAATAGCTGTGGGTGCAGTATAGAGCGTGTTCACTTTATGTTTATCAACAATTTCCCAAAATCTGCTTTTGTTAGGAAAACTTGGTATTCCTTCAAACATGAGAGTTGTAGCACGGTTGCACAGAGGACCATAAATCAAGTAAGAATGACCGGTAATCCAGCCAATATCAGCTGTACACCAGTAAACTTCATCAGGATGATAATCAAAAACATATTGATGGGTCATCGCAGCATAAACAAGATAGCCTGCTGTTGTATGCAAAACACCTTTGGGTTTACCAGTTGAGCCTGAAGTATAAAGTATGAAAAGCGGATCTTCAGCCTTCATTTGTTCTGGTGGACAGTCTGTTTTTGCATGAGATAGTTCTTCATGGTACCAAAAGTCACGTCCTTTTATCCATTGAATGGGGCCACAAGTTCGCTGTATAACCATGACTTGATTCACTTGCACATTCTGGCGTGCTGCAATGTCAATAGCATGATCAACATTGTCTTTTAAATTAATCTGTTTTCCTCCACGCAAGCCTTGATCGGCAGTAATAATGAAGGTTGATTCACAATCAACAATGCGTCCTGCTATTGCTTCACTAGAAAAACCAGCAAAAATAACCGAATGAATGGCGCCAATGCGAGCACAAGCGAGCATGGCATAAGCGGCTTCGAGGATCATGGGTAAGTAAATGGTAACTCTGTCTCCTTTTTTAACACCATGTTTTTTTAAGATATTAGCAAGACGACAAACATGTTCATAAAGTTCATTATAGGTTACTTTTTTATCATGATAGGGAGTGTCTCCTTCCCAAATGAGCGCAATGTGATCACCATGGTTTTTTAAATGGCGATCAATGCAATTATAGGCAACATTTGTTAGCCCATCCTCGTACCATTGAATCGATACATCATCATTAAAAGAAGTGTTTTTTACTTTTGTATAGGGTTTAAACCATTCAATGCGTTGCCCATGTTTTGCCCAGAAGGTTTCTGGGTCATTGATGCTTTCTTGATACCATTGTTGATAAGTCTCTTCATTGATCAACGCATTTTTTTTGATATCAGTTGGTATTGGATAAATTTTTTCAGACATAGGTTCCCTCTCTTATTTTTTTTGGAAAAATCAGTCGCTAGATTTTTGTGTTTTTTAGCAGAATTTTTCCAAAGAGCTTTTCATTCAAAAAACCTACTTGAGATTAGACTAATTTACAAAGATTTGCATAGTCAATTTTTAAAATCAGCGATGTTTGTATTTTAAGAGAGTGTTCTTCCACTGTTTAAGCATACAAGTGCTATAAAGCATGGAATCATCAAGAAATATAAATTGTAGAAGAATACAATAAAGAGCGTTTTGTTGGAGAGAGCTTTTTATAAGCAAGGAGCAGAAAGATAAAAACAACAAACATGCAAAACATTCTTATGATTTCATAATGAATATCCGTGTTATAGATAGGATACTAAATGGGTATATCTAAAAATATTTTATCCAACGATATTTAATTTTGGTGTATTTTTTCAAATATATTTATAAAATTATTTAACTTCAGAGATAGCTTTGTAACTATTCTCTATAAATTACAACCAAATATCCATAAGCTTTCTGTCTAAAGCTTAAAGCAGTAGTTCCTAAGAGGCCTTCTGTGAAACTTGTGATTCCAATTGTAATAATTTATTGCTTTTAATGGAATCATCGCAATAATTATATTGAATGTTTTTTTGCGATGAGTAATTTTGCAATCATTTTTTCAGGAATGCGTAACTCATTATTTTTCCTTTGTAAAGGATTTCTTTTTTGTGGGCATTGGGGTGGAGTAGTGAGTCCGAGAGAGCGTTTTGCAAAGTAGAGCCAATGCGCAAAATATGAGATCTTATTTTAAAGCTAGTGCTATTTTGAAGCTCTTGTAGGTGTTATGGCTGTCTTGGTGAGAAACTACTGGAATGTTTTCTGCTAGTTTGTTGAGAGCAATATTTTTTCTCATTGCTATTGTTTTTGACTTTTAAGAGGGTTTTCAATGGAAGTGAATTTCCATTAGGGGAAATTGTTTTACACAGGGCGCTTTCCAAATAAAGCGGAGCCAATGCGAAGGACATTAGAGCCAAATTGTAAAGCAGTTTTAAAGTCATTGGACATACCCATTGAAAGTTTTGGAAGACCTGCTTGCTTTGCTAATTTTGCTAACAGTGCAAAATAGGGGCCAGGGTTTTCTTGTGCGGGTGGAATCGCCATAAGACCGATAATATTGAGTCCATAATTGTTTTTGCATTGAAAAACAAAAGGGATCACGCTTTGTGGTGCAACGCCATTTTTTTGAGGTTCTAACCCAATGTTGACCTGAATATAGCAGGGGAGGGATCTTTTTTGTTTTTGCATTTCTTCGGATAAAATTTTGGCTATTTTTTCACGATCAACCGTTTGAATGACATCAAAAATTTTTACAGCTTCAGCGGCTTTATTTGATTGGAGAGGACCAATGAGATGAAGTTCAATAGTTTTAAATTGTTGCTGTAAATCAGGCCATTTTTGCGCTGCTTCTTGTACGCGGTTTTCTGCAAACAAAGATTGGCCTGCTTGCAAAAGGGGACGTATATCAGTGGCAGAAACAGTTTTTGAAACAGCGATAAGTTCAATTTCTTCTAGGGGGCGTTGTGTTTCTTGGCATATTGCTGCAATATCTTTTTTAAGGTTTTGCCATGCTTCAATGGAAGGAGCTTGAGGAGGTATTTGTATATTCATAGGTTTGTACTTTCTACCATTTTTATTCAAGAATTGGTCGCTTTTATAAAATACTTAGGGAAATATTTCATGAAAATGTTGACGATGAGGTTAATCCATGGTCAAGCATAATAAAATAAGTTTTTTGGTTCAGTTTTATTAAAAGAGTATAATGGGAATGACAATTCAACATTATAATATAGGCGAACGTTACAATCCGCGTGCAATAGAGAAAAAATGGCAAGAAATTTGGGATGAAAAGAAAATTTTTCAGACTACCCAAAAGAGTTGTAGCGAAAAATATTATGTTTTAGAGATGTTTCCTTATCCATCAGGTCGCATTCATATGGGACATGTGCGCAATTATGCGATGGGGGATGTGGTTGCACGCTATAAAAGGGCAAAGGGATTTAATGTGCTTCATCCTATGGGGTGGGATGCTTTTGGTATGCCGGCGGAAAATGCTGCTCTGCAAAGTAAAGTACATCCTAAAACTTGGACTTATCAAAATATTGCGGTCATGCGTGATCAATTAAAGCAATTAGGGCTTTCATTGGATTGGACGCGGGAGTTTGCAACTTGTGATGTGGAATATTACCATCGCCAACAAATGTTGTTTCTTGATTTCTATCAAAAGGGGTTGGTCGCCCGTAAAGTGGCTAAGGTGAATTGGGATCCTGTTGATCATACTGTTTTGGCTAATGAACAGGTTGTTGATGGTAGGGGATGGCGTTCTGGCGCGTTGGTTGAACAACGTGAGTTGATCCAGTGGTTTTTCAAAATTAGTGATTTTAGTGAAGATCTCTTGGCAGGGCTTGAAAAGTTGAACCAATGGCCGGAGAAAGTTCGCACGATGCAAAAAAATTGGATTGGAAAATCACAAGGTTTGTTGATTCGTTGGGCTTTAAAGTCAACCAAGGACGCTGATGATGTTTGTGAGAAATTTGATGAGGTTGTTTGTTATTCAACGCGTCCTGACACACTTTTTGGCGCTTCCTTTTTGGCTCTGTCTGTTGATCATCCCATTGCACAAAATTTGGCAAAAAAAAATAAAGCGTTGAGTGCTTTTATCGAAAATTGTCGATGTGGTGGAACGACAACCGTAACACTTGAAACAGCTGAAAAACAAGGGTTTCTCACTCCTCTTTTGGCGATACATCCTTTTGATTCAGCAATCCATATTCCCGTTTATATCGCTAATTTTGTGCTTATGGATTATGGAACGGGGGTTGTTTTTGGTTGTCCAGCTCATGATCAGAGAGATTTCGATTTTGCGTGTAAATATGATCTTCCAATAAAACCGGTGGTTTTGCCAAAGGGGATACACGCAGAAGATTTTGCGATTACTGAAACACCTTATATTGGTGATGGGGTGATGATCAATTCCGGCTTTTTGGATGGCTTGACACCTCAACAAGCTTTTGAAGAAGTAGCTAAAAGGCTCGAGAAACAAGTGCTTAATGGGCAACCTCAAGGGAAAAAAACGGTGCAATTTCGATTACGTGATTGGGGGATTTCACGTCAACGTTATTGGGGGTGTCCCATTCCGATGATCCATTGTCCAAGTTGTGGGGTTGTCCCCGTGCCACGCGCTGATTTGCCAGTTGTGTTGCCTGATGATGTTACTTTTGATCAACCGGGAAATCCTCTTGTGCGGCATGAAACATGGCAGAATGTTACTTGTCCTTCTTGTGGTCAACCGGCTAAACGCGAAACCGATACAATGGATACATTTGTTGACTCTTCTTGGTATTATGCACGCTTTACGGATCCTTTTTCACTGGAACCTGTTGACAAACAAGCTACAGCTGAATGGTTGCCTGTGCAACAATATATTGGTGGAATTGAGCACGCAATTTTGCATCTTCTTTATGCACGCTTTTTTATGCGTGCTATGAAATTAGTTGGTCATGTGATGGTAGATGAGCCTTTTAAGGGACTTTTTACTCAAGGGATGGTGGTCCATGAAACCTATCGAGATGAGTTGGGGTGGGTTTCTCCAATGGATATTTCAATTGTTGAAAAAGATGGAAAACGACAGGCTTATAAATTAACCGATCAAAGTGAGGTAACAATTGGTTCGATTGAAAAAATGTCAAAATCAAAAAAGAATGTCGTTGATCCTGATGATATTATCGCATCCTATGGGGCTGATACTGTACGTTGGTTTGTGTTGTCAGATTCTCCTCCTGATCGGGATGTTATCTGGACAGAATCTGGTGTTGAAGGTGCATATCGCTTTGTCCAGCGTGTTTGGCGTTATGTGGCTTTGAGTGCTGCTGTTTTAAAGGATGTAGCACCTTGTGCAGGGCATAAGGGGGAGGCTTTGGAACTTTCAAAGGTAGCACATCGCACGCTTTGCGCTGTAGAAGATGATTTGGAAAAATTCGCTTTTAACCGGGCAATTGCACGTCTTTACGAATTCTTAAATAGTCTGGCCCCATTGTTAAATAGGATAGCAAGTGTTGACGATGAAATGAAAGCTTCTTTACGTCAAGCCATGGATTTTTTTCTTGCCATGCTTGCGCCAATGATGCCCCATTTAGCAGAAGAATGTCATGCTGCTTTGGGGGGAAAAACTTTAATGTCTGTACTTGCTTGGCCTGTTTATGATCCCACGTTAACGATTGAAGAATGCTACACTTTGCCGGTACAAATTAACGGTAAAAAACGAGGAGAGATAACCGTTGCAGCAATAGCGAGTGAAACGATGATTAAAGAAGCAGTTTTGGCTTTAGATTTTGTACAGATGCAGTTGGTTGAAAAACCCATGAAAAAAATCATTATTGTTCCAAAAAGGATTGTGAATGTTGTTTTTTAAAAATTTGATTCGTGCTGTTTTAGTTGGTGTACTCACACTGTTGGGTGGATGCAAAGTTGAGCCGCTTTACCGTCAAGAGTTACAGAGTTCAATGACGATGGATTCTGCTACTTATGTGGATTCTATTGCTGGGCACCCTTCTGGGCGAGCTTCTTTGGGGCTTGCATCGAAGCTTGCTTCGATCGTTGTGGAAGAACCTTCGGATCGGTTTGGTCAAATGGTGCGCAATCATTTGCTGTTTCTGTTGTATGGAAAGGGGGGTAAATCTTCTACACCGGCTTATCGATTGGCATTGCAGATAGCTGTATTTACAAGAGAATCTATGCAGATAGAGATTGATTTCGAGAAAAAACGAAAGGGGAGACCTTCTGTTGGGACTGTTATGAGCAGAGCTTCTTACACTTTGCAAGATATGAAAAATACTTTTGTTGCAACAGGAACAGCGACATTAAATGCATCTTTTGACCGACTTCGTCAAGAATATGCAACGCTGCAGGCAGAAGAAGATGCAAAAAAACGTGTTGCAGAAGAATTAGCTGAACAGATTTTCTTGTTACTTGCAAAAGACCTTTCCAATAAAACTTCTAGATATTAAACAATATTTTGTCCTGTTTTTTTCCAGTCGTTGAGAAATATTTGCAATCCTTTTTCGGTAAGAGGATGTTTGACGAGTGCTTTTAAGATGGCTGGTGGAACTGTTGCAACATCAGCACCGCTTAGGGCTGCTTCTTTGACATGATTAACGGTGCGGATTGAGGCCGCCAAGATTTGTGTTTCAAAGTTATAGTTAGCATAAATTGTGCGAATTTCATGAAGTAGTTCACGACCATCGCTTCCGCAATCATCAAGTCTACCAATAAAAGGCGAAACAAATGTTGCGCCGGCTTTGGCAGCTAATAAGGCTTGATTGGTAGAAAAACAAAGTGTGAGATTTGTTTTTAGTCCTTCTGCTGTAAGGGCTTTACAGGCTTTTAATCCATCAAAGGTTAAAGGAAGTTTGATGCAAATATTATCGGCAATCTTTGCTAAAACAGCTGCTTCTTTCATTATATCTTCAAATTGAGTTGCTACAACTTCAGCAGAAACAGGTCCACTAACGAGGCCACAAATTTCTTTTGTAACATCAAGAATGTTGCGTCCTGATTTTAAGATAAGAGAGGGATTGGTGGTAACACCATCAACAAGGTTTAAATTCTGTAATTCTTGAATTTCTTCAATATTGGCGCTATCGACAAAAAATTTCATATCTAATCTCTTCTTTTTACTTTTACTCTTTTTATTCAAAGCTTTCATATCTTGTTTTTTGTTATGCGCTATTTTTGCTTGCAAAAGCAAGAGCCAGAATTAATATCTGTATAAAGAATAAGAATGCTATGGTGTTAATGATGCCTTTACTTTCTGGAAGGCAATTTATTAGTTATTTCTACGTTTATTTCATGGAGTTTTTCGTGAAATGCATAGGATTTATGGTAGACCACAACCGTTGCATATCTCCATCTTTGCGTTGCGGTATCTTTATACTTATGGAAATAAGTTAGGCATTATCATATACTTTGCTCATTTTCTATTTGTGATTACTTTTGTAGATTTGAGAATGTTCATAAGATGTTTCCTTTTCTTATGTGGTTTATGGTTAATTTTCTTTTAATATGCAACCGAATGGATTTATTGGGTCGAAAAACACCATCAAAGAAGGTATGTAAAATTTTACGTATAAAGTATTTTCTATGATCAATAAATTGATTTATAATGATAAATAATCATTTTTTATTTGGGTTATAATTCCGAAAACAGTAAGATTTTTTATTACATATCTTACTTTATGTTTGATCAATTAAATAATTTGCTTATCCCTCATAAGAGGGTTGGAATGTGGGGAGCAAACAGTTAAGAAACGATTAAAAGATGCTTCTTATGAATCGTTTTAAGTGCTAAAATCTGGTGCAACATTGAAGATTGATGAAGTTGTGATGGTTGTGCTGGCTTGCACTTTTGTGACACATAAAGATGGTGGTGATCAGTGGATTTATCGTGATACAATTCACGATTTCTGTCATGAAAAGAGTTTGTTTTTTTATGAGAGTGCGATGAAGGGGGGATGTATTTTATGAAATGGTGTACTTTAGGGGGAAATATAAAAACCACTTAGAAGAGGTCGTGGGTTTGTTTAGGACGCTGGGTTGTTTACAGTGCATTATTTCTAAGACATTGTTTACAGATTGGTGGGATTAAGATTTTCATTTTTTGATCTGTGGTGAGGTGCTTAATGGTTTATGATGGTTGGATGCGTCATGAGATGATGAAAAAAATAGACTAAAAATAGCGTTTAATATTTAGAGATTTTATTAGAAATATTTTTTGAAAATAGAAATCTGTATAGCCAATTCTTCAACAATATACTTTTGTATTTTGTTGTCTTGTTGTGGGTTCTCAATCAAGTTGAGAGATGGACGTGCTGTGGTGATGTTTTGGCAAGAAATAGATAAATATTGTGATACTTCCTCTAGAAATATATTCTATCTATAATCAAAATGTAGAGTATTCTCATGTCAATAAAGATTGATAAGTGTTCCTTGATGAATTTAAAATGAGAAAAACTTATCAGATTAAGGGTTTTTATTATAATATGTAAAATTGATTTATCTTTATAAATCAGTCTGTTTTGGATAAATTGAGCCGTAAAGCAGTAAAAAATAATGGTGTATGTGGTGGGAAGAAGTCACAAGAGGGGATGGTTTTGTTGAGCGGCACATTTACGATATCATGTTAATGCTTAAGTGATGGGTTTATTTGCCCGAGAAAATGGTGTTGTTTTTTTGCTCGGGAGGTTTTTATTGACGCGTTGGTGATGGAGTGAATGTTAAAAAGAATTCTTGTGAGAAAAGTGTTGTGATAGGGAGTGGAGAGATTGAATCCCGCAATGAATTTTATAAGAGTGTTTAAAGATAAAGCATAGATCTGTTGGTTCTCAAAGGGATGTAAATTGGTTAAAAAGATGAGCTCAAACATGATAGAGGAAAAGATTGTATCCGTGTTGGTTCCTCTTCCTGTTTCTCACGCTTATAGTTACAAAGTTCCACCTTCTATGGAAGTGAATGTTGGTTCTTTTGTTCGAGTTCCGGTAATGGGACGCGAATTTTGTGGTTTTGTTGTAGATGTTGGAGAAAAAATAGCTGCTGGGCAAGGAACTATTTCGGTGGCGCGTGAAAAATTACGCTCTCTTCTTCATGTTTTTGATTGTCCTCCATTAACGGCAGAAATGATTACATTTTTGCATTTTGTTAGTCGCTATACAATGGCACCTTTTGGTCTTGTTGCACGATTGGTTTTGTCTGTACCGGCTGCTTTAGAGCCGGAAGCGCAGGTGCTGGGGTTGCGATATTGTGGTGGAAATATAGGACGTATAACATCAGCGCGATCACGGGTTTTGAAATTGGTGCGTAATGAGAAGGTATGGACACGTTCTGGTCTTGCGCATGCGGCTGGAACTTCAGTTTCTGTTATTGAAGGTTTAAAAGCGTTAGGGGTTTTTGAAGATGTTATGGTTCCTGCTCCTGATCTTGTGGAAATGCCTGATCCTGATTTTTGCATCCCTCAGCTGCAGGGAGCGCAAAATAAAGCAGCAACATTGTTGCGGGAAGGTGTTTTATCTTCTCAGTTTCAAGTTTTTTTGCTTGATGGTGTTACGGGCTCAGGAAAGACAGAAGTTTATTTTGAAGCAGTGGCTCAAGCCTTCAAAGGAGCCAAGCAGGTTTTAATTTTATTGCCGGAAATTGCTTTAACTCAGCAGTTTTTAGATCGTTTTTATGCGCGCTTTGGTGCTGTTGCGGCAGAATGGCATTCTGATTTGACTCTACGTCGTAGAGAACGCGTTTGGCGGCAAGTTGCCGAAGGACGAGTGCGTGTCGTTGCGGGTGCTCGTTCAGCACTTTTTCTTCCTTTTCATGAGCTTGGCTTGATTGTTGTCGATGAAGAGCATGATAGCGCTTATAAACAAGAAGAGCGCATTTTTTATCATGCGCGTGATATGGCAGTGGCTCGGGGATCTTTTGAGAATTTTCCTGTTATTTTATCCTCAGCAACACCATCGATTGAAAGTCAAGCCAATGTTTTAAAAGGGCGTTATCAAAGGGTGTCTTTACCATTTCGTTTTAAAGAAGTAGCGCTGCCACAGTTGCGGGTGGTTGATATGCGTCAAGAAGGGGTACCAAAGGGGCGCTTTATTTCCTTTATTCTTGAAAGGGCTTTAAAACAAACGCTTGATAAGGGCGAACAAGCCCTTCTTTTCCTTAATCGCCGCGGTTATGCACCTTTAACTTTATGCCGAGTTTGTGGATATCGTTTTCATTGTAACGATTGTTCAAGTTGGTTGGTAGAACATCGCGCTCAAAGGCAATTGAAATGTCATCATTGTGGATATCATCAACCCCTTCCCGAGGCATGTCCTGAATGCGGAATATTAGATCAATTTGTGGCTTGTGGACCGGGTGTGGAAAGAATTGCAGAAGAGACACAAATGCTTTTTCCACAGGCACGATCATTGATTCTTTCAACAGATCTCAAAGGGGGAATTGCTCAGTTGCGAAGTGAATTGCACGCCATTGCGAATGGCGATGTGGATATTATTATTGGAACACAGTTAGTTGCTAAAGGATATCATTTTCCCAAGCTCTCTCTGGTTGGCGTTATTGATGCTGATCTTGGTCTGGCAAATGGCGATTTACGCGCAAGTGAAAGGACCTTTCAGCTTCTTTCCCAAGTTACCGGAAGAGCAGGGCGTGTGGGATTGGAAAGTTTAGGATTATTACAAACTTATCAACCAGATCATCCAGTCATAAAAGCACTGCTTTCATGCCGACCAGAAGATTTTTACACACGTGAGATTGCAGTACGTCAGCATTATCATTTGCCTCCCTATGGGCGATTTGCTTCTTTGATTGTGTCTGCGCAACAGCGCCAAGAAGCAGAACATTATGCGCGTGCATTACGTCAAGCAGCGCCGCGGGAAAAAAACATTTCTGTTATGGGACCAGCAGAGGCTCCTTTGGCTCTGGTTCGAGGGCGTTATCGTTTTCGGCTTTTACTGCAAGGACAGCGCTCTTTTAATATACAAGGGTTTATACGTGCAATGCTTGCAAATACACCCAAAATGCCCAGTTCTGTTCGGGTTCAAATTGATATTGATCCGCAAAGCTTTTTTTAAAATCAGTATCGTATAAAACGAAGAAATCTTTACTAAAGTGTTTTCTCTTTAGCTATTATATATTCAAGATAGTGTCTAAGCAGTAGAGTATTATCTGCGTGTGTTATGGCGAACAGCAGCATCGGAGAAATATCTTTGTTATGGGATCAGAAAAGGCACTTTTGCTCTGGTTCGCGGGTTTTATCGTTTTCTGCTTTTTTGTTTTAGGAACAATATCCTTTTGATAGGGGGAAATGTTTGCCAATGTTTCTAAAATGTCTAGTTTCGTTTGAATACAAATTGATATTAATCAATGATTTTTCTAAAATTAGGGCAAGATTCAAAGTAAAAGTTGTGGGTTTAAGGAAGGTCGTATTTTTAAGGTTATTTGATCTTTATCCCTTCTGCAGTTGCTTATTATAGAGGATTTGTGTTGTAGGAGGCATCTTGGTTTTCTGTCGAATTAGGATGAGAATGTAAATTTATTTTGGAGCGTAGAAGCACAAATAAGCATCTTTTATTCTCGTCTTTTTTATTTAATTTTGGAATTTTTACAAACGTTTGTAGCGATGTTTTTTAAATAATGGAAATTTCCCAGTTTCCTGACGCTTTTTTACTTTCGTTCTTTTAATAGGGGCACGTTTTTTATGCAAGGCAGAGCATCCCGAATAGATAGTCCCAAAACAACATATTATTATATTTATATGCTTGTTTAAGCAAATGGTTCTTAGCACGCTTGAATTCATTTTACGATGTGTACTATGGATGAAAAGTTTTCATGAATGAAAAAGCCGTTAGGGATTTTCAGCTTTATTTCATAAAGGTTAAAAGTTGACGCTATTATATTATTTTAGCTCTTAGTGTTACGAGAGCTCCTGATATTGAGAATATTATAGGAGGTGTTTTTTTTAATCGTTTTATCCATCTTTCTTGTTTGTGATGAGCAAAGGATCGATTTTGATAAAAAGATTTGAAGTGAAAAAAATTTATGATGTCAGAAGGGATTCAATATGAAGAATGATATGTTATTATTATAAATCAATATGTTGTATATTTAAAAAATATTTTTAAAAGGAAATATATTTGGTGAAACGTTTAAAGGAGGTGGATATTTGAAGAAAAAATATCGATTTTTTCTTCATGTTAAAGGAGATATCCGTTGTTTTCTTTGCTTATGAGTTTGAAGTAACATATTTTTGCGGTTGCAGCTCGCTTTTCGCGAAAGCTCTTGTAGAGAGAAGAGGGATGGTTTTTAATGCTAAAGAAGAATTGTTTTTGCAGGTGGAAAAAGCATTTGAAGCAAAATAAAAATAAAGGGAGTGAAAAAAAATCTCAAGGAATGCTAAAAAAGGCATAAGAAACCATGATGCCATTTTGCGGATCTAAAAAATTTTTTTCAAAAATATTTTGAATATTTTATCTAAAATTTTTTAAAAGTAGCAATTTGTGGTGTTGCGAGTCAGTTATGTCTATGCTAGAGATCAAGAAGTTTTTGTTCTAGATTTTAAGAAAAAAATTCTTGCAATCGGGAATATCTGTTTCATTTCATCTGATAACTATCAGAGAATCGCTCAAAGGAAAGAGGCGGTATTTCGTGTTAGATTCGTTTTCTCTCATGCCGCTGCCATTAGTAGATCAACGCTATGCGCAAGCGCTTTTTGATTGCGTTCAAGAAGCAGGAAATGTTGAAAAGGTCGAAAAGGCAGTGGAGGATTTTTTGCTTGTCTTGGAGCAAAATGAAGATTTAAAACGCTTTGTGCTTAGCCCATTCTTTTCAGTTAAAGAGCAAATGAAGGTGATGCAATCTGTTTGTAAACACATCAAATTTGCTGATAAAAATGTAGGGCGGGTTATTGGTGATTTTTTGCACGTTATCACAGTAAACCGTAGGCTTGGTGCTCTATGTGGTATTTTACATGCTTTTCAGCGCTGTGTTGCACGCGCTCGTAGCCAAATTACAGCGCAAATTATTTCTGCGCATTCACTGAGTTCTCAACAAAGTCAAGAATTGTGTAAGGCTTTGGAAGGTGTCGTTGGGGGAAAAGTCTTGCTACACATCATCGTGGATCCAACAATCCTTGGTGGATTAATCGTTCGTGTAGGGGCGTTTCAAATTGATACGTCTCTTCTAACAAAATTGTCTTCACTTAAGCTTGCATTGAAAAAAGAGGTCAGCTGATGGATATTAGACCATCTGAAATTTCAAAAATTCTAAAAGAGCAAATCAAAAACTTTGACCAAAAAGCTGAGGTTTCAGAAATTGGTTGGGTTCTCTCTGTGGGGGATGGTATCGCTCGTGTTTATGGTTTGGATAATGTTCAAGCAGGAGAAATGGTCACATTTCCAAATGGGGTATGCGGTATGGCTCTCAATTTGGAAGTTGATAATGTTGGTGTTGTAATTTTTGGTTCAGATCGCGATATTCGTGAAGGGGATTGTGTAAAGCGATTGGGCGCTATTGTGGATGTTCCTGTGGGGACTGCTTTGCTTGGGCGTGTGGTTGATGCTTTGGGGAATCCTATAGATGGTAAAGGTCCTCTTAGGGCAACAGAGCGTCGTCGTATTGATGTTAAGGCGCCAGGGATTATTCCGCGTCAGTCTGTGCATGAACCAATGTCGACTGGATTAAAAGCGATTGATGCACTTATTCCCATTGGACGAGGGCAGCGTGAATTAGTGATTGGTGATCGCCAGACAGGAAAAACAGCGATTTTGCTCGATACATTTTTAAACCAAAAACCTTTTCATGAAAAAGGTGCCGGACGAGATCAAGATAAAGTTTATTGTATTTATGTGGCTATTGGTCAAAAGCGTTCAACGGTGGCGCAATTTGTTAAAGTTTTGGAAGAACATGGTGCGTTGGAATATTCTATTATCGTTGCGGCAACCGCTTCTGATCCAGCGCCATTGCAATTTATTGCACCTCTTGCCGGATGTGCTATGGGTGAATATTTTCGTGATAATGGGCAACATGCTTTGATCGGTTATGATGATTTGTCAAAACAGGCGGTGGCTTACCGTCAAATGTCTCTTTTGTTGCGTCGTCCTCCAGGTCGTGAAGCTTATCCGGGAGATGTTTTCTATCTTCATTCACGTCTTTTGGAGCGGGCTGCAAAGTTGAATGCGGAAAATGGATCCGGGTCGTTGACGGCTTTGCCGGTTATTGAAACGCAAGCAAATGATGTTTCGGCCTATATTCCTACAAATGTAATTTCAATTACTGATGGACAGATTTTTCTGGAGACTAATTTATTTTATCAAGGAATTCGTCCTGCTGTTAATGTTGGTCTTTCTGTGTCGCGTGTTGGTTCTGCAGCGCAAATTAAGGCGATGAAGCAGGTTGCTGGCTCGATTAAAGGTGAATTGGCGCAATATCGTGAAATGGCAGCTTTTGCGCAGTTTGGCTCTGATTTGGATGCATCAACCCAGCGTTTGTTGAATCGGGGAGCGCGCTTGACAGAGCTTTTGAAGCAGCCACAATTTTCTCCACTCAAAACAGAAGAACAGGTGGTGGTTATTTTTGCGGGCGTGAATGGTTATCTAGATGCTTTGGCAGTTTCTGATGTTTCGCGGTTTGAGCAGGGGCTTTTGGTGCTTTTGCGTAGTGATTATCAAGATCTCTTAAAGGCAATTGCAGAGCAAAAGCAGATAACAGATGAGCTGAAAGATAAATTGATAACTGTTCTTAATACTTATGCAAAAAATTTTTCGTGATGAATTGATGGAATGCTTCGATGGCCTCACTAAAGGATCTTAGAGACCGTATTACTTCGGTTAAAGCAACACAAAAGATCACCAAAGCTATGCAGATGGTTGCAGCAGCGAGGTTGCACCGTGCTCAGGAGGCGGCGCAATCTGCACGTCCTTATGCGAAGAAGATGGCTGATATTTTGACCAGTGTTGCTGCTGATGTGGATGGTGTCGATGCGCCTGCTCTTATGCGTGGCACGGGACGAGATGATGTGCATCTCTTAGTGGTGTGTACAGCTGAACGCGGTTTATGTGGTGCTTTTAATGTGCAAATCGCTCGGCGCGCACGTGAACAAATTAAAGCACTGTTGGCAGTCGGTAAAATAGTAAAAATTATTACCGTGGGCAAAAAAGGTGCGGATATTTTATCGCGCGATTACAAGAGTTTGATCGTTGATCACATCGATTTGCATGCTGTAAAGCGAATTAGTTTTGCAGAAGCAGTGATGATCAGTCAACGGGTTGTCGATTTATTCAATGAAGGTGCTTTCGATGTTTGTACATTGTTTTATTCTGAATTTGTTTCAGTAATTAATCAGCGTCCAACAGCGTTTGCTTTGATTCCAATGATCGCTCCAAAAGCGGCCGTTGAGGCAATAGGCGTTGTAGAGCAAAGCAATCACAAAGGTTCACAATCGGTTGTTTATGAATATGAACCTAGTGCTGCTTCTCTTTTAGAGGCGCTCGTGCCGCGCAATCTTTCGGTGCAGATTTTTCAGGCTTTGTTGGAAAATGTTGCTGGTGAAATGGGTGCAAAGATGACGGCTATGGACAATGCATCGCGCAATGCAGGGGAAATGATTAATAAATTGACGGTGGCTTATAATCGTCAACGTCAAGCACAAATTACGACAGAATTGATCGAAATTATTGCGGGCGCTGAAGCGCTTTAAATGGAAAAGGTAAGGATTGATGGTAAAAGCAGTAACCTCAAGCAAAGAAATAGAAAAAGGTGAAAAAAAGAAGCCAGCTGTTCGTTCCAGCGTAAAAAAAGCCACTTCAAAATCTCAGGTGGATGTAAAGGTTTCATCTGCATCTGCGCGTAGTGCGGCTAAAGATATGTCTGGAAAAAAAGATGCATCCACAAAAAAAGAAGAGCGTCCCAAAAATGCTATTGGTGAGATCAAGCAGGTTATTGGAGCTATCGTTGATGTGCAATTTGAAGGTGCGTTGCCAAATATTCTCAACGCTTTGGAGACAGAGAATTTAGGCAATCGCTTGGTGTTAGAAGTTGCGCAGCATTTGGGTGAAAATACCGTGCGTACGATTGCCATGGATACAACTGATGGTTTGATGCGGGGCCAAAAAGTTGTGGATACAGGCGCGCAAATTAGCGTTCCTGTAGGAGAAGCAACGTTGGGGCGTATTATGAATGTGATTGGAGAACCAGTGGATAATGTGGGGCCAATTCGTGCGACCAAAACGCGTTCTATTCATCAAGCCGCACCTGAATATGTCGAGCAATCGACGGTTTCAGAGATTCTTATCACTGGTATTAAAGTCGTGGATTTGTTAGCCCCTTATTCCAAAGGGGGTAAAATTGGTTTGTTTGGTGGTGCTGGTGTTGGAAAAACCGTTCTGATTATGGAGCTTATAAACAATATTGCAAAGGCGCATGGTGGTTATTCTGTATTTGCTGGGGTGGGAGAACGTACACGTGAGGGAAATGATCTTTATTATGAAATGATCGAAAGCCGCGTGAATGTGAATCCAAAAGAAAATAATGGTTCGACGGAAGGGTCAAAATGTGCACTTGTTTATGGACAAATGAATGAGCCACCAGGAGCACGGGCGCGTGTAGCACTTTCAGGATTGACAATTGCAGAAAGCTTCCGTGATGAAGGACAAGATGTTCTCTTCTTTGTGGATAATATTTTTCGTTTCACACAAGCAGGAGCTGAGGTATCAGCTCTTTTAGGGCGTATTCCTTCTGCTGTGGGGTATCAGCCAACTTTAGCAACAGATATGGGAGCTTTGCAAGAACGTATTACAAGCACAAAAACAGGCTCAATTACTTCTGTTCAGGCAATTTATGTTCCAGCAGATGACTTGACGGATCCAGCACCAGCGACGTCTTTTGCCCATTTGGATGCAACAACTGTTCTTTCTCGCTCTATTGCTGAAAAAGGAATTTATCCGGCAGTTGATCCGCTCGACTCTTTCTCGCGCATGTTGGATCCGTTGATTGTGGGAGAAGAGCACTATACTGTTGCTTGTCAAGTGCAGACCATTTTACAACGTTATAGAGCACTTCAGGATATTATTGCTATTCTTGGGATGGACGAACTTTCTGAAGACGACAAATTATTGGTAGGACGGGCGCGTAAAATTGAACGTTTCCTTTCGCAACCTTTCCATGTAGCTGAAGCTTTTACTGGTTCTCCAGGAAAGCTTGTCTCTCTGGAAGATACAATCAAAGGTTTTAAAGGTCTTTGTGCTGGAGATTATGACGATTTACCGGAAGCTGCTTTTTACATGGTGGGATCGATTAATGAAGCACTTGAAAAAGGAAAACGTCTTATGGCAGAGGCTTCTAAGTAAGAAAAAATCTGTCATGAATATTTATCGCTAAAAAGGATAAGTCGTTGAAAAAAACGGATAGGCCTTATATCGAATATTGTGGAGTTTTTTGTGGAAAACAATAGAGAAGAGCATTTTTTGTTTGAGCTTGTGTCACCTGAAAAAATTGTGTTTTCAGAACAGGTAGTTTCTGTTGTTCTTCCTTCAGCTGCAGGTTCTTTGACAGTTATGGCGCATCATGCACCATTGGTGGCAAGCATTGTGTTGGGCGGTATTCGTGTTTGCACTTCTTCGGGTGAGAAATTATTTGCTGTTTGTGGAGGTGTTGCGAATATTACTTTTTCAGGATGCTCTTTATTAGTAGAACATGTGGTGGCTGTAGATCATATTTCTTTTGATGTATTAGAACAGAAAATTTTACAGATTCAAGCAACATTAGAGGGGGGAGAAAGTGATGAGGACAACCATAAAATAAAGGCTTTTTTCCAGCAGTTGTCAGCTGATGCCGCTGTATTGATAGAGGCGTAACAGAGTATACAGGAAAAAGTAACATGATCGGGAGAAAGAGTGCGGTTGTGTCTGCTAAAAGAGGCGGAAAACCTTTCCCTCGTCCTGGTCGTGTTTTTGCGGGACCTTGGCCAAAATGTTTTGTTTATATTTTTGCTTCTCTTATTTTGCAATGGGCTTATGGTTTAGGGGCTAATATTGTTCAGTCTAATATTGTCCATCTTACCGGCGATTTTCACGCAAATTTGGCTGAGACAACATGGTTGGTTGCTGCCTATATGGCACCAAATGTGAGTGTAGCGATTATGTTGATCAAAATCCGCTATCAATTTGGTTTGCGGGCTTTTGCTGAATTATCAATTCTTGGCTTTGTTTTGGTTTGCGTGTTGCAGCTCTTTGTTACGGATTTACGCTCGGCATTGATTATTCGCTTTTTTGCTGGTATTGCTGCTGCCCCTTTGGCTTCGCTTGCATTACTTTATATGATGGAGGCTTTTGCACCTGCAAAGAAATTTACTGTTGGTCTTAGTTTGAATTATATGAATGCGGCTTTAGCAGCTCCTTTATCACGTTTGATTTCTCCTGATTTGATGGAAAATGGTGGTTTTTCCAATCTTTCTGCTCTGGAAATGGGGTTGGTGCTTATCAGTTTGGTCTGTATCTATACTTTGCCTCTTACTCCAGTTGTCCGTAGTAAGGTTATTCAAAGGTTAGATTGGATAAGCTATGGTTTGATTGCCCTTGGTCTTGGATTAAATGCCGTGATTATGTCTGTTGGCATATTGTATTGGTGGTATGAAGCACCTTGGATTGGTTGGGGCCTCGCACTTGCTGTCTTCTCACTGACTATTGCTATTATTATTGAGCTTAATAGAGAAAAACCATTGATTGATTTGCGTTGGATTTTCAGTAAAGAAATGGTCCAATCTGTTTTTATTTTATTGATCTTTCATGTTTTCTTGTTAGAGAGGTCAACTTTACCCGTAGGTTTTTTTAAGCTTTTTGGTCTGTTCAATCGTGAAATGGCTCCTATGTATCTTGCGGTGACATTGGGGACGTTATTGGGGGGGGCAGTTTGTGTCTTTTTTTTACGCGCAGGACGTGAGGATTATTTTTATTTGTTAGCTTTGGGTTGTTTGGCGTTGGGAGCTTATTTAGATAGTCATGTAAATCATTTAACGCGTCCACGAGATATGATGTTGAGTCAAGGATTGGTGAGTTTTAGTTATGCACTTTTTTTGCCTCCTGCTCTTTTCAAAGGGTTTGTGATAGCTGGGGCACGAGGACCGCGTTACGTTTTAAGCTTTATCGCTGTTTTTTTGCTAACGCAAGTGACCGGGGGGTTGATAGGGGCAGCTTTTTTTGGCAGCCTACAGTTTTATTTCGCCCATAAAAACTTTGAGTCCTTAACACAAAATATTGTTGTTACTGATCCGCTTGTTTCTGCTGAGATGAATACTTTATATTCACCTTCTTATGATGTTGCTATTCCCAATGGCTTGGGGGGGGAGAAGGGCACTTCTATATTGGTCGAGAAATTTAAGTTAACAGCAAATATTTTTGCTTATGATGACGTTTTTCGGCTTTATTTTTATATTTCAATGGTTGTATTCGTTATCTTCCTTGTCACAATGATTGTTAAATCATGCTCTTTGCGAAAATTAGAAAAGTAGAGTAATGTCATAGAAAGAGGGGTGCAAAAAATGATAAAAGCGTTACGGTCAAAAGCTACGATTGTTGCATTCCTATCAGGCGTTACGGGTATTTTGTTGATTTTGTGGGTCTGGAGGCTTCCTCCTTTTGTGAGTAATATCCAAATAACGGATAATGCTTCTATTAAAGGTGATATTATTCTGGTAAGTTCACAAATTTCTGGTGTGATCGCACGAATATATGTGCAAGATTATCAACGTGTTGAAAAGGGAATGTTGTTATTTGAGCTTGATGATTCTCTTTTTCGTCAGCAGTTTGCAAGGGCACAGGCTATTCTCGATTCAAAAAATGCAAAATTGGCAAGTATTGAATTGCAAGCACAGCTTTTACAGGGCGAAATTAATACAGCAGAAATCGAATTGGCGCGTTCGCGGGCATTTTCCAATGTTGTTCCTGAAAGTAAAAAATTAGGCTTTGGTGAGGCAGAAAATTCTGTTTCTCGTCCTTTTTCGCAGCTCTTGACTGCACTTGAAACAAAACGACAATTGCAAAAACAGTTAAATCTTGAACGGCAAAGTTTACAGTCGGAAATTGCGGGAGCTAAAGTGGGTGTTGAGTTGGCAAAACTTAATCTTGATCATACAAAGATTTTATCTCCTCGAACAGGCTATATTGGATTAGTGGGAGCGCGGGTAGGGCAATATGTTATGCCGGGTACACAATTGGTCTCTGTTATTTCTGATGATATTTGGATTATTGCTAATTATAAGGAAACGCAGCTTTCTCAGATGCGTGTGGGGCAACCGGTTGTTTTTTCTGTTGATGCTTTGAACAATAAAAAGTTAACAGGGCGGGTGGTTCGTTTTGCACCTGCTACAGGTTCAGAGTTTTCATTGTTAAAAACGGATACGACAATTGGTAATTTTATCAAAATTGCGCAACGTATTTCAGTACGGATTTCTTTGGATCCCGGGCAGGAAGGAATTGAAAAACTTATTCCTGGAATGTCTGTGGTTACCTATGTGGATACTTCGCAGTAGATCGATTCTGGAGGATAAAAGTTTGGATTTTTTCAGTTTAAGTTTTATACTATTTTCTTATAGTAAGTGGCTATTCACGTTGGAAGAGTTCGTGTGGTTTGTTATAATCCGGCTTTTAAAACTCTTAAAATTCTTATTTGTTATGTTGTCAAGTAATGTTTTTTGGAACATTAAAGCGCCTGCATCTTTAATTTATTCTATTTCTTTTTAAATAATTCAGAAGAGAGGGGTGGAATATTGAAAGTTTTCCTGTAGTTCATAATAATGCCATCCTTTGAGATGTCGTGATACGAACTGTATGTATGAGCAGTAGAAGAGCCTGCTAGACAGGATCATCAATTGGTGAGATGGATGAAAACTTATCCTTTGGGGGAGGGGTATGAAATGCAGAGGAGGGGGTAGAGTGTTGTGTTTTGTAAACTATAAAAATGCCCGCTTTGAAACGGGCATTGAACGGGGAGGTTTTGGTTATATCGTTAATTTTTACGTATTAGAAAGAGGCTTGCTAAAACGACCCCTGCTGCTAATGCAAGGGTTTTTTTAGGGTTTTCTTTCGCTTTTTTCTTTAATTTTGTAGCGTGTTCATTGAGGTGATAAAAGGCGTGACGGCTTTTTTGTTTCCATGTGTTAAACAGCTCAGAAATGTTTTCGAAGCTATCATTTTGAAACTTCCAACGATTTACGGGAACTAGCTCTCTTTTTAAAAGTGCAATACGTTTTTTAATTTTAGCATTTTTGCTATGGGTTGAAAATAGACACATCTACTGACTCCTTCATGTGTTATATGTTGCATGATGGTTGGAATTGTGTTTGGGATTTTTCTATAACGGCTTGAAAATTGAAAAGTTGCATTGATTATACGGTTTCTGGGTGGGATGAAAATTAAAAGTTTGGGTTTTATAGACATTTCTTAATGTGCATGAGTTTATTTCATAAGCGCGTTTGTTAAGGGTAGAAGTTGAAATTTTGTAAAATGGTGTAAGGTCCATTGTACACCTCTATCGTTATTTTATAGAGGTGGAAGATGATGCTTTCATTTTTTGGGGGGCTTGTTTTTTTAAGTGTTGTGGAATAGCCTTTAATCTTTGGAGTGGTTTATGGGGAATCTTTATTCTTTATTTATCGTTTTTATCTACATGTTTGCTTGTGGTGCGTTGGGGAGTGTGATTAATTATTTTAATCTAAGAAGATTTCAAATGGGAAAATCTTACAATATTTGAGTTTGCCATTCAAATTTGTAAAAAGATAGATTATTATAAATCGACATATTGGCTTAATTGGGCGATATTTTTCATGTATTTTTTAAAATTGCATTTTGATGGGTGCTATTTGTTGTGTTGTAAAATACTGTTCTGCGATAACATTAATATGAAATAGGTTTGCAACTTAGAAATACAATATTATCTCTGTTTGATTTCAGTTTCTTTTTGAGGAAACAAAGTGTGAAAGCATAAACTTGAACGGGAATGGTAGAATTTATCCGGTGTGTCTAGAGAATGAATCGCATCTATGAGCTGAATTGCATCAGTGGTTAGCAGGTAAGTCTAGAACAATCTATGAAGATGGGCGGAGGTATAATTTTCATCCTTTGAGGCCGCACGGAGGAAGTCAATGTAAATGATGATTGAGAGTGCAGGTTTTAAAAATTTGAGGAATTAATGAGTACGACCTATGCTTTATTTAAACCACTTGAGCGTCGTTGGTCTGTTAGTGTTGCTGTTGGGGGTGTGATCGTTGGGGGGCAGAGTCCAATCGTTGTACAGTCAATGACCAATACAGATACAGCAGATGTCGATGCAACTGTTGCACAGATTGCTGCCCTTTGGCAAGCTGGTTCACAATTGGTGCGGCTTACTGTTGATCGCGATGAAGCAGCCGCTGCTGTACCAAAAATACGAGAGCGATTGGAAAAATTAGGATTTTTTGTCCCGTTGGTTGGGGATTTTCATTATATTGGCCATAAGCTTTTATCAGAGCATCCTGCGTGTGCTGAAGCACTTGCAAAATATCGCATCAATCCTGGAAATGTTGGTTTTGGCGCAAAAAAAGATCGCCAATTTGCTGAAATTATTGAGATTGCTTGTCGGTATCGTAAACCTATTCGCATTGGTGTGAATTGGGGTTCTCTTGATAACGCGTTGTTAACACGACTTATGGATGAAAATGCACAGCAAGAAAATCCTTTATCTGTTGCTGAAGTTATGCGAGAAACTGTTGTGCAGTCAGCTCTGCAGTCGGCTCTTTGGGCTGAAGAGATGGGATTGGGGCGTAATCAAATTATTCTTTCTGCTAAAGTGAGTGATGTCCAAAATCTTATTGCTGTTTATACTTCCTTGGCAGAGCGCTGTGATTATGCCCTTCATTTGGGATTGACTGAGGCAGGGATGGGAACAAAGGGAATTGTTGCTTCTTCGGTGGCTTTGGGCATTTTATTGCAGCAAGGGATTGGCGATACAATACGAATTTCCTTAACGCCAGAACCTGGTGGTGATCGGACACGAGAAGTAAAAGTGGGGCAGGAACTTTTGCAAGTAATGGGGTTTCAGCAGTTTTTGCCTGTGGTTGCGGCTTGCCCTGGATGTGGGCGTACGACCTCAACGGTTTTTCAACAATTAGCGCAAAAAATTGAAGCGAATTTATACAAAAATATGCCTGTTTGGCGTGAAAAATATCCTGGTGTTGAAAGTTTGAAGGTTGCTGTGATGGGATGTATCGTCAATGGACCGGGAGAATCAAAACATGCGGATATTGGAATTTCATTGCCTGGAATGGGGGAAAGTCCAGCAGCACCTGTTTTTATTGAAGGAAAAAAGGTGAAGATTTTGCGTGGAGAACATATTGCTGAGGAATTTGAATCTCTCTTGAGTGATTATATTCATACACGCTTTGGGCAGGGATAAAATAGATTCTTGGAATTTCTTTGCTTGTAAATCAATATTCAGTCCTCATTTAGCCGCATGTTGAAAAAAAGCTAATTGTTCTAAATTGAAACGCTTTTGTATTGTTTTCAAAAATTTCTCCTTGATGACATTACTTTCATAGCAGAGCACTTAAAAACTAAACGTAACATTATCTCCAAAACATTTTTATGATTTTTTTGTAAAGTTGAATAAATCGTATTATGATTTTGCATAATTAATGAGGTAGTTTTCGTTGTTTTAAAAACCTTATTATTTAATTTTTTAGACAAAAACTTCACTGTTTGAAGATCATAAGGTTGTATGATTCCTTCGATTTACAGATTGTAGTCATATGAGTTTACAGAGTAAAGGTGCGTTGCTATAGTTTCTTTATTTTGTGCTTATAAGAAAAGCATTATTATGGTTGACTCTGCTGGATGCTGAAAAGCTTTTTTAGAATAAAATATAAACTCTTATAATCGGTACATATTTTGTTGATTATTTAGCCAATATATGGATATCGCGGCGTTTTTAATGTTGATGACAACACCATTTGGTTGGTTTTTTCTTGATGACCTTAAAGGGGAGAGAAAAAACCAAAAAGCGAATTCTCTTATTTATAAAGCTGATTCTCTGATCTTGCACGCTCAACTCTTGGTTAGTTTTCTCTTTATAAAACTAAGTGAAAAAGTAAATTTTATTTTATGGTTGTTTCTTTCAGTTTTACTGATTTTTGCAATGGTTTTCTTTGAGCTGAAAAAAGAACTTGCTGTTATTTTAGTCTGTATGATTTTTTATTTAATTAAGGATAAATATCTTCTTGTAGAAGTTATTTTGCATGATGGTATGAATGATTATTTCAAAGCTACATATGAATTTTTCTTGGAAACCGTTGGGGGATTTAGCTTATTGGTATTTTTACATGAGTGCATCTATGGTTAATATATTTTTTTCTCATTCGTTGATATTTGGGGTATCTATTTATTGGTTTATCTGTTGATAGATTTTTTAAAAAGTTCTAAAGAAATTTTAATGAGAATAGTAGCGTGTTGTCGCGTGTGTTTTGTGGGGTTTTATAGTGGGTTAAGGCTTTAAGTTATTAAAGCGCATCATTATTTCAAATGTTAAATAAAAAACCGAATATTTTCAGTTTTCCTTATTTCAAATCTGGCTATATTAAATCAATCAAAATCATGTTTCTTGTCCATTATAAATTGGCTTGAGGTAAAAGTTATTGAAGAAGGAAGTACAAGTACTTCTTGTGAATCTTTTCACGCGCTAGAATCTTTGATACAACAGAAAGCTGACAAAGAAAATGATTGTACCAGATTATGCCTTTATCAAGGAGTAATCATGGTATACACTAGCTTTTTTCTTCTTGTTTGTATTTTTGATACTACTTCACTAAGTAGAGTTCAAGGGAAGGAAATTTATAGTCTCTTCCGACAGGATTTTTTCATTGCTGATTTTATTATTGGTATCTTTAGCGGATTATACTACTATCTCCCTTAAAATATAAGTCATCTTTTTAAGATAATTTTTATAGCTCGCATGCTTATTGTGAGTAGTTTTTCTTCAATTGTACAGTGAGTTCTGTATTTTCTGATGTTAGAAGATATTCTTGGCTAAATAATAAAAAAATTATTTATGGAGTTTCTGAGTGACATATCCCTTTGGATAGATCGTAAAATCAAATGCAGCAATAATTTGATATAAATAAGCTCAAAACAAAAATATATATTAGCATAGTTGATGAGAATCATCTAAATCAAATAAATTATGTTTATTAAAAGGTTAGAGTGGGGAAATCATAATATATAACGCGTGTTATAGTATTTATAGCTTTTTTTCTACATCATTATTATTGCGATGTATTCGCGTAGATAGTCTAGAGTAGTACAATAAACTTTATGAAGAATGTATAAGTAAAAAATACGATTTTCTCCCGAGAGTATTATGCTTTTTTATTGTCTTTTACGGGCTTATAAAATGTCCTGTTTTATCCTTATCCTGTTTATTTTTACTTTCTAGTAGAAGATGAAAACATAAAGGAGAAAACGAGTTTTCCTTTTTACAGTCGTTTTTTATTCGGCTTTAAAGTCTTCATGCCAATATCTTTTAAAGTGTGGAAATTACGCATAACTTTACCATTTTCATTTTTTAATGGAGTATCTTTCATGCAATAGGACTCCTTGAATATATTTATGTTATAAATTTGTGCACTTGGTTTAATGCCCTCAATGTTTGTCACATCCATTTCATGATAGAAGCTATAATGTAGATCAATGATATTGAAGTTTCTTTGAAAAATCTATTATGCATTCAACAAAGAGAATGCGTACAATCGGGAGACGAAGTTTAATTTTTGCGTGTAGCGCTAAAGCGAGCTGCTTGGTGGAGAGGGAGTGCTTTAGGATCAAAAGGGTGTAAGAGTGCTTCTGCTTTTGTAATCAGTTTATCGCGTTTTTTTTGCGTTTCTTTAATGCCATAAAGACGAACAAAAGTTGCTTTTTGTGCTGTTTCATCTTTCCCAGCAGTTTTTCCTAGAGTTTGCGTGTTGGCGGTGACATCAAGAAGGTCATCGGTTAATTGAAATGCTAAACCAAGATAGGTACCAAAAGCAGTAAGCTTTTCGGTTAATTCTTTGGATGCATTACCAATGATGGCACCTGCTTGGCAAGCAAAGCTTATGAGGGTTGCTGTTTTCATGCGTTGTAGAGTGATGATGTCAATATTTTCTTGCGGGCGTTTTTCAGCTTCAAGATCCAGCATTTGCCCACCTAGCATACCACCAAGTCCTGCTGATTGTGCAAGAGATGTGATCAATTTTATTCTAATGTCTGTGGATAATCCACACGCTTTATGGGCAATAATTTCAAAGGCAAATGTCAAAAGAGCATTGCCTGCTAAAATTGCTGTTGCTTCATCAAATGCTAGGTGGACGGTGGGTTTTCCACGCCGGAGTGTATCATTATCCATAGCAGGAAGATCATCGTGAATGAGCGAATAACAGTGAATACACTCTAAAGCACATGCAACATCGAGAGAATGTTCTATTGGGATATCAAAAAGTGCAGCGCTTTGAATCACAAGAAAAGGACGTAGGCGTTTTCCACCGTTCAATACACCATAACGCATGGCTTTGATTAATTTTTCAGGGCGTAAAATTTCACCATTTTGGATTTCATCATTTAACAATATGGTTAATCGTTTTTCAACGGCGTGGCCATGTTCTGCAAGAAGGGTGGTAAATTCGTGCATTCTTGCTTCCTTTGTTTTAAGAAAATGAAATTATAAAGTTCAAACAGAAAAGATGTTGCTTCTACTTAATTTTCATAAATTTGCGTAGGTTTTCATTAAAAATCAACTTCTCTTTTAGGCTATATCGCCACTGTAGAGACAAATTCCTTTTAAAGCAAAATAAAAATTAAATAAAAGTCTTATGAAAATGCTTTCATTTTTGGATAAAATGCTTAAATTCTACGAAGAATGGTCGATATTCATTTAGGTGTTGTGAACATTCTTTATGATAAAAGGAAGATCATTTTGACATTGCCTCTTCTTTTTTATCAGTGTATAATGCTCCAGAATTTTATGGTGTTTTAACTAAAGCGTTGTCATTTTGACGTTAGCTTTTTTTGTTTAATGGATTTGGAGTGTCTTTTTATGGCTGTACCTAAACGAAAAACCTCTCCAGCAAAGAGGGGCATGCGCCGTTCGGCTGATGCTCTGAAGGTGCCGACTTATATCGAGGATAAAAATTCTGGTGAATTGCGTCGTCCTCATCATATTGATTTGAAAACGGGAATGTATCGTGGGCGTTCTGTCTTAGTGGTTAAGAACTGAGCGTTTTATTTCTTTTCCAGTCTAGAATTAATTCTTCCTTGAAACATCGGTAAATGCTTGGGATAAGCGTGGGGAGCCGAGGGTTTTTGTCATAGAAAATTGTTGGAGATGATTTTCTTGTTTCCTTGAGACGCTGTAAAGGATGACTTGTATACAGTTCTTTTCAGATGTTTTAATTGAACTTTTTGTTGAATTTAGTATAAGCAGCTCGGTGATGGAATCGTTTTCCTTAAGAAGATTCTTAAAAATAGCTTATAGAGAAGTTAAAAGGTGAAAATAATCAATGCTATCATAATGTAAAACTGTATAGTTCATTTGCATTGTTCTTAATTTTATTCATCTATCTATCTTTTAAGGGGGTGTATATTTCTAATCTTGTTAGACTGTAAAATATTTTCATTTAGGGTGATTATATAAGACTCAGACGAGATTTGAAATATGAGCTGTTTTGCTGAGAATATCTGATGAAATATTGAAGGTAATGGTTTGTCCATAGAACTTATATTGTGGTCTGTATTTCTCAGGAAAAGAATTATGATTTATGCTCATGTTGTATTGGCAGATAAAAATGATGCATTATTTTACGCTGTGAATGAAAGATCTATCGTAGGATTGTCTCGTTTTAAATTGGTTCCGTGCAATCTGATAACAGTTACTTGCTTATAACGCTATAGGGGGTAGGGGGATAAAATTCTATAAGAAAGGAGAAAATGTCTGTAATGAATGATTTTAAATGCAAAGCTTAGTTGCAATGTGGAAAGCTAAGTATATTTTGATAACAGCAGACTTCCTTATGAGAAAAAAAACTTTAGTAAGATAAAGGGTATGCTTATTTGATAATATTTAGTACTTCTGATGATAAAGGTATATAAGGCTTTTTTTATGAGTATTACGCTTTCTTTTCATATTTTTGAGTTAAGAATTTTTCATATATTTTTCTTATCTTTATGAATATAAAGAATTTATTACGAACGCTTGTGAAATAAGTCAACGTAAAATCGGATGTGTCATGCATGGGGTTTTGCGAAGTATTTTGTTAAAGCCGGTATGGTTCTTCAATCCATAGCTGGTTTATTAAGGATTTTATGGGATTGCTTGTCTCATACAGTTTGTGCTTTTTTGCTGTCTGTCGATCAATATTCAATTCCCTGCAGAATGTTTGAAACAATGATTAAGACTTTTAAAGGTTTTATGATTCGTTCCAGATTTTGTGTGTCTTATTAGTGTAAGAATATTGCATATAGCTTTTTGCATAGTCATTGCAATGAAAATCTAGCTTTATTTCGAAAAAATATGAACTTGCAAATGTAAATACCAACATTCGTTTTTATTGTTGTTTTTTTAATTTAGCTTTATATTTTTTAAAAGCATTGAAAGAAGCGCTTTTTAAAGAGTAAAGATTACAGTTTGTTTCACATTTTTGTTTTTTTCATTTTCTATGGGCGTAAGCTTTTCTCATGCAAAACAAAACATCCAATACAAAATACATTTATGTTGTACATTTGTGCGGTTTAAGAAATATTTCTTAATGTTGATCTCACCTATTTTATAACGGTGTTTATGAATAATACAAGGGTAAAGTTTCTGTAAAGTGTATAAACTTCATAGGGTATTATGGTCGTTAAACGTAATCAAAGAGCAGATTGTCACCGTCATGACATTTGCAAGCTCTCAATGTTGTTTACAGCTTTTGGTCCTTGAGCTGGTTCATGAATAGGTATTTTGGGTTTTTTCTTGTACAGTTTTACCTGATAAGCTAGTTTTGCTTGTGGTATGCAAGAAAGTGTTTTTGATTGATTCAATATAAGAGAAATTTAAAATAAGCGAATCATACGATCTTCAGAGGTTTAATTTAATATGAATTGCACTATATTATGATTTTAAATCGATATTTATCTATAGATCAAGCAAATGAGGGTTCAGTTGGTAGATTTCACTAACAAGTTAGACTGTTTATAGATTGGTGCTGGTTAAAAAATCTTCTCCTTGAAAGCATAAAAGATGTTAAAAAATAAAACCAGCAAAGAGCTGGTTTTATAAAAATATCTTGTTAGAGGGAAGAGTGCATTATGCAGCGTAGACGGCTTTATTATCTCCCTCTGTCTCTTCTCTTTCAGTTTTAAATTCATGTTTCGGTTTGTTGGAAAGATGCATCTCTATAAGATTGATAGCTTCCGTTTCAGAAAGACGATTAATAACCGCAATTTCGCGGGCCATTCTTTCGAGAGCAGCAGTATAAAGTTGACGTTCAGAATAGGATCGCTCGGGCTGTAAGGTAGAGCGGAAAAGATCACGCACTACTTCAGCAATACAAATAAGATCTCCTGAGTTGATTTTAGCGTCATATTCTTGTGCGCGGCGCGACCACATGGTTCGTTTAATACGCGCTTTTCCGTGTAAGATTTTTAAGGCACGTTCGACCGAATCACCAGCAGATAATTTCCGCATTCCAATGGAAAGGGCTTTTGCAATGGGGACTTTGATATCCATTTTGTCTTTCGCAAAATGAATGACAAAAAGTTTTAATTTATGTCCTGCAACTTCCTGATCTTCAATTGCTATAATTTGTCCTACTCCATGAGTAGGGTAGACGATATATTCAGAAGTTGCAAATTCTTTAGTCTTGGAGGATGTTCCATGCTGGGATGCCATATTTTAGTTTACTCCCTTATGATCAACAAATGTATCGGAAAACAGGTTATAAACCTGAGGGTTGAGTTTTCTTTAACCAAGTATATTGTCAATTTAAGCGAGTATAAAAGCTGCATACTTTTAAATTCAACAGAAATACATTGCTTTACTACAAAAAGCAAAGAAAAATACTTAGAAAGATGATCATGTTAAAATAACATTAACATCAAATGTTAAAAGAATCAATCATTTCGCTTAAGGATTTTTTTTTATTTTTACAAAAAAAGTCTTTCAATTGTTGAAAAAGGAGGGGGTGTACACAGTATCATTACTATTCTCCACTTCCTGGATTTTCCGAAAAATACTTTTCTAGTTTATTTGGAACACCATCCATCTCTTTCGCTTGAGGAAGAGGCTCTTTTTTGGTTGTCAGATTAGGCCATTTGTTTGCGTAATGAAGATTAAGTTCTAACCACTTTTCGAGCCCTGGTTCTGTATCAGGCTTAATTGCTTCTGCTGGACATTCTGGTTCGCAAACACCACAATCAATACATTCATCGGGGTGAATGACCAACATATTTTCACCTTCATAAAAACAGTCAACAGGGCACACTTCAACGCAATCAGTATATTTGCAATGAATGCAGTTGTCGGTTACTACATAAGCCAAGATCAAACTCCATTTGTTACTTTAATGCTCTTTAGAAGAAGGTGTGTGCGTATTTTGATGCTTGGTGAGTTGATCGCGTAGCACAGCTAATTTCGCAAAAGGTGAATCAGGATTAAGGCGTTTTTCTTTTTGAAAGGGTTTATGATTCGCACGTTTCCCTTGGAATTTCTGGTGTTTATGAGAACATTTCATTTGTGATGAGGCTTCTTGAGGGGAATTCTCATTTTCTTTTTCCCCCTTTTTTACAGCATCCTTCAGCTTATTTTGCCACTTATTTCCAGATTTATCACGTTTTTTTTGTGGAGAGTGGTGAGATTGATGCCTATAATGCCATAACAAGATAATCTTATCTTTTGCTGCAAAGAGGGGAGGATTGGAAAAAATTCCAACAGGTTCAGCTTCCGGTAAATGATTGGGATTATTGGGATGTTTTTCAACACAAGAGGATGAAACGTTTGAAGATGAGGTATTTTTTTCTTCTTGTGTTGTTTCTGAAGCTTGCCATTGCCTACCAACACATTCTGCTGCAGGAACATTTCGGGCTGTTCCATTGTTAGGAGAAGAGCTTTTGTGAGAAAGGAGATTTTGTTCAAAAACAACACTGTTTATGCTGTACGATTGATAGCCAAGCCCTTTGAGGATTTCTTCCATATCATTTCCATTGGCCCCTAGAATGGACATCATGGTTGGTGTAATAAAAAAACTTTTTCCGTCGTAGGCACCATCAGGTTTGGGATCACTTCCTTGTTTCCAATGAAGTGCAGGGCGGATGAGATTTGCAAGACGTTCTAAAATATCAATTCGGACTGCACGTTGTCCTAAGATTCGGTAACCGGCTAATTGATAAAATTGATGGTTATAGGTGGGATCAACAATCAAAGAGGTTCGACCCGCTGATAATGCTGCAAAAATTTCACCCAAACCAGTTTGATCTGCTCCCGCATTTTGAAGATTCCATAGAAGGGTAATGGCTTGAACTGGGGAGGGTTTAAGCATGCCTGCAATATAGATATGAAAAGCGCCAAAACGCACGCCTAGACGCCGAAGGATAGTTCGTGATTCTTGCGCAAGATTTTTAACAATATCTAAGACTTCGCGACGAGGTAAAATCCCTAAAGAGTTAACCAGTTGTAAGGCAAGATTGTGCGTTGAATCCGTTAAATTATCAGCATTGCGTAAATCGAAGAGGGGTTTTAAAGCGGTTTCAAAATGAAAGGTTACAAAACGCTCTAATCGTTTTACAACGTTATCGCGAGATTCGCCTGTGAGTTGTGCATCCGCTAAAATAATCAGTTTGGGTTTGAAAAAATCTTCTGTTGCTACAAGTTGTCCTACGGGTTGACCAATCCAGCGTACAATGCCATCAGAACTGAGGGTAAAATCTCCATTGGCACAAGCACAAAAACGCATTGCGCGCTTGGAAAAAGCAAGAACCAAATTTTCATTCTTTGTTGAAGTTTGATGATCAGGTGTTTGATCGGTACCGTGTTTGTTGGCATAAAAACGAAAACCTTCAAATTTTCCTTGTCCGTGTTTTTCAATGAGAATATCATCTTGAAGAATTTCATGCTGTTGAACAATCTTGCTATTCATGATTATTTTCTTTCTCAGTCCAGACTAGTAAAAAGCTTTCTGCGTCAATTTTATAATGATGTTATTTCTTTAACACGTTTGTTGCGTTTGCTTCAATCACTCTTGTCGTTTTTTGATGTTTCTTTTTGCACCTTTAAAAATTAGGTGATTTTTTTATTCAGGTTTCATTCAGCTAAGATGCTTTATGCTTGTAAATTACACTTATTAGTTGTAATGTAAAGCTGAAAGCATGAATAAGTTCTTCAATTTAAAAGGAAACGGAATCAGTCATTAAAAAACAGCTTTTGTTTTGCCTGATTATTTTATTTTTTTGCTGTTTTATCATGAAAAATGAAAAGAATTTTTTCAAATAGTTCATAGACTAAAAGGCATACTATAAAGGCGCTTTGTAGGTGAAATTGTATCTTATGACAAGAAGTTTTACCATAACAATAAAAAAAACAATTGCGATTATAAAATTACACGCTAAAGTAGTGTACGCATAAGTAAGCAACTTTTGCGTTATTTAAAAACAATGATGCCGTTGCCAAATCAATTTTGATAATTTTAATCGCAAGGGGTTATTATGGGTAATCTTTCAAATGCTGTTTATAAAAGCAGCAAAAATTATAGCGATGCAGACAAAAGCTTAGGGCGTAATATGATGCGTTCTGCTATGCAAGCACCTTATCTTGAACGACAAAAAGAGCATGATTTGGCTCTGCGGTGGAAAGACAAACGTGATGATGATGCCATGCATCAAATTGCAGCCGCTCATATGCGTTTGGTGATTGCTATTGCTAATCGCTTTAAACGTTTCAAAATGCCATTGGGGGATTTGGTACAAGAAGGGTATGTGGGGCTATTGGAAGCTGCTGCACGTTTTGAACCTGATCGGGAAGTGCGTTTTTCAACGTATGCAACATGGTGGATACGTGCTTCGATTCAAGATTATATTTTGCGAAATTGGTCAATTGTTCGAGGGGGAACTAGTTCTTCGCAAAAAGCTCTTTTCTTTAATCTGCGGCGTTTGCGAGCAAAATTGGTTCAAGATGATAGTGCTTTGTCAAAACAGGATATTTTTCGTACAATCGCTGAAAAACTTGGTGTTTCCGTGCGCGATGTGGAAACAATGGATTTTCGTTTTTCCAGTTCTGATAATTCCTTGAGTGTTTCTATTTCTGAGAACAGTGATAATCCCATTGCTAAGATGGATGTGTTGGTGGATGATAGTCCTCTTCCTGATGCTTTAATTGAGCAAGTGATTGATGGTCAACGGCGTACACAATGGCTTTATGATGCGTTGCAAATTCTTAATGAACGAGAATTGGAAATTATTCGCTTTCGTCGCTTGAATGAAGAGGGGGCTACTCTAGAAGTTCTCGGTGAAAAGTTAGGAATTTCGAAAGAGCGCGTACGCCAAATTGAAGCACGGGCTTTGCAGAAATTGCGCTCTGCTCTTCTTACCGTTCATTCAGAAGATGCTTACGATATATAAATAGAGAAAGGCTTTATGGGGCGAAAAAGGAAGAATGTATAAAGAGGGGCGTATGAGACCATGATTGAAGCTAGATTTAGGTTTAGCCAGATTTGTCGAAGCATACGTCTTCTGTAGGTACTTTTAGCGATAGTTGATGAGCAGAGCAAGAGAGTTGAGGGGGGAGAGTGATGTCGGTTTGAAGAAGTGTGTATCAAGAAGAGTCATACGAAGGCGTGATGAAGTGGATTTTAAGTGTCTCACTTCATTTTCTAATATGCTTTAAAAGAGAAGGATTTGAGACAGACAGAAAAGAATTAAGCTTGTAGTAGAGAAAGAAAATTTATTCTGTGATGATTTTAACCTCTGTACCTGCGTTTAAAGTTTGAGTTGGTGAGAGGCCATTGAGAATGCGAAAAAGTTTTTCTTTGTTTGGTGTATGTTGCATTTTATTTGCAAGATTGGCAACGTTTTCTCCTGGTTTAACGCGGATAACACGGATTTTTAGGGGCTTCAGTTTTTTTAACTGTGAAGGTGAAAGAATATGAAAACTTTCTACCGTTTTTTGAGCAATTTCTGAAAAATTTTGAAAATTATAGGGAGCAGCTGTCAGAAAACGAAAGATGTGATTGTTGAACAGAATGACAACCACATCAAATTTCCATTGCTCATTAGTAGCATGTGCATGCGCTCCAAGTAAATTTGGGCTTTGAAATTCTTGATGCGTAAATCCTTGAATTGTGATGGGGCGGATAGAAGATTGATCTAGCCCGATAATCCATCCACTTTTCAAATAGTCACTGGCAGATATCTCAGCAGAATATGGAATAGCATCAAAACGGATCGCAATTTTATCTGGTCCGCTGGCCCAAACAGTGTGGCCTGAATGTTCTATGGTAAAATTGGTCGGAACAGAAAAAGTTATGCGTAATTGTGGATGAATAAATTGGTTGCCTCGTACAAAGCCTGCAGATAAGCTTCCTCCAAAAATCATGCCATCAATGCTTTTGAGAAAAGAATCATGATTGGTAGTTTTACTATTTTCTTTACTGATTTTGCGTGCTTTTTCTATTGCAAGTTGAATGCGTTGCGGAGTGGTTGGGTGAGATGCTAGAAAGTCTAAAGAGGCATTTGGAGTGCCGGAAATATGACTAAAAGCGCTATAGGCTGCCATTGTTTGAAGAAAATGCGGTGAAGCAAAGGGATCATATCCTGCTTGTTGGAGCATTTCGAGTGCAAGAGAATCAGCTTCTAATTCTTGATTGCGTGAAAATTGTGCGAGTTGTTGCTTGTTTTGTATCGGGGTGTGAAGTTTTTTGCCAATAGAAGAAGGAAGACGGGCGGATATGTGATTTGCCATCTTTAATTCGATTTCTTTTTGCAGGCGTAAAATACCATGATTGGCTCTGATATGTGCTATCTCATGGGCTAAAATTGCTGCAACTTCTGAAGAATTATTGGCTAATGCTAGCATACCACGAGTGATGTAGATCGAGCCATTAGGGAGCGCAAATGCATTGACACTTTCTGAGTTTAAAATCGTTACAGAATAGCTTTGATGGGTCTTGTGGGATGCAATTGTTAGTTTACGGATAATCTTTGCTAAAAGGCGTTCAAGTTTTGCATCATAATAGGCGCCGCCATACATTTGCAAAATCCGTGGGTGTTGTAGAGCGCTTAATGTAACATAGATATTGTTAGGGTCAGAAAGTTCGATTGTTTTAGAAGAAGTGGAAGAAAGCCTCTTATTTTGAGAAAAAGGCGTATGACAAGCAGAAAGAAGAAGCACTAAACTTATGAAAGTTGCCCTACACAAGGGCGAGAGAAAAAGAAAATTTCGTTGAAGAATGGAGTCCATTAGATTATGGTGCGCTTTGTTTCAGCAGTGTAATTTGGCTAATTTCATTTGTGCTTTTCTATCGTGTGTTTTTGACAAGATAAGACTTTAGAGATAAGAATTCTCCTGATTGTATCACGGTTATTGCTTATAAAAATAGCTCTTACTTTATAACAAAGATACACTATAAGGAAAATTTTGTGAAAGGCAAAGTATGGCATGACAACATTTACACTATTATTAAATGGAGATGTTCGTATCACTGATCGTTTGCTTAATCAAATTCAAAATAGTCGGGTGATCGCTGCTGATGGTGGTATGCGTCATGCGGCAGCGCTTAATGTGGTGCCTGAGTTGTGGTTAGGGGACTTTGATTCATCTGATGAAAATTTAATTCGTAAATATAGCCATGTTCCGCGTGAAGTTTTTTCTTCTGATAAAGATATGACAGATAGTGCTTTAGCATGTGAAAGAGCACTGCAAAATGGCGCTAAAAAGCTTATTTTGTGCGGTGCTTTGGGAGGTGAAAGAAGTGATCATAGCCTTGCTCATATGACGCAAGCATTGATGTTGGCTGAAAGGGGAATTTCAGTATTGTTAACATCTGGTTTGGAAGAAGGTTGGCCAGTTTTGCCAAAAATTTGTTCGTATGATTTGCCTGAGGGATGTTTGTTTAGTCTTATCGGTTTTGCTGATTTAAAAGGTTTAACTTTGACAGGGGTAAAATGGCCAATCTGTGATAAAAATGTGCCATTTGGCTCTTCTTTGACACTTTCTAACCATATTTGTGGAACCTTTTCTTGCTATTTAAGTTCTGGAAAAGCTATATTATTAGCGTCTGTGCCTATTCCATAAAAGCTCTTCCGATATATTTAAATAAGGCAGGGGGGGGCTCGAGTGATTAAGTGCCGACAGAAACGATATATTGTTGTATGATCTTGAAAAGGAAAGGTTTTGATATGTTAAAATCAATTTTTAAAGTGGCTGTTGTTTTAGTCATTGGTTTCAGTTCGGTAGCTTGTACTACAAATGATGAGCGCGTTGCACGTTACGGTATAGGAGGTGCAGCAATTGGTGCCTTGGCTGGAACTGCTATTGCTGGAACTACTCCTGGAGCAGCGCTTACCGGAGCAGCATTGGGGGCTTTTGCTGGAACAGTAACGGGGGCAGCTGCAAATCAAAAAAGACAACAAAAACAGGAATCACAATTGTGTATGTATCGTGGCCGTAGAGGATCTATTTACCAAGCTCCTTGTGTACAAAGAATACAACAGGTACAAGAATTGTGTACTTATCGTAATGCAAGAGGGGTGATGTATCAAGCACCTTGTCCTCACCGCATTCGTTAATGGCGGTGCCATTACTGCGGCTTGACCGCATTTTCTTAAATTTTGGAACAACGCCTTTGCTCAACCAAGCTTGTTTATCAGTTGAGCAAGGTGCGCGTATCGCGCTAGTTGGCCGTAATGGTTGTGGAAAATCAACCCTGTTAAAAATTGCCGCAGGCATATTAGAACCCCATAGTGGAGAAATTTTTCGCCACCCACGAATGACATTTCGTTATGTCTCACAAAATCCAGATTGTTCAGGATTTGAAGATATTAGTGCTTATATGAAAGCCGGGCTTGACGATACAGCTGATCTTCAATGGATCAATACACTTCGCACAAATTTAGAGTTTTCGGGAGATGAAAAATTAGAAACGCTTTCTGGAGGCGAAAAACGGCGCGTTTCATTATTACGTGCCATTGCAGCAAAACCTGATATTTTGTTCTTAGATGAACCAACCAATCATCTTGATTTACCAACGATTGAATGGCTGGAAGCTGTTTTATCTTCTTTGGGTTCAGCAGTTGTTGTGATTTCTCATGATCGGCGATTTTTAGAAAATGTCACGTGTTCAACGGTATGGCTTGATCGTGGCACAACAAAAAGGTTGGAAAAACGTTTTTCAGAATTTGAAAATTGGCGAGATAAAACGCTTGAAGAAGAAGCTATCAAGCAGCATAAATTGGGACGACAGATTGCACGTGAAGAACAATGGTTGCGTTATGGGGTAACTGCACGGAGGAAGCGTAATGTAAGGCGCTTGAGGGAATTAAAAGAACTACGACAGCATCATCGAACCTATAGAGGGCAACCTGGAAATGCACTGTTGACTGCTGCAAAAAGTCATGATTCTGGACAGTTAGTGCTTGAAGCAAAGAAAATTTCAAAATCCTATGGTGATCGTGTTATCGTAAAAGATTTTTCTTTGCGTATTCAGCGTGGTGATCGAATCGGTTTAGTAGGTCCAAATGGTATTGGAAAGACAACGCTCCTTGCTGCATTGATTGGGCAAATAGCCGTTGATAGCGGAACGGTCAGGCATGGTTATAACCTCTCCATGGCATTGCTTGATCAGCAACGTATTTTAAATGAAGAAGAAACTTTAGCGCATTATTTAACAGGGGGAAGGGGAGATACTCTTGTGATCAATGGGCAAGAACGGCATGTGGTTTCTTACATAAAAGACTTTTTATTTTTGCCTGAGCAAATCCGCACACCACTTAAAGAATTTTCAGGGGGAGAAAGAGCACGCCTCATGCTAGCGCGGCTTCTTTCTCGCCCTGCAAATTTTTTGATTCTTGATGAACCGACCAATGATCTGGATATGGAAACTTTAGATTTGTTGCAAGAATTTATTGCTGATTTTACGGGAACAGTGTTATTAGTTAGCCATGACAGAGACTTTTTAGATCGTACTGTAACCCATATGTTGGTACCTGAGGGTGGTGGTCATTGGGTTTTGTATGCAGGAGCTTATAGCGATGTGATGGCGCAAAACCAGCATGTTTTCCGCTTACAACGCAAAAAAACAGAATTAGTTCAGCGTAAAGAATCTTTAAAATCTCATACGGGAGAGTTTTCAAAACAGGCTGCAGCAACAAATGGTCATTTGATAGAGCGAGAGAAAAAAATACAAGGCAAATTGTCTTATAAGCAGGTTTATGCATTGAAAAAATTGCCTGAAGAAATTGCTATTTTGCAAAATAAAATAAAAAAAATAGAACAAGAACTCTCTGATCCAGCTCTTTATTGCCGTGATGGAGAACGTTTTGAGCGTTTATCAACAGCATTGGAAAAAAAGAAAAATATTTGCACACAAAAAGAAGAAGAATGGCTAGAACTGGAAATTTTACGTGAAGAAATAGAAGCAGGTTCACGTTAATGTTTTAAGGCGTTTTTAAAAGTCTTATGGCATCACTTTATGGATGGTGTTTGGGCACATTAAATCTGTAAAATCAGATTTAGGAAACGTGCTTTTGCTTGCAGTTAAAAGTTATGATTTTGGTCAACGGGTGTTTGAAGTAAATTTTACTTTTCACGTTTGTTTTTTGCACAATTCTTGACAAAGAGAAAATTATTGTATCAGGAAATTTTATCAAATTCTCATGCGGGAAAATATGGAAAATATCTTTTATCAACAAATGGTCATTTGATAGAGCGAGAGAAAAAAATACAAGGCAAATTGTCTTATAAGCGGTTTGAAACATTGGAAAATTTTCCCGAAGAAATTACTATTTTGTGAAATAAAAAATAGAACAAATAGACTCTGATCCAGCTCTTGATTGCCGTGATGGAGAACGTTTTGAGCGTTTATCAACAGCATTGGAAAAAAAGAAAAATATTTGCATACAAAAGGAAAATCGGCTGAAATTTTTAAATGAAGAACGTGAAAAAGAAATCCTTGCGGATTCGTGAGATTTACAGTTTGTTGTGCTGTAAAGGACCATCATTTAGGGAAAGGTGTGTGAATTTATCCATGAGGTGTTCATGATCTTTCATGTTTCATGAAGCAGTGTCCTTTGAGGTGCGGTAATCATCAAATCTTATGGTTTCCAAGGTGGCAAATGAATCGCATTCCACAAATAAGAAGAAAGCAACACAGTTACATTTTTTTAACTGATCAAGGAAGAAATTGTTCGCTTTATTTTAATGGCAATAGTTTTCTCCTCTTAGAAATATTATAATAAAACTTTGATTTCTCGTGATAAATTTTTATTTGAAAATTTAAATTATAAAGTCCAATACAGTAGGACTCTTTTATCATAACGCTTCTCATTTTGGAACCAATTTGGATTATTTTTTCTGTCACAAATGGGATTGGCGTGTTTAGAGTATAAGGGGAAGATAAGAAAATATGTTTTTATGAATATTTTCTAATACCAAAGGGAATGTGTGTGATGGTGTCTGCTTGTTACGAGTTGACATATTTTTTTCATTGAAATTTTTCAAATGTTTTTTTCTTTTTGCAAAGAAGCACTTTATTTAGGAAAAATTTTTAGTGCATAAAATTGCTCACGAAGACAATTTGCTTCGTATTGTTTTCTTGTGTCCTATAACTGAAATGTGTGGATGAGGCATGTTTTGTAGATTTTTGAAGATTTGATAACACTTTATGCTGCGATGATTCTCTTTATTATTCAAGAAGCATACAAAAAAATCTAAGTTTGAAGAACAAGAAAAGCAAAGATATGTTTTACAATGTTTTTAATATCAATAGAGGTACTTCACTTTTTTGTTACAAGTTTAACTCTTCTTTTTCATTTGGTATCGGCTTTTTCTTTTAGAGTTGTTTTTTAACGTTTGAAATGGTTTTTCTGTTTGCAATAGAAGGATCAGAGAATTCTTTTATTTCGTTTGGATGAGATTACTTTCAGAAAATAGGGAGTTAGCCATTTCATCAAAAATGATCATTTGAAGAGGAAAGAAAAATATTGCAAAAAACCAGATAGCATTATTGATCATGTACCGTGATTCTTGATTGCACTTTGTGCATGGTAAAATCTCTCCTATTTATAATAGTAAATTGATTTATAATGATAATTTATCATTGTTTGTATTGAGTTCGAACTCTGAATACTGTAAAATTTTCTCATTTCAAATTTTTTTGTGTTGAATCAATCAAAACCCTGTTTCGCTTGTATATTACAAATGAAATCACTGAGGAAGCATGAAACTATACAAAAAAAGAGTAAAAGCGCCTATAATGAACTGTCTCAAGTCCTGAGAGTTTATCGCAACATTGAGAGTTGGTAAAGTGTGGGATGGGTGCAGGTTTGCTTCTTCATAAGTGTAAAGATCGTGTGGCTCAATAGATTTATCGCTATATTGCTCGTAGTTGATGCTGTGAAATGGGCTGAGATACCTTAAGAGATATTTTTTCATAAAAAACTTATGTGCTTATGGGGACAATGGTCGGCAAAGCAGCAAGACTTTTGTTTAGCATTGATTTGATTATTTTAATGCATTTGTTTTTCTCTAGGTATGAATGATGTTTTTATTTCTGTTTATAGATTTTAAAATGTCTCATTTATTCCATTGAGTTGCAAAATGTTGTCATTTATAGGATGGTATAAGACATATCAGATTTATTTAAGTGGTCCTAGAGTTTTTGCTGAAGATTCAAGGTGGCAGCCTTGATATTCCCACATTTTGAATGAGCTATCTTTTGACAGCGCAATAAGACAAAAAGCCCAACATCATTGCAAAAAAAATCATGTAAATTACAACAGCAAGAAATAAGCAAAGCATTCTCAAGAATAAAGAGCTCTATTCAAGGTAGGGCTTACTTGGGGAGCTTTGTGAAATGAACCGTAAGAAGTGGGAAGCCAAGAAAAACATGCTAGAAAAGAAGTTGAATTGTTTGCAAATTGATCTTGGGGGGGATCTCTGCCTTGGAGTGGAGAATAAGCCAAGAATAATGTACGCAAATGGGAAAACGCAATGTCTTGGCGATTTGATTCGCCATTGCAGATTATTTATCCTTTAACAATCTTGTATTTTTCTTTCAAATAATAGTGTTATTTTCATTTCATCATCATTCTATTTCTTTGTTTTTTATATTTTTAATTTATTTGCAGTGATGTAACCGTTTCGTAAGAAGTTTTTCATCCTATTTTAAAGGGAGCTTTTTTACGATTTCAGCTGCAGGATTCTTTTGCTATGTGATTTAGATATATTATTTCAAACTTATCTGGTGCTTTCATTATCCGTCTCACTTTATGTTTTTAAAACTGATTGAGCTATCAGAATGATTTTGGGTGCAAGCGATCTTATGCTCTTTTCAGTAATCTATACGCAAATAATTTAACATCTTGATTTATAAAGATTGTTTATATTCCGCTTCAGAGAGTATTGTAAGTTTTTCTCATTTTAAATCTTATCTTATAAGTTGTAGCAACCAAAACAGCTTCGTTTGCACACATAAATAAGGCTGGTGTTTACAAGCTGATGGTTCAGGTAGATGAAACTGATTGGATAACAAGAATAAAAATGCGTTGCAGAAATTCTTTCCAATATGAGGGCTGTTGCAATATTTTGTGACTGAGCATCTCATCACTCGTTACACAAGTCGCTTATTATTGGTAGAAACTTTTGCATTTTCATTATTGTTTCTTAAGGAAATTTCCAATGTTATTAATGGTGCTAATTCATACCAAGCGCATTTTTATAAAGCTCAATGATTGCTTCTTCTTCCATTCGTTCATGCTCTTCTTTTTTACGTAATCGTATAATGCTTCGAACAGCTTTACTATCAAAACCAGAGCCTTTGAGTTCAGTGTAAACGTCTTTAATATCATCAGAAATGGTTTTTTTCTCTTCTTCTAGCCGTTCAATACGTTCAATAAAAGAGCGTAATTGATTTACGGATATAGCGTGTGTTTGATCGGTTACTGTATCGTTCATTATAGTTTTCTCCAGGTTATATATTTTAAGTTATTTTTCATGACAAACTTGTGTTGAAAAAGCTTGAAAAACTAAAAATAAATCAAGCTACACAGTTTTTTATAAATTGACTTTAAATATTTTGTAAAATTTTTAAGCTATATGCATTGATAAAAGGGCTATAAAAAGAAAAATATAAAAATATATTTTTAAACTTGAAAGGCTTTTGCAAAAAGAAATGTATCATCTGTTTTGAGAATTGACCTTATAAAGGAAGTTTTGTGTTTTTGAAAAAACAAAATTGGATATTTCAGAGAGGATTAAAGGTTTTTCTCTTGAGCATTTTGCTCTTATTCCCTCTTATTGTTTTTGCAAAAGCCGATTTTAGAGTTTGTAATACAACCCAACAAACTGTTGGGGTCGCGTTGGGATATCGTACCTTTTCAGGGTGGGTGAGTGAAGGCTGGTGGGTGGTTCCTGTCACAGAATGTAAAACCTTAATCGAGGGACCTCTTGCTTCACGTTTTTATTATTTTTATGCGGAAGGGGCACAAAAAAAAGGAAATTGGGCAGGCTCTGTAACTATGTGTGTACAAGATAGCCAATTTACCATTCAAGGAGTTCATGATTGTTTTCCTAGAGGATATCAAAAGGCTGAATTTAAAGAAATCGACACTGGAAATCAAACCAGTTGGATGATCCAGTTAACAGATGAATCTTTGTTCAACAGTTCAGTTTCACCTTCTCTTTCAGGAAATTCTCCACCCTGAAACATGCACGTAAAGTAAAAATTATTGCAACTCTTGGTCTTTCTTCTTTTTCTATTTCAACGATTGAGAAGTTTTTAGGGCAGAAGAAGGCGTCTTTCATCTTAATATAAGCTATACTGACTGTGACACAGTGGTTGATTTTTCAAGTAGATACAAAAAGTTGAAAAAACGGTTCGGTGGCTAATTGGTATTGTAGCGAATCTTTAGAGGATAATAGAAGAAGGTTATTTTTTAAATATATTAAATCTAGATTGAATTTGTCTGATTATATCTAAAGAAAAGAACTTTTTATGTGGCTATAGTTTAGGAAAAATATGAATATAGCTCGTTATTCTTGGAGGATGATTTGCTTGTTTGTTGCTGTTATAATTTATTATGATTTTCTTTAATAATGATAGTGGGCTTATTATTTTGTTGCCTTGGAAAGATAATACCTCATTTGAGCGTGGTGATATAAGGTTACCTTCTTGATATATGAAGTGTTTATCCATAGGTGAAGGATGCAAGGGAGAGTTTTCTTGTTGGGACTTAAGTTTTAAAAGTAATCTTCATGAGTGATGAGTCAGTGGAATCTTCTCGATAAAAGAAACTGAATTGTTTACAGACTGATATGGGTTTTAGGATTTTTATTCTGTAAAGTGGGGGAGGGAAGTCAAATCCCTGGTTTGTTACAAGCTAATGGGTCTTTAAAAGTCTTCCTGTTCTTGTTCTTGAATGTTGGTGCCGTTTTGATCATCTTTGAGCAATTGATTGGTGAGATTTTCAATGCGTTGTGTAGTTTCACGCATAATTTTTCCCATGGTGCGGTCTTTTTCATTGTGGAGTCGTAAAAGAGCATCGTAGTCTTCTTGTAATTTTTTATTTTCTCGTTTTATCTCTTCCATTTCATCGATAATCATTATGCCGGCCATAACCGATAAACGATGATCCCCAATTTCACCGAAATTTTTCTTTAAATGTGTAATATATTGATCTAATTGAGCCGCAAGTGCAATAAGATGACGTTCTTGTCCTTTATCACAAGCCATGCGATAATTTTTACCATCAATGGTGACGGAAACAGTTTCCATACATTCAAACCTTTATCTATCAATGACGACACGAATTGTTTCCATTGCTTTAATAAGACGTTTGGAAACTTCTTTATTTACGGATTCTAAGCGTTCAATTTGGGCTTCAGCTTTATCGAGTGCTTGGGCAAGATGACTGCGGTCAGCATTCATTCGTTGAATTTCTTCTTCCCATTCATTATTTTTATCAATAACGGCATTGCGGTTTATTATGGTTATCTCTAAGGTTCTAAGTGCTTTTTCGAGGTGCTCTAGCGCATCTTGCAGAACCGTAGGCTCTTGGTTCATTGCTTTTATCCTTCGGGTAATCGTAGCCTTTATCAATGTGTTATGCAAAAACGAATCACTTGTATGTTTATATCGTGTGCGCTTTATTTTTAAATATGTAGGATATTTTAGCAAGCAAAGCAGGGAATCTATATGAATTAAAAGCTGGATTTTTTGAAAGTATTGGCATAAATGACATGAGAAAAGGTGCGTGAGGGCAATGTTATTGAAATGGTGACAAGAAGTCTCATGCTAATGGTTTAAAATAATATTGCTCAAGAATTTTAAGAGAATACGGAAACAACAGAATAACGTATTTAACGAAATGGTCTATCATTTATGAAAAACAACCAACAACAAAATCAGATGGCTAATGCTATTCGTTTTCTTGCTATTGATGCGATTGAAAAAGCGAATTCTGGTCATCCCGGGTTGCCAATGGGGGCAGCTGATATTGCCACGGTTCTTTATACGAAATTCCTTGCTCATGATCCCCAAAAACCTCATTGGCCTAACCGTGATCGTTTTGTATTATCGGCAGGACATGGATCTATGTTGCTCTATGCTCTGCTTTACCTTTCTGGTTATGAAGATATTGGTATTGAAGATCTCAAAAATTTTCGCCAATTAGGGGCAAAGCTTGCTGGACATCCAGAATATGGACATGTGGCAGGAGTGGAAACAACCACGGGTCCCCTCGGACAAGGGTTGGCTAATGCTGTGGGGATGGCGCTTGGGGAACGATTGCAAAATGCCCGTTTTGGTGATCTCATCAACCATTACACTTATGCATTGGTGGGCGATGGATGCCTTATGGAAGGGATTTCTCAAGAAGCGCTTTCCTTGGCTGGGCATTTAAAGCTTCATAAGCTTATCGTGTTGTGGGATGATAATAATATTTCTATCGATGGAGAAATTTCTCTTGCTGATAGTACAGATCAGATAGCTCGCTTTAAAGCATCAGGTTGGAATACGCTCAAAGTTGATGGACACGATCAAGCCGCCATTGCATGCGCTATTGAAACAGCACGCCATAGTGATAAACCAACTTTGATTGCCTGTAAAACAACAATTGGTTTTGGAGCACCTAATAAAGCTGGAACCAATAAAGTTCATGGAGCTCCTTTAGGTGCGCGGGAAATTGCTGAGACTCGGATCGCTTTAGGTTGGGAGGCGGAGCCTTTCGTTATTCCAGCCGATATTCTTGATAATTGGCGTTTGGCGGGGCTTAATGCCGCTAAAAAACGGCAAAAGTGGGAAGCAGAATTAGATGCTCTTCCTGTATCGGAACGGGTGGAGTTTGAAAGATTTATGCGTGGTGATCTTGTAGGTGGATTTGATAGCGCGGTCGATGCTTATAAACAAAAACTCGTTGAAAAGCGTTCTGTTGTGGCTACGCGGAAAGCTTCGGAAATGGCTCTTGAAGTGATCAATGAAGTCGTTCTGGAGACCATTGGTGGTTCTGCTGATTTAACAGGATCCAATAATACAAAAAGCAGCCAAATGAAAAGCATCTCGGCAAATGATTTTTCAGGGCGCTATCTTCATTATGGTATTCGGGAACATGCAATGGGCGCTATAATGAATGGGCTTGCTCTCCATGGGGGATTTATCCCTTATGGGGGAACATTCTTATGCTTTTCTGATTACATGCGGTCTGCTATGCGTTTGTCTTCGCTCATGGGGTTGCGGGTGATTTATGTTATGACCCATGATTCTATTGGGCTTGGGGAGGATGGACCTACCCATCAACCTGTGGAGCATTTGGCTTCTTTGCGCGCAATGCCTAATCATTTCGTATTTCGTCCTGCTGATTCTATGGAGACAGTCGAGTGTTGGCAATTGGCTTTGAAAGCACGGAAAACACCTTCTACCTTGGCTTTAAGCCGACAAAATCTCCCACTTTTGCGTCAAGAGTATGAAGAAGAAAATCTCTGTATGCTTGGTGCTTATGAATTATTAACGGCAAGTGATGAGCCAAAAGTGACTTTGTTTGCTTCCGGTTCTGAATTGCAAATTGCAGTACAAGCACATGCCGTTTTAGAAGAAAAAGGTATCCCAACGCGTGTGGTCTCAGTGCCTTGTTTTGAGCTCTTTTTTCAGCAATCTTATTCTTATCAGCGGGCTCTTATTGGAGCGGCACCGATTAAGATTGCTATTGAAGCTGCCGTTCGACAAGGATGGGATCGTTTTATTGGCTGGAATGGGATCTTTATTGGTATGGATAGCTTTGGCGTAAGTGGAACGGGTGATGATCTTTATGCGCATTTCGGTATTACCTGCGAAAATGTCGTTGCTACCGCTGAAAAAGAGCTTGGAAAGATCAAAGAGAAAAGTATAAAATGACAGCTTAGATTGTCGTGAGTGGGTTTGATTGCAAGATGTATATTCTATGGAGTGCTGTGGATGGTCTTGTGCATTATTGTGGATAAGTGATTGATTGATTAAAATATTGACGTTATGAAAGTTAACAATTTAGGATGGGTGAAATGCCCATTTATTGTGTACCAAATGGTATGCTTTAAGAAACTAACGAGGAAACAGCTGAAATGACAGTTCGTGTTGCAATTAATGGGTTTGGTCGTATTGGTCGCAATATTTTGCGTGCTATTGTAGAAAGTGGACGAAAAGATATTGAAGTGATTGCAATTAATGATTTGGGATCAGTTGAAACAAATGCTCATTTGTTATGCTATGATTCAGTTCATGGGCGTTTCCCTGGGACTGTTAAGGTAGTGGGGGATGGCATTGATGTGGAAGGTAGTTTAATAAAGGTGTATGGAGAGCGTGATCCTGCACAATTGCCTTGGAAAGATTTGGAAATCGATATTGCTTTGGAGTGTACGGGCGTTTTTACAGCCCGTGATAAAGCAAGTGCTCATTTGGATGCGGGGGCAAAGCGTGTGCTTGTTTCTGCACCTTCTAAAGGGGCAGATCTTACGGTTGTATACGGGGTTAATCATCAATCTTTGAGAAAAGAGCATCGCGTTGTTTCAAACGCTTCTTGTACAACCAATTGTTTGGCGCTTGTTGCACAAGTTTTACATAACACCGTGGGTATTGAAAAGGGCTTTATGACAACAATCCATTCTTACACCGGTGATCAGCCTGTGTTGGATACAATGCATCGTGACCTTTATCGTGCACGGGCGGCAGCTCTTTCTATGATCCCTACATCAACAGGAGCAGCAAAAGCTGTGGGATTGGTTTTGCCAGAATTAAAGGGGTTACTCGATGGTGTGTCAATTCGTGTTCCAACTCCTAATGTTTCTGTCGTTGATTTTACATTTACCGCGAAGCGTTCCACAACAATTGAAGAAATTAATACAGCTATTGCGATTGCTGCACGAGGTTCTTTGAAGGGAATTTTAGAGACGACAGAAGAAAAACTTGTGAGTTGTGATTTTAATCATAATCCTCATTCCGCTATTTTCCACAATGATCAAACCAAGGTGATTGATGGGACGCTTTGTCGTGTTCTGGTTTGGTATGATAATGAATGGGGCTTTTCTAACCGTATGTGTGATACGGCTGTGGCTTTTGCTCAGACAGTATAGAAAAAAGGACCTTCGGGTCCTTTTCTTATAAGAAAAAGTTTCGCGTTTGTAAAAATTAAGGCGCGTTCTTTAAAAAAGTCGATAAAAGCAATTGTTTCATATGGTGGAAAAAAGATGCTGTTGAGAAATAGATGGTGCTGTGTGTTTTCATTATAGACATGGTTTAAAAATACGAGGAAAAGAAAAATTTATTTAAAAGAGTGAGATTTAAACGAGATAAAGTTTGAAAAAAACGAAAAAAATAGATCCTTCTTATGGAAAAGCAGAGAAATAATAAGAGAGAATAAAGTTAGGCAAAAACGTGTTTGTTCAAAGCAATGGAAAATAAAGAGAAACAGTGATGGATTTTCAGACACTTGATGATGTTGATGTCGCTGGGAAGCGTGTTCTTGTAAGGGTTGATTTTAACGTGCCAATGGCACAAGGCAGGATATGTGATGAGACCCGTCTTAAGCGTCATAAAGAAACACTTGTTGAATTGCAAAAACGGCGTGCTAAGCTTGTTCTTCTTTCTCACTGTGGTCGCCCTAAAGGAAAAGTGGAACCAGAATTTTCACTACGCCCCGTTGTGGAAGTGTTGGAAAAAATTATCGATTTGCCGGTGGCGTTTGCGGCCGATTGTATCGGTGCAGAAGCACAGATAGCCGTTGAAGCATTGCAAGATGGTGGTGTTTTACTGCTTGAAAATGTTCGTTTTCATTCAGGTGAAGAAAAAAATGATTGTTCTTTTGCTGAGGCTTTAGCTCATCATGGTGATCTCTATGTTAATGATGCTTTTTCAGTTTCTCATCGTACCCATGCTTCAGTAGAGGGAATAACACGTTTGTTGCCTTCCTATGTGGGGCGTGCTTTGCAGTGTGAGTTGCAGGCATTAGAAAAAGGACTTGGTAACCCAACACGTCCTGTGATTGCAATTGTGGGAGGTGCAAAGGTTTCTAGTAAGCTTTTTGTGCTCAATCATTTGGTTGAAAAAGTCGATCATTTGGTCATTGGGGGGGGCATGGCCAACACTTTTTTAGCAGCGCAAGGTGTCTGTGTTGGAAAGTCACTGTATGAGCATGCATTGATGGAAACAGTAAAAAAGATTATTGAAAAAGCACAGCAGTGCCAATGTAGACTTCTGCTCCCGGTGGATGCGATCGTTGGATTTCGCTTTGAAAAAAATGCACCGCATCGTCTCTATGATATCGGGGATATTCCGCAAGAAGGTATGATTATGGATATTGGTGCACGGTCTGTTGCTTCTATCAATGCTGCGATTGATGAAGCTGCTACTCTCGTATGGAATGGACCCCTTGGTGTTTTCGAGATGTTGCCTTTTGATAAAGGAACAATTGCTGTGGCCCGTCATGCAGCAGGACGTAGTCAAAAAAGGCAGTTAGTTTCAATAGCTGGAGGAGGCGATACGATTTTTGCTCTTAATCATGTTGGCGTTGCAAATGATTTCACTTATCTCTCGACGGCTGGAGGAGCTTTTTTAGAATGGATGGAAGGAAAGGCTTTGCCTGGCATTCTTGCTCTTATGCAAGCTTAAAAGTTTATTTAAAGAGAAGATTTAAAGAAAAACTTGTATATCCCCTTATGAAGGGCGTGTTGAGCGTGTTATGCACTTTTGAGAAATTTAAAAATAAAGTAAAGAGGAATTTTTTATGAATGAACGTCTTGAAGATATTACACTTGCTTTAGTGCAGACAGGTAAAGGCATTTTAGCAGCAGATGAAAGTACAGCGACTATTGGAAAGCGTTTTGAAAGCATTGGTATTGAATCTGATGAAGATAAACGTCGTGCTTATCGTGAAATGCTTTTTAGTGCAAAAGATGCTATGGAAAGCGCTATCTCTGGAGTTATTTTATTTGATGAAACCATTCGACAAAAAGCATCAACTGGGAAAATGTTGACGGATCTTATTCGTGATGCAGGGGTGTTGCCAGGAATTAAAGTTGATACAGGGGCTAAACCATTGGCTGCTTTCCCCCACGAGACAATTACTGAAGGGTTGGATGGTCTTCGTGAACGGTTAAAGGATTATTATGCTTTGGGGGCACGTTTTGCTAAATGGCGTGCGGTGATTGCTATTGATGCAGATACTTTGCCAACAAGAGGAGCAATTAATCAAAATGCACAAGCTCTTGCACGCTACGCTGCTTTGTGTCAGGCGTTCAATATTGTGCCAATTGTTGAACCAGAAGTGTTGATGGATGGGCTATCATGTCAACATTCTATTGCGCGTTGTTTTGAGGTGACACGTGCTGTTTTACAGGCTGTCTTTAAGGAATTGTTTGAAGCGCGTGTGCTTTTGGAAGGGATGATTTTAAAGCCCAATATGGTGATTGATGGAAAGGATGCGCGCAAGGCTGGTGTTGAAGAAGTTGCTGAAAAGACTATTCAGGTGCTTAAACAGACTGTTCCTGCTGCTGTTCCAGGAATTGCTTTTCTTTCTGGAGGGCAGTCTGATGAAGAAGCAACAGCGCATTTATCTGCTATGAATTCTTTAGGCGCATTGCCTTGGAAATTGACCTTTTCCTATGGACGCGCATTGCAAGCGGCTGCCTTAAAAGCATGGGCTGGAAAAGATGAAAATATTGCTGTTGCACAGAAAGCGTTTAGTCATCGTGCTCGGATGAACCATCTTGCTGCTTTAGGACAATGGACAAAAGAGCAGGAAAAAGCAGGCTTTTGAATTGTAATAGATATGAATGACTATAAACAGGGTGTGTGTGAATTGCTATCGATGCAAATGCTGTGCTAACAAGAAAGATAAGAAAAATACATAAGTTTTTGCGCGCTATACTGTTTTGTATCCGATCTACAAGTCGGCTTCCAATATTGAGTCGCTTGTTGCACCGGAAGTGATGATGGTAAGACCTGCGTGTCAATATTCTATTAGTGCGTTGCTTTGAGGTGATATGCTCTATTTTACAGGTTGTGCGGGATTGTTTGAAGTCCTATCCTTTTGGGGGAATGATTCTAAAGCTTAAGATGGTGATGACAAGGATTCGCGTAAGGTTAGGATTGAATAAGTCAGTATGATCATTGTTTTTTCTAACGCTTAAGCGTGTGATGGTTCTTGGTTGTTAAAGGAGTGAGAGAGGTGTTTTATGCTTTTCTTGTGTGGTTTTTATCCATATGGCAGCTTTGTTTATAACGTGCAAGCAAGAGTGATTTTGTTTGATTCATTATGAGAGGATGCCATGAGAAAATTTTAAGATCTTCGGACTTCTCATGAAAAACAATAAATTATCTTTACACATCAACGCAATGATACTGTTATGAAAAGCGTTCGTTGCAC